>JBDHBX010000017.1:0-64423 GCA_039592335.1 Gemmatimonadota bacterium | reverse complement strand
GTCCGCTCCCAGACGGTGTGGTCGGACCCATCACCCACCTCGCCAAACGTGTTGGCGCCCCAGCAATATGCGCGACTCTGTGGAGTTATCCCACACGTGACCGCACCGCCCGCGATGCCGAGACGGTCCGTCAGGTCGTGCTCCACCCCACGCAGCGTCTTGCCAGTCGCTGAGGTCGCAGGAACTCACAACACAACTCACAACACCGGGGTTCACGAAGCAGAAGCCCCACAACGGAATCCGTTGCAGGGCTTAAAGTTACCTAGTCGGGACGGCGGGATTTGAACCCGCGACCCCCTGAACCCCATTCAGGTGCGCTACCGGACTGCGCCACGTCCCGAGGTGACTGAACCTTAACGCCTTACCACCGCGCGCTCAAGGCGCTCTACCTGGGGGCAACTCCCTGACAGAGATGTTCCTGAACTCCACCCGGCTCCCTTCGTCGTGGTTCTGTAGCCCAATGTAGCCGCGCGGGGCGAAATCCTCGACTTTCCCGCGTGGCTCCGCTTCCCAGTCCACCACCCGCTGCCCGTTCAGCTCGACCGTAATGTGGTTGCCGACGAACGTGATCCTGTATTGGTTCCACTCGCCGGGCGGCTTCGAGGCGAGCTCTGCGGGCGCTTCGGCATCGTACACGCCGCCGGTCTGCTCATTGCCTTCACTGGCATCGTCGATCTGGACCTCGAAACTGTGGTAGATGTAGTCATCACTCACCGGAACGCCCGGCACCCTGAGGAACACCCCGGAGTTGGCCGTTCGGTCAGCGTAGCGGAACTCCAGCTCCAAGACGAAATCGCCGTACTGCTTCGCGGCATACCAGAACAGTCCCATCCCTCCGTGCGAGGTGAGCACGCCGGTCGCGCGGTCCAGTTCGAAGTAGCCCGGTCCGTAGTGGTTCCAGCCGTCCTTGGTGTATGTACCGTTGTGCGACTGGAGCAACTGTTCGAACCCCTCGCGCTCCTGCGCGCTCCCGCATTGGGCGAGCACTCCCAGCGCAAGAGCGACCGCCACCAACCGGATGGTGATCATGCCTATTCGCCTCATGGTCTCACGCCTCACGATTCCCGGTTCCCGTCTCACCCCTTGGGATTCCACTCCCCCCTCGCCACGGCCGGCACGAACGACTCAAGTCCCTTGGGCGGGAAGGAGATCGTCCGCTCTTGCTCAGCGCTCATGTACGCCGTCATGAGGAGCTCCGTTACGTTCACACCGTCGGCGAAGCTCTCCGCGGGAAGCCTGCCTCCGAGAAACGATTGCACCATGTGCCGGTTCTCTCCCACGTAACCGTACTCGCTCTCCTCGTCGCTGACGACCGGCATCAGTCCCATCTCGGCGTTTTGCTTCTCGACCAGATCTTCGCCTGCCTCCCCCTGCACCTCGCGCGAGAAGAACAACTTCGGCCCCGCGTCGAGCGTGTTCACCACCATGGAGTACTCCGGCCCCAACAGCTCCATCGTGAGTCGGAGCCCCGCGCCCACGAAGCACCACGACGTGGTGGCCTCCACCACGCGCTCCTTCCCTTCCTCATCGCGGTATTCCACCAACGCACGGGCGAAGTCCTCGGCGGGTCGGTTGAGGTAGTCGACCTCGCCATCGCTCCGTGCGGCGAGCTGAGCGGCGTAACGCGGCTCCTGCCACTTGAGGCACGAGGTGTGCGCCGTCACCTTGACCGGCGTGAGCGCTTCCCGCGGCGCGCCGGGCGGTGTAAGGAGAAACCGCGCCACCTCCACCGAGTGGCACATCATGTCGTTCAGGACGCCGCCTCCCTGAAGCTCTCCCTCCCAGAACCACGGCATGTGGGGGCCGCTGTGCTCCTCGGCGGCGCGCGCAAGATACGGCGGGCCGGTGAGCGCCGCTCCGCGGGCCCACAGGGTGTCCTTGCCCCGGACGACCCCGGGCGAGAACAGCTGGTTTTCCAGGTAGCCGTGGAGCAGACCGCTCTTCCCGGCCAACTCGAGCATCCTGCGGGCCTCTGCGGCGTTCCGGCCTAGTGGTTTCTCGCACGCGACCCCCACGAGCTCGCCCTTCCCAGCCTCGATCGCGTGCGCGATCTCCTCCATGATCTCGATGCGGGTGAAGTTGGGTGCGAGGATCCAGAGGGCGTCGATCGACGGATCGGCTACCATCTCGGTCACCGAGCCGAACACCTTGGCGTCGCCCACGCCGATCTCCGCGGCGAGCGCCGCTGCCTCCGCGGCCGTCTCTCGTCGGCGACTCACGACGCCCAGGATATCCGAGTCACGCACCCCGAGCCACGAGCGGATGTGGAACCTGCCGACGAATCCCCCACCGATCATCCCCACGCCGAGTCGCTTCCTGGCCTGCATCACCGTCACCGCCTTCCCATGGACTACGTCGTGCTCGTGGCCGCGAGCGACTCCCGTCCTGTCGCCTCCTCTTCACGGAAGAAGAGGAGGAACGCCACGGCGCAGAGGAGGGTCAGCGCGCAGGGCACCAGGAAGACATAGGTCCAGTTCGTCTCGACCCCGGTCGTGAACACGTCCCTGATCTTGCCCGCGAACAAGCTGCCGAGAAACCGCCCGAGGCCGAGGGCCACGATGGCGATGAGGCCCTGCGCGGAGGCGCGGATGTCGGGTGGCGCAACCTTATCAACGTAGATGAACGCGGCGACGAAGAAGAACACGTAGCAGAAACCGTGGAGCGCCAGCGAGGCGATGACCAGCCACGCGGGCGTGCCGATGGCGAAGATGATGTAGCGCACCGGCCAGGCAACCACACCAAAGGCAAGTGTCCTCCGCATGCCGTACTTCTTGAGGAACCGCGATAGGAGAAACGCCATGACAAAGATCTCGGCAAACTGAGCCACCGTCATGACCGCTGGAACGTTCGTGCTCGACACGCCGATCTCGTCCGACTCGAGGAACGGCGCGGTGAGGATGTAGAAGAACTCGAGCTCGGTCGCGACCACGAAGGTGATCCCCACGAAGATCGCGAACTGCTTGGCCCGGAGCATCTTCAGCGACTCCAGGAAGGCCCACGGCTTCACGCCCTCCTTCACCGGCGGCGTTTGCGGCAGCGTCAGGGACTGCGCGCCCATCGCGATCGAGATGACACCGGCCAAGAGCAGCATGTCTCCCTGGGCGACCGGCACGCTCGCGTTATCACCCAGCCAGCGCCAGCCCGTAAGCGCCCATCCCGCGGCTATCCACCCAAGCGTGCCCCACACCCTGATCCCGCCAAACTCTTTCTCGGAATCCTCGAGGTTGATCATGGCGATGGAGTTGGTGAGGGCGAGCGTAGGGGCGTAGAGCAGACAGTAGGCGAGCATCAGCACGAGCATGACGCTGTAGTCGGTCGTGCGTGAAATGGCTATCAGCAGCAAGCCGCCGGTGAATGCGAGAAACCCGATCACCTTCTCCGAGGAGAAGTGCCGATCCGCCACCTGGGCGCCCACGAACGGGGAGATGATCGTGGCGAGCGGGAGGAGCGCGTAGATCCAACCCACCTGACCGCCGCTGAACCCCGCTTCGTTGATGAGATACGACGACAGCACGGGGGCCCAGGCCCCCCAGATGGCGTACTGCAGGAACATCATGATGCCGAGTCGGGTCTTGGCGCTCACGTCATCGGCTCCCTGGTGTCAAAGGTCTCGGCTGACGTTTGCTACACGATCCTGCGGCGCACGGGATCCCACTCGACCTTGCGGCCTTCCAGATAGGAGCGCGTGGCCATGTGGCAGGTGATCGCTTCCTCGAAGGCGCGGTCGATGTTGCAGCTCGTGACCCCGCCGTTCCTGATCACGTCGAGCCACTCGTCGATCAGCAGGTGGTACGCCGACACGCGTCTTCCGCCGCGGTAGGTGTAGAGCAGCCCTCTGCTCGCGAAGTACTCGGCCGTCGCGGAAGTCACCGCGTCGATCCCCTTGAAGCCCGGCTGGTACGTGAACATCGGGCGCGAGGGATCGATGATCCCATCCTCGATCTTCTGCTCGTAGCGGGTGGAATCGCGTTCGGCAGACACCGTGAGCGTCCCGCCCACCTGCATCGACGCGTCGTGACCCATGAACTTGAGACCACGGTGCATGCCGCTCGCGAGCGTCGCGCTGTACACGAAGGTCAGGTCGCGGTCGGGGTACTCGTAGACGGCCTGGAACACGTCGGGTACCTCGCGGCCGTCCTTGAAGTAGTAGAGGCCCCCCGACGCCACCGCCGACTGCGGTATGCCCACCTGCAGGATCTGATTGACGCCGTCGTACTCGTGCGACAGGAGGTCGCCCGAGAGGCCGGTCCCGTAGTCGTACCAGCAGCGCCAACGGAAGAAGCGCTCGAGGCTGAACGGCACCCTGTGCGGTGCTGGGCCCTGGAACCCGTCCCAGTCGATCGTCTCCGGGCTCCCCTCCTCATGAATGTCCCACACCCATGCGCCCCAGGGGGTGTTCCGGTTGGTGGTGCCTTCGACCAGCGTGATCGGGCCGAGAATGTTGGCTTCGATCACCTCACGAGCTTTCATGTGCGCTTCCGACTGGCGGTTCTGGTGTCCCAGCTGGAAGACCACGTCGGAGTTGCCGACCGCGTCGTATACGGCGTGCGTCTCCTCTTCCGTTCGGGTCAGGCACTTCTCGCAGTAGACATGGAGGCCGGCTCTCACTGCATCGATCGTCATGCGCGAGTGCCAATGATCGGGTGTCGCGATGATCACGGCGTCACAGTCGCCGCTCGCGATGAGGTCGCTGTAGTGCCGGTAGCGTTTGGCAGGCGAGTTGGCGGGGGCACCAGCCGGTCGGACATCCACCTGTGACGCCGCAATCGCCCGCTCTGCACGCACGTCGAACACGTCGCACACCGCGGTGATAGCGACGTTCAGGTCGCTCTGATTGAGATACACCTCGAGGTTCTTGTTGCGAGGATCCTCGGCGTTAGCCTCACGCGCCTCCTCCACCCAGTCGGGGTGGGCAAATCCGGCGTGGCGTATCAGAGACTCGCCCTCGCCGCCGAACCCGATGATCCCCAACCGTATGCGTTCTCCTGGCGGTCGCGAGATCATTTCGGGGATGACTGCCGGCCCCCTCTCGCCGACCCCAAGCTCCGCCATGATGGCCTCTCGCCTGGCCTCGTCGGCCGCCTTCTTCTTGAAGAAGTTGTAGAAGAAGACGCCGAAGAACGGGATCGAGACGAGCGCCTTGATGAGGCCCCGCCGGCTGATGCCACCCTCCTCCGCCACTGCCAGAGCGTCGTGCTTGTCGGTCGTGTTGTGGTCAGTCATCGTACACTCCCCTCAAGCGTGGGCCTGGGTTGGCGCAGCGGATTCAGTCTTAGGCTTCCAGAACATCAGCCTGTCGCGTGTGATGACCCCGTCCAAGCCGAACACGCTGCTGGTCGGGAAGGCGAGCAGCACACACAGCGCAGTCAGTTCGATCAGGACCTTGTTGACGACGAGATAGCTCCCTTCGGCAGGCATCGCGTAGGTGTAGCCGGCAAACGGCGGCGCGGCGACGTAGTACAGGGCCAGGAGCACGATGCCTGCGATCGTGGCGGGACGCGCGAAGAGCCCCAGCATCAACCCCAACCCGATCACAATGAGGCCCCACACGTTGAGGAAGTCCACCACGGCCAGGGCGGACGGGTTGGAGGCGACCCGTAGAAACCATCCGCTGAACCACCCCTGCGATTCGGCGAGATACCCCGCCGCCGTCCAGTACGGGTTGATGAGCTTGGCGAGGCCCTCGTAGAAGAAGTGCCAGCCGATGAAGATCCGCAGCACCACCAGTGCGGTCTTCTGGAAGGTGCTATAGCCGCGGAGGGCCGCGCGCTCCGTATCAGCCGATCGTCGTGTCATGATTCCGTCTGCTCCTCCAGCCTGTCGACGTCCGTTGCGTTCCATCCTCGCCGATGATGAGACACTCGCATCTGGAGAGGGAGTTGATGAACTCGATGCCCCGCCGCGGCTCCATGACGAGGACCGCGGTCGCGAGGGCATCGGCCGCCATCGCGCTGGGAGCCACCACCGAGACGCCGACGCTCAGGTTGGGCGACCTGCCGGTCTCCGAGCTTACGATGTGGTGGTACGTCCTGTCGCGATCGAAGTAGATCTCATAGCTGCCCGAGGTGGCTACGGCGGCATCGGTGAGGTGAATCGTGTCGGGGAAGGATCCGCTCTTGGAAGGATCCTGCACCCCCACCGTCCAGGGTTGCCGGCGCTCCTTGCGTCCGCTCGCCCTGATGTCGCCGCCTGCATTGATCAGGAAGCTCCCGATCTCGTGGTCGGCCAGCACTCGGGCCATGGCGTCCACGATGTAGCCCTTGGCGACCCCGTCGAGCGTGATCCCCATGCCGGCCCGTGCCAAGCTCACGCTGCCACGCGACAGGGCGACGTGGCGCGAGCCCACCAGCTCCAGCGCCTCCCTGATCTCGCCCGCCGTCGGCTCGCGCGGCGTCACGCCGTCGAGCCTCTCCCGGAACAGGTCCACCAGCGGCTCAACGGTGACATCGAAAGCGCCGCCACTCTGCTCGTGGTACTCAAGGGAACGGGAGAGGACGTGGGAGAACTCCGACGGTGCGTGGTCCAGCCGGCCGGCGTCGTTGAGCTCCGCGATCGCCGACGAACCCTCGAACCGGCTGAACACGCCGATCAGCCGGTCCATCTCCTCGAGCGCCCGTCCGATCGCTTCCTCAGCACGCTCCTTCGACCGGGCGCGTGTCGAGATGGAGACGAGCGTGCCCATGGCGGGTCGCGTGCTGGTGACCTTGAAGGCCTTGCGACTCAGGCGGACCGCCTCGGTGGTGACGGGCGAGCGGTCGACGCGCTCGAATCCTAAACTCTCGAGGGCCGCGAGCTTGCGGTCGATCGGGGGCGTGTCGGGCATCCGCACTCAGGCTTGGGGTCCAATGGGAGGGCACCCGCAATATATCAGTCGCTCACGGGGGGTGGCCAGACGCGGCATCAGCGATACTCCCCTTCCAGTTGAGCACGCGTTCGCTCCAGCAACGCTTTGGTGGCGCGAATCCCTTCGGGCTCGCTCAGCCGGGTTCCCTCGTACTCGATCCCGACGTAGCCGCGGTAGCCGGCGTCCAGCACAATGCGGAGCATCCGCACGTAGTCGGTATGGCGCTCATTGCCCTGCGCGTCGAAGTCGAGCGACTTGGCGCTCACGGCCTTGGCGAACGGCATGAGCTCGCTGACACCCTGGTAGCGGTCGTACCACTCGTCATCGCGCACTCGGAAGTTGCCGAAGTCCGGCAGCGTACCGCAGCGCCGGTGATCCACGGCCGCGATCACGCCGGCAAGCCAACTGCCGTTCGAGGAGAGGCCCCCGTGGTTCTCAACCAGCACGCTGATCTCGCGCTCGGCCGCGAACGCGATGAGCCTGCGCAGGCCATCCACAGCCAGCTCGTGCTGCTCTTCGGGATTCCCCTGCGACCGCGCGTTGACACGGATCGAGTGGCAACCCAGGTGTCGTGCCGCCTCGACCCAGCGGTAGTGATTCTCGATGGCCGTCGTGCGCGCGCGGTCGTTCGGATCACCGAGGGCTCCCTCGCCGTCGCACATGATGAGGAGATTCCGGACACCGTGGTCGTCCGCCCGTCGTCTCAGGTCGCGCAGGTACGCGCGGTCCTGCGCCATGTCCTTGAAGAAGGTGTTCACGTACTCCACCGCGTCGAGCCCGTAGTCGCGGCGCGCGACGACGGGGAAGTCGAGGTTGTCGAGTCGACCGGCCTGGATGGTGAGGTGCAGAGACCATTCGGCGAGGGAGATACCGAAGAGCGGCTCATTCGAATGCGGGGCAGACGCCCGTGAGTGTGCCGCGGAGGGCTCGGCGAACGCGGCCGCCGAAAAGACGGCACCGGCCGTTTCCAGGAACCTGCGGCGACTCATGTCTCGAGAGGCTCTCTGCGACATGGTTGGCAAAGATACGGGTCACTGCGCGCCGCGGCGAGAAGCGCTAGCGGGGCTCCTCCTGCACCCGGCTCACCATCCCGAGCGGCTCTCCCGCGCGCACCGGCGGGGTGGCCACGACGTAGTTCACCACCCCGGCGAAGGGAGCACGGACTTCCTGGATCGCCTCCCCAAAGAAATCGACGAGCGTGCCGAGCAGTCCTCCTGCGGCCACGGCGTAGCCGTCACGCACCATGGGCCGGAAGATCCCCGTCACGGGGCTGCGGAGCACCTCGTAGCGGTCGAGCCACACGATGGCACCGGGGCGCTCCACCTCGCCCGGGACCATCTTCAGGTGTCGCAGCAGGTTCCACACGCCGCGCTCGGCGAGCTCGACCCACGCCGCATCGTTCGAGCCGAGCTGCCCCGTCTCAGTGGTGATGGAGGGTTTCCCCCGAGTGAGTGCCGTGTTGGAGGTGTAGACGGAGGCGTCGGGATCGGCGGGGCGGCCGCGGTCGATCACGATGTGGTCGAGCCCGAACGCAACCGCCAGCTCCCGTGACGCCGAGTCGAGCGCCGCGTCGCCGGTCAGCATCCAGTAGCAGTAGGGTCTGAGCGCCTCGTTCCCGTCCCCACCGTGCAGATCCACCACGTAGTCGGCGCGGTCGATGACCTCGCTGGTGATGGCGTGGGCGATCCGCTCGCTCACCGTGCCATCGGCCCGTCCGGGGTAGACCCGGTTCAGGTTTCTCCCATCCACCGGGCTGTAGTACACCGTGCGCCCCAGGAACGAGGGCATGTTGGCCACGTGTACCATGATGACCGTGCCGGACAACGCCGCGGCATCAAGCGTGCGACGCACGTGCTGGAGCGCGGTGATCGGCGGGTACTCGTATCCGTGGGTACCGGCGATCAGCGCGAGCACCGGCCCGGGCCGCGCGCCGTGGGCGATCGTGATGGGGATGCGGGTGCCCTCGTCCACCCCCGCAGGAACATCGAGGTAGCCCGATGCCTGCTGGCCGCCTTCGGCCCGCACCGGTCCCACGAGGAAGGGATCACGCTCCTGGGCCTGGCCCGAAGCAGAGGGCGTCGCCACGAGCAACGCCATCAGGAAGGGTGTCGCAAGGTAGCGCACGGTATCCTCCGGGGATGGGGTGCACCCGCTAAGCTGACGTCGGGCCGGCCACTGCGCGAGCCCCGCGCGGGACCAGGGCGCTAATGTCGCAAAGGACCGGGGCCGGCTGACGTCGTCGACCGGCCCCGTAGCATATCCCCGCCGTGCTTCCGCCCTACTCCCTCATCCAGAGCAACACCACGCCGCACGGGTCCATGTACTCCGGCGGCACGTTCATCCCGACATACACCTCCACCGCCAGGACCCACGAGGGAGGGATCTCTTCGAGGCCCAGGCCCGGCGTGCGCACGCCGTCCATGTACACTTCGAGCTCACACTGATCCCGGGTGCTGATCAGGACCTGCTGGCCCATGCGGCCCTCACTGATCCGCACGCTGGGGATACTGCGGAACAGCCACGCCAGGACGGGCTGCGTCTCGACCTCTTCCGGAGGGAACTGCCAGCCGCGGCCCTGGCGTGATCGGCGGTAGTATCCCCCGGCGTCGAGATGCGGCATCAACGCGCTCACCACGATGGGCTCGAGCACGATGGGCCGGACGGCCATCTCGACCTCGAGGTCGAGCGTCACACCAGGAAAGGCAGCGAGGGTATCGACGCGGGGCTCATAGCCAATGCGTCGGAAGGTGAGGCGCAGCGCGCCCGCCGAGATGTCGGAGATCTCGAAGTAACCGTCGGGGTCCGTGCGCACCGACTGGTCGGTCGGCTCCACCAGGATCTCGACGTCCTCCACCGGCCTCCGGCTCTCGTGGTCGATCACGACGCCCACCAGCCGCCCGGGCCCGAGCGGCCTCTCCCTGCGCTGCGGAGCCAGCGTTACACCGACTTCCCCCGACCGGTCGAACCGGATGTTCTCGGCGACCATGTAGTATCCACGCCGCAAGACCAGGAACCGGTAGGTGCCCTTCTGCACCCCCTCCAGTACGTACTCGCCGGTCTCGTCCGTGAGGTCCCAGACCTCCAGCTCCGGAATCCCCACCACGGCATACTGGAGCGGCTCGTTGGTGGCCTCATCGAGCACCCTACCGGTCACCGTGTACCCCTCCTGGGCACCCGCCGTCGGCGGCACCGCCGCCAGCAGCAGTCCCAGACCCGTGCCCCACACCAGTCGTCTCATCTCGCGCCTCCCGGTTATCCCTCGCGTATCCGCTTCGTCAACGCCGGCTCCAGTCCCAGCAACCGCGCGTACAGCGTCAGCTGCCCGCGGTGGTACATCTCCTGCGCGATCCCGTGATGCAGCCACTGCATCTTGGTGCCGCGGCTGCCATCGAAATTGTCGATGAATTCCCGCATCTCGAGCTCCCCGGACGCGCGAAACGCCTCCTCGGCCTCCACCATCTGGGACTCGAGCAGGTCCAGCAACTCCTGCTTGGTCGTGGCCTCGTACGCTGGCTTCGCATACATCGCAAGCAGCTCGGGCCAGGGAGCGCGGCGGAAGTCGGTGTCGGTCCGCGTGAGCTCCCCCGTCATCATCATCGAGACCTCGAGGACGTGCTGCACCAACTCCCGCACGCTCTTCACCTCGGGCGCGGGCCGGAAGTCGAACTGATCGGCCGGGATGTTGCGCACCTCATCGATGATCCCCTCGCGATCGCCCCGCCAGGCGCGGAGGGATTCCTCCAGAAACGAGCTCGGTGCCGCCATGTCACTCTCCTCCGCCCAGAGCCTCCCGGACCAGCCAGGCCTTCGCCTCCTCCGGCGTCTCGAACACGGGAAGTTCCCGGCGGGCCTGGTGGGTCAGGAGATCGTAGAGATCCTGCTGCCGCTCGCCCGACAGGCCCACTACGGCGCCCGCGCGCACGTGCTTCTTGTTGTGACGCATGAGCTCCCACAGCGCCTTCGCGATCTCTTCGTCGAACTCCATGTCGGTGACGTCGGTCAGGGTGAGCAGCGACGCCTCCGGCTGCCCCGCGACAAGTGCTCGGGATGCGGCGATGGCGGCAAGCGCCTCGCCCTTGTCGGTGAGGCCGGCGAAGTCGACGAGGAGAAGCTGCTGCCCGGCGTGTTCCACGAACCTGGTGCGCTCCACAGGGGGTCTCCAGTGTGTGTCTCGCGTGTCAGTGCGAATGCGCTGCCAACGTTCGCCCCGCACCCCGCGGAATATGTGCAGCCGGCCGCCGGTCACGACAGGGTGCTTTGCCTCCCCAACGCCCAGCACGGAAAAACGCACAGCGGGACGCCCCGGCCGTTGGCCGGAACGCCCCGCTGCACAATCGATTGTGTTTCGTGCCTGCTACACTACGCGCCGATTACGACGATCAACCGCCTGCCAGACCCTTCGAGTCGGGGAAACTCGGGACCGTGAACTTCCAGCCCAGCCCCGCACCGAGGCGGAACGGCTTCCATGTCACGCCCGGGTCGCCGATCTTCACCGACTGCCAGTCCACAGCAACGAACCCGCCGATACCCATGGCAGAGTAGACGTTGACGCCGCCGCCCGCGCCGAATCCTATCTCGGTCTGCGAGCTGCCGACCTCTGGCGAGAAGCTGTAGATCTGCAGTACCGGGGCGGCCCATACCTCCACTGTGGTCCCGCCCTCGAGCGCAGCGCCGTAGGCAATTGGGAGCGCCACTGGGAAGTTCAACTCCGAGTCGCCACCGAACTTCGCGTAGCCCACACCGGCCATGATGTCGACGTAGATCGGCGTGGTAGAGCCCTGGTAGATCCCTACACCCACGTTCCCACCGAACGTGACCTCCTTGTCGGCGCCGGTCACCTTGGGGTTCACGTAATTGGCGCCGGCCCAGCCCTTGAAGGCGGAGGCCCCAACCATGATGTGGCCGCCGAAGGCCAGCGGTGCGCTGTCGCCGAATTTCGCATCGTCGTTCAGACCGGTGCCGAAGTTGGCGAATACGCCCACGCCACTACCGAACGCCGGCGAATACCAGACCGGGAACGTGTGGAGCTGTGCTTGCGCAGCCCCGGCGCTGAGGCTGAGCAGCAGACAGACCGCAAACACCCGCTTCATTGCTAAGTCCTCCTGTACAGGAATGGCGCAAATATAAGCCGGCACAACCAATTGCGCGACAGTTTTCGGGGCCTTCCGGGGCACGGGGCGAGGATGGGAACTCCGGGCCGAATTGGCCCATGGCGCCGGTGCAGCGTCGTAAGCTCATTCATTGCAACAACTTATGGCGGTGAACCGCGCCGAACACGACACCGGCCGCGCTCCCCCCCAGCAGGGCGGCATACGCCGCCGTGAGCACCACAAACAGCCACCCAGGGAGCCCCATGACGCCCCCGACCCGCTGCGCCACGACCCATGCAGGCCCCTGCGTGGCGGTCCACGCCAGCAGCAGCACCCACCCGAGGCAGGCCGCGGCACTCGCCGTGAAGGTAGGTCGCGTGCCGGGTGAGGCGACTGCGCCCCAAGCCGCACCAAGCACCGGCACCATCCACCAACCGAACGTCGCCGTCGCGAGCGCGAACGCGATAGCCAGCAGCGTGATGCGCAGGAACGCTCGCACGGCTCAGCCCCCCGGACTGAGCACGAGTGTCGCCACGACGCGCTCCGCTGGGAGCTCCGCCGGCGTTGCCGGCACGAGCGCGGTGTCGAGTTGGCCGTGCTGCCACTTGGTGACCCGGTTGTTGTACCGCGGGCTCACCGGGTTGCCCGCCTGACCGCCGGGGTAGATCACGCGCGCGGTAACCTCGGGTCCCAGCTCCACCACCTGACGCCAGCTCGCCCCCCACACCCCGCCGCCGGACGATGGGCTGAGCGTCGAGGGACCACCCTGGACCGGCAGACCCAGCGCCGAGAGGCTCCGCAGGCGCAGCAGGTGGTAGATGTTGGCGTGCCGGATCTCCTCCCAGCGCCAGCCCTCGCCCGACGGGTCACCGTATCGATCGGTGGCCCGCTCCAGGGCCGCAGCCAGGCTCTCCCCGAGAACGAGATCCCGGTCCTCCACCACGTCCGCGGTCGCCCGCACGTCCCACCACGCGCTGTGCTCGTCGTACAGCAGCCGGTAGAGCACGCTCTCCATCGGCGTGGCGACCCGACGCGGCGACAGCTCTTCGCCCTCCCCCGGCGGGACCAGCTCATCCCACGCGCGGTCCTCCAGCTCGTCCATGGCCAGCTCGAACAGGACGGCGCGCGTATTCTCCCTAGTGTAGCGGCGGTCCCACTCGGCCAGCAGCGCCGCTGCCGCGACGAGCCTCGCGGGATCCCGCCCGGCCTGCGTGAGCCGCCGCGTTGCCGCCAGGAACCACGGCACGAAGCGATCGGCCCGGGCACTCCCGGGATCCGTTTGGAAGCGCTGCATGTCTTCCGGCGTGACGGTCTCCAGCTCGCGCAGCAACCGGTTGATGTGCATGGCGCGCCACGGCGGGAACCAGTGCACCCCGAGATAGGCGTCATCCTCCGCCGGGTCGATGGGCTGCTGGTTGGCCGAGGCCACGTAGCCCTGCTGCGGGTTGAGCGCAAAGGGCTGGCGCTCGGCCGGCCACCAATCCACCCAGTCGCTGGCGCTCGTGGTGCCGTCGAACACGCGATCGCCCCGTCCGTCACCGGGCCGGATCGGGAAGCGACCCAGCGCGCGGATCGCGATGTTGCCCGCCCGATCGGCCACGACCGCAGTCTGGGACGGCGCCAGGTACACCTCCATCGTGCGCAGCCACTCATCTACCGACGCGGCCGTGGTGGCCCGGTACACCGCGTCGATCGTCCCGCGATCCTCCAACACGGTCCAGCGCATCGACAGCGCGCGTCCGTCGCGCCACACGATCGGACCGCGGTGGGTGGCGTACAGCGTGTCGGCCGCGAGCACCTCGCCACGGCGACCGCGGTACTCCTCCACGCGCCCCTCGAGAGGGTGCCATTCGCCATCCATCCGATAGCGCGTGGGCCGCTCGGGGTCATCCAGCTCCTCGGCGTAGTAGTCCGTCACGTCGGCCGTGTTGGTCGTGAAGCTCCACGCGACATCCCGATTGAAGCCGATGATGATCGAGGGACTGCCCGTGAACGTCACGCCGTAGACGTCCAGGGCATCGGGGACCACGGTATGCGCCTCGTACCAGATGGAGGGCAGCGTGAGCAACAAGTGCGGGTCTCCCTCGAGCAGCGCGTGACCCGTAGCGCTCTTGGCAGGCGCGACCGCCCAGTTGTTGCTGGCCGGCGTGCGCTCCCCGTCGTGGAGCCCGCGAGCGACCAGCGGCACCGCGTCGGAGGACGGCTCACCGGGCGGCGGGAGCGGTGTACCGTCGACTCGCGGGTACTCCCCTGCCCCGGGCTGCACCGGCTCCTGGATCGGGCTCTCGACCGGGAACAGCGCGTCGGCGGCCTCCTCGCCCACCAGCGCGGCCACCCGCTCCCGGCGGAACTCGTCGCTCGAATAGGCGAGCATATGCCCCATGCGGCGCATCAGGTACAGGGTATTGACCGGCTTCCACCGCGCTGGACGCACCGCGAGCAGATGGTACTCCAATGGGAGGTCGCGCCGTCCCAGCCTTTCGATCCACGCGTTTACACCGTCGGCATACGCGACCAGCGTACGGTACGTCTCGGACGTCGCGTCCATCTCCGCGAACTCGCGGTCCGCGCTCTGCGGCAGCCCGAGGCGACGCATCTCCCGATCAAGCGGTAGCGCCTGCGCCCCGAACAGCTCGGTGAGCGTGCCGGCCGGCGCCCGCGCCTGGAGGTCGAGCTGGAACAGCCGGTCGCGCGCCACCACGTAGCCCAGGGCCCGCGCGGCGTCCTCCGGGCTGGAGGCGAAGATGTGCGGCACGTCGCGGTCGTCGTACAGCACCAGCACGCTGTCGGCGAGACCGGGCACGCCGGCCTCGGCGTGCGTCGGCAAGTGCGCCGTCGTGGCGACCGACCACACCCCGCACCACGGATCGAGGAACCGCCCCATGGCCGGCAGCCGCCCGACCGGACGGAAACCGACGAACAGGAGCATCGCGAGCACGACGCCGGCGGCGAGGGTGCGAAGGCGGGTCATGGGGAGTGATATTCTATAACATGTTCCTCGCCAGCCGCGCCAGACGGGGACCCGACCGCTACCTGCGCTGGAAGATGGCTGCGCTGGTCGTCGGCGCAGCGCTCGTGCTCGCCGGGGCGCGTGTCGGACGCCCGCTGCTCGTGTGGACCGGCATTGCAGCGTTGGTCGTGGGAATCGTGTTGCGGTTCCTGCCGCAGCGGCTCTCGGAAGATGGGGATGCCGACCCGAGCGATGCGGTCGACGACGAGCAATCGTAGGTGCGCTAGAAGCCGACCTCCACACCCAGCTTCGCCAGCGACGTCTGGAGCGGCACGTCCTGGCCCTCCACCTCTCGATCGATGCGCTGGAACTCGTAGTCGGCACGCGCTCGGAACCGCCCGTTCGAAGTGCCCACCGCGATGCCGAGACCGACCTCCGCCGAGAGTCCCACGTCGCCGCCTCCCTCGAACTTGGGCGCGAGATACGCGCCGCGGATCCAAATAAGCCCCAGGCTCGTGAGCGGCATCTCCGAGAGAATGCCGAAGCGCCACAGTCCGAAGTCCTGCGCGGCGAAGTCCGGGTCGGTGGCGCGGCGCCCGAAACCGATCTCGACCGCGATCACGGGCACGATGAAGAAGCTGGCCCGCACGTCGCCCTGCAGCATGTCGAAGTCGCTCACGTTCGCCGAATCCGCCTCGAGCTTGGCGGTGATACCGTAGGCGTCGAGCCCGAACCGGCCGACGCGCAGCACCACGGACCCCGCCCCGCCACCACCGTCCCAGCTGCGGCCTGCGTTCGTCTCGGCGTACGACATCCCCAGCCCGGAGAGCCCGAGCCGGATCTTCTGCGCGTCGGCCCGAGCGGCACCGAGCAGGCCCAGAGCGAGCGCAACCGTCAGCACGCGCCTCATGGCGCCCCCTCGAGCAGCACCACCGTAAGCATGACCTGATGCCGGCGCTCCGCGTTCTGCTGCGCAATGTCCGCGTTGCGCCGCGCCAGCTCCTCGCGTAGCAGCTGGTTGTACAGGATGTTGGCCTCGACGGGCACGGGATCGGGCTTCTTGAGGCTCAGCGCCACGCCGGCGATCAACGTGAGCAGGCTGACGCCGGCCAGCTCCTTGCGCTCCCCCACCTCCAGGTTGGGATTCTCCAGCGCCACCGCCGCGCCGGCCGCGAGCCCCGTGTACAGCAGCGCGATCCCCAGCGGCTGCCAGGAGCGTCCCGGGGTCTCGTATTCCGGCTGTTCGGTATAGCCGGGCAGGCTCGTCAAATGCGCGAGCGTATCCACGGCAGAGTGCGTGAGGCTCAGATCCAGCGGGGCCCCGAACTGGTTGCTCCCCTCGAAGACCGTCACGACGACCTGATACGTGCCGGGGGCAACTGGTTCGCCGCTCACCGTGACCGGATCCCACAACACCTGCATCTCGCCCGCGACGACCAGCGCCGAATCGATCACCAGATCGAGCCCGCCGCCGATGACTCGCGTCACGGCCCGGGACGCCCGCGTGACCTCGAACCGGATCGGCACGAACCCCTGCCCCGCGATGAACGAGGTGCTGTCAACGGTCACCCGACGCACCACGAGCACCTGCCCCAGCGCGGAGGCGTAGAGCGAGGTGATGCGAGGTGACACGCGCTCCACGTCGGGCTCACGGTCGGGGTCGAGGAAGATCAGCTGGCGGAAGGCCTCAACCGCCTGCCGCGTGGAGTCGAGCGCACCGTACGAGAAGCCCAGCAGCTCGTACGCCAGAACGCGGTCCTCCCGGGTGAGTTGCTGCTGCAACGCCGCCCGCGCCGTGCCGATGCTGCCGGAGAAATCGAGCGCGTCGTAGGCTTGCTGCGCCCGCCGCACCAGGGGGTGCTCCTGCGCGTCGAGCGTCGCCGGGAACAGGGCGGCGAGCAACGCGCCTGCAACACACAATCGGCGGATCATGGCTCTCCTCGAATGAGGGTCTTGCTCAGCCGGAGCTCGTTCTGCGAGGTGATCGCCACGGTGTCGACAATCGTACGGTAGCCCTCACGTCGCACCTCGATGATGTGTCTGCCCGGTTGCAGCTCGCGGCGGACGACCGGAGTGTCGCCGATCTCGACGCCGTCGATCCACACCGTGCCGAACGGCGTGGCGTTGATGGTGAGCCAACCGAAGCGGGGGGGCGCCGGCCGCTGCTGTGTCTGGCGCGGCCGCGTGGTTTGCGTCCGCACGGGTTCCGGCTCGGTTTGCCGAGGCGGCGTGGTCTGCTGTTGACCCGTGGCCGGTGCCGCAGCGGTGTCCGCCGTGGCCGTGTCCTGCCGCGCCCCCGCCGTGACCGAATCCTCCACCGGCGTAGCGGCGAGCGCGGTCGCCGGATCGCCGCCGCGCCCCAGCAACGGGGCCAACTGGCCGGTCGCGGACAGGTACCAGTAGGCCCCACCGGTGCCGCCGCCCAGCACGATCATTGTCGCGGCCAGGGCGAGCCAACGGCGCTTTCGCCCGGGCTCGCCACCCGACGTCGCGATCTCGGTGGCCGCATCGAGCGAGCCCCGCCCCGTGGCCAACAGGCTGCCCGAGGAGGTCGTGGCCGTCACCGGGTGCGTGGGCAGCACGGCGGTGGCGAACTCCTCCATCGTGGCGAAGCGGTCGGCGGGGTCCTTGGCCAGCGCCTTGCCGAGCGCGGCGATCGCGTACTCGGGCGCGTCGGGACAGAGCTCCCGCAGCGACGGCGGATCCTCGAAGATGTGCTTGTAGATGACGGTGTGGACCGAGTCGTCCTGGAACGGCAACCGGCCGGAGAGCATGCGGTACCCGACGACCGCGAGCGAATATTGATCGCTGCGCCCGTCGACCTCCTGGCCCTTGGCCTGCTCGGGACTCATGTAGTGCGGCGTGCCAATCACCTGGCCCGTGGCGGTGAACTGGCTCGCCGATTGCAGCGCCTTCGAGATCCCGAAGTCGGTGAGCATCGTGCGGCCGGCGTCGTCGATCATGATGTTGGCCGGCTTGATGTCGCGGTGCACGATGCCCCTGGTGTGGGCGTGCCCCAGGGCGCAGGCGGACTCCCACAGGATCCGCTGGGTGTGCTCCACCGGCATTTCCCCGGCCTCGAGGATCTCGTCCAGCGCCCGCCCCGTGATGTACTTCATCACGAAGAAGTACAGGTCGCCGATGCCCTCGACGGCGTAGATGGGAATGATGTTGGGATGGTCGAGCTGGGCGGCGGTGCGCGCCTCGTGCTCGAAGCGCTGCACGAACTTCTCGTCGTGCGACAGCTCGGCCGGAAGCACCTTGATGGCCACCGGGCGCGCCAGCGAGGTTTCGGTGGCCAGGAACACCACGCCCATGCCTCCCCGCCCCAGCACCTTCTCAACGTGATAGCGACCCTCTACCCGCACCCGTAACTGCTCGAGGAGCGTGTCAGTCTGCGTCGTCGCCGCCCGGGACGCCGTCCCGGTACCGGGCCGCGACGGGTCCGACCCACACGCCGGACAGAACTGCGTCCCGTCCGGCAGCGGCGTGTGGCAGTGCGTGCAGAGCATCGCGCGGCTGCTGCTACTTGAGGCGCTCGAGCAGCTTCATCAGTCCGGCCCGCGACCCTTGCTCCGTACGTGCGCGCGCGCGCTTGGCCGCGAGCGCATCGAGGGCGGAGGCTTCGAACGGTGCCACCAAGCCCGGTGGCGAGCGCGGCGGCCCGAAGGTGGCGTCCAGCGTGTACTGCGTCGGCACGCCAGGGAAGTCCATGACGATCAGGAAGTAGTCGCCCGGCGCGACGCGGTCAATCACGAGCACGTCACCGACGCCAGACTCGGCGGTGAAGTCGATCAGCTCCAAGTCCACCAGGTCGCCCAGCGCACTGTCGGCGCGGACCACGTACACATCCAGGTCGGCGTCGGGATCGACAGCCGTGGTGGTCACCGTCATGCTGGTGTCCGTCGTCACGCTGAAGCGGTACCAATCAATGTCCCGGAAGTTGTCGATCGTCATCGTGCGGGGCTGGCCGGGGCCCACCTGTGTGACCGACAGAGGCTTCGCCACGTCACAGTAGTCGTTCTCCTCGGCGATGTCCGGATTGCGCACCGACTCGTAGGACGGCAGGATCAGCATTGAGTAGCGCGCCGGGTCGCCCTGCGAGGTGTACGGCGCCAGGATGTGGTACCGCCCGGCGGGCAGGTCCTTCAGCGCCACCAACGTGAACGGGAACGGCAGCTCCTCGAGCTGGAACGGCTCATTCCCCACCGTGATCGGCAGGCCGCCGCACAGGTAAGTGCGCGGCCCGATGGTCCACGAGTCCGGCCCGACCGCCCAGGGGTTCCCGGGGGCGCCCGTCCACTCCAGCGAATCGGTCAGGAACACACTGTACGTCTCGGCCCCAACCACCTGGGAGGCAACGACGATCGTGCGGTCTTGCGTGCTCGCGTTGTCAAAGGTGTACCAGTCGGCCGGTTGCGCGGTGTCGTTGCGCGGTCGCACCTCGAACGCGACCGCGGGGTTACCCCAGATCGTGGGAAGGCTGCCCAGATGCCAGGGAGAGGTGTCGTTGGGCTCGTAGATGTCGCGCTGCTGCACGGTAAGGGTCTCCGCATGCTGCACGCCCCCGTTGAACCCGAGGATCGCAAGGTCCGACTCCCGCGGCGCGGGCGGCGACATCCAGACCCAGAGCGTGCCCAACTCCTGGGGGTTGTCGGGATCATCCGGGACGAAGGTGAACCAGTCGGTGTCCTCGCCCCCGAATCGCACCGAGAACAGGTCGTTGGTGTCCAGCCCGACTCCATGGATCGCGACCAGCTCGCCGAACCTCGCGTTGAGCGGCCGCACGCTGTCCACCTCGAGCAGACCCCGCACCACCGCCGGTTGCGTCACCGGGGTGGTCCCCGCGTACTCCACCGCCGTGGCGCTGACCGTCGTGGTGCCCACCGCGACGGCGAGGACCAGCCCGTCGGGGCTCACGGCCGTGACGGTCGGGTCGTTGGAGGCGAACTCCACCACCGCGTTCTCCAGCACGTTGCCGTCGGCGTCCACCACCTGGGCCTCGAGCTGGACCGAGTCCTTGAGGAACAGGGTGGGGAGCGTGGTCATCTGGACCTCTAGCTCCCCGGATCGGTCGGTGGGGTAGACGCAGGCGGCGAATCCGGCCGCGGCCAACCCGGCGATGCGCAAACGCTTACGCTGCACGAGGATCCTCGCTGCTACGGGGGAAAACTCTGCGAACGATGGGTAATCCTAGGATTCGAGTCAAGCAGAGGATATGAGCTAAGTCACGACGAGAGGGTGACTTCGCGGACTGGGGCGGCCGGCGTACCTTTCCCCGTTCCCCGTTCCCCCTTTCCGGCGCTGCCGGGTGCGGAGGAGGCATTCATGGATTGGCTCACGAGCCCCGAGATCTGGATCGCGCTGGTCACGCTGACCGCGCTAGAGATCGTGCTGGGGATCGACAACATCATCTTCCTGTCGATCGTGGCCGGGAAGCTCCCCGCCCACCAGCAGCGCAAGGCCCGTCGCATAGGCCTCGTGGGGGCGATGGTGATGCGACTCGCGCTGCTGTTCTCCCTCGCCTGGATCATGCGGCTCACCGGTCCCCTGTTCGAGATCCCGGGGCAGGAGATATCAGGCCGCGATCTCATCCTCATCGGGGGCGGCCTCTTCCTACTGGCCAAGGGAACCCACGAGATTCACGACAAGCTGGAGGGCGAGGGGGGTCGCGCCAGCGGCAAAGTGGCGCGCTCCTTCGCCGGCGTGATTGCCCAGATCATGGTGCTCGACATGATCTTCTCGCTCGACTCGGTGATCACGGCAGTGGGGATGGTGAAGGAGGTGTGGGTGATGGCAGCCGCGATCATCATCGCGGTAGTGGTGATGCTGATCTCGGTGGAGCCGATCGCCGAGTTCGTGGAGCGACACCCGACAGTGAAGATGCTGGCGCTGGCGTTCCTGCTGCTCATTGGCGTCACCCTGATCGCCGAGGGCTTCGGCCACGAGATTCCGCGCGGCTACATCTACTTCGCGCTGGGCTTCTCCGTGCTCGTGGAGATCCTGAATCTCAGGATGCGCAGGCGGGTGAAACCGGTGGAGCTCAGGCAGGCGTATACGACGGGGGAGATGCCAACGGCGACATAGGGATGGCGGCAGACCTGGCAGTTGTGCAACCGACCGGAGTCAAGGAAACAGGGAACCTCAGAGGCTCCCCGTTTCCCAGCCTCCCTACGGCGCGCTCGGCCCCAGAATCACCGCGTTGAGGAACAACCGGTTCGCCGCCCTAAAGTACCCGCGGTAGTTGGGGTCCTCCGCGAAGGCGATGACCCGACCGCCGTCCACGCGCTCCTCGTACACGAACACCGCGTCGGGAATCCGCTCGAGGGTCTCCTGCCACGCATGGCCCGACAGCTTCTCCCCGTAGCGCGCCACGACCCGCTGGCGCGAGGAGGGCGGTCCCTCGGGCGCCAGGTAGAGCTCCGGTGAATCCACCAGCACCGGGAGCTCTCCGGCGTCGTATCCCGCCGACAGCCAGTACCCGTCGTCCAGGGTGGCTCGGAAGATCGCGCCCGGCACGTCGAAGCGTTGGGCGTCCTTCCCATCATCGGTGTCGTACCAACTCCGCAGTGCGATCAGCTCGAGTTGCTCCCGCACGAAATCGATGGCGTCACCGATCGCCACGAGCGTGCCCCCATCGCGGACCCACTGAGCGAGGCGCTCCCTGCCCTCTTCGCCGAGTTCCCGCGCGAGCGGTTCGGGCAGCGCATCCGGAATGACGATCACGTTGTACTCGTCCAGGTCCGTGCGCGACACCAAGCTGGTCCGCAGCACGGTCGTGGGGATCCCGTGCTGGCGATCGAGCGTGTACCACGCCCAGCCGAACGAGTAGGGGAAGATCGGGGTCTCCCCGAGGAGGGCTATGCGAGGCTGCTTGACCATGAACCCGTGCCAGCCGGAGCCGAGCGGCGGGTAACCGGAGTCCGACAGTCCCGTGTGCATGGCGAGCACTCCCACTCCGAAGTGCCCCGCCACCTTCTCCACCGCCGCGTGCACCGTCGAATCGTTCTGACCGACGCGCACGACCACCGATCCGCCGTGCACCACCTGCCCCGCGATGCGACTGCGCTTGGTGAGCACCGAAGCGCGATGGCCCTCGTGCCGCAGATGGTACAGGGCCGCGAGCGAGGCGGCCGAGCGGCCGTCCAGCACGTACGCGTAGCCCGCCCGCTCCATCGGCTCGGGAGCCATCGGCAGCTCCGGTCTCACCATCGGCTCGGTCGGCAGCTCGCGTCCGTCCGTGCTGGAGTAGCCCCCCACGTTGAACAGGAGCGGCAGGGACCATCCCGTGATGTCGTAGAACCGCGGGTTCTCGGCCCGCTCCACCCGGGCCCGCGCCTCTCTGAGGAAGGCCTCCGGTTGCGGCGTCTCCGGCTCCAGCAACGTGCGCAGCAGGCGTCCCGACGGCTGCGCCGCCTCCACCACGTAGGTGCCGGCCGGGAAGTTCCAGCGGCCCACCTCCTTCCCTTCCCGGTCGCGCACGCCCGACAGGGTGATCGCCTGGCTGAGTTCCGACACCTCGATCGCGTTGCGTTGCAGCAGCTCCACCACCTCGCGCACCAGCACCGGGTCGCCCTCGTTGGCGATCAGGTAGCGACGCACGCCCTGGCGCCCGTCGGCGATCGCCACCTGCTGTGAGGCATAGTAATCGGCGAGCAGTGCTTCCCGATTCGTCGCCGCGGTGCGCGCCGCCGTCCACGCCGCGACGTACTGCTGCTCCACCGCTTCGGCGAGCGTGCGCACCGTGCCGTCCGGACGTTCCAGTGCGTGCCCGCGACTGGACCCCTGCTCGAACAGCATAGCGACGGCGCCCTGGTAGCCGCGGTTCGAGCTGTACCCCGGATAGAAGTAGTTGAACAGCTCCCGCGTGGTGTACTGGAAGCCGGCGGAGTCGAAGGCCTGGGCGTAGGCATTGCCGAAACGCTGGAACCACCGCAGGGCGAACTCGGGGAAGTACGGATTCGTCGGGTCGGTCCCGGGGTCGAAGAAGAACTCCCGCCCCGAGCCCATCTCGTGCATGTCCACCGCCACTTGGGCGCGCCACGCGTGGAGATGGGGCATGCGCTCTCGCGTCTCCTTCTGCGTGTGCGCGAACCAGTCGCGGTTGGTGTCGAAGTAGTAGTGGCCCGTGCGGAACTTGAGCGCCTGCCAGCCGGTGAAGCTGTTGGCCCAGTCCCGCGGATCGGGATTGGGTGCGTGACCTTCGTTCTCGTAGTTGATGTGGACGAACGCATCGCGCCCGTCGGGGTTGAGCATCGGGTCGATCAGCACTACCGCGTGCTGCAGCACCTCGGCCGTCGCGGAGTCGTCACGCGTCGTGAGGTGCTCCAGCAGCTTGAGCGCCCCCTCGGCTCCCGACAGCTCGAATCCGTGGATCGAGCCGCCGAACCAGACCACGACCGGCTGGCTCTGGAGGAGCGCCTGCGCCTGTTCCGGCGGCGTAACGCGCGGATCGGCGAGCCGGCGGGAGTTGGCCTGGATCTCCTCGATCCGGGCGTGATTCTCGGGCGAGGTCACCACGGCGAGCATCAGCTCGCGGCCCTCCCAGCTCTTCCCCTGTACCGTCACGGTCACCCGGGGGGATGCCTCGGCGAGGCGTTGGAGGTAAGCCACCATCTGGTGATGCGGGGTGGCGCGCTTTCCGAACGCGTGTCCGGTGACGTCCTCAAACGTCGGCACCTGGGCGCGCGCCGCCGGCGCTGCCAGCACCAGGACCGCAAACAGGGCACAAAGGGGAACGAGCTTCTGTTGATTCACGGTGGAGGCTCCTATGTGACAATCGGACACACTTCTGAGTATCTTTAACCCGGTTAACTGTTCGCCAAATCGGGGTGGTAGGGTACAAGGAGGAGAAGCGCAATGTCGATGCTCAAAGAAACCCTATACAAGAAGATCGAGCAACATCGTCCTCGGACGACGCGGCTCCTCAAGGAGTACGGCGACGTCAAGGTGGGCGAGGTCTTGGTCTCTCAGACCATCGGTGGTGCCCGGGGCGTGAGGTGTCTGGTGACGGACATCTCGTACCTCGACCCGCACGAGGGCATCCGTTTCCGTGGCAGGACGATCCCGGAGACCTTCGCGGCGCTGCCCAAGCCGGCGGGGAGCGACTACCCCACCGTCGAGGCCTTCTGGTTCTACCTGCTCACGGGTGACGTGCCGAACCAGAAGCAGGTGGACGAGGTCGTCGACGACTGGAAGGCGCGCCGCCAGGTGCCGCACTACGTGATCGACACGTTGCGGGCCATGCCGCGCGACACCCATCCAATGACGCTGTTCTCGGCCGCCATTCTGGCGATGCAGCGCGAGTCCGTCTTCGTAAAGCGGTACAACGAGGGCATGAGCAAGATGGACTACTGGGAGCCGATGCTCGACGACTGCACCAACTTGTTGGCCAGGCTCCCCTCGGTCGGCGCGTACATCTATCGCATGAAGTACCAGGCCGACACGCACATCGCGCCCAATCCCGATCTCGACTGGGGCGGCAACTTCGCGCACCAGATGGGCATCGCGGCGCCGTACGATGACGTGGCCCGCATGTACTTCATCCTGCACTCGGACCACGAGTCGGGGAACGTCTCGGCGCACGCCACGCACCTCGTGGCCTCGGCACTGTCCGACTGCTACTACGCGCTGTCGGCCGGCATCAACGGCCTCGCGGGCCCGCTGCACGGCCTCGCCAACCAGGAGGTGCTGAGCTGGACCATGAAGTTCCTGGACAAGCTCGGGAAGGACGACTACACCGAGGAGGACGTGAGCCAGGCGCTGTGGGACACGCTGAACAGCGGCCAGGTGGTGCCGGGTTACGGCCACGCGGTGCTGCGCAAGACCGACCCGCGCTACACCGCGCAGCGGGAGTTCTGCCTCAAGCACCTGCCGGACTTCCCGCTGTTCAAGCTGATCAGCACGATTTACAAGGTCGCGCCGGGCATCCTGCAGGAGCACGGCAAGGCCAAGAACCCGTGGCCCAACGTGGACGCGCAGTCCGGCGTGATCCAGTGGTACTACGGGCTCACCGAGTGGGATTTCTATACCGTGCTGTTCGGCATCGGGCGCGCCCTCGGCGTGCTGGCCAACATCACGTGGGACCGCGCGCTGGGATACGCGATCGAGCGTCCGAAGTCGGTCACGACGACGATGCTCGAGGAGGTGGCCGGCGTGACGTCCGCCGAACTGGCGGGCGCGGCCAAGTAACCGGCCGGTTCCGACCGCAGACTGACGGGGGCACCGATCCGGTGCCCCCGTCGCGTTTTCCGCCCCGGCCAAACGGCTGGGGACGCGCTCAGACCTCCTCGACGGCCTCCGGCCCGTCTTCCAGTGACTTCACCAAGCCGGCGTACCGCTTCTCGATCTTGAAGCCGTGCGCGTAGAAGTACTCGGGGCGGAAGAAGCCGGTGGTCACCGCCCTCACCCCGGCGGCGCGTAGACGGTTGAAGAACTCCTTCATCAGGCCGTCGGCTACGCCTTTGCGCCGGTACGCCTCTGCGACCACGATCTTCTCGAGGTGGGCGCGCTGGCCGTCCTCCTCGATCTCGTAGTAGATGCCACCGATGATCTGATCCCGCTCGTTGATCCCGACCAGGTAACGGTGCTCCGGACCGAACTGCACGTCCAGCCGCGCGGAGAGGAAGAGCCGGTGCAGCCGCTCTACCTCCCTGGGCAGCAGCGCGTGCCGCACGCGGAACAGCCCGGCGTCGGCGTCCTCCAGTGCGACCACTATCTCGGACTGGGAGCTGCCCGCGAGGTCCGCGGACACGAAGTCCACGGCGTCCTCCGGCCGCAGGTAGGCGAACGGAATGCGGGCGAGGAAGTAGTCGTCGTCGGGTTCCACCGGGAGCCGCTGCCGCAGGTCGGCGACGGCGCCGGCCAGCTCGCCGTTGCGGATCTCCCCGCTCCGGACCTTGGCGGTCAGCTCGTCCAGACCCGCCTGGACCTCGTTCGTGCTGTCGCGGAACACCGTCTCGCGGAAGAAGCGCAGGCGCACTTCCGGATAGGACATGGCCAGCGTGTCGAGCCCATAGGTGTCGTAGAACTCCTGTAGCGTCGCGGCGCGGGCCTGGGGGGTCGCGTCCTCGTTCAGCTTCGCCCAGCGGCGATACCGCTTGGCGGCGAAATAGAGCCGCTTGGGCAGGAAGCCGCGCCGCCTCACGGTGAAGAGGTACTCCTCGAGGGCCTGTCGCAGCTCGGCGGGTGCGTCCGGCTCCGCCTTGAGCGCCCGCTCGTAGGCATCGAGGCCCTCTTGCTCACCGATCACCTCCAACACAGCCGAGAACGTCACGTCCCACCCGACGACTCCGCTGAGCTCCGAGTACTGGTCCTCCACCGACCGGACGAACCCCTCCTTGACGGAGTGCACCATGTCGAGGAGTCCACGGTGCGAGTGCCGCGCCGAGAGGGAAACGATCCGTGATCCGCGGTGGTAGTCGTGCGTCGGGAGCACGATGTCGGCAGGGCTCAACTCCGTGATCTCACAGCGACGCCCGGTGCGGTCCCAGAAGTCCACCAGCGCCGCCAGGGCGCTCCACGCCAAGAACGGCCACAGCTGGCGCAGCCCCTCGTGCTCGGACGCGCGTCGCGCCAGACGCCGCAGTTCTCGGTCGAGCGTGTCGCCGCTGACGAACTCCTCGCTCCAGAGGTCCTGCTCGGGAATGTGCCCCCCGAAGTCCTCTACCACCGGGTCGCGCGGGCCCGCCGCCCCGCACAGGATCAGCCAATCGATCTCTTCCTGGACCTGCGCGGACTCGAGCTCGTCCACGAGGTTGGCGGCGACCTCGTAGGTCTCCTGCGCACGCGTCTGAATAGTGACGCGATACACCGACTTGCCATGGCGTGTGCCCAGCAGCCGAATCCACACGCCGCCGGGGGGGATGTCGTGCAGGCGCACGATCGTGCCGCGATAGAAGAGGAACACGGCCTCCCGCAGGAAGGGGGTGCTCTTGATCGCGGTGAGCAGGCGGCGGCGGTGCTCGTCGGGCGTCGACTCCTCGAACACCACGACGTCCTCCCAGCGGTACTCCTGCCCCGTCTCCGTGTCGACCGCGATCTTGGACGTGGGTCCGAGCCACTGGCGGAAGCCGTTCTCCAACGTGACGCGCGCGCCGCCGGCATGCACTCGCAACGCCTGGCTGCGCGCGAACAGGCTCATCCGCACCAGGAACGCCCGGATCGTGCGGAACCGCACGGGGTGGCCGGCGCCGTACTGCGCCAGGAAGCCGAGCAGCGAGAGGGCGAGCTGGTCGTTGCCCTTCTCGCTCGTACAGGACTCCTCCGCGTACGCGATGAGCGCCTGGATCTTGGCCTCCGACAGGTTTCGCTCCGCGAGATACTCCGACGTTTCCTCATCCAGCAGCGCGGGGTCGCGCCCGAAGAACACCTTCAGCGTCCGCATGAACCGGACGGCGCGCTCGACCGGGACGAGTGTCTGGAATGCTCGGCGCCGCACCTCCGGAGCGTCCGCGACCGCCCCACGGGCGAGCACGAAGCGGGCCGGTTCGGCGAGCGGGCCCTCCTCATTTGCCACGACCCGCTCGAGCAACCGCTCGGCAGCCAAGGCGGCCTCTCGATCGGCCGATGAGAGCAGTCGTGCCGCTCGGTCCAGATCGTCCAGCGTCCACTCCGTGTGCCGCGTCGCCTCCAGGAGCGCCTCACGCTCGGCGGGGTTCGCCTTGTACGGCGCCGGTCGCCCTGCCCACCCGATGCCCTCCTGCGAGCGGCCCGGCCGCTGACGCTGGTTGGGTTGCAGTGGCGCGAACTCCACCAACTCTTCGTTCCCCAACCAGAGCCGCGGTGTCGCGAGGAACGCTCCCAGGTTCACGGTCGCGCGCTCCGTCTCGTAGATCCCGGCGCCGATCTGGATCTGGGTCTCGTCGAGTCGCCGCACCGTCAGTGTCGAGCCGACGGAGGGCAGGCCCAGCGCGCCTTTGTCGATCTCCACGTCCTGCGCGGTGAGGCCGAGGTACTGGAACAGCCAGTTCGGCAGCGTCAGCTCCACGCCGCCCACGTGCAGGTGCGCCCGCCGATACAGCGAGTCGATCACGTGGGCGAAGTTCTCCACGACCGTCTTGCGCCGCGGCGTGCCCTTGGGGGTGAGCTCCCCCCGGTCGGCGTCGAGATCGCGATCGATGATATAGAAGTCGACGATGCGCTCGAACGGGGCCACGAACTGGTTGACCGACGTGACGAGCGAGCGGAAGTGGTCCCGGATCTCGTGGATCGACATCGAGGAGAAGTCGAGGCTCCCGTACTCGGGGTTGGGGTAGATCAGCAGCGTGTTGTACTCCCGGTGGTCACCGACCAGGAACACGCGCCCGACCGACTCGAACTCGCGGAACAGATTCTCGATGCGCTGTGGCGCGATCGTCTGTCCCTTGACGTTCTTGTAGATCTCCTTCTTGCGGTCCACCAGCCGGATGTGCCCAGCGTCGTCCATCCGCATCAGGTCGCCGCTGTGCAGCCACCCGTCCTCGTCGAACGACGGCTCGCCGTCGGGCGGATCGAGGTAGCCCATCATCACGTAGGGCCCCCGCATCAGCAGCTCTCCGTCGTCCGCCAGCTCGAGCTCGATGCCGGGAAGCGCGACGCCGAGCGAGTCGTCCTTGTACTCGTGCGGCGGGGTCATCGTGGCGCCACCGGTAGCCTCACTCATCCCGAAGCCGCTGAGCAGCTGGATTCCCTGCCGATGGAAGAACTTGAAGATCTCGGGATCGAGATAGCCGGCCGCCGACAGCCCCCACGCGAGGCGTCCACCCGTCACCTCCTGAGTAGCCTTGAGCAACTCCTCGTCCGACGCCTCGAGTGGGCTGGCCCGCTGCGCGATGCCGTCGTACAGCTGCATCCACTTGCGCGGCACGCTAATGAACACCGTGGGGCGGTACCGCGTCATCCCGTCGGTGAGCGCCCCCATGGAGGGATCGAGCAGGAAGCAGTACTTCGCTCCCCAGAAGACACACCCGAGCATCTCGAGGTAACGGCCGAACGTGTGGAACAGCGGGAGGTAACAGAGGAACACGTCCCGGTCACCGATCTCGGGCAGGGCGATCCCCCGGGCGAATCGCTTGAACACCAGGTTGCGGTGGGAGTACTGGATGCCCTTGGGCATGCCCGTGGTGCCCGACGTGTACATCACGGTGGCCAGGTCATCGATGCGCACCGCCTCGCCCCGCTGCTGCAGGGCGGCACCCGACACGCGGCTCGCCCGACCCTCGAGCTCTCGCAAGCTCATGACCTCCGTGCCCTGATCCTCGAGTGCGTCCATGCTGATCACGCGCTGCAGGTCGGGAAGCGCCTCGCGGTTCTTCTGCACCTTGTGGAGCTGCCCGCGCCCCGACACCACCACGGTGCGCACTTTGGCGTGCCGCAGGATGTACCCCACGTCTGCCTCCGTGGCATTCGCGGGAACGACCACATTGACTAGACCCGATGTGAGGCACGCGAGATCGGTGATCGCCAGCTCCAACCGGTTCTCCGATACGATGGCAATCGGCTGATTGGCATCCGGATCGTCGAGGGAGAGGAGACCGCGCGCCAGCGTGTCCACGCGCGCCGCCACCTGCTGCCAGGTGAGCCGGTGGCTCTTCGCGCCCTCCGGGATCTCGAACAGGATCTTTGGTCCGTAGAACTTGGCGCGCTGCCGGAACAGGGGGCCAACGGTGAGGTGTGACGCCTCAACGGCGGCGAGGATGGTCTGGGTCCAGTCGTCGACGGCGCCCCGCTCGATGCGCTGCACCACCACGGGCCGGCGCGCCAGGTCGAGCGCGTCCCAGGTGAGCAGGCGCAGCTCGCGGTCGGGCAGCGCCCCGTCCGTGCCGCACCTCGCGCTGCAGCGCGCGAGCAACTCCTGGATCTGCCCGGGGTCGACGTGCTCGAGCACCGACTCGGGATGCGGAGCCTGCCCCACGGCGGTCACCGCCGCACGATCGAGCCGCTCGGCCTCCTCGGTCGGTGTGCCAGGGCGAGCGGCCTCCTCCAGGACGGCCGAGACCCGGGCCGCCACCTGGTCGGCGGACAGCTGGGTGAGATCCTGGAGGTCGGCGACGCTCGTCATGGTTCGAACATACTAAGGAATGCGGAGCCCGCCCGGCAGCCGCCCGCCGAGACGCTCGACCTCCTGCTCGAGTTCCTCCCGCACCGCGGCCAGCGCCACGAGCGCTCCCTCGATCTCCTCGCGATACTGCGCCTCGAGACCGTTAACACTGCGCCGCGCCCGCCCAAGCTCGTCATTCACCAGTGCATCCACCTGAGCCCGCGCTCGCCGCTCCGCGCGCTCCACCTCCTGGCCCAGCTCCCGCTGCAGATTGCCGGCGACGACCTGGCCCACGTTGGACCGCACGGTGAGCACCGGCTCCTGCACCGCTCCGGATAGCCCCACCTCGATCCGCACGTCACGCAACCCGGACACCGTGCGCCACAGCAACTCCTCGGCCCACTCGCGAGTCCCGATCTGCGCCGCTCTCGCTCCCCGGTCCCCACCATCCGGGCCGGCAAGTCTCTCCCAGGTCGCCCGCGGCGCGTGCCACGACCACCGGGCACTCAGCACGTCGCCCGTGCGCGCCAGCTGCAGGTCGGTCGTGCCTCGCCCCATCACCAGGCGTGCACCCAGGACGTCCAGATCCAGACTGGGCAACTCGATCCCCGCGAGCCCGACGTCGAGCGAGTCCACGACGGGCGCGGCGACGTGGTTCAGCAACGCGCGCACGGAGACGTCGGATGGCCCGACCGCCGCGTCGGACCGCCGTGCGACGAACTCGAGCGGCTTGCCATAGAGCGCGGGATCCGAGGTGAGACCGGTGACGCGGGCGAGATACGCTCCGGCCGCCATCCCCTCACCCGCCAACTCCAGTCCCAACTCGGCGAACTCCAGAACGAACCGGGGGCCGGATACCGCATCGGGAAACTCCACCGTAGTCCCCGCGCGACGCGGCCGGTCGGGTCCGCGGTACCGCCGCGGGTCGATGCCGGGCGGCAGGTACTGCTCGGCGAGGCGCAGCCAGTAGAGCACCGGCTCCACCCAGGCGACGGCCGCGTCCCCAAAGATGGCCGGAGAGAGATCCGGCGCGTCGAGCGACGGCAGCTCGAGGAGTCCACGCGCATAGGCGTAGTCGGCCTGTCGTGCCACCACGAGCGCGCCGAGCCCGCCCTGCACGTCCCCCAGATTCGCCTGCGCGGTCCGGCTCAGCACCTCGACCCCCTCGCCCAACGTGCCGAGGTCGAAGAGCGTCTGCCGCACCTCTCCGGCAAGGCGCGTGGCACGAATGATGTCGAGACCGCGAACGTCGGTGTCTTCCAGCCGCTGGACGAGGGCACGCGCCGAATCGATGTGCGGCTGGGGATCGAGTGCGGCCAGTGCCTGGTCCCACGTGGCGCGCACCGCGCCGGCGCGAGCGGCAAGCGCCCGTGCTTCACCCACGGTGCGCAGGCTGTCGGGGTCGAGCGCGGCCACATCCACCACCCGTCCCAACCCTTCCAGGCTGAACGGCGGGACGCGCACCGCCTCGGCCCAGGCCGCGACCTCTCGAGCGACCATGCCGCTCTGGGGACTGGGGTTCTCCAGCTCCCCCGACTCCTGCCGCGGGGTCCCGAACCGCATGCCCCGCACCGCCACGGTGTCCACCGCCACCTTCTGCTCCAGCAGCGGCCGCCACCGCACGTCCGCCACGATCTCCTCGGCCTCGAACAGGTTCTGCATCGGCGCGTTGGGGTTCGTGACCTGGAGTCCTCGCAGCGCGACCGTGCCGTCGCGCAGCCGCACGTCGGCACGCTCCAGATCCACGCGGGCGCCCACCAGGTACGCCCCCGTCTCCTCGATCCCCAGCTCCACAATGCGGTCCAACAGGAGCCACCACACGAGGCCCATCAGCGCAATCATCACGCCGAGCGGCACGATGGCCCGCCAGCGGAAGAGCTTCGGGCGCTTCATCAGGGTTGGAACAGACGGTAGAAGTTGTAGAGCTTGGTGGCACGCACGGCCCGGACCACCCTCGAACGCTCAATGCGTGGGCCCAACGTCGCGCGGTAGGCGCGCACCCCCGCGCGCGCGAGGAGGTAAATCGGCAACGCCAACGCCACCCAACCCACCACACTGCCCAGCACGACCGTGTTGTTCACCTTGCTCAGCGAGAGCACCGGCGTGTTGTAGATCGCCGTCCACACCGGTTGCAGCCCGCCCGTGTCGATCAGCAGCGCGCTCCCCACGGCATCGAACAGCGGGTCGAGCAGGAAGCCCACGGGCAGCATGACGAGCCATCCCAGGATGGCACCCGGCACCGAGACCCGCAGCAGGAAGATCGCCGCGACGATCAGCAGGTTGTGCAGGCTCATGAGCGGCGTCAGGCCGAGGGCCGCGCCGAGAGCCACACCGGCAGCCACCTGTCGTGGCGTGCCGTCGGAGTGCAGGGCGCGCACGAACGACTGAAAGAGCTTGAGGAGTGTGAACATCCACTCAATTGTCTGACGAACCGGGGGGATTGTCTAGAGGGAGGGGGTGGGCAGCCCATCTTGCACCTCCCGCCCCTCCCCGTTTTCTCAGGACCCAATGCTACATTTGTAGCCATGTCGACCCTCAACCCCATTCTCAGACCCAACTCCATCGCGGTGATCGGAGCGTCGCGCCAGTCCAACACGATCGGCTGGCAGATTCTCGACAACCTGCTCCAGAACGGCTTTCACGGACCGGTCTATCCGGTCAATCCGAAGGCCACCGCCATCCACTCGATCCCGGCGTACCCCTCCATCACCGAGGTGCCCGGACCGGTCGACCTCGCCGTGATCGTGGTGCCCAAGGCGCACGTCCTCGATGTGGCGCAGCAGTGCATCGACGTGGGCGTCAAGGGACTCGTGGTCATTTCCGCCGGCTTCAAGGAGATCGGCGGGGAGGGCGTGGAGCGGGAGCGGGAGCTCACCGCGCTTGTGCGTTCGGCCGGGGTTCGGATGGTCGGCCCCAACTGCCTGGGCGTGATCAACAACACGCCGGCGATTGCCATGAATGCCACCTTCGCGCCCGCGCGTCCGCCGACGGGCTCGGTGGGATTCGTGAGCCAGTCGGGCGCCATGGGGGCGAGCATCCTGGATTACGCCCAGAGCCTGAACATTGGGATCTCGATGTTCGTCTCCAGCGGCAATAAGGCCGACGTGAGCGGCAACGACCTGATCGAATTCTGGTGTGACGATCCCGATACACAGGTCGTGCTCATGTACCTCGAGAGCTTCGGGAACCCCGCGCGCTTCGTGGAGATGGGGCGGCGGTTCACGAGGACGAAGGGACCCATCTGCATCGTGAAATCGGGACGGACGGGGGCGGGCGCGCGGGCTGCGGCGTCACACACCGGGGCACTCGCCGGAACCGAGCTGGCGACCGACGCGCTGATCGCGCAGGCGGGAGCCATTCGCGCCGAGAAGGTGGAAGACCTGTTCGACCTGGCGATGGCCTTCGCCAACCAGCCACTCCCCGCGGGCAACCGTGTGGCCATCGTGACCAACGCCGGTGGGCCGGGGATCATGGCGGCCGACGCATGCGAGGCACACGGACTGAACGTGGTTCGTCTCTCCTCGGAGACCGAGGAGCGCCTGCGCGGGAAGCTCCCCGAGGAGGCCAGCGTCAAGAACCCAGTGGACCTGATTGCGAGCGCCACGGCGCAGCACTACGAGTTCGCGCTTCGCAGCGTGTTCGACGACCCCAACGTGGATGCCGCGATCGCCGCGTTCGTGCCGCCGCTCGGAACCCACACACGGGACGTGGCCACCGCCATCGTGCGGGTGAACGAGCAGCATCCGGAAAAGCCGTTGCTTGCCGTGCTCATGGGCCGACAGGGCCTGCCTGCTGGCCTTGCCCAACTGCACGACGCCAGCATTCCCGCATACATCTTCCCCGAGTCGGCCGCGCGCGCGCTGGGTGACATGTGGCGCTACCGCCAGATCGCGGCCCGGCGCGAGGGCAAGACGGTCTCCTTCAAGACCGACGACAAGGCGGTCGAGGCGATCATCGACGCCACACTCCACGCCGGGCACGAGAAGCTCAGCGAGCCCGACGCCATGCGGGTGCTCGAGGCGTACGGCATTCCGGTCGTGCCGTGGCGGTTCGTGTCCAGTGACGGACCCCGGAGCCTCGCGGCAGCTGCTGCCGAGGCCGCGGGCGACGTGGGCCTGCCCGTGGCTCTCAAGATCGTGAGCCCCAACATCACGCACAAAACCGACGTGGGCGGGGTGGCCTTGCGACTGGAGAGCAAGGCCGAGGTGGAGCGGGCGGTCCGGGAAATGCTGAAGCGGGTGACGATGCCGAGCAAGGCACCGGCGAAGCGCACCAAGAAGAGCGCCAAGCGGGCCGCACCGAGAAAGCCGGCCGAGCCCCACATCGACGGCATCCTGATTCAGCAGATGGCCGACAAGGGTATCGAGACCATCGTGGGACTCACCCGTATCCCGCGCGTGGGCGCGCTCGTCATGTTCGGCATGGGAGGCATCTTCGTGGAGGCGCTACGGGATGTCGTGATGCGGCTCAGCCCGCTGCACGATACCGACGCCGAGGAGATGATCCACAAGGTAAAGATGTTCCCGTTGTTGGAGGGCGTTCGGGGTCAGGCACCTCGCGACCTCGCGGCCCAGGCCGAGACGATCCTGCGTATCAACCAGCTCGCCGAGCGGCACCCACGCATCACCGAGATGGACGTCAACCCGCTCATCGCCCTGGAGCAGGGAACGGTGGCCATCGACGCACGGCTGCAGGTCACCGCCACTCCGGAGGGCTAGCCCCACAGACACAGAGGCCGCGGCTCCTCGGAGCCGCGGCCCATCTCTGCAGCGCTCGTCGCCTAGTCTACCAGTCGTAGGGCGCGTAGTGCGCCGCCGACTCGATGGCGGACTGCGGACCGTGGATCACCGTGAGCTGATCCAGCCAGTAGGCGCGATCGTCCCGCTTGGCCACGACCATCTGCCCGTAGTCTTCCTTCCGATGAGCCCGGTGATACCGCAGGAAGAGGTGCCGGTCGTCGACGCCGAGGATCTCGATCTTTCCGGTGCGGTGCGACATGGCGAAACGCGCTCGCTTTGCCAGACCCGACACGTGTCGATTCGCCTCGAGGAAGATGTTGAGCCCCTCGACGATCGGCACTTCGTAGGGCTCGTTGCCCGCGGTCGGCCGACCCTGGAACACGTAGTACTGGGGACAGCCCATGAACGACAGCTCGCGGAACAGCGAGGCAAAGGTCCTGGAATTGTCGTTCACGCCGCGCACCACGGGACACTGGTTCACGGTCTGCGCCCCGGCCTCGCGCAGCCGCCGGATCGCCTCCCGCGCCTCCTTCGTGAGCTCGCGGGGGTGATCGAAGTGATTCATGATGTAGATCTGTGTCTTGTCGTCGCAGTGCTCGCCGATCAACCGCAGCAGGTCCGGATCGTCCAGGATTCGATAGGGGTTGAATGCGGCCATCTTGGAGCCAATCCGAATGATGCGCACGTGCGGCACGGCGGCCACGTCGCTAATGATGGGCTCGAGCCGCCGTGTGGACATGATCAGGGGGTCGCCACCGGTAAGGAGCACGTTGGTGATCTCCTCGTGCTCGGCGATGTACTTGAGGCCCGGCTTGTACGATAGCGTGGCGTCGTCGTTGTCGTTCATGAACAGCCGCTTGCGGAAGCAGTAGCGGCAGTACGCGCCACAGACCTCGTTCACCAGGAGCAGCGCCGTGTCCGTGTACTTGTGCTGGCAGCCGCGGACCGGAGTGTAATGCGCTTCCTTGCTGGCGTCGAGCTCGCCCCAGTCGCTCAACTCCCCTTCCAGCGGCACGACCAGACGCCGCAACGGGTCGTTGGGATCGTCCCAGTTGATGAGATCCTGGTAGTAATCGTTGAGCCGGAAGACGTAGCGGTCGGCTACCGGCGCGAGCCGACGCCGCTCTTCGTCAGTGAGGCCGTCGAGCTTCGATAGGTGGGTGATGTAGCGAACCTTCATGTCCCCTCCTATAGGAGCTCGGGGTGAGGTGTGTCTTCGTCCTTCTGCGGTAGCCAGCCCTCGCGTTGCTGTTACTGTGGGGTGACAGATACTTCAACATATTTGGCGGTACGGACGTTTGCCAACCGTGGATTCCGTGATAGTGTTGTAAGACAAACCGACACAAGGCGTTAGGCATGCGCGTTTTCGTCACGGGCGGCACGGGACTGATCGGATCGCGACTGGTACGGGCGCTGCTCGATCGGGGCGACGAGTGCGTGGTCGTGTCGCGCTCGGGACGCGATCCGTGGGGCCACCAGCAGGCCGAAATCGTCCGTGGCAACCCCATGGCGGCCGGCGAGTGGCAGCACGCGGTATCGGGATGTGACGTCGTGGTGAACCTGGCGGGCCAACGCATCGTGGATCCGCCACATCGCTGGACCGCCGCGCGTAAGCGCCTGCTGCGCGACAGCCGGGTGGAGACCACGCGGCAGGTCGCCGCCGCCGTTCGTGCAGCCGACCCGAAGCCCCGGACGTTCGTGAGCGCGTCGGCCATCGGGTACTACGGTGACCGCGGCGAGGAGACGCTCGACGAGTCGGCGACCCGGGGCGACGACTTCCTGGCCGACCTCTCGGTCGCGTGGGAGGACGCGGCCGTCGCAGCCGAAGACGCGACGCGCGTGGTCTGTGTGCGCACGGGGCTCGTGCTCGATCGGTCGGGCGGCGCGCTGGCGCCCCTCGTTCCCCTGTTCAAGCTCGGCCTGGGCGGGCCCTGGGGCGACGGCACCCAGTGGTGGTCGTGGATCCACGTCGCCGACGAGATCGACCTCATTCTGTTCGCGATCGACTCCGACGTGGCCGGCCCCCTCAACCTCACCGCACCGAACCCAGTTACGGTGAACTCCTTCGCAAAGGCCCTCGGCCGGGCACTCAACCGACCGGCCCTGATGCGACAGCCGGCCTTTGCGTTGCGTCTCGCCATGGGCGAGATGGCGGATGCGCTCCTTGCGTCGCAGCGGGTCGTGCCGCGACGCGCCCTCGACGCCGGCTACGCCTTCCGCTTTCCCGAGCTGGACGGTGCGCTGGCGGATTTCTTCGGGTAGACGATGACCACACGCAGCGTCCTGCGGCTTTCGTTGTGGGCGGTCGTCACCACCCTGGCCGTGGTCGCGGCCTGGAGCACGCGCCTCGGCACTCGCTGGCCCTCGGTCTACTACATGACGGGGCCCTCGATGGAGCCCACCATCGTGGCACAACAGTACTTCCTCGCCTGGAGCCCCCCGGGTACGCTGCACCGCGGCGACCTCGTGATCTTCCTGTTCGTGGACGAGGGAACCGAGTTCCACGTGCTACGACGGCTCGCCGGCCTACCGGGGGACACGGTGCGCATGGAGGAGGGCGTCGTCTTCGTCAACGGCACGGCGCAACCCTGGCCCCACCAGGTGCTCACGCCGGAGGTACACTACACGGAGCTCGCCGTCACCTACGAGCTGTTCACCTGGGGGCCGTGGATCGTGCCCCCGGACTCCGTCATCCTCCTGAGCGACACACGGGACATGCTGGGCTGGCCAGACAGCCGCTTCATCGGCTACGTGCCGCGCGAGGACGTCCTCGCCCGAGCCACGCGCACGCTAAAGGGCCGCGAACTGCGGTAGTGGATCCGGCAGTCATGTAAGTGGAATACGGGATCACGCTGTACGCGCCACCGCGATCGAGGGCTAGCCGTGCTCCAGGATGTGCCAGGCGGAGTCGCGTCGCTCTTCGAGGGAGCGCCGCTCCTGGCGCTTGCGGCGCTGGGCCATGCGCCGGTCCCGCCCGCTGCGCCTCTCGGGACCGCCGTGTTCGGCGTGCACCCTCACGCGGCGCTCACCCGTGCGACGCTCGGCCCCCAAGCGGCGTCCGCCCGCGCGCCGACGCTCCGCCCCCCGGCGGCGATCCACGTTGGGGGGGCGCGATGATGCCTGGTCGAATCCGAACGGCTCGTCGTTCATGGCGTGGCGCTGAACCTACGAGCCGCGGACGCCACCGCAAGGTCAACACCGCCTAACTACATACCTGGTAGACGTTTGACGTCCTTCTGGCCTTGACGCACGCCGGCCCCGATCCCCACGCCGAACAGCGCGGCGGTCCAGCCCCCGATGAACGGCAGGACCCACACCAGTGGCGCCGCCAACAGGGCGGCCGCCGCGCCGGCCACTACGGGCGCCACAGGCTTCTGGGCCTTATCCACGAACCGCAGTTTGTTGCGCATGAACCGCCGGGACTGGATGTATCCCCAGACGCTGCCCACTCCAGTCACGCCCAGCCAGATGAGGTCTGCGAACTCCATTTGCCGTCTCCTTTATGTCTCACTACGAAACATCGGGGTCTGGAGGTTTCAGACGGCCCCGGCAGACGTGGCCGACGCGTGGTGCCTCTGCGATTTGTGGCGGCTCGCCCGAGACCTACCCTGTCGCCGATTCCGCCCCCATTGCAGTTTGGAGGCAGCAGCCCAAGGGGGGCACCCGGTACGGGGTCCGCAACGTGAAGGAGCCGACGATGACGTGGCTGCTCATTCTCCTGGCCATTCCGGCCTTGCTGCTCGTGGCGCTCGCCACCCTGTGGCTCATCGGCGAACGCGGTCACCTGATGTTGCCGTCCACCCGCGCGGGCATGCTCAAGCACAAGAAGAGGGCGGGTGTAGGTGGCGGCACCGGCACACGACGCGGGGGCACGGGCGCGCCACACGGAGGCATCCTCGACTCACTGCACGGTTACGTGTACGGCCGCTGGCCCTACCAGTACATCAGCTTCTGCGTCAACACGCTACTCCCACGTATGTCGCCCAGGATGAAGCGCTGGTGGGCGGATCGCTACCACGGGAAGGTGCTGCCCACCGAACTGGCCAAGGCCATCATCACGCTGGACCACGACATTCCCCGCACCGACCTGGAACAGATCGTCCCCTACCCCACGGCGCGGGACATCGTGCTCAAGGGACCGCCCAGCGTCACGCTGCTCGACTGCCCCTGCCGGGCGGCGCGGGAGGCGCCGTGCCAGCCTGCTGACGTGTGCATGATCATCGGGGACGGATCGTTCGTGGTCGAGCACCATCCCCACAAGTCCAGGCGGGTGTCGCAGGACGAGGCGCTGGAGCTGTTGCAGGCGGAGCACGAGCGGGGACACGTACACACCGCGTACTTCAAGGACGCGATGAAGAACCGGTTCTACGCCATCTGCAACTGCTGCTCCTGCTGCTGCGGTGGAATCGAGGCGATGGTGCAGCGCGGCGTGCCGATGGTTGCGTCCTCGGGATACGTGGCCCAGGTCGACGAGCTGGGCTGCATCGCGTGCGGCGACTGCGAGGAGGCATGTCCGTTCGACGCGGTGCACGTGAACGGCACCTCGGTCGTGGATTGGGAGAAGTGCATGGGGTGCGGCGTGTGCGTGGGGCAGTGTCAGACGGAGACGATGACCCTAGTGCGCGACGAGCGGAAGGGGATCCCGCTCGACGTGCGGGAGATCGGGGTGGAGACGGTCGCGGTCTAGGGCAAGCCGGACCTCAGAAGTAGTAGCGCGACCGCACGCCGATGCCTACGGCGTTCAGTGCGTCGTTATCCGCCAGCGGTATGTACTGCCACTGCAGCTCGAGGCCCACCGTGAAATTCTCCCGGCCGACATACGAGATCCCCAAACCCGCCTGGTGATTCTCGCCACCCGAGGACTCTGAGTCGCCGCCAAACGTGCTGAAGCGATACATGGCCACAAAGCCCAACGGCGCCTTGCCGATGGAGTGGAGGTTCAGATCCACCGTGGCGCCGAGATCCACATCCCATACAGCATCCTCCACCTCCGCGTAATCCTGACCGAACCCCACCTCGCCCAGGACGGTGAACCCGACGGCTCGGCCCGGTGCATAGGAGAGACGGAATCCGCCGCGTCCCTGCCAGGCACCGCTCTTGGAGCTCAGTGAGATGGAGTCGAGCGGTCCGCCGGTATCCACGCTGTCGACGACCTCCTCCACGAATGCGATGACGTTCAAGAAGGTGAGGCCGGACCGTCGCAGGTCCAGTGTGGCCGAGGCGAGCACCTTGTCCGAGCGCACCACTCGTGCGATCCCCCCGACCTTGAACCCCGTGACCACCGACACGCCGTCGGAAAGAGCGCTCTGTGCGTTGGTGCCGACCCGCGCGCCCGCTGAAAACGCGGCTTCCAGCGCAAGCCAGTCGGCGACCTTCTGCCGCTGCTCGAACTCCACACGCACCCAGGTCATGCTGCCCTCGAGCGCTGCCAGTGTGTCGTCGTCGATCACCACGGTTCCGACGTCGTAGCCGAACGCACTCGCCGCGCCCACGAGGGAGCGGAAGTGGGTGGCAATGAACGGTCCCTCGACCATGGTGTTCGGCACGAACGTGTGGCCGGCGAGGCTCGGGTTCTGGCCCTGGGCAGCGAGCTCGGTAGGCCCGAGCAGAGCAGCGACGGCAAACAGGAGCGGGGCACGGACGTGCATGGCTCTCTCCCAGGAGTAGTAGCGCGAGCCGTCACGGGAACGGCCGCTCGCCAACGCTATCACTGGGCTGCCCCCACGGCGAGTGGCTGCGCAGCCCCGGCGGGCTCAGCAGCATCGCTCCGCCGCGTGGCGAACAGGTACGCACCGACGTACGCCGCGGCCACGAGCAGGTACAGCGCCTTGACGCCCAGGACCATGGAGGAGTACTCCAGCACGCCCCCCGCGATCGCCCCCAGCAGGTTGTAACCCAGCGCCCGCGTGGAGTCTGCGCGGGTGCGGAACAGCGTGGCGAAGATCATCGCCGCGAAGAAGATGGGCAGCGCCACCAGCAGCCCTCCCACCAGCCACTGCCCCACCACCGTCATGTGCAGCATGCTGCGCACGGGCACTGCGAACGCCAGCGCGATCGCTGCAAAGAGCGCCGCAAACAGCGGCCGCACCGAGCGGGGCGGCCGGCGCAGCACGATGAGGTTGGCGAACAGGATCATCACCAGGATCGAGGAGAACACCAGCAGGTTCACGGTCCAGGTGGAGCCGAACAGCAGCGACATCTCGGTCACGCTCTTCGTCTCGATCAGCAGGAATCCCGTTCCCATGCAGAACATCGCGCCGTCGAATCCACCGCGCAGCTCTCGTCCCGCCGCCCACCCCACCATCAGCGTGGCGACCCCCAGCACGCCCAGCAGCGCCCAGAGGTAGTGCGCTGGAATCGTGCGACTGCGCAGGTAGAGATATGGCCAGTCGTCTCGCTGCAGCGTCAGCTCGAGCTCGTCACCGCCCGCCGGCAATCCGGTCCCCGCCTCGGGCGCCACCCCGGGACCAGCCACGAACGTGTAGTTGAACAGCCGGAAATCGGGCTCGTACAGCACGACCGGCGGCTCACCGAAAGCGACCGCGATGGCGTCGTGGATCTTCTTGGCGATGTACAGGCTGGGCGACATGTGATACGTGATCAGATGCCCGCCCGGGGTGAGATGGTCCCGCACCGACGCGAACGCCTCGACCGTGTACACGTAGTTGTCGAGCCGCAGCGAGCTCACCCCGGAGAGCAGCGTCTGGCTGTCGAGGGTGCCGAGCGCGATGACGTCGTAGCGCCGCTTCGTGCGCTTGAGAAAGGCCCGCGCGTCGTCCACGTGGACGTGGACCCGCGGGTCGTCGTACGGGCGCTGCAGGTGCCCGGCCTCCCCGATCGCGAGGATCACCGGGTCGATCTCCACGGCGTCGATGTGCTGCGCCCCGGCCTCCAAGAACAACGCCACGTCGTTGCCGGTCCCCGCCCCCAGCACCAGGACCGTGTCGGGCCGACCGAGGAGACGGAGGGGTCGCAGGTAGTCGTTGCGCACCGCGCTCAGCGCTGGATCCTGCGCTGCCGTTGCGCTGTCGAGCGCCAGCATGCGCTGATGGAACGAGCCATTCACATCGAGGTTGTACACCCCTTCGCGGAAGAACACGTTGATGCGGTAGTAGGGTGACCAGTATTCCGGCTGCGGACCCGACGTCCACACCACGAGGCCCAGCACGACCGCCGACGTCCCGGTGGCGACGGCGGCGTACCCCCGCGACTGCACCGACAGCACGATCCACACGGCGCACCCGAGCGCAAACCACACGAGCGGCGGCGTGCCCAGCGCGCTGGTGCCCCCGAAAGCGAAGATGCCCAGCAGGCTCCCCGCGATGTCGATCGAATAGGCGTGCAGCGGCGGGAACTTGCGGAACTGCTGCCCCAGCAGTGCGCCGAGTGGGACGAACACGAGAGCGCACAAGCCGAACAGCAGGATCGCGACGGGCACGATGCCCATGCGCTGGACCGAGGGTGCCACGTCGAAGAACACGCCCCACAGGTACTCGTTGCCCCGCGGGGGCGGCTCGACGATCACGTTGGAGAAGTACCTGACGGCGGCGAACAGCAGCAGCAGGGCCGGCACGCCGAGCCAGCGCAGCCGATCCGCCTGCCGGGCGCGCAGCAGGCCCACCCCCATCCCCAGGAACGTCGCGATCAGCACGAAGTTGAGGAAGAAGCCGAACACCCGTACGTGGCCGGGCACGTAGCGGATCAGGGCCAGCTCGAGAAAGAGAATCAGGAACGAGTAGCCGAACAGTCGCACCGCGGCGATGCGGTCGAACCCTCCCGAGGGTTGTGTCTGCATCAGACTCGCCTACCTGTGAGAGGCTCAGGGAACAGTGCACGAAAAAAGGCCCAGCGGGGCGGGGCTTTCAAGGGTCACCGGTGCAGCAGGATCTGATCGCGCGCCATCCCCGTGGGAAATGACGCTCTGGGGCCAGCAACCGCCCTCAGCACGGCGCGCAGAACCTTGACAAAGCCGTCAATGTGGTGCCTGATTCTTCCTACACGGTCGGCATTAATCGTGCGGCAAGATTGCCCTGGCGGCCATCCCGGGGAGCGCCATATGAGTACCACCAACCCCTCCGATCATTGCATGTCCCGTCGGTCGGCATTGGCCTACGCAGCCACGGTGGCGTCAGCCGTTGTGCTGGGCGCTTGCGTTGACGTTCCCTCGGCGCCCGACAGCCGGCAGGTGGTCAACAAGAGCACTGCATACTGGGCGTTCATGTTTCACCACGATGAGTCGGTGTATGTCGTGATCTCCGCGCACGACGACCTGGAGAAGTTCAACCTCACGGTGCGGCAGGACGGCAAGGACGTTGAGTTCCACGAAGGTCTCACCGATAAGACCGTGGGAGACATCGACTCGGAGTATGTGCAGGTCTCGTATATCGACCCGCCGACGGCGGGGTGAGACGACGTGCGGAGGCTGGGGCGGCGTGGTCGCGGGGGGATGGCGATCGTGGTGGCATGCTTCGCGGGAGCCATGGGATAGGGTCGCGGTGAGGCCAGCCCACCGACTGGGAGAGGATTGATGTCAGAGCCGTTCTTGGCCGAGGTGCGCATCTTTGGATTCAACTTCCCGCCGCGGGGTTGGGCCAGCTGCGATGGACAGGTTCTGCCCATCAATCAATTTCAGAGCCTCTACTCGCTGCTCGGCACGACCTACGGAGGGGACGGCCGCACGACTTTCGCCCTGCCCGACCTGCGGGGCCGGGTTCCCATCCACTTTGGAGCCGGCTTTAGCCTAGGCCAGCACTCGGGCCAGGAGAGCGTATCCCTGACCGTGAGCCAAATGCCGTCACATGATCACACGGCCATGGGATCCCAGGACGATGCTACAAGCCCATCACCAAGCGGTAACGTCCTTGCGGACAGCGCACCCAACGAGGTCTATCACGCGCCATCGAACCTGGTATCGCTCGATCCAGGCACGGTGGGGATGGTGGGCGGCCAGGCCCATAACAACATGCAGCCGTACCTGGTGGTCAATTTCTGTATCGCGCTTCAGGGTCTCTTCCCGAGCCGAAACTGAGAGGCAATCACCGTGGCTGAGCCATTCGTGGGCGAGATCAGGATCTTTGCCGGCAACTTCGCCCCGCGCAATTTCGCGTTCTGCGACGGGCAGCTCATCGCCGTGTCGCAGAACGATGCGCTGTTCTCGCTGTTGGGAACGACCTACGGCGGTGACGGAAGAACCACTTTCGGGCTGCCCGATTTGCGGGGACGGGTCCCGGTCCACATGGGCCAGGGTCCGGGTTTGAGCAACCGCCCGATGGGCCAGAGGAGCGGGACCGAGAGGGTGACCCTCGCCGTGACCCAGCTCCCCTCGCACACACATGCCCTGATGGCGTCAGCCGACGTGGGCAGTACGCCGAATCCTGGCGGCAACGTGACGGCCCGGTCGACCTCCGTAGACCTCTACAGCGACGCAGCCCCGACAACTGCCATGGCAAGCCAGGCGATCACGTCCGTGGGGGGAGGTCAGGAGCACGACAACATGATGCCGTATCTGGGAATACGCTTCATCATCGCCCTGGCCGGCGTCTACCCGTCGCGGAATTGAGGAGACAGTCCATGTCCGAGCCGTTCATAGCCGAGATCAGGATGTGGGCCCTGAACTTCGCACCGCGGGATTGGGCGTTCTGCAACGGGCAATTGCTGCCGATCGCGCAGAACACCGCGCTGTTCTCACTCATCGGGACGATCTATGGCGGTGACGGCCGCACCACTCTTGGCCTTCCCAACTTGCAGGGGCGCGCTCCCCTGCACGCGGGCAGTGGCCCCGGGCTCACGCCGCGTCAGCAAGGTACCACTGGAGGCTTTACCACCGCCTCACTCACGGAAGCGCAGATACCCAACCACACCCACTCGATGGCGGCGAGTCCGAACCCGGCCGATCAATCCGGCCCCGCGGGCAACGCGTTGGCCAGATCAGTCGGGGGCAACGGCTACCGTCCCGCTGGCAACCTGGTGCCACTCGCCAATGGGGCTTTGTCCCCTGCAGGAGGCAGTCAAGCGCACACCAATCTTCAACCGTACCTGACGCTCAACTTCACCATTGCGCTCACTGGCGTTTATCCGAGTCGCCCGTGATCGTCAGACCATACCCCTAGGTCGGGCGAATCCGCCCGGCTTTCTTCTTGTATCTTGTGACCATGGATGTGGATATTACCCTCCGCCCGGTTGGGCAAGAAGACCGGGAGTTCCTGTTCCGGCTCTACAGCAGCACGCGGGAAGAGGAGCTCGCGCTAACCCAGTGGGACGACGAGCAAAAGCGCACGTTCCTCGAGATGCAATTCATGGCCCAGCAAACCGACTACGCAAGTCGCTTTCCGGGTTCCGAGCACGCGATCGTGCTGGTCGGCGGCGAAGCGGTCGGTCGCATCTGGGTAGCGAGGTGGGAGGACGAGATCCGTCTGCTGGACATCGCGCTGCTTCCGGAGCACCGCAACGCGGGAAGCGGGACGGTCCTCCTGAAGCGTCTCCAGGCCGAAGCCCGCCAAGCCGGCCAGCCGCTGCGGCACTCGGTCTACAAGATGAACGACGGGGCGCTGCGCTTCTACGAACGGCTGGGTTTCACCGTCGTCGAGGACTTCGAGACCTACGTCCTCATGGAGTGGCTTCCGACTGACTGATTTCCTGTTCAGTCCTCCTCTTCATCGAGGCGGGTGAAGACCGCCTGATAGAGGAACCCCTCCTTCCTCTCGGCAATCGGTACCAGGAAGATGGAGAGGCGCCCCAGAGCATCGTGTTCCATGTCGTACGTGCGCTGCTCGAGAAACGCGTCAAGCGGTCCCCTGAATACGATCGAGTGGGCATTGTCCGGCCGCTCTCCGGATAACTTCTCGGCCTCGGTCAACTCGAGCTCGACCTCACCGTCCGCACCCAACGGCACCCGAAACCGTTCACCCACGAGCTTCGCAAAGTGCTCGTGCCTCACGTCCTTCAAGTCCATTCGCCGTCTCCGCAGACCGTGCTCAGTTGAAACCGCCGTCCATCATCGGGCAGCTGCTGTCCGCTCTCAGGGTTGCGCATGCGTAACGGTCCTGCATATACCACTCGCGAGCGTACCGGCGTTGGATTCGACGACCGGGGCCACCGGCAAATTGCCGTTGTTGGCCCAGGTCGTCGCAGCGTTGGTGTTGAAACCCTGCAACTGCACGTTCGCGCTAGCGTTCGACGTCGCCTCGGCAAACACCGCCGAGCCGTTCCCCAGCGTCACCGAGTTGCCGGTGATGCTTCCGCACACGGTGTTGTTGTTCTGCGCGCGCAGCTCGATGCCGTAGAGCGGGAAGGCGGCGCCTCCCTGGAGCGCGATGGTGTTGCTGCCGACGGTCGCGTCCAGCCTCCCGGTGCCCGACCGCGAGAACGCCTGGACGCCGATGTCCTGGAAGATGTTCGAGACGCTGTTGCCCTTGATCTCGACCACGATGTCCGACTGGTCCTCGGCGCCCACCGAGATTCCGTGTCCTCCGCTCGGGCCACCGGAGGTGCGGTCTGTCTGGATATCCGAATTGTTGTTGATGCGGCCCCGGACCATGCTGTTCCCGAACCCGCGGACGCTCACCGCTGTGCCGCCGTCGGCCCAGATCAGCGGATTGCCGATGACGTTGAACGTCAGTTGACCGTCGCTGGCCGCCGCCAAATCGATTCCCCGCCCAATTCCGGTACCGGCATTGAAGATGTTATTCGTCACATCCACGCTGTTCGCCACCGAGTTCCCCTCGGCGATGACCTGGAGGCCAACGGTCCGGTTGCGGTAGAACCCATTGTTGTCCACGTCGAGGTCCAACTGGGCGGAGCCACTCAGCGCAATCTCCAGGCCGTCGGCTCCGAACCCTGATGACTGAGTCTCGCTGAGATTGTTGCCGGACACCACCATGGTCAGCGTGCCGGCTGTGTTTTTCACGTAGACGTTCCGCTCGGCGGATGATGTCACCTCGCTGTTCGTCACTGCGACGGTACCCGACAGATTAAACAGCCGCACCCCACCTTCATTCACCGCATTGCCCGCACCGGTAATCGTGCTTCTATCCAGAGTCAGGTCGGCCACGTTGAGCCCGTTGATCCCCTGCTGGGCAATGGTTCCGGTAATGTCGACGTTGTCTAACGACACTCCTGTCACACCGTTCAGATAGATCGCGGCGTTACAGCCAGAGTTGTCTAGTCCAGTGCAGGTACCTCCGTCATTGAGGGGCGTATTGGTCAAGGCCAGATTGCTCAACGAGACGTTGTCTGTATTGATGACCTCAACGCCGCGATTCGTGATGCTCTGAATCGTTCCGCCGCTCCCGTCCACACTGCCGCTGCCGGTGACAGTGAAGCCGCCACTCCCAGCACCATTCAGCATGATGCCGTTCGGCGCGCCAGTAGCAGAAATGCTCTCGAAGGTAAGGCCGCTGCTGCCAATGGTCGTTGAGGAGATGGTAAGTGGCGTTGCCGTGGTCGTCACGATGGTGCTGCCCGCCCCGGTGGACGTGACCGTCCCTCCACCGGTGGCGACGAACGCGGCGTTGTTGGCCGTGGTGAGCGTCAGCGTTCCGCTGAGGTCGACGGTAGAGCCGCTGTTGCTGCTCAGGACGATACCGCTCCCGGAGTTGCTGATGTCACCGCCGTACGCAAACCCGACAGAACTCCCAGTGATGCGGACTGCTTCACCCGTGTGACTGTTGAGCGAGCTCGTTGCCGTATGGCTCAACGTGCCGCCGGTCACTCCATCCAAGCGGATCCCCTGCGCGCCGCTCAAAGAGGAAAGCTCACCGAAGATGGCGTTGACGTCCCCGGTGGTGAGGTTGAGGGCCTGTCCAGGCCCGGTGATGTCGACGTCACGCACCGTGAGGGTTCCGAAGCTGATGCCGCTGATGCCCACCCCGCTGGTGTTGCCGATGGTGAGTCCGTGGATCTGGTTGTTCTGGCCCAAGGCGATGCCGTTGGAGCTACTCTGGATCTCAACGATGGTCGCGTTGCCGCTGTTCATGGCCGGTAGAGCAGCGCTACCGGGAGCGGGGGTGATCCCGGTCAGCGCCGGGAGACTCGAGGTCGCATCCTGTCCGATGAGACGCTGGTCATCCAACAGCGTCACGGGACCGTTGTAGGCGGTACCCCTCTCATACAGGAAGATGTGGTCGCCCGCCTCCGGATCGTTCGCCCCACCGCCACCATTGGCCGACTCGAAGGCCGCCAGGCTGTTGAACGGCGACGACAGCCGCCCGTCCCCGGCGCCGGCGGCGTGGTCGATGAACCAGATCATGTCGGCAACGGTGAGCGTCACTGTGGCCGTCGCTGCGCCGAACCCGTTCGTGATATCGTAGTCGAACGTGGTAGTCCCCTCGAAGCCGGCGGCGGGATCGAAGGTGAACGTCCCGGTGGAGGCGTCCATCGTCACATCACCCTGGGTCCCCGCTGTATTCACGGTGATCGTGACACCATCGCCCACGTCGTTGTCGAGCACGCTGAAGGGGATGGTCGCGGTATTGATCGATACATTCCCCGTCACGTTTCGCGCGTCGTCGCCCGGATCCGGACGCGCACCCACTGCCACCGTGACGGTAGCGCTCGAAGAGCCTTCGGCGTTTTCGAGTTTGTAGTCAACGGTAAACAAACCCGTAATGTCGTTGCTAGGAGTGAAGGTGAAGGCCCCGTTGGCATCCACCTGCACCGTACAGTCGCCGCTGCAACCGCTCACCGGACTCCCGACGGGATTGTCGTCGACGGTGCCGCCGAGGTCGCCGCCGCCAAAAGAGACGATCTCGCCGAACGGGAAACCGAGGATGTCGTTGTCGAGCAGATCCTGGGACGAACCGTCTGCGGCCACCAGCGCCGTGTTCAACGCGGTGTGGAAATCGTCGCCCGGCACACTGCTCGCCGCAGGCCCATCGTCCACGGCTTGAGGCGGCATGGAGACCACAATGGTTACGAGCCCGTCATCGAAACCCACAGTGTTTTGAACGCGGTACTCAAACGTAAACGGACCGCTGAAGTCAGTGCTCGGAGTGAATTCGAAGCTCCCGTCGCCATTGACCATCAGCGAACCGCCAGCTCCGAAGTTCACCGTGCTACCGGCAGGATTCGTGGACGCATCGCCGGGCAGCGATCCGCTTCCGAAGGAAGCGATCGTACCCGGCGGGTCTCCGACGTCGTCGTTGGACAGCAGGCCCTCCACCGCCGCAACGCTGAGCGTTGTGTTCTCGCCCGTGCCGTAGTCGTCGTCGGTAGCCACCGGGGCTGAAGTCGACTCCTCCACCGTGAGCTGTGCGGTACCTTCCACGCCCTGGGCCGCTGCGCGCACGGTCGTCGGAGTGTCGAGGGTAGGCGCATCCTCGGGAGGCGTAGCCGTGGTCGTCGTCTGGCCGTCGTCGTCGGTCGTTCCGGCGGTGGGATCCAACAGTGCGACATCGGGATCGTCGATGCTCCATTCCACCGCGATATCCGCGAGTGGGCCTCCGTGCAGGTCCAGCACCGTCGCCGTGAAATCCTGCGTTTCGTCTGCCTTGATGGTCACCTCACTCGGGGCGACCAGCACTTCGCCAACGACGCCCGCCTCGATCCTGAATTTGACTGGCAGCGTGCGCCCGATCTTGAGCGGGAAGGGATCCGTGTTCTTCTTCTGACCCGGCACCTTCGTCAGCGCTATCACATCCGCGAAACCCAACTGTTCGGATCCAACCCGCACGATCAGGCGGTAGACCGTGCCCTCCACCAACCCGGAGCCTTTCGTGTGCCAGTTGAGTTGGTAGTGATCATCCTCTACGGGCACCTCGGTGAACGTCTCGATCGGCTCGCAGTCAGTGTCAGTGAGCCTACAGATCTCCAGCGTCACCACGAGGCCAGGGTCGAACTCGCCCTCGAAGCTCGGCTGAGGCACGAGCGGCGGCAGCCAGTAGAAATGCGGGTTGCCGCCGACGTGCTCGCCGTCGGCAATGGCATGCTCGGGGGAGTCGACAACATCTGTCTCAGGTTCCAACAGACTGGAGCTCTGACAGCCAACGTTGAATGCTATGGCGAGAAGGAACGGCGCGACGCGTTTCATTATCTGGATTCCCTTGGTTGACGGCCGGTCTGCCGAGGGAACTCGTGATCCCCCGAGAACACTTCCCGAATGCCCGATTCGACTCCCGAATCTTGCAGGTAGCGGGCCACGGGAGTCTCCTCGCGCGGCGATGCGGCGGCGCCGGCACGCAACGGCATAAATGACGGTTCCGGCTCTTGAACGATGCACGTTTGGAGAGGGTGCCGCTAGGGAGCGCCCGTCTCGCCGGGGCACACTTGCATCAATGCCCGAGTTCGAGACCAGACTTCTTCGACTGGTCACGTTGTCCGGCGACGGCGTTTCCACGGTGGATCGCCTGCAAGATCACCTCCGCCTGGTGTTGCGCCGCGGCAACAGTAAGGGACGGAGCACGAGCCATGCATGGAACAGCGGTGTGCGCCCTCAAATGTTCAGATGCGGACGAGGCCAGCTCGTGATGGTCTGGCCGGCAAGCAGCGACACGAGGCGCAGGCCGTGGGAGCAGCCGATTCGCCAGGACGCGGTGACGGCACTCGCGCTTGCCAAGTAGCGGCGCACACGAAAAAACCCCCGAGGTTTCGGGGGTTCCGAGAGCCACCGGTCGGAATCGAACCGACGACCACTCGATTACGAATCGAGAGCTCTACCGCTGAGCTACGGTGGCCTTGCTAGTGCCCTGGCCCGGATTCGAACCGGGACGGCTCGCGCCACTGCCCCCTCAAGACAGCGTGTCTACCAGATTCCACCACCAGGGCCTGGGGAGGCGTAACCCCACGCAGGGGAGGAACCTACAGGGGCCGGGTCGGAGGGTCAAGCGGCTTTGGCGGCGTCCGGAATGCCGGTGGTGCCACCGCGCCGCACTCGGCTTGACGAATCGGAGCCCCACCGCGTCTACCGTGTGCGGAGTCGCGCCGCTGGCTCCGGCGGGGGTCGCGCTATTGTGCTCACCACCGGAAACGGCCTGCGGTATGCGACCTTCCACGCCGGGATCAGGCTGCGGTAGCGTCTCCTAGCGCCCGGCTGTGCCGGGCCGCAGTTCCTCGATGAACCCTGCGTCGATCCAGTAGATGTCGCCGTTGCCGTTCTGCGGCCCGGCGTACACACCGGTGAGATACTCGTAGCTGAGCGAGTCCGGCAGCGCCGCGGCTCCGGCCCGGCGCGTGGACATGAAGAAGAAGTAGCGCCCGTCTGGCGACACGTACGGCGAGAATTCGGCCCACCGGCTGTTCACGGCCTCCCCCATGTTGACGGGCTCGCTCCAGGTGTCGCTCTCGCCGCGGAACACGACGTAGTAATCGGGGCCGCCCTGTCCGTCCTCCCGGCCCGCCGTACAGACAATGAGATAGCTCTCGTCGGGCGCGATGAAGGCGTTGTACTGCGAAGGAGTCGAGTTGACCTCGGGGCCGAGCCGCTCGGGCTCGGTGTACCGCCCGTCCACCAACCGGGAGCGGTAGATGTAGCTCTCCCGCGATCCCACGGCGTTACGCGTGAAGTAGAGGGTTCCGTCATGCGTGACGGAGGGGAAGTACTCCTCATCGTCGGTGTTCACAGGCGGGCCCAGGTTGTACGGCTCGCTCCAGCCATCGCCCGCGCGGTCCATGACCCAGATGTCCTGGTTCACCCACGCGCCGATCTGCTCCTCGGGCACCGACCCGCCGGCGCGCGGCCGGGTCGAGAGGAAGAAGAAGCGGCTCCCGTCGGCCGAGATGTGCGGCTCGAGGTTGAGGTGCTCGGGGTTGCGCGAGAACGGCGCAACCTCGGGTCGCGTCCAACGCCCCCGCACCCGCTTCGTCTGCATGATCACGCTGTAGCCGCCCACCATCACCCCGTAGTACAGCTCGCTGCGGTCGGGCGTGATGGCCATGTCACGCGTATACATTCCGGTCGAGACGATGCCGGGTGCGAACAGCTCGGCACTGTCCTCCGGAGGGATCTGCTCCAAGTACTCCCCGCCGAGGATCGGGAAGTCGTCGGTGCTCGGCAGCTCGCAGCCCGTAAGGCCGACGCCGCAGAAAGTCATCGCGGCCACTCGGGCCGCGTGTCTGGTAAGGTTCGTCATTGAAGAGACCCCTACCCGCGCCCTCCCGGCAGCGCGCCCTGGTCGCCCTCCGCCTGCCCCCGCGTGAGCATCCGTTCGGTGAACTCGACGCGCTCGTACAGGTCCACCATCCCCTCGCGTAGCTCGCGCACCTCTTCCCGCAGCCCATCTACGGCCTCGGTGAGCTGCTCCACCTCCTGTCCGCCCCCCTTCGCGAGCTTCGTATGCCGCAGGTGCGTGTACCGCATCTTCATGCCGATCAGGACCATCGTCCCGATGCCGGTCAGCGCAGCAACCGGGCCCAAAACCTCCACCACTGCTGGATCCATGTGTCGACTCCTGTGGGGACGGCCCGATGCCGCCCATCACCCCTACGGCCCGGACCAGCGACAGGTTTTGCCGCGCCCCTCCCCTGGCCTCGCCCGAGGCTCCGGATCGCAAGATAGGCCCGCTGCCCCCGAGACGCGACGCAAGAAGGGGCGCCGACCCACCGGCCGGCGCCCCTCGTCGCTTGGGCAGGACCCCAGGTCCCGACTACCCGGAGCCCGACGCGATGTACGGTTTCGTTCCGGCCGTGTGATCGGTGATGTCGCGGATGCCCCTCACGTCGGGAACGGATCGCTTGAGCGCCGCCTCGATCCCCTGCTGCAGCGTCATCTTGGCCATCCCGCAGCCCTGGCACCCACCCAGCATGCGCACCATCACCACGCCCTCTTCCACATCGATCAGGTCGACTTTCCCCCCGTGCTGAGCCACGGCGGGGTTGATCTGCGTCTTGAACAGCTTATCGACCGCCTCGAATATCTGATCGTCAGTCATGGATTCGCTCGCCTTCCGGCTACCCTAGAAGACTAGTCGGACCGGGCACGTTTTCCAAACCCGCTAGAGACCCGCGGCCGGCGCGCTCCCCTCCCGCAGGATCACGGCCGGCACATCCCGCTCCGCCATGAACGCGTTGAACGCCGGGATCTCGCTCTTCACGATGTCGGTCAGGTGGTCGAGCTGCACCTGGAGCAAGGCCGAGAGCTCCTCGAACACCGCGCGCGACTGGTCGGTCGGCTTGGCATCGGCACTGGCCACCGCGCCGGTGAGTCCCGCGATCTTGTTGTTGAGCCGGATCGGGAAGTTCAGCGGATCCTGCCGGCTGCGGTTCTTGGTCTGATAGATCTCGGCCTCGATCTCGCCGAGCCGCGCGATCAGGTTCTTGCACTGCGCGTTGATCGTGTCCGCGTCGGCGTGACCTTCCACCCGGCCCATCACGCCTTCGAGTTGCTGTTTGACGTCGCGGATCCGGATCACCGCCTCGTTGGCGTCGGTCACGCGATCGCGGATGCGCATCAGCAGGGCGAACTGCGCCTCCAGGTCGTCCTGGCCCACACCGAGCCGCGGATCGGGCAGCAACTCGAACTCGCGGGTCTGGGACCAGTCACCGGCAGTGAGCCGCACCTGGTAGGTGCCCGGCACCGCCACCGGCCCGGCAACGGACCCGGCCCACATGATCATCCCCTCGAACCGCTTGGCATCGGGGTAGCGGCCATTCCACACGAAGCGATTCATGCCGGCCTCCACCTCGAGCCGGTCACCGCGCTCCTTGGCCTCGGTGGAGAACGTCTTGATGACGTCGCCGTCGGATTCCAAGAACTCGAGCGTCACCGCACCCTCCGGCTTCTCCTTCACGTAGAAAAACACCCACGTGCCGCTCGCCGGGTTGGAGCCCACCCCCGGCACGCCGCCACCTCCGAAGCCACCAAAGCTGCGGAACCGCACCGGGTCCCGCGGATCGAACAGGTGACGGTCCGCCTGCGCTACCTCGGCGCCGAGCTGGTGCAGCGGCGTGAGATCATCCAGGATCCAGAAGCTGCGCCCGTGCGTGGCCAGCACGAGATCGGTGCCGTGCACCACCATGTCGTGAATCGGCACCACGGGGAGGTTGAGCTGCAGCGACTGCCAGTGGGCACCCGCATCGAACGAGACGTACACCCCGAACTCCCCGGCGGCGTAGAGCAGGCCCGGCCGCGTCACGTCCTCGCGTACCACCCGGATAAAGTGGTTCGCGGGAATCCCGTCCACGATGCGGCGCCAGGACCGGCCGTAGTCGGTGGTCTTGAAGATGTAGGGCCGGAAATCGTCGAGCTTGTAGCGCGTGGCGGCCACGTACGCCGTGCCCGGTTCGTGTGGTGACGCCTCGATGATGCTGATGAGCGCCCACTCAGGAAGATCCCGGCTGCGTGGCGTGATGTCGTCCCACGTCTGCCCCCCGTCCCGCGTCACGTGGACCAGGCCGTCGTCGCTGCCCGCCCAGATCACGCTGGGGTCGAGTGGCGAGGGCGCCAGCGCGAAGACCGTGCCGTAGTACTCGACGCTGGTGTTGTCCTTGGTGATCGGCCCGCCCGAGGGCCCCTGCATGCTCTTGTCGTTGCGCGTGAGGTCGGGGCTGATCGTTTCCCACGACTGTCCGTCGTTGGTGGTGCGATGGACGTGCTGCGACGTCACGTACAGCACGTCGGGGTCGTGCGGCGACAGGATGATGGGGAAGGTCCACTGGAAGCGGTACCTCAGGCTGTCGGCGCCCCACCCCATGGGATTGTCCGGCCACACGGCGATGATGCGGTTCTGCCCCGTGCTGCGGTCGTGCCGCGTGAGATACCCCCCATACGAGCCGCCGTACGTGATGTCCGTGTTGTCGGGCCGCACCGCGATGTAGCCGCTCTCACCCCCCGCCACGCGGTACCAGTCCTGCGTCGTAATGCCGCCGCCGGTGGTGCGGCTGGCGATGCACATGGTGCTGTTGTCCTGCTGCGCGCCGCACACTCTATACGGAAAGTCGGCCGTGGTAGTGACGTGGTACATCTGAGCGGTGGGCTGGTTGTCCTGTCGGGTCCACGTCTTGCCGCCGTTGTAACTCACGTTGCCGCCGCCATCGTTGGCGTTGACCATGCGCCGGCCGTCATTCGGATCGATCCACAGATCGTGGTTGTCGCCGTGCGGCACGCGGATCGTCGTGTAGGTCTTGCCGCCGTCCACCGACTTGTGGAACCGCACGTTCAGCACGTAGACGGTTTCCTCGTCCCGTGGGTCGGCGTAGACATGCGTGTAGTACCAGGCGCGCTGCCGCAGGCTGCGGTCGCTGTTCACCTTGGTCCACGTCTCGCCGGCGTCGTCGGAGCGGAACACGCCCCCTTGCTCGGCCTCGACAACGGCCCACACGCGTTCCGGGTTCACGGGGGAGACGGCAATCCCGATCTTGCCGATTGTGCTCTCGGGAAGCCCCTCGTTCCTGGTGATCTCGGTCCAGCTGTCGCCCCCATCGGTGGACTTGAACAGCCCACTCCCCGCGCCGCCGCTCTCGAGCGCATACGGCATGCGGCGCACCTGCCAGAGGGCAGCGTACAGCACGCGCGGGTTCGAGGGATCCATGATCAGATCCACGGCGCCCGCGTTGTCGTCGCGATACAGGATCCGCTCCCACGTCTGCCCGCCGTCCTTCGAGCGATACACGCCGCGCTGCTCGTTGGGGCCGAAGATGTGCCCCAGCGCCGCCACGTAGACCAGGTTCTCGTCACGGGGATGCACCACGACGGCGCCTATCTGCCCCGCCTCAGGCAGCCCCGACCGGCTCCAGGTCTTGCCGGCATCGGTGGACTTCCACATGCCGTTGCCCGGCGAGACGTTGCCGCGGGGGCACGCCTCCCCCGTTCCCACGTACACCACGTTCGGATCGGATACCGCCACGGCGATGGCACCGATCGAGCCGGCCATGTCGGTGTCGTCGGTCATCGGCTCCCAACCCATGCCGCCGTCTACTGTCTTCCAGACGCCGCCCCCCGTGCCGCCGAGGTAATACACGTAGGGTTGGCCGGGGACGCCGGCCGCGGCGGTGGACCTTCCACCGCGGTACGGCCCAATCATGCGCCATTCCAGCGCGCCGTACAGGGTGGTGTCGTAGGGCACCTGCGCGCGGACCGGCTGCGGCAGCACGGCCTCAACGGAAAGCAGGGCCAGAATGTAGAGCGGGGAGAGTGAGATCAGGGAACGCATGCTTCGGAGCTCCGTGGAGTCGGACGAGTGATTCTGCGAGGTCCGGTCATGTTATGTGCCGGGACGGGACGATGGAAGGGCGCACGGGTTGCGTCCCCGGGACATCCGGTTTCCTTTCAACGGCCCAGCGCGGCAGGCAACCTCGAGCGGCACGCAGGCGTTGCACCACAGGCCGGGCCGCCCTCCCAGTCGGCCAACCACGAGACAACGTTTCGAAACCAGCGGATCAGCATCAGGAGATCCCACCCATGACCAGAGCGGTTCGTAGTCTTGCGCGCGCCATCGGCGCGACCCTCACCGTCAGCGTCGTTGCCTGGAGCACCGTGGCAGCGCAGGTCGATCCCTCGATCTTCGAGGGGATGGCGGCCCGGAGCATCGGTCCGGCCGGGATGAGCGGCCGGATCGGCGCCATCGACGCGGTAGAGCTCAACCCCAACATCATCTACGTGGGCGCGGCCACCGGCGGGCTGTGGAAGTCCGTCGACGGCGGCGTGACGTTCGAGCCCATCATGGATGACCAGCCGGCGTCCTCGATTGGGGCGGTGGCCATCTTCCAGGCCGCTCCCGACATCGTCTGGATCGGCACCGGCGAGAAGGGCCGCCGCAACAGCGCGGGCAGCGGCACGGGCCTCTACAAGACGATGGACGGCGGGAAGAGCTGGGAGTTCGTCGGACTGCGCAACACCGGCGCCATCTCCGAGATCATCCTGCACCCCTCGGACCCGAACGTCGCCTACGTCGGGGCCCTGGGGAACACGTGGGGTGAGAGCACCGATCGCGGGGTCTACAAGACCAGCGATGGCGGCAAGACCTGGTCCAAAATCCTGTACGTGGACGAGAGGACGGGCGCGGCGGACCTCGTCATGGATCCCGCCAACCCCAACAAGCTGTTCGCGGCCATGTGGCAGCACCGGCGCTGGCCCTGGTTCTTCAACTCCGGCGGCCCGGGCAGCGGCCTGTACGTGACGTGGGACGGCGGCGCCAACTGGAAGCGGTACACCACCGACGACGGTATGCCCGAGGGAGACCTGGGCCGCATCGGTCTGGACATCTCGCGCAGCGACCCCAACGTCGTGTACGCGCTGGTGGAGGCGAAGCAGAGCGTGCTGCTGCGATCCGACGACGCCGGGCACAGCTGGGAGACGGTGAACGAGACCGACGACATCGCCAACCGGCCGTTCTACTACGGCCAGGTACGCGTGGACCCCGAGAACGAGAACCGGGTCTACAACGTGGCGGGCAGCGTGACGCTGAGCGAGGACGGCGGCAAGTCGTTCCAGCCGTTCTCGGGCTACCCCCAGAGCGTGCACGTGGACCACCACGCCTGGTGGATCAATCCGCATGACGGCCGTCTCATCATCAACGGCAACGACGGCGGCGTGTACATCTCGTACGACCGCGGCGGTTCGTGGACCTTTGTCCACACGCTGCCGCTGGCGCAGTTCTACCACATCAACGTGGACATGGACACGCCGTTCAACGTATACGGCGGCCTGCAGGACAACGGCTCGTGGATGGGCCCCAGCTCGGTGTGGGAGAATGGCGGGATCCGGTTCTACCACTGGGCCGAGGTCGGTTTCGGGGATGGCTTTGCGACGGTGAGCGATCCCAACACTCCGCGCTACGGCTACGGCATGTCCCAGGGCGGGAACATCTACCGGTTCGACAAGGAAACCGGCGGGCGCAAGAACATCCGACCGGTGCACCCCGACGGCGTGTTCCTGCGGTTCAACTGGAATGCGGGGATCGCGATCGATCCGTTCGACGGCTGCGTCTACTATGGCAGCCAGTTCGTGCACAAGACCTGCGACATGGGACACAGCTGGACGATCATCAGCCCCGACCTCACGACCAACGACCCGGAGAAACAGAACCAGCTCGAGAGTGGCGGGCTCACGTACGACGTGACCAACGCCGAGAACCACACCACCATCATCACGATCGCGCCGAGTCCCGTGGAGCAGGGCGTGATCTGGGTGGGCACCGACGACGGCAATGTGCAGGTGACGCGGGACGGCGGCGCGACCTGGACCAACGTCGTGGGGCGCGCCCCGGGCGTGCCGCAGAACACTTACGTGACGCACGTGGAGCCGTCCAAGTTCGACGGCGGCACGGCCTTCGTGACCTTCGACGATCACCGGCGGGGCAACAACGCGCCCTACGCCTTCCGCGTGACGAACTACGGCCGCTCGTGGACCAGCCTGGTCACGGATGAGATCGAGGGCTTCAACTTCGTGCACGTGATCGAGCAGGACCCGGTGAACGCGAGCCTCCTGTTCCTCGGCACCGAGTACGGCATGTACGTGACGCTCAACGGCGGCAGCCACTGGTTCCGCTACGACCACGGCCTGGGACGGTTCCCGCACCGGGCGCTGATCGTGCACCCGCGGGACCACGACCTGGTCGTCGGCTCGCACGGCCGGGCGGCGTACGTGCTGGACGACATCCGGCCCTTCCGAGCGCTGATGTCCAACCCGGCCATTCCGCAGCAGGCGCTGCACCTGTTCGAGATCCCTCCGGCGATCCAGTACCACGTGGGGCAGGTGGGCGGCATCCGCTTCACCGGCCAGGCCCTGTTCATCGGCGAAAACCGGCCGTACGGCGCGCTGCTCACCTACTTCGTTCGGGAAGGGAGCGACAGCGCCAAGGTGACAATCGAGGTGCTGGACGCGGACGACAACGTGATCCGCAACTTCGAAGGGCCGGCCAAGACCGGCGTCAACCGGACCAGCTGGAACCTGCGGCACGACGCCTACCGTCGCGTGCGCGACGGCGGACCGCCCAGCCGGTTCCAGCCGTCGGGCCCCGCGGTACTCCCAGGCACGTACACCGTGCGGGTGAAGCGCGGCGACGCCGAGTCCACGGCGACAGTGGCGGTGAGCGCCGATCCGCGGTTCGACATTCCGCTGGCCGACATGCAGGAGAAGCACCGCCTCATGCTGGCGTTCGGCGCGCAGGCCGAGGTCGGCACCGAGGCGGTCGAGCGGATCCGGAGCACCACGAAGGCGGTGGATCAAGTGCTGGGCCAGGTGCGCTCGAAGAAGGACAGCACGTCGCAGGCGCTGGCCGACGCCGGCACGGAGTTGAAGAAGGCGCTCGAGGCGCTGGAGGAGCGGTTCCGCGGCCGCCAGAACGTGCAGGGCATCCGGCGGGATCCCAATACCGTGCAACGGCGCTTCTTGTCCGCCTACAGCTCCATGAGCTCCACCTGGGAGAAGCCCACCGAGGCGGAGCTCCTGGCGCTGGAGCAGGGTCGCGCGATCCTGGCGGAGTTCCTCGAGGAGTTCAACCGGGTGTTCGCCGAGGACGTCGCGGCATTCCGCGATATGGCGCGGGCTGCAGACCTCGACTTGTTCCCGGAGAAGGAACCGCTCTCGCTCGACTGGACAGGGCCGGGTCGCTGACGAGAGAATTGAGGTTGACACGCGACCCTGAGATTGATGTGAACGAAGGGACGAAGCCGTAGACAACGAAGAGGGGATGGACGGCGCCGCAGTCGCGCGACCGTCCGTCCCCTTTTCGCACCACTCCGGAGGCGTCACATGAAGCGCATCGTGCTCGCGTTCGCCTTGTTGACCATCGGCACCCTCGCTGCGCAGGCGCAGATCGACCCCTCGCAGCTGGCCGGCATGCAGGCCCGCAGCATCGGGCCCGCCGGCATGAGCGGGCGCGTGGCGTCGATCGACGCGGTGGTAGCCGACCCCAGAACCGTCTACGTCGGCTCGGCGACCGGCGGCGTATGGAAGTCGGTGGACGGCGGGCTCACCTGGACCCCGGTGTTCGACGAGCAGGGGACGGCGTCCATTGGCGCCGTGGCCATCTTCCAGCCCAACCCCGACATCGTCTGGGTCGGCACAGGAGAGGGGAATCCCCGCAACAGCGCCGGAGTGGGCAACGGCATTTACAGGAGCGTGGACGGCGGGCGCACCTGGACGCATCTGGGACTGGAGCGCTCGGAGCACATTCACCGGGTGGTGCTGCACCCCACGAATTCCGACGTCGCCTACCTGGCCGCGTTGGGACCCACCTGGTCCGACGGCGAGGAGCGCGGCGTCTACAAGACCACCGACGGCGGCCGAACGTGGCAGCGCGTGCTATTCGTGAACCAGCGCACCGGCGGCGCCGACCTGGTGATGGATCCCTCCAATCCCAACAAGCTGTTCGCCGCGATGTGGGAGCACCGGCGCTGGCCCTGGTTCTTCGAGTCGGGGGGCCCGGGCAGCGGCCTGTACGTCACCTACGACGGGGGCGAGCACTGGACCCACCGCACCGAGGACGACGGGCTCCCGCCCGGTGAGCTGGGGCGCATCGGCCTCGCTGTGGCATCCAACGATCCCAACGTGGTGTACGCCCTGGTGGAGGCGACCAACAGCGCGCTGCTCCGCTCCGATGACGGCGGGCACAGCTGGCGCACCGTGAACGACGAGCGCGGCATCGCGCCGCGGCCGTTCTACTACGCCGACATCCGGGTGGACCCACAGAACGAGAACCGGCTCTACAGCATCCACGGCCGCTGCACGGTGAGCGAGGACGCCGGCAAGACGTTCACCACCGTGGTACAGAGCGGCATCATCCACGGCGACGTGCACGAGCTGTGGATCCACCCGAACGACAGCCGCCTGCTGATCATGGGCAACGACGGCGGGGTGGGCATCTCGTACGACCGGGGGGACAACTGGCGCTTCGTGGAGAACCTCCCCCTGGCGCAGTTCTACCACATCAACGTGGATCTGGATACGCCGTTCAACGTGTACGGCGGTCTGCAGGACAACGGCTCGTGGTTCGGGCCGAGCGCCGTGTGGCACGGCGGTGGCATTCGCAACTACTACTGGACCCGGGTCGGTGGCGGCGACGGCTTCGGGACCATGGTCGACTTCGGTGACCCGCGCTACGGCTACAGCATGTCACAGCAGGGAAACCTGCGGCGGTTCGACAAGGTGAGCGGCGAGCGCAAGGACATCAAACCGGTCCACCCGCTGGGGACCGAGCTGCGGTTCCACTGGAACGCCGCCATCAACGTGGACCCGTTCGACTCGACCGTCGTCTACTTCGGGAGCCAGTTCGTCCACCGCACGATGGACGGTGGGGACACGTGGCAGATCATCTCGCCCGATCTCACGACCAACGATCCCGAGAAGCAGCGCGCCGACGAGAGTGGCGGCCTCACGCGCGACGCCACCGGCGCCGAGAACCACACGACCATCATCACGATCGCACCGAGTCCGGTGGAGCGGGGCGTGATCTGGGTGGGCACCGACGACGGCAACGTGCAGGTGACGCGCAACGGCGGCGCCGAGTGGACGAACGTCGTGGGCCGCATCCGAGGCGTCCCCAACAACACTTGGGTGCCGCACATCGAGCCGTCCAAGTTCGACGCCGGCACGGCCTTCGTCGTATTCGAAGACCACCGGCGGGGCAACTGGACGACCTACGTGTTCCGCACGACCGACTACGGCCGCAATTGGCGCAGCGTCGCGACCGAGGAGATCGACGGGTTCGTCCACGTGATCGAGCAGGACCCGATCGTGGCAGACCTGCTGTACCTCGGCACCGAGTTCGGGATGTACGTCAGCCTCAACGGAGGGCAGAACTGGTTCAAGTGGACACACGGTCTACCCTCCGCGCCGGTGCGCGCGCTGATCGTTCACCCGAGGGACCACGATCTCGTGATCGGCACCCACGGACGTGGCGCCTACGTGCTGGATGACGTGCGGCCTCTGCGGGCGATGGCCCAGGGCGCGGCGGCGGCATCCCCGCTGCACCTGTTCGATCCACCGGTGGCCATCCAGTACCGCTCGGCTGACGCAATCGGCTACCGCTCCACGGGACACACCATGTTCAGCGGCACGAACCGCGCGTACGGAGCGCTGCTGAGCTATTGGCATGGCGCCGGCGACACGGCCACGGCGAAGATCGAGGTCCTGGACGGCGACGGGACGGTCCTCCGCTCGATGGAGAGCTCCGTGAAGCCCGGTGTCAACCGTGCTGCGTGGGACCTCGCCCGCACCGGTCCCGAGGTGCCGACCGCGACGGGCACCCGCACCTTCGACGGACCCTTCGTGCTCCCCGGGAACTATGCCGTCCGTATTGCCGTCGGCGACGCGGTGGCGAACGGCTCGGTGGAGGTCCTCCCCGATCCACGGATCACCGTCCCGCAGCGCGATCGCGAGGCCAAGTACACGATGCTGCTGCGGGCGCAGCGCCAGGTCGAGCTCGTGACGGAGGTGGTCGTGCGGTTGCGGGAGACGCAGAAGGCCATCGACGCGGTGCTCGACCGCAGCGCCTCGCTGGATGATAGCACGGCGCAGGCACTGCAGCAGTCCGGTGACGCGCTGAAGGAACGGCTCGACGAAGTGTCGAAGTCCTGGTTCGCGCCGCCCAGCGGTCAGGGGATCTTCTCCGGCCCAGCGACGGCCTACGATCGGCTGCGGCGCGCGGGCTCCTCCCTCGGATCCTCGTGGGATGCGCCGACCGACGCGCAGACCATCACGCTGGAGCGCGCCGAGGCGGCGCTCGACACGGCCCTGGAGGAGCTGAACCTCGTGTTCGCCGAGGAGGTGGCGGCGTTCCGGGCGCAGGCGCAGGCCGCCGACCTGGCTCTCATTCCGGAATACGACGAGCTGTCCATCGAGCGCGGGCGACTCAGGTAGACTGCAGCTCGGAAGCAAAGCGCGAGGGGGATGGTTGCAGTGAGCCACCATCCCCCTCGTCGTGTCACCGCGCGATTCGCAGGCGCAGGTGGCTAGCCGGCCGGCCCCTTCTGCAGCAGCAGCAGGCCGAACCAGCGCCGTTCGTCGGTGAACACCCCGCGCACGGCCAACCCCAGCGTGGCCAGGTAACGCGTCAGATCGGCCAACACGAACTTCCGACTAATCTCGACCATCACCATCTCGCCCGCGCCGATGTCCACGCTCAGGTCGAGAGGTTCAATCCGTACCCTCTGCGCCTCGTTGAAGCGCACGAAGATCTCGACGCGCTGCCAGTCCTCGTTGTAGCGCGCCACATGCTCCACCTGGGCCAGGTCCACCCCGGCGCCCAGCTCGCGGTTCATGCGGGTGAACAGATTGGTGGTGAAGCTGGCCGTGACCCCGGCCGAGTCGTTGTAGGCGGCCTCCAGGACCGCAGTGTCCTTCACGAGATCGGCCCCGAGCAGGAAGTAGTCGCCGGGCACGAGCTCCCGCTCGACGCGCCGCCAGAACGCGAGGGACTCGCCGTTATTGAAGTTCCCGATCGTGGAGCCCAGGAATACCACCATCGCCGGTGAGTGCCGGTGAAACTGGGGGAAGGCCTCCTCGTATCGGCCCTCGATGCCGTCCACGCGCACGCTGGGGTGCAGCCGGCCGATCCGCTCCCGCGCGTGCTCGAGCGCCGATGCACTCACGTCGACGGGCACGTAGCCGACCTCACCGTGCGCCTCGGCGTACGCAGAAAGTAGATAGCTCGTCTTGACCGATGAGCCCGATCCGAGCTCGATGAGGGTCACGCGCCCGGTGGCGTCACGGATGTCCGGGGCGTGCCGCTCCAAGATCCGGGCCTCGGTGCGGGTCGGGTAGTACTCCGGCTGCCTCGTGATCTCCTCGAACAGGCTGCTGCCGCGCGCGTCGTAGAGATACTGGCAGGGCAGCCACCGCGGCGTGTCGGTCAGGCCCACGGCCGCCGCACGGGCGAACTCCAGTGTGGCTTCTGGGTCGGGCCGCGCGTCCGTACCCGCGGCAGACTCCCCCACGTGGCGAGCGGACCGTGGCTTCCTGGATCTGCGCGTTGGGACGGTGATGAGCGACCCCTGGGTGGGAGGAGTGGGTTGCGAAGCCCCGAACCTATCGGGACTTGGCCCTGCCTGCAACCGAAACGGCAGTCCCCGTCGGGGTGTTCCCAGGACGGCGGCCACACCCCTCGGCAAAGGCGGTCACTTTTGTCGGAATATGGGGGAATCTCCTAGTCTTGCGCGGTGTAACACATACCGGCGGAGTCATAAAGCTCGCCGAGATTCTTAAGACCAACTTTGCCGAATCTTTAGGAATCTGGGTGAACTCTTCCGCTTGAGGCGGATCGGCGTCGCTCTGACGCCGACTCCGCGCCTCCTGCAGGGTCCCCCTCCTAGGGCCCCGGGGAGTTGAGCAACATGACAGGGCAGATGCGGCCGACATGGCGCGGCGTCTCTCGGGCGCTGCGGCCGGTACGGTGGGTGGGTGTATGCACCATTGCTCTTGGTGCGCTCATCGGCGGCACGGCAACGGCCCACGCCCAGCAGGAGACCCCAGTGCAGCCCGGCCCCTCCGCCGTCGGCTGCCAGGTCCTCACTCCCGAGCAACTCGAGGATTACGCCAGTGTGGCGCTGGCCCTGCGCGGCCAGGTCACCGGGCTCAAGCTGTTCGAGACCAGCGACACCCCCGACGCCCCGGGACAGGCGATCGGCGTGCTCGACCAGATCAACCCCGCCAACGTGCTCTTGATCGAAATCTTCCGCGGCCCATCGGCCACCACGATGTACGGCACGGACGCCGCGGGCGGGATCATACGCGTCTACACCATGCACGGCTCCGCCGGGTCCGACGTCATCGACGACATCAAGGCGCGGTGCGTGCCGTAGGCGCGAACGGACCACTCCATGGGAGGAGGTACGTGATGAGTAGGTGGAACGTTGGACGCTTCGGCCTCGGGAGAGCGGGGCCGACCAACCTCGTGGCGCGGCTCGCGAGCG
>JBDHBX010000016.1:0-67417 GCA_039592335.1 Gemmatimonadota bacterium | reverse complement strand
TCACCACGATGGCCGCGGTGAGTATCACCCCCGTGGTCGGGCTGAGCCCGAAGCTCCCAGCAAAGGCCTTCCCGCCGCCCATGAACTGGGCGGAGACGTATCCCACCATGAAGATCAGGATGATGACGATCAGGATGGTGCGAAGCGCGCCGCTGCGATCGCCGAACCGGGCGGCGTAGAAGTCGGGGACCGTGACGCAGTCGTACACCTCGCTGAACCGGCGCAGCCGTGTGGCGTAGAACAGAAACAGGAACATCTCCGCCACGATGTAGCCCACCACCGCCCACGTGGCGCTGGCGCCCATGGTGTATGCCATGCCGGTCACGCCGAGCAGGAGCCAGGCGCTGCGGCCCGATACGACGGCCGAGAGTGCGACCACGAAGCGGTGCATCTTGCGCCCGCCCACGAAGAAGTGGCCCACGCCCGCGGACGAGAACCGGGCGGACACGACCCCGATCCCGATGACGATCAGCAAGTACACGACGAAGGAGGCGACGGCGTACGGGTTGGCGGTGATCTCGATCGTCGCTGGGGCGTCCTGCATCACTCCTCCCGCCCTCGGGTCAGGCGTGCCAGCACGATGGCGGTGAGGATGATCGCAGCCGGAAGGACGAACATGGTGAGGTAGAAGCCAAGCATGGTGGCTCACTCCGTGAGCGTTGCGGTGCGCGGCGCGCGTGGGAATGTTATGCAGTCGATCACAGGACGCCAACCGGAGCCGTCATGCCCACGATTCGTGTCCTCTCCGCGGACGACGTTCGAGCGGCCCTTCCGATGCGGGAAGCCATCGACGCCATGCGCGATGCGTTCGGCCAGCTCTCCGCGGGCACGGCCGAGGTGCCAATGCGCACGAGCGTGTCGGTTCCTGCGAGGAACGCCGTCACCCTCGTCATGCCGGGCCGCTGCGACGTGCCCTACGGACTCGGCGGCAAGCTGGTCTCGGTCTTCCCGCAGAACGCCGAGGCGGGACTGCCGGTCGTGAATGCCGTGGTCGTGCTGCTGGATCCCGAGACGGGGCAAGTCGCGGCGTTGCTCGAGGGCGGAGCGCTAACGGCAATTCGCACCGGAGCCGCGAGCGGGTTGGCGACGGAGCTGTTGGCCCGGTCCGATGCGAAGCGGGTAGCGATCATCGGGGCGGGGGTGCAGGCCCGAACGCAGCTCGAGGCCGTGTGCTGCGTGCGGCGCATCGAGGCGGTGGCCGTGTACGCGCTGGCCGGAGCCGAGGCGTTCGCGCAGGAGGTGGTGGGCCGCGGCGACGTGCCCCGGCTCGGCGTCAGAGGCGGCTCAAGGCGCGGATGTGATCTGCACCGCCACGTCTTCGTCCGAGCCGGTGCTCTGCGTTGAGGACGTGGCACCCGGCGCGCACATCAACGCGATCGGCGCGTTCACGCCGCAGATGTGCGAGATCGACCCCGCATTGGTGGGCACGGCACGCGTGTTCGTGGATCAGCGGGAAGCTTCGATGGCAGAGGCGGGAGAGGTGATCGCGGCAGTTGGGCAGGGATTGATGTCGGAAGCTGACCTGGTCGAGTTGGGCGACGTCGTGAACGGGGACGCTGCGGGACGGGAGCGTGATGGCGAGATCACGCTGTTCAAGTCCGTCGGCGTTGCGGTGCAAGATCTGTGTGCCGGAACGAAGGCGCTAGAGGGGGCGGGACCGAAGGACCTCGGCTCGCTGATCGAGCTGTGAGCCCTACGGCTTCGGCTGCATGAGCGCCACGTAGGGCGGAAAGTCGTACAGGCTCTCGAGGTCGAAGTCGCGGTGCACGACCATGCTTCCCTGGGGCCAACGCTGACCGAACGCCTCCCGCAGCAGGCCGACGGCCGCTTGGTGCCTCCCTAGCACGGCGGCGATCGTGCCCCGGTAGTATGCGTGTTCTCCAAAGCGGTAGCGGTCGGACAGATCGGCGAGCCAAGTCTCGATCTGCTCCGCTGCGTGCATGTTGCCTCGCCGTGCGGCAATCAGGCCGAGTTGCGCCCGGTGCGCGATGCGCTCGGGGAATTCAGCGGCCAGAGCGGAATAGAGCGCCTGTGCTTGATCCCACCGCTCGAGGGCGTAGAGGACCCTGGCGTAGTCCGCACGGACATCTGACAGCGTCTCTTGGGCGAGCCCTTCGTACGAGTCGGCGGCACGCTGGAACATCGCCTCCGCCTCCTCGGCGTAGCCATGGACCCGCAGCTCCATTGCGGCGAGGGCTGTCAGCTCGGCGACCGTCGCCCCCGTGCCGTCGTTGGAGATGCGGTGGGCCTCGGCGAGCAGCGCGGCGACCGCCTCGATCCGGCCGAGTGCGGCCAATGCTCGCACCTCGAGCAGGAGCGCACTCAGTTGGTCGGAGAGAATCCTGCGTGCGCGCCGCGCCACGCGCCGCTCCCGTTGGTGATCGCCTTCGAGGTGGTAGGCACCGGAAAGGACCCGCCAATACCCGAGCCAGTCGCGCATGGGCCCGCGTGTGGGATCGAGGCGCGCCAAGACGTCGCGCGACTCACGCAGGTGGTTGGACGCGTACAGCTCCAAGGCGAGGTTGTACTCCGCCTTGGAGCCCGGTGCGATCTCCGCCGCCCGCCTGATGGCACGCAGGGCGGACTCGGGATCGGCGGCGAGGAATGCCGTGCGGTAGTCCAGGAAGTGGCGATCGTAGGCCGTCAGCCGATCGCGTAACCGCGCTGCGATCTGGAGCACGGAATCGGCCTCGCGCCACGCTGGTATGTTGAACAAGCTCAGCGACTCGTAGAGCAGTGCCCGAACGAATGTCGTATCGAGCGCGTGCCCCCGGGCGAAGTAGTGCACGGCATCGCGCCACTCCTCACGCACGTATCGCTCCATGCCGTCACTGAATGCGCGGTACGCCTCGTAGCTCGGCGCGTGGCTGGCCGCGCCCACGGAGGGCGCCAGCCGTGGGTCGAAATGCACGGCCAGCAATCCGCTGATTTGGCCGAGCACCTTGCGGAGCGCGCCTGTGGGATCGTCAGCGGGGCCGTGGACGGGCTGAATCGAGCCGAGTGACGTGCCATGTTCTGCGTCGGTCACGTAACTCTGGATCATGATGCTGTCGCCCATTCGGTAATACGTGCCCGCGACGACGATCCCGGCGCCCGTTTCCTCGGCGAGCGCGCGCACCGGAGAGCGCACCCTCCCCTCGGCGATGCCTACCTGCACGTAATCCCACGCGCCCCGTGCAGAAGGCGACGGCACCACCTCGAGCTCGGCCTCCATCAGACCCTGCGTGATCATGTCCGCGGCAATGCCACCGAACGTCGCGAGCTCGGGCTCGCCGGACTGGTTCTCGAACGTCGCCACCACCACGCGGTTCGGCGCGAGCCTCACGCTTGGGCCGCGGATCAGCTGCGCGATGATCGCGACGGTGACGATCCCCGCGAGGGCTGCCAGCGCGTAGAACCGGCGTCGCTGCCGCATGGCCCGGAACTGCGCCGACCTGCGCATGCCACGCGCCAGCGCCTGCTGGAACTCGTGCGCGGTGGAGTGGCGGTCGGCGGGAACCTTGGAGAGTGCCTTGCTGATGGCCTGCTCGACCTCCTCCGGCACCGTCTCGCGCACCGCCCGCAGGTGGGGGAGCGGCTCGGCGGCCTTTCTCGCGAGCACGGCCTGTGCGGTAGGGCCCGTGTACGGCGGGTCGCCGGCGAGCATCTCCCACACGCAGCAACCCAGCGAGTAGACGTCGCTGCGGGTATCCAGATCCGCCTCGCCGGCTCCTTGCTCCGGGCTCATGTACAGCGGCGTGCCGACGGCGACGCCGGTCTCGGTAGCGGTATCTCCCCCTGCCGCGCTCACCGCCCGGGCGATCCCGAAGTCGCTGATGACGGCGTGTCCCTCTTGGAGCAGCACGTTCTCCGGCTTGATGTCCCTGTGTACGACACCATGGCTGTGGGCGTACCCCAGGGCATCGGAGAGCTCGCGCGTGATCTCCCACACGTCCTCGAGCGGGAGCTGCTTCTCCCGATTCAGGCGCTGCCGCAAGCTCTCGCCCTCCACGTAGGGCATCACGTAGTAGAGCAGGTCGTCGGCTTCGCCCGAGTCGTGTAGCGGGAGGATGTTTGGATGGGTGAGGTTGGCCGCGATCTCGATCTCGCGCAGGAAGCGATCGCCCCCGAGGCCCTCGGCGATCTCCGGACGCAACACCTTGAGGGCGACCCGCCGCCGGTTGTGGAGGTCGCGCGCCAGGTACACGATGGCCCATCCGCCGTGACCGATCTCTCGCTCGACGACATAACGGCCTTCGAGGGCCCGATTGAGGCGGTCGATGAGTTCGGGCAGCGTGCGCGGCTCCGAGAGAGGGTCGGTGAGAGGATTACAATAGGATGCGTGAGGCGGGGGCGCCAGGCGCTCGTGCTGACCAACCGACTCGGCGGAGGATAGCTTTGTGGCGGCCGAGACAACCGATGCTGCTGGAGTGAAGAGGAAGCCCGCGCGTTAGAGGATCAGCGCTCTCCTACTCGCCCCCCAATTCCGCCGCAAACTCCCCCGCACTCGACTGCCGGTCAGCGGGGCTCTTCTGAAGAGCGGTCTGCATGGCATCCTCGACGTGCTCCGGGAGATCCTGCCGGACCACCCGGAGCCGGGGCGGGTTCTCCTTCACCTGCTTGGCCATGATGGACTGGGCCGTGCGACCGGTGAAGGGGGTCTCCCCGCTGAGCATCTCGAAGACCACGCAAGCCAGCGAGTAGATGTCGGTGTGGAGGTCGAGTTCCGTCTTGCCGCGTGCCTGCTCCGGGCTCATGTAGGCGGGCGTTCCCACTACGAGGCCACTGGTCGAGAGGCTCTCGCCCCCTGCCCGCACGAGTGCGCGCGCCACTCCGAAGTCACATATGACCGCGCGGCCCTCGTGGAACATGATGTTCTCGGGCTTGATGTCGCGGTGGATGATGTCGTGGGCGTGGGCATGGTCGAGGCCCTGCGCAACCTGGCGGGTGAAGTCGAGGGTCTGGTCGAACCTGAGCCGCCCCTCCCGCTCGATTCTCGGTCGCAATGAGCCCGCCACCGCAAGCGGCATCACGTAGTACACGAGGGCCCCGGCGATGCCCGAGGAGTGGAGCGGCAGGATGTTGCGGTGCTGGAGGTCCGTCAGGATCTCGATCTCGCGGCGGAACCGGTCCCCCACGATCGTGGCGGCAAACTCCGGGCGGAGCACCTTGATGGCCAGCGGGCGGTCGCTCCCCACCTCGTGGCCGAGAAAGACGGTGGCCATGCCGCCCTTCCCAATGGAGCGCTCGATCTCGTACTTGCCGGCGAGAGCCTCCTGAACGAACTCGAGCTTCACCGCCACGACCGGTTCCCTCCGCTGTCGGGGTCTCCCACGATAGCCATCCCTCTCCCGCCAAACCAGAGTTAGAGCTGCGCGGTTTCCTCCAGCTCCTTCCGGGAGGTTTCCGGCAGCAGCGCCAGGATCAGGATGAGCGCCGCTATGACCGCAATGGCCGTGAGGGATACGGCGTTGCCCCAGCCCATGTATCCCGCCGCCCAACCCACGATCCCCGGCGCGATGACGTAACCGATCCTGCCGAGCAGGTTGTTCGACCACGCGAACGCGTCGGCCCGCATCTCCGTGGGGAACAGCTCGGTGGTATACGTGTTCAGCAATGCCAGCAGCGCGATGGCCGCGAAGATCGCCGCCGCGAGGCAGAAGGTCAGGGCCCAGAAGCCGTGGAGCTGGTAGGCCAGCACCACGAACACGGCGCACACACTATAGATGAACACCGCACCTCTGCGACGCCCCCAGGAATCCAGCAGCTTCCCGATGAAGAACACGAACGGCAGTGCCCCGATCGACGCGATCGCCACGGCCTTGCCGACCTCGCCATCGGTGAAGCCGCGCTGTCCCACCGCGAATTCCTTCCAGAACAACACGGCGGTGTTGGTGCAGATGTAGGTCAGCCCCCAAATGAGGGCCATCTGGAGCACCCGTATGCGGTAGGGGCTGCGCAGGATCGCGAAGAGGCTGTGCCTGGTCTCCTTTCGGGCCGCGGCGTACTCGACGTAGCGGCTCGTCTCCTTGAGGCCGCGGCGCGCGTACGCCAGGAGGAGCAGGGGGAGAACGCCCACGAAGTAGACCGTGCGCCAGCCGGGCGATGTCTGGAGCAGGAACGGCGCGATCGCCGCGCAAGTGATCGAGCCCAGCGAGTTGCTGGCCTGGATCACACCGATGACGAAGCCACGCTTCTCGGCGGGGTACTCCTCTGCGGCGATCACCATGCTGAGTGCCCACTCGGCGATGAGGAATACCCGGGCCACGAACTGGTATAGGGCGAAGTCGTAGGGGGTGCGGGAGAGCCCCGTGAAGAAGGTGAAGGTGGCGTAGCCGAGGATGGTAATCGCCAGCACCCGGCGGCGGCCCCAGCGGTCCGCCAGCCGCACGAGCACGAAGGCCAGCACGGTGCCGAGACTGATGACCGATCCCAGCAGCCCGCCCTGGGCCTCCGACAGCGCCATGTCCGCCCGGAGATTGGGCAGGATCTGACTCAGCGCCATGAAGTCGTAACCTTCGAAGAAGGTCGCGACGCTGAGGAAGACGAACAGCCGTTTCTGGTAGCTGGTGAGCCGGCTCAACAGTCCTCTCCGCGACGCGCCCGGCGCGGGAACACCACCACACTCTCATTCCCGTCCCGTCCCGCGGCAGCGACGCCGAAGAAGTAGTTACGTGTACCCCGCGACGTTCCCCACCCAGCGCGCCGCCGCCCTCGGCAGCCGGGGCTCAGAGTTCCGGCGGCTGCCCCTGCTTGTACCGCACATACAGCCACGACATCGGGATGATCAGCACGCCGGCCGCGAGGATCCCGAAGCCCACCACGAGCGCCGCGGCGAGCTGCGACTGCTGGTAGCGGGCGGCCGCCCGAAACATCGCCGAGTCCTGGCGGGCCGTGAGCACGATCATGGCTGCGCGGCCGCGCGCCCCGAGTTCGGGTCCCCAACTGTCTGCCTCGGTCGTGAGGTTGAGGTCCTCCAGGACCTGGCCCACGAGCCGCTTGTCTACTGAATCTGTGACTTCCTCCTGGAAACTCACAAGCTCGCCTCGAAGCGCCGCCGCAATGCTGTCCCGTACGCGAGCCTGCTCCGGGAAGCGGAACTCAGACTCGGGCATGGTCGCCATCTTGCGCCAGACTTCCAGGGCGGCGTTGTACGAGTGCAGGGCGCGGATCGTGCTGCGTCCCTCGTCGATAGCCGCCGCGGTCTTGCCGAGCATCACGAACAGGAGTGCGCCCACGGCGATCGCCGCGAGGAGCGCTACCCCCGCGATCGTAATGGCGATCCCCGGCCGTGGTCCCCGGTAGTCCTGCAGGGCGAGCGCGAGCGAAGAACGGGTTGTCTCATTCATGGGCAGTACCGTTTGGCATGGAAGAGAAACAAGGGGCGAGCGGTTGCTCTGCCTCCTGGAAGGGCCACTGGGCTGGGTGCAATGAGCCGTCCCCACCGTGCGGAGGCGGCGGTCGGGCTGCAATCGAGTGCGGGCAACGGCGTGGCGTCTCTGGTCATCGTCCATCGGCGGTGGACCGTCCACCCATCCCACCGCCACGCGGAGCCTGCCGCCTGTCGGCGGCTGCCCTCGAGTCTACTGCGTGGGCGCTACCACATCCCCGGGGGAATGCCGCGCTCGTTCCGCGCGTACATCCACGACGCCGATCCCTTGTCGCAGGGCGATCGCGAGTGAAGAGCGAGAACTGGTCATGTGCAACTCGGTGTAGTGGATGGTGCGAAGTGGCGAGATACGCTACGCCCCGGTTCACATTGACGCAAGTGGGCCGTGCCATAGCTTATAGGGCGGAAAGCACACGCAACGGATCGAACAAGGGAGTGGATCTATGGTGCGGTCGAAACTGATCCTTGTGCTCGTCTGTGCGGCATTCGTTGCCTGCTCGCCCGAGCTGACACAGCGGGAGCGCATGAGGGAGCAGCAGGCGGTCGAGGGACGGCTGGCCACGTGGGTCAGTGTCCTGAACAACGCCAAGCTGGACAGCCTCGTCGGCATGTACTATGACGCGCCCACCGCGAGAATCATGTGGCCCAACGGGCAACGCAGCCTGGGACCGGAGCAGATGGGTGAGACGTGGCGCCAGTTCTACGGGTCGATCCAGTACATGAACTTCGTGATGACGGATCCCAACGTAGAGATCCTGAGTCCGACGTATGCCCTGGCGACGTTTTCCCACTCCACCGATGTGGTGCGCATCGGCGGCCGGATCGTCGAGGCCGGCCACGGGACGCTTGTCTGGAGGAAGGATCTGGAGGACGGCGTCTGGAAGATCTATCTGCAGCAGCTCGCGATCCGCTTGGCGCAGAATTAGCTACGCCCGGTCCGCCGTGGGCGGCCCGCAATCGGAACCGGTGGTCGTTCGAGCACCGCCGGCAACGCCGACTGCGGGCCGTTTTGCGTATCCCGCAACCGCGCAACCGCTTGTGCGATTTGCGGTTGCGTTATATTGTTGCCCAACCCTCCACCGGAGGCCCGGCGGATGTCGGACCCCTTCCTCAGCTCGGACGACTATGCGGAACGTGCTCATCAACTCTACAACCAAGGCCTCTATGAACTGGCCATTGCGGAGTTGCGAGCAGGCCTCACGTCGTATCCCAACGCTCCGGAGCTGCATGTCGGGCTTGCCTACGCGCAGCTCGCCGTAGAGGAGTACGCCTGGGCCAGGGAGGGATTCGAGCGGGCGCTCGCACTCGACCCGAATAACGAGGAAGGACTCGCGGGGCTGGGGGAATCGCTCCTCAAGCTCGGCGAGCGCGGCCGGGCGCTGCAGTGTTTCGACCGGGTGCTGTCCCTCGGCTTTCGCGAGGATCACGATCTCATGTTGCAGATCGGGCGGGCGCTCTTTCGGGAGGGCATGCTGCGGCATGCCCGGGGGTTCTTCGAGATTGCCGTCGAGCACCATGCCGCGTCCTCCGAGGCTGCCGCGTGTCTCGGCTACGCGGCGCACCGGCTGGGGGACGAGGACGCCGCGCTCTACTGGCTGCGGCGTGCGCTGGACCTGGACGAGACCCACACGGAAGCTCGCGTCTACCTCGGCAACCTGTTGTACGACCGCGGTGAGTACGAGGCCTGCCTGTTCCACTTTGAGCAGACCGATCCCACGGAGCACTTCGACGAACTTGCACTGTGGAGGACCATCGAGCTCAAGAAGTCCATCTACCGGCTCCCCGGCGGCGACCCCGAGCTTGCGCCATGGCAGCGGCGTCTGGGCGAGCTGGTCAGCGAGCAGGACCCCGTGGACCGGCTGCTTGCCGAGATCGCTGCGATCCAGCCCGACGGTACGATCCGCGACCCCCGCCAGCTGGAGCTCTTCGGCACGCTGTTGCAGGAGCTCCAAGGCATGCAGCGCCGGCCTCAGACGGATCACCGGGTGAAGACCGCCTCCGGGGTGACCTACGCAGGCTCTTGGGAAGAGATCGTATTCCAGATGAAGATGGACGACCGGGACGGAGTCGGCGCGTCTCTCAGTCAGTACATGGAGCGGGTGGCGCAGCGGAGTCGCCTCGAGACGGGAGTGATCGTCCCGGTGACGGACGTGGAGAGCTTCGTGCAAGGTGCTGCGGTAGCGGGGCTCCTCAAGATCCTGCGCTGAGCCGGCCCTCGTCGGGCGGCCGTATCATCACAACACCTCACCCGCGGCGAGGGTGAGGTGTTCGGTATTCTACCCCGATCCGTGTAGCCGCCATGGCGTGGACCGACGACGTTGCGAAGCTGGTATTGCCCAACGGGCTCACCCTCCTGCTGCAGCGCGACGGCTCGGCACCAGTCGTGGCCGTGGTCACTCACGTGAAGGCCGGCTACTTCGACGAGCCCGACGAGTGGGCCGGGATCGCCCACGTGCTGGAGCACATGTACTTCAAGGGCACCGCACGGCGGAAACCGGGTGACATCGCCCGAGAGACGCAACTCGTGGGCGGCTACATCAACGCCGGGACCATCTACGACAAGACGGTCTACTACACGGTGCTGCCGTCGGCCGCAGGGGGGCTCGAGCGTGCGTTGGACGTGCAGGCCGACGCGCTGATGCACTCCGCCCTCGATGGCGATGAGTTGGGACGGGAGCTCGAGGTCATCATCCAGGAGGCGAAGCGGAAGCTGGACACGCCCGGCGCGGTGGCCACGGAAGGTCTGTACGCACTCCTGTTCCAGGTGCATCGGATGCGGCGCTGGCGCATCGGGACCGAAGAGGGTCTGCGGCGCCTGACTCGGGACGACGTCCGGGCGTACTACACGAGCCGCTACACGCCCGGGCGGGTGATCGTGGGTATTGCCGGGGATGTGGACGTGGACCACGCGCTGCGGCTGGCCACGGACCTCTACGGATCGTGGGAGCGGTCTGCGGCGCCGGTCGAAGGCTCACCCCTCGAGTCCGGTGAGGCGCCAGCCGCGCTGCGGGTCGAGCGCGGAGACGTGGAGCGTCCGCTGGCCAATGTCGGATGGCGCACCGTGGGGACGCTCCATCCGGACGCAGCCGCCCTCGACATGGTGGCGACGATCCTGGGAACGGGGCGGGGCTCGCGGCTCTCCCGGGCCGTGCGCACGCCGGGGCTCGCAGCCAGTGCCGGGGCGGGCCACTACACGCCGACCGAGGTCGGCGTGTTCGAGCTCGGACTGGAGGGAGAGCAGGCCCGTCTGGACGTGGCGTTGGAACGGAGCCTGGAGTTGGTCCAGGCGCTGCGCGGCGACGCGCCGGCTGTCGCGGAGGTCGAGCGGGCCAAGGCACTGGTCGCTACCCAGTGGGCACGACGCTTCGAGTCGATGGACGGGCGCGCCTCAGTTCTGTGCGAGGCCGAGGCGCTGGGTGATTACCGTCTCGCCGACGAGCTCTACCGATCGGACATGGCGGTGACAGCCGACGAGGTCCGGCGCGTGGCCGAGCAGTACCTCGATCCCACCGCGGCCTCCGGGTTCTTCTACCTGCCGGAGGGCGGGACCACCCGCTTCGAAGGTGCCTGGCCGCCTGCGGACGGCGCGACCCAGGTGGACGTGGCCGCGGTTGCGCCCCCTGCCGTTGCCGGTCGGCAGGCACCACCCCTCCTCGGAGAGCCGACGTGCTACGCGGCCGGCGTGGTGCACCGCTCGTATCCCGGCGCGGACGTGCTGGCACGGTCCAAGCGCGGGGCGGGCCTGGTCACGGTGCTGGTTCACGTCCCCGGGGTCACGACTCAGGAGACGGACGCGAACGCGGGCATCTCCTGGCTGCTGGCTCGGAGTGCCCTGCGCGGCGCCGGTGGACTCGCCGCCGAGGAGCTGGCGCAGGCGGCGGAGATGCTGGGCGGCGGGCTCGCCCCGAGCGTCGGAGCGGAGACGATCGGTTGGGGGATGACCGTGCGGGTCGGCGCCGTGCGCGACGCGGCGGAGCTGCTGCGGATGGTGGCGCTCGAGCCCGAGCTGCGCAGCGAGGATGTGGAGGTGGAGCGGACCCTGCAGGCGAGCGATGCGCGCCGGGTCTGGGACGACATGTTCCGCCATCCCTTGCAGCGGGCGCTGGGACAGGCGTTTCCCGGTGATGCGTATGGGCTGCCGGCGTTGGGGGAACCGGACGTGGTCACGGCGCTCGATGCAGGGCTGGTGCGTGAGTGGGCGGGACGCGTCGCCGGGCGACGCGCGGTGGTCGTCGCGGTGGGCGATCTGGAGGCCGAGGAGCTGCACGCGGCGCTTGCACCCCTGGCGGCGTGGCCCGCGCAGGAGTCCCGCCGCGATGAAGCTGGCGCTCCGGTGTGGGCTGCGGGGCGGGCGCACGAGGGCCGGCGCAAGGAGCAGAGTGCCCTGGCCATGGCCTTCCCGGCCGCCCCCTTCGCCTCGGCCGACCGGTACCCCATCACGGTGGTGGCGGCGCTGCTCAGCGGGCTCGCCGGGCGCCTGTTCGACGAGCTGCGGGAAAAGCGTTCGCTGGCGTACACGGTCGCGGTCGCGCCGTGGCTTGCGCGCCGGGCGGGCGCAGTGCTGAGCTACATTGCCACATCCCCCGACCGGGAAACGGAGGCTCGGGAGGCGATGCTGGCCGAGCTCGAGCGCGTCGTCACGGAGCCGCCCTCAGTGGACGAGCTCGAGCGGGCCCGAAACTATGCGGCCGGGCTGGTCGAGGTGCGGCAGCAGAGTGGACGGGCGGTGGCCGGCGAGATCCTGGAGGCCTGGGTGTACGATGCCATCGCCGAACTCCACGAGACCGCGGCGAGGCTGCGGGCCGTGAGGGTGGAGGATGTGATCCGGGTGGCCGGTGACGTGTTCCGCGAGGAGCGGCGGGCCGAGTATGTCGTCCGAGGGGGCAGCTAGAACATCGACATCGCCAAGAACGAGCGCAGATTGTCGTTGGTGACGCGCAGACGCTCGCTCAGCATGCGCACTATCGACCAGAGCACCTTGTAGGCCAGATCGCGGTCGAAATCGAGCAGCATCTCGAAGTCGGATCTGGTGATAGTGATGAGGCGGGAGTCCTTGTTCGCGATGGCGTCCGTAGATCGGTCCGAGCGGTCGAATACGGCCATCTCGCCGAAACAGGAACCCTGCTTGAGGACGGTGAGGGCTTCCTCGCCGGAGCCCGGAACCTGTCGCGAGATGCGGACCTCGCCCTCGGCGATGATGTACAGCCGATTACCCGGGTCGCCTTCCTTGAAGACGGTCTGGGCGGACTGAAACTGTTGTTCCTTGCAGATCTCGCCGACCCGCTCGAGCTCCTGCTCGTCGAGATCGGCAAAGATGGCGGATTGCCTGATGAGCGCGACGTCCACACGGCCTCCCATAGCCGTACACGGCCCGGTGAAATGCAAGCTACCGGCGTAGCGGAGGGGCGGCAACCAAGACCCCTGGTTCAGGCGCCCGATCTTCTCACGGCGCTGCGGATTCCACTCGCCGTGGCGTTCGTGCTCCTGGAGTCCGCCGCGGCCCGGCTCGTCATTCTCGCGCTGGCCGCCGTGAGCGACTTCTTCGACGGGATCTGGGCTCGCCGCATCGGCGGCTCCCGTCTGGGAGTGGTCCTGGATCCCATCTGCGACAAGCTGTTCATCGTGGCCGCCTTCGTGGTGGTGATGCGCGGCGGGTTGTTGAACACGTGGGAGATCCTCGGTGTGCTGCTCCGCGATATCGTGGCCCTCGTGGCGTTTCTGGTGGTCTGGATGCTGCGGCGCCCCACCACGCTTCCCGCTCGAGCGGGCGGCAAGGCGGTAACCGTAGGACAATTGCTCACTCTGCTAGCGTTCCTGGCGGGCTCCGATCTGGTGCGGCCCCTGGCGTGGGCCACGGCAGCCATTTCGGTGTACGCCATCGCCGACTACAGTCGTGCCGCACGGCACCGTTGAGGTGTCGGCGTGGGCATGACGGGACTCGACTCATGCGAATCGCACCAGCGCTTCTTTCGCTGCTGATCGCCGCGCCGCTCGCCGCGCAGGAACCGGAACAGGAGCCGTCTCTTGCGGACACGGTCCCGGTGGAGACGCGGGTGCCGTGGGCCAAGGTCGGCCTGTTCGGGTTTGGAGCCAGGCTGGGGGCGGACTTCGAGGGTGAGGGTCAGGCGGTGGTGAGTCTGGCGCTCGATCTCGGCTACGTGGCCGACGACCGGCTCCGCGTGCGTCTCTCGGGTGAGCTCGGCTTCCTCAACATCGACAACACCTATGTGACGAGCCTGGAGTTGGTCTACCGCTTCATGCCGGACAGTGCCACGGCCATTCCGTATGTGGGAGGGGGCGTGGGACTGTTCGGACGGGCCGAGTGCGAAGCCGACCCCAACTGTCCGGAGCTGTGGCTGCAGTTCGTCCTGGGGTTCGAAATGCGCTTGCGGGAAGGAATGAACTGGCTGGTCGAATACCATCCACAGGATGCCTTCCGCCGGCACCGGGTGTTCATCGGACTGACGACCCGAAGGGGGTCCTGACGTGCCACAGGTGAGAGCGGTGGAGTTGGCGTGGTCGGGGGAGGGGCTGCGCTTCTCGGGCGCCGGCACCGAGCCCGTCACGCGCGCGGTTTATATCGATGGCGATGGTGAGGCTGGGCCGAGTCCCATGGTCGCCCTGCTGCTCGCGGCCGGCGGATGCGCCGGCGCCGACGTGGTGGTGATTCTCAAGAAGATGCGTGTTCGGCTGCGCGAAGTCTCGATTGCGGTCGAGGGGACGCGCCGCGATGAGGAGCCCCGGCGTTATGTCTCTCTGCGACTGCGCTTCCGGCTCACCGGCGAGGAGCTGGATCGCGCGAAGGCCGAGCGCGCCGTCAGCCTCTCGGTGGAGAAGTACTGCTCGGTGTTGAGCTCGCTGGCCCCCGATATTCCCATCGAGTACGACATTGAGCTGGCATAGGGTCGTTCCCCTCCTACTGCTCGGGCTCGGGGCGCTGGGGACCCCGGCTCGCGCGCAGGGAATGCACGAGCTCCAGGCGCAGGCGGTGGCGACCGTGACCGCGAGGCAGTTCGCCGGCGGCGGACTGGGATACGCCTATCGTACGCGGGGACGGCTTCGGCTGGGGCTGCTCGCGAGCGCCGGGAGCTGGGAGGGTGACTTCGCCGGCCGGGTCGAGGCAATGGTGTCCTACCATCTCAGCCCGTTCCGACGCCGCGGAGTGACCCCCTACGCCGGGGGTGGAGCGTCGGTCACCTTCACCGACGTCGAGAGTACCGAGTACATCCTGGTCGTGCTGGGGGTGGAGTCGAGCCCCGGTGGAAGGCGGGGGTGGTTCGCGGAGGTGGGTCTCGCGGGCGGTCTGCGTCTCGTGGCAGGGGTGCGGTTGCGGCTCGGATCGGGCCGCCCGTAGTCGGCGGCGGGCAACAAAGAACCCCGCTTTCAGAGCGGGGTATCCCTATGCACCGACAACCGCGATCGACGTCAGCTCGTGGCGCCGACCGGTGGGTTGTGGCGGATCACCGGTTGGCAGTACCGCTCACCGAGGCCGCGGAGCTCGGTCAGCTCCTCCTCGGTCAGCGCAGTGTACCGCTCAGCCATGTACTCGATGGTGTCGTCGAACCAGTCCTTCTGGTGCTCGATCTGTGCCTGGAGGACACCGCACCGCAGGATGTGGCTGTACAACTCGTCCCGGGCCCGGTCGAGCGCCGATGGGTTCTCGGTCTTCGGCTGCTGCATACGCTTTCTGCTCATACACCTGTTGTCGTTGATTGATGGGCGCTGGGTTTCTGCGTACCAAACGTAAACAGTGTCAGCGCCCCATGCAATCCGGTGCGAACACCGCGCTGTGAGTAGATTGCAGTGGTCAAACATCCGATCAGACGTGTGATCGGTGCGGTGCCCACCTCCCAAGGAGTGAAGCATGTCCGAGCCGACGTACGACGACGCCCGCAGGAGGCGTTTGGTGGAGCTCTTGCGTGGTCTCGCCGCGCGGATCAGAGGGCTGACGGATGACGACACGCTGCTCGCCGCCGGCCCCGAGCTGATCAGGCTCATGGGCGACGCCCGCAGCGAGCTCTTCCACTACGAGGTGCGCTCGACGTACGATACCCCGGAAGTGGCCAAGAGTCGGCGGATCGTCGAGCAGGCGCGCGAACAAATGGAGTCGCCGGATCTGGGCGACGAGGAGGATGGTGAGACATGGCGCAGTCAAGGAACCTGAAGCCCTTCTACCTCGGTCTCGTCGTGCTGGCGGTAGCGGGAGCGGCGGGGATCTGGTGGGCGCGGCAGAGCAGCCGGGACGCCGGACCCCGGGAGGTGGGGCCGGTACCGGTGAGCGCCACGGCCTTCGAGGGGTACACCCTGGGGTCGGACTCCGCGCCCGTCGAGATCATCGAGTACTCCAACTTCGCGTGTCCCTGGTGCGCGCAGTTTGCGATTCTCACGAAGCCCGACGTGCGGGAGCGGCTCATCAGTGCGGGGATGGTCCGGTGGGTGTATCGCGACTTCCTGCTGGGCGGTCACGATGCGGGGAATCTGGCGCACCAGGCGGCGGCATGCACCGGTGAGCAGGGGCTGTTCTGGCCGATGCACGACCAGCTCTTCTACAATCAGCGCCGCTGGATGGAGGGTCGGCGTCCCGGGCGGACCTTCCGGGGCTACGCCCGGGACCTGGGCGTGAACATGGACCAGTACGACGACTGCATGGACGAGCAGCGGTACCTCGGGCGCATCCTGGCCACGAAGGAGCAGGCTCTGACCATGGGGATACAATCTACGCCGACCTTCATCATCGGGGGCCTCATGGTCGCCGGCGCCATCTCCTACGATAGTCTGCGCGCGTTGGTGACGCGGGCGATGCCGGCCGAGAGCCAATGACGCACCGGATGGCGATCGCCGCGCTCTCGGTGATCGGGTTCTTCATCAGCCTCTACCTCTGGCTCTGGAAGGTGGGCTTTCTGGGCTTGCTGGCCTGTGGGGACGGTGGCTGCGAGACGGTGCAGCTCTCCGAGTACGCCGACTTCCTGGGAGTGCCGGTTCCGTTCTGGGGGATGGTGGGGTACGTGGTGCTCCTAGGCGTGAGCCTCGTCGGGTTGCAGCCCCGGTGGGTCGAGCGTCGGGAGCCGACCCTCCTGATGGCATTGGTCTCCGGCGTCGGTGTGGGTTTCACCGCCTACCTCAGCTATCTCGAGGCGGCCGTGATCCACGCCTGGTGCCGCTGGTGCATTGCCTCAGCAGTCATCATCGCGTTGATCTTCGTGATGGCGCTCGCCGGGATGCGAGCCACGTCGAGAGCTCCCCAACCGCGCTGAGCCCCGAATCCTCCCGGAGCGTGAGGCGGCCGTGAGGCGCTGCGCTCCGTACAAACCTGTGACGAAGTACCTGGAAACCACTGCCCTCGCCCTCTTTACTTGTGAGGGCGAGGAGCGGTGTGCGTTCGCGCTGCCCCGGAGGAGTGGTCCAGTGACGACCGGTTCCCGAAGCGAGCAGATCCTGCTGGCTCCCGAGCGTCTCGATCTGGAAACGTGTGATACGTTCCGCCGAGCGGCCGGGGAGCTCATGGACCTGTTGCGTGAGGGAAGGGGCAGGCTCGTGGTGGACATGCGCGCCACGCAGCACCTGGACAGCGCAGGACTGAGGGCCCTGGTCATGGTGCGACGCCGGGCGGTGCCCGGCGGCAACGTGATTCGGCTCCGCGGCCCCACCGAAGAGATTCGGGCCATCCTCGTGCTCACCAAGACCGACGGGCTCTTCGAGATCGAGGAGGCGGATCCCGCCTGAGCCAGCGCCCTGTGCTATATTGCAGCCGCCTGGAAACAGCACGGGTATGACTCCCACAGACGTTCGCCGCAGGGTTCTGTTCATCGAGGACGAGGCCGACCTCCGCAGTGCCTACCAGCGCGCCTACGGAGCGCGCTACGAGATGGCATTCGCGGGGACCGGAGCGGAAGCGCTCCCCCAACTCGCGAGCTTCAAGCCGGATGTCATCGTGTTGGACATGCGGCTCCCCGACACCGACGGCATAGACCTTCTGCGCCTGATCCGCGCCGATCGCCCCGACACCCCGGTGGTGATCACTACCGCGTACACCAGCATCGAGCCGCTGGTCGAAGTCCTGGGCATAGGACACAGCGGGTATCTCATCAAGCCGTACACGCTGGATGAACTCGCGGAGCGGATCGATGCCGCAGGCTGATCCCACGCTCTCCCTGCACGGCGTCTTCCGCCGTTTCGGCTACCGCTGGGCGGTCCGGGACGTGTCTCTCGAGGTGACCCCCGGTGAGGCGGTACTCCTTGTGGGTGGCAACGGGGCAGGGAAGACAACCCTGCTGCGCGTCGTCTCGGGACTGCTCAAGGCTTCCAAGGGACGGGTCGAGCGGCATGGCGCCATCGGGATGGTGGCGCACCACACGATGATGTACGACGCGCTCACGGCGCGGGAGAACCTCCGCTTTTTTGGTCGGCTGCACGGCACGAGCGATCGCACACGCATGGATTCGCTGCTGGATCGGATGGGTCTGCTGCACGTGGGCGACGAGCGTATCGGGACCTTCAGTCGGGGCATGCTCCAGAGACTCGCGATCGCCCGCGCGCTGCTCCCGGAGCCCCGCGTACTCCTGCTCGACGAGCCGCTGACGGGCCTCGACGACGCCGCGTCGCGCACCGTGATCGAGGTGCTGGCCGAGCTGAAGGCGAGCAGAGCGGGGATGATGATCGCCAGCCACCAGCTGGTCGAGCTGGTGGGTTCCGCGGACCGGGTCGGCTACATGGTGTCCGGGCGGATGGTTGCGCTGGAGCCGTGCGGCGATGCGGAGGACGTCGTGACACGCTACCGGGAGCTGGCGGCCGGTGAGTAGCTACGACACGCTGCGCGCGTGCCTGGCGGTGGCGGGCAAGGACCTGCTGGTCGAGCAGCGCACGAAGACCGCGCTCTTCTCGTCCCTGGTGTTCGCGATCCTCGTCCTCACGATTCTCTACTTCGCCCGTGACGCTACGGCGGTGAGCGATCTGGATCTCGCCCCGGGGGCGCTGTGGGTGACGTTCACGTTCGCGGGCATGCTCGGGTTGAACCGAGCCTTCCTGCTGGAGCGGGAGAACCGGGCGGTGGACGGCCTGCGGCTCAGCCCGGCCACGCCGACGGCGATCTTCCTCGGGAAGGTGCTGGGCAATCTGGTGTTCGTGGGCATCGTGGAGCTGGTGTCGCTCCCGTTGTTCATTCTCTTCTACGATGTTCCCCTCTGGCGCCAGCTGGGACTGCTGCTGCTGGTGATATTCCTGGCCACGACGGGCTTCGTGGCCGTGGGTACCCTGTTCAGCGCCATCGTGGTGCGCACGCGGTTCTCGGAGGTGATGCTTCCGGTGCTGCTGCTGCCGTTCCTGTTCCCGCCGATCGTCGCGGCCGTGCAGCTCACGCGGCGCATCGTGGCGCTCCGTCCGTTCGACGAGTTGACGGGCTGGCTTAGCATGCTGGCGGCCTTTGTCATTATCTTCTTCACTCTCTCACTCCTTCTCTTCGAGGCGATTCTGGAAGAATGACACGCCGTGAACGAGCGATCCGGTCCGCGCGTCGTGGTACCGTGATCACCGGACTGGCGCTCCTGGGGCTGACGGGGGTGTACATTCGCGCCCTCGTCTACACGCCGGTCGAGCGACTTCAGGGGCTTGCACAGAAGATCTTCTATGTTCACGCCCCGGCCGCCTGGGCCGGACTGCTGGCGTTCGCGGTGACGGGGCTGCTCAGCCTGCTGTACCTCATCACGAGGGACCGCAAGTTCGACCTCGTCGCCAGTTCGTCGGCCGAGGTGGGCGTGGCGTTCTCCGTCGTGATGCTCACGACTGGCCCGCTGTGGGGAAAGCCGGTCTGGGGCACGTGGTGGACCTGGGACGCCCGGCTCACCTCCACGCTGTTCATCTTCCTGCTCTTCGTAGGCTACCTCGTGCTGCGGGGTGCATTCAACGACTTCGAGATTCGGGCCAGGTTCTCCGCGGTGCTGGGTGTGATGGCCCTCGCGCTGGTGCCCTTCATTCACGTCACGGTGTACTGGTTCCGCACGCTGCATCCGGAGCCGGTGCTCCTGAAGCCGGAGCGCCCGTCGCTCCCCGGCGCCATGCTCACCACGCTGCTGATCTCGATCGGAGTGTTCACGGCGCTGTTCATCGGCTTCTTGCTCATGCGCCATGCGCTGACAGTGCTGCGCGATATTCGGGAGGAGGAGACGGTCGATGCAAATGCCTGACAACGGCGGCTACATGGTGGCCGCGTATGTCATCGCGGCGGTCGTAGTGCTGGCTTACGCCGTCTCACTCGTGTATCGGTTGGCCAAGTTCAAGGATCAGTAGAGGGCGATGGCCACCGCGGCTCCCAGCCCGGTGGCCACGAAGTTCACGCCGTCGTTTCCCACCCATCGGAGTCCACGTACGGGTCGTGCCCGCTCGCCACAGCGGTGCACGGCCCATTCGGTTTGCATGGCGCAGCGGTCGCAGTAGTACACCCCCTGAAGGGTGGCGCCGAGGACCGAGTCGGCGAGCATGCCGAGGATGCCCCCGGTGACTGCTGCCAGGGCGACGGCCGTGGGGATCCCGAGTAACGCCGCCAGACCGCCCATCAGCGTGGCGCCCAGCAACCCGCCGGCGGTGCCCAGCGCCGTCACGCCTCCCGACGTGCCGGGTGTGACGGGTCGCCCTGACGTGATCAGCCGGGTCGGCCGGGTCGCGCGCGCGCCGATCTCGGTGGCCCACGTATCGGCCTGGGCGGTGGCCAAGGCCCCCGCCATGACCGCCCAGCCGGCCTCGCCGACGGTCAGGAGCAGGGCGCCGGCCGCGGCCCAGGCGCCGTTGGCCAGCACTTGCCGCCCGGTGCGGCCGTGCCGCTGAGTCATGGGCAGCTCGGCGCGAGATGCGCCGGACCGATAGGTGAGGGCGCTGCCGGAGACGAAGAACAGGGCGAGCAGGGCGGCGCCCGGTAGGCCGCCGCCTGTGAAAATCGCCGCGCCCACGAGGGCGGCGGCGACGGTCCCGCTCGGGGTGAGCCAGCCGATCGCGCGTCCAGCCAGGGCGAGCCCGGCGGCCAGCGCGACCGCGGCCGCCGGCGTCATCGAGCCTGGTGCTCTCCAGTCTCGAACAGCAGCTGCTGGAGGATGCGCTTCTTCAGTGCCTCGGGAGCTCCCTGGACGCGGGTGCGGGCCTCGAGGAACCGCACGTAGGAGTCCTCGAAGTTGGTGATGGCGAGGCACGGGGCGCACTGCTCGAGGTGAATGCGCACCTCCTCGGAGCGCACCGGCGTGAGTTCCTTGTCGATGTACTCATACAGGCGATCGAGTGCCTCGCCGCAGTCGATGTCTCGAGGCTGTTGGTCCGTCATGCGTCCCCTTCCTTCCGCCCTTTGATGTACCCCATCTCCACGGCGTAGTCGTGGAGCTCCTTCTGGAGCGCCTGCCGCGCCCGGAACAGACGCGACTTCACCGTTCCGACCGGCACCTCCGTGATCTTGGCGATCTCGGCGTAGGGAAGCCCCTCCACGTCGCTCAATACGAGGGTCTCCCGAAATTCATCCGGCAGGCGGTCGATCGCCTTCAGGACGTCCTCGTCCACGAGTTGATTGAAGAAGGTCCCTTCAGGATCGGCGTCCTGCACATGGTGGAACACCGTGAACGGCTCGAGATGTGTGACGTCCACTTCGGTCGCCGCCCGCTTGGCCTTGCGGTACTCGTTGATGAACGTGTGGCGCAGGATGGTCAGCAGCCACGCCCGGACATTCGTGCCGGGGCGGTATTGGTGCCATGACCGGAAGGCCTTGAGCATCGTCTCCTGGGTGAGGTCCTCGGCCTGGGTCTCGTTTCCCGACAGGCGGAGAGCCACACGGTAGACGGTGTCGAGGTGGGGCAGCGCCTCCTCCTCGAAGCGGCGCCGGTCAGCTTCGGTAGCCACGATGCAGCATACAATCGCCTTGCGACCCAATCGGCGCAACGGCTCTGGTATCGTGCCAGACCTTGGGCTAACTTCCGCGCCGAATCCACCGGTTATCTCACTCCTTCCATGAACACCCAACCCGGCCGTCCGGTTCACGCGATCGTTCCGCTGTCGGTGCTCGAGGCGATGCAGCACCTGGATTCGCCCCCGCCCGACGAATCGGAAGAGTTCCGTCGCGAGGTCGCTGCGAAGCGGCTCGGCACGAGTCGGACAGTGGCCATGCAGATCGACCGCTTTCGGCGCATGGCCCGGAGGAACCTGCGGGTCGATCGGGCCGAGGCGACGGCCCTGCTGCGGCTGGCGGGGCGGCGCACGGATGCCGGGATGGTCTTTGCGGACGCCGGCCGGAGGGCGGCACGGCTCGGTACGGCGCGGGTCTCGCCACTGTCTCGTGGCTTGAGGCGGGTACTCCCCAGGTTCGCACGCCATCGCCTCGGGATGCGGCTGGTGCGGCAGGTGGTGTGGGAGGTGCTGGATGTGGAACTGGTGCGGTCGGAGGGGCAGCTCGTTGCGGTGGCGGGCGATGCGCCCTCCGCAGACGCCACGACCGACGGGAGCGCCTGCGGGCTGTACGGATCCGCCATGGCGGCCATCCTGCGGACATTCACCGACTTCGACGGGGCGGTGTTGCACGAGACCTGCCGAGCCAAGAGCGCGTCCAGCTGCCGCTGGCACACGGCGAGCGCGCGGTGAGGAACCTCAGATGAGCACATTACAGGCTTTCGATTTCGATGCCCTCGGCGCCACGCTGAAGCAACGCGGCCTCGACGGGTGGTTGGTGTACGACTTCCACGACGGCAATCCGATTGCGCGGAGGATGCTGGGGGAGACGGGAATGCTCACTCGCCGTCTCTTCATCTGGCTCCCCGCTGTAGGGCCGCCGCAGCTGGTGGTGAGCAACATCGACCGCCCCGCGGTGGGTGACTTCCCCGGTGAGTACAACACGTACACGACCTGGCAGGAGCTGCACCAGCACCTCACGTCGCTCGTGCGGGGCCGGCGGGTCGCCATGGAGATCTCACCGGAGAACGCGGTGCCCTACCTCGACATGGTACCCGGTGGCGTGGTCGAGCTGCTGAAACGCCTGGGTGCCACCCTGCTTCCGTCCGCACCCCTGGTCACCGAGTTCGCCTCGCGCTGGTCGACGACCGAGCTGGAGGACCACCGCCGAGCGGCGGAGGCGATTGCTGAGATTGCCCGCGGCACCCTCAGGCTGGTGATTCAGCAGGTGGGGACGGCCACCGAGGTGGCGGTGCAGCGCAGCGTGCTGGAGCAGCTCGCGGGGGCAGGGCTCCAGACCGAGGACCCGCCCATCGTGGCCTTCGGCCCGCACGCGGCGGACCCGCACTACTCGCCCAACGAGTCCACGGACCGCACGCTGGCGGCCGACGAAGTGGTGCTATTGGATCTGTGGGCGCGTCCGTCGCCCAAGACGGTGTGGGCCGACCAGACGTGGATGGCGTTCACCGGCACGCCGCCCGACGAGGTCGTGACCGTGTGGGAGACGGTGCGCGGCGCCCGCGACGCCGTGGTGGAGCGGCTCCGCCAGGCCCCCCGCAGCGGGGAGAAACTGAGTGGGGCGGTGCTCGACAACGTGTCGCGCGACGTGATCACGGCAGCAGGCTATGGTGAAGCGTTCACCCACCGGACCGGGCACTCGATCGACCTCGATCTGCACGGCTCGGGCCCGCACCTGGACGACTTCGAGACGCACGATGTGCGGGAGCTCCTGGAGGGAGTGGCCTTCTCGGTGGAGCCGGGGATCTACCTGCCGGGACGGTTCGGCGTGCGCAGCGAGATCAACGTGGTGCTAGGGCCGGACGGGCCCGAGGTGACTCCGGCCGTGCCGCAGACCGACCTGATCGTGTGAGCCGTCGCCGCAAACGGAGTGGATCGTACCGGGGCCGGGCGTGCTTGCCCGGCCCCGCTGCGTCAGGTGTCGGAGCTCGCGGCCGCGGCCGGCGCCTTCGGCGCGAGCCACAACAGGTAGACCAAGCCGACCCAGATCGCCGTGCCCAGTGCCGCGTGTAGCGCGCGCCACACGGGCATGAGCAGCGACAGCACCATGACGGCGCCCACGATGACCTGTGCCACGCCGAGGCCCGCCACGATCCAGGCTGCGTCCTGAACGCGCCGCGCCACCTGTTTGCGCCTCAACCCCAGCCCCATGCCGATCAGGTGGAAGAAGAGGGCGTAGGCGAGCAGGCGATGCGTCCAGTGGATGTGCGGCAGACCGGTCGCGTTCGCGGTGGGCCAGAGCTGTCCATTGCACAGGGGGAAGCCCTGGCAGGCCGGAGCCGCCCCGGTAGTGGCCACCATCCCCCCCATCAAGATGACGGCCGCGGCGAGCACCGTCGCGCCGATGATGCCCCCCCGTCCGGTCGCGATTCCGGGCGGCGGAGCCGTGCTCCCCGCGTGGACGCTGGCTCGCAAACCCAACACGACCAAGGCGGCCAGCAGGCCGAGCCCCGCGCCGAGGTGGAGAATCACGGTGTGCGGTGGGAGCTCCAGCTTCACTGTGACGGCCCCCAGCAGGGATTGCACTACCAGCAGGACCACCGCCAGCATCGCCGGGCGGAGGGTCCCGCCGGGGCCCGAGCCCCCCGGAGACCCGCGCAGTTTGTAGGCGTAAACCGCCGTCACCACCGTGAGGGCCGTGAGCCCCAGCACGGCCAGCCGGTGTGCGAACTCGACCACCGTCTGGGCGTTGTCGAACGCGGGGATGATCCTGCCGTTGCAGAGCGGCCAGTCGTCGCCGCACCCCATGCCCGACTCGGTAATGCGCACCACGAAGCCGAGCACGATGATGGTGAAGGCGAACGCGGCCGTGACGTATGCCAACGTGCGGAGTGTCTTCATAGGGGCTGAAACTGCAGGGCCGCCCCGGCGCCGACAAGAGAGGGGCGCCGTCGGATCGGGAGTAGTGGGGTCGGGTCTCCGGTGCGGGCCCGCTGCCGCCTCATCCCGTCAGCTCAAAGCACGAACCCGAAAACCAGGAACAGGACGGTCGCCGCCGCTGCCGCCAGCAGTGCGTACGGCAGCTGCGTGCGGACGTGGTCGATGTGGTCGGTGGCCGACGCCATCGAGGCCACGATGGTCGTGTCGGAGATGGGCGAGCAGTGATCGCCGAAAATCCCGCCCCCGAGCGCCGCCGCGATCGCGAGTGGGCCGTTGAGCCCGAGCAACTCCACCATGGGGATCACGATCGGGATCATGATGGCAAAGGTGCCCCACGACGTACCCGTCGAGAATGCGATGAAGCAGGCGAGCAGGAACACGACGGCGGGAATGAGTCCCGTCGCGAGCGTGGCCTGGGCCGCCTGGGCGACGAACACGCCGGTGCCGAGGGAGCGGGTGGTAGCGCCGATGGCAAAGGCCAGCGAGAGGACGATCACCAGCGGCACGAGTCCCTGGATTCCCTTGATGATCTCCTCCGTCGACTCCTGGATCGTCAGGATGCCCTGGAGTCGGTAGGAGGCCACCGCGACCAGCACGCCGACGATCACCCCCCAGAGCACCGCCTGGGAGCCACTGCCGCTGGAGAGGTCGCCGTCCCCGGTGAGCCAGAGCACGACCGGCACCATGAGCACCATGGCTGCGATGGGGAGCACCATGTTGATTGCCCGCTTCGGCACACCTTCCTTGGCCCGCTCTTGGGAGACCTCCTCGGAGATGAGCGGCTTGGCTCCGTCGCGCAGGAGCTTGCCCTCCTCGGCCACGCGGCGCTCGGCCTCACGCATGGACCCCAGGTTCCACCCGGATAGCACCACCCACACGGCGAGCAGGATGGCCAGCAGGCTGTAGAAGTTCAGGGGCACCGAGGCGATCAGCAGCGCCGCCGGCCGCTCGACGTCCTGCGCCGCCAGCAGCGCGACCACGTACGCGCCCCACGCGTTCAGCGGCAGCAGGCTGCCGATGAGGATGCACTTGGGCGAGCAGGTCGCGTCGATGATGTAGCTCAGCTTCTCCCGGGAGATGCGGCACTTGTCGTACAGGGGGCGTGCCACCGAGCCCGACACGAGGAGGCCGAAGTTGGACTCGAGAAAGACCGCCATGCTCACGCCCACGGTGAGGAGTCCCACGGAGCGCCGTGAGCGGGCGACCCCCCACCGTTCCACACGCTGCACGAAGCCCTCCATGCCGCCGGAGGCCTGGGTGAGCGTGATCATGGACCCGATGAGCACGCTGAACATGAGGACCCGCGCGTTGTCGAGGTCGGTCACGGCGTCAACGTAGACGTTGACCGACTCGATGAGACCGGCTACCGGGTTCCAGCCGCTCATGATGGTCCACCCCAGCCACACGAAGAGCGCGAGCGAGAGGTAAACCTGTTTGGTCTTGATCGCGAGCCCGATCGCGACCACCGGCGGGAGGATGGACAGCCAGCCGTAGGATGCCATGTGCGTCCCCGGTCCAGGGTTGGCGGCGAATTGCCCCAAGCTAGTGGCCGGCTGCCGGGCTGCCAACACAGGTGCCGCGAGTGCAAAGCGGGGGCTCCTACGAGCCCCCGCTTCTTCTTTGAGTGGGTGTCCGCCTAGGTGGGTGCTCGCCGAAACATCCACAGTCCGGTCACGCCGAACGCGATGTTGGGCACCCAGGCTGCCAGGGTCGGCGGGATGAGCCCCCCGGAGCCGACGGTGCGGGAGAGCTGCACCAGCACCAGGAACACGATGGAGGTCGCCAGGGCAACGGCGACCCCCCAGGCGCCGCTCACGCGCGGCCCGCCGGCCACGAACGGGATCGAGAAGAACGCGATGATGATGCACGTGAAGGGCACGGCGAGCTTGAGCGCCAGCTCCACACGCAGCAGCCGCCCGTCGCCCCCCGAGCGTTCCAGGGCGTCCACGTAGCGCCGCAGCTCGCCGTAGCGCATCTCCTGGGGCTTCTTGGGTTCCACCAATAGGTCGGCGGGATACTCCACCAGGCTGCGCATCCGCATCGAGTCGAAGGCGAATGCCATCTCGGTCGGTGCCCCGCTGATCACGCGGAAGCGACCGTTGGAGAGCGTCCAGCGTCCTTCGGTCGTATCCCACTGGGCACGACGCGCCTGCACGGCGAGCGTGGGGTACTCGGTGCCGGTTCCCTCTCGCTCGAGCACCACATCCCGCATCTGGTAGCGCGTGGTGTTGAGTTGCCGGACCTGATAAACCCATCCCTCCTCGGCCCGGTACACGAAGTTGTAGCGCGAGGTCTGAGAGCGGCGCTGTTCCTCCCCCAGTAGCTCCAGCTGGCGCCGCGTCGCGGGCGGTGCCAGCTCGCCGATCACGAGCCCCAACGCCGCCGCCATGGTGGCGGCGAAGAGCACCGGGAGCACGACCCGGTGCATGCCGCGGCCCGACGCCTTGGCGGCGGTGAGCTCGGAGTGCCGATTCATGTTCCCGACGCTGAACACCGTGGCGTACAGCACGGCGGCGGGGAGGATGAGGAAGATCCGGTCGGGCAGGCTGAAGAAGTACCCCAGCGCGATTGCCGCCGGCTCGAGGTCCATGATGAGGTATTGGTCCAGGTTCTCCGCGAGCTCGATGATGATGACGAACAGCGGAAGCCCCAGCCCCGCGAGCACGAAGATCTTGACCCACTCCTTGACGAGATAGCGGTCCAGGATGCGCGGGATCACGTGGTGCTGCGCTTCCTGAGCCGGCGCCACACTCGCACCGGGATCGGCGGTGGAGGAGTGGTGCCCTGCCGCTGCACCAGCCACAGACCGAAGATCCCGATCGCCCCCACCAGGATGTTCGAGGCGTACATGGCCCAGAACGGCGGGATGACCAGCCGGTTCGCCAGGGACTCGCCCGCGATGAGGCCGACGTAGTACACCGCGAAGACGGCCATCCCCGCGCCCAACACCAGGCCCATGCCGCCGCGCGGGAAGCGCAAGGCGAGCGGTACGCCCACAAGGACGAACACGATGCAGGCCAGCGCGATCGAGCCCTTCTTGTGGAGCTCCACGAGGTAGACCCACTCGCGCGTCAGTGAGGTCTTGGTGCGCTCTCGCAGGAGCCGCACCTGGTTGGAGCGATCGCGCGGTCGGAAGTGTCGCACGAGCTCGGCCTGCTGATAGTCGTCCTCGAAGCGCCGCTGCGCGATTGAATCGGCCCGGGCCTCCTGGGCCTCGAGTTCGGCCGGCCGGATCCACGTCTTGAGCCACGCCAGGGTGCTGCAGTAGAGGTTGCCGCGCAGCGCCGGCACGGCCGTATCGGGGGGAATCTCCGGGAGACCCACCAGCGTGCGGAGGCCGTTCAACGCGGCGGCATCTGCCTGCCGCTCCAGCCGCAGCCGGTCGCGCCGCGCCTCAAGCGCCACGTCCTCCAGCTGGCACACGCCCATCTCCCGATCGCCCCGGTAATCATCGGTCTCGCGGCGCATGAACTCGCTGCCCACCCCGCGCACGAGGATCAGCTGGCGGGTGAACTCGGTTTGCTGGAAGGTGCGCGGGTTGTCCCGCTCGAACTCGTGGATCGAGCCATCGTACAACGTGAGGTGTAGATCCTCCTGGTTGGGGGCGAACGCGAGGTACCCGCTGTCGGCGTAGATCGTGCGGTTGCGCACCGCCTCCTCCAGGTTGTAGAGGGTGACGTCGCGCATCAGGTAGGTGGCCGGGTCGATCTGTGCCGTGCGCAGCATGACCCGACCGCGCTGCACTTCATTGATCACGTGCTCCTTGAGGGAGAACGTTGGCTTCGTGCGGTAGATATCGGTCATCAGGCTGCGCAACCGGTGGTTGGTGCGGGGCAGGATCTGATCGCCGAACAGGAACGAGACGAAGGCCACCACGGTGGCGGCGGCGAGGAGCGGCCGCAGGAGCTGCCCCAAGGAAACGCCGCCCGCCCGCATCGCGGTCAACTCGCGGTCGCCGGACATCGTGCTCATCGTGTAGAGCACGGCCACCAACACGGCCATGGAGAGCGTGATCGCTATGAGGAACGGGATCGTGAGGAGGAAGAACTCCAGGATCACCGTCCATGGGAGGCCCTTCCCCATGAGGTCGCCCAGCTTGCGGGCGATCTGGCGGATCAGCTCGAAGCAGGTCAGCGCCGAGAGGGCAAAAAGGAAAGGCCTCGCGTGCTGCTTGAGCAGATACCGGGTCAGAATGCTCATTGAGTTCCGTAACTTACTTGCCTGTAATGACTTGAGCCGGCATTATATTGCGAAACCTCACCTCTAACAAGGCCTACCCCGCTTTCAGGTCAAAGTGTCCTGCCGCTGCGCAGTCCTCGCACTGACGACCGCGATAGTCGTGGCGGGGCCGCTGGCTGCGCAGGTACCACGCGCGCCGGCCCCTGGGATCCGCATTCGGCTGGCCCACGAGCCGCTGGCCCTGCGAGGCCATCCGGCGCTGGACCCCGGCGGATGGCTGGGCCCGCGCACCACCCCTGCGCTCGCGGCGCAGCGCTGGGAGGTGGCGACGCGTGAGCTCATTGCCCGCCGCCGGACGGCACGCCACCAGGCACGCTTCCTCGCGGGGCTGGCGCCTCCCCTTCCCGCTCGGCCCGACACGCCGCGCCGGCGCGTCCCGATTCCCCGGCCGGAGGACCTGGCCGAGCCTGTGGAGGAAGAGCCGGCCACCCTGGAGGCACTGGGGCGCTACGCCGATCTGGGGCTCGATCTCCAGGCCCGGCTGGTGATGAAGTTCGACCGACTGCGCAACGTCCGCTGCAGCGCGGCCGACGTCAACACGCCCGGTTCGGGGTGCCAAGGCGGCTTCCCCACGCCGAGCTTCGACGAGGATTTCCGGGTGTTGGCCGGCGGGGTGGTGGGTGATCGCTTCCACGTGAACGTGGACTTCGACACCAAGCGGGAATTCACTGTCAACAACAACATCAACGTTTGGTACCAGGGGCTCGAAGACGAGATCGTGCGGCGTGTGGAGGTGGGGAACGTCACGTTCCGCGCCCCGCCGTTCCGCTTCATTACCGCGGCGATTCCCGCCAACTCGTTCGGTGTCCAGGCCGAGGCCCAGCTCGGGCCGGTGGATCTGAGCACCATCTTCGCGCAGCAGAAGGGCTCCGCGGTGCGCACCCGCACCTTCCGTGTGGGGGACGCGACCACACAGCCCGTATCGTTCGAAGCGCGCGACCTGGATTTCGAGAGCGGGCGCTTCTTCTTCGTGGTGCCGCCGCTCGAGTTGCCCCAGTACCCCGCGATCGATGCGCTCAACATCGTGCCCGAGCTCCTGCCGGACACCCTGCGGCCCACCGGGGTGCGGGTGTACCGACTGCGGGCCCAGGTGGGACGGGAAGAGGACAATCCCAACCTGGGCGGGATCGAAGCCGTCGCCGTCCGCACCGACAGCCCGCAGCGGGTGGGGCCGTTCAGCTGGGAACTGCTCGCGGAGGGTCGCGACTACTACCTGGATCCCTCCGGAGTCTGGTTCGCGCTCGCCAATCGGCTCGGGGCCGACGACTTCCTCGCCGTCTCCTACACGCGGGCCTCGGGGGACACGGTGGGCACGTTCCCCGCCGTGAACGGAACGGGCGACACGCTACAGCTCGTGTACGAGCCGCGGCGCGGGCCGGAAATCCCCACCTATTACCACGAGATGCGCAACGCGTACCGCATCGGTGGGAGCGGAATCACGCGGAACACGATCCGTCTCACGATCGTGGTGAACGAGTCGGAGCAGCCGCTCGGGTCCACCGGGACCTATCTCTCCACATTGGGGCTGGCGGTCGCCGTTGACCCATCGAGCATCGACGAGTTCAACCGTGTCTTTCCCCGGACTCGTGACCCGAGCAACGGGGAGCCAGTGCGGGACTTCTTCGTGGTATTCCCTCACCTGACCCCGTTTGCCGACGCCACGGCGCTCGCACCCGGTGATCGCAACGACTCGCTCTATCGCACCCCCACGTATCTGCTGCTGAGCGAGGCGCCGCCGCCCCTGTTCCACCTCAGGTACAACTACGAAGCGAGCGGAGCGGGCGACCGCTCCACGCTGAGCCTGGGGGCGCTCCAGGTGCGAGAGGCGAGCGAGAAGTTGTTCATCGGGGAGCGCGAGTTGGCACGCGGGCGCGACTACGAAATCGATTACGAGTTGGGACAGGTGCGGTTCCTCAGTCCGGACTCGCTCTTCCTGGGACCCACCGAGGTCCGCGCGCAGTTCGAGGAGAATCAGCTCTTCGACTTCGCGCCGAAGACCATCTTCGGGCTGGCGGGCACGTACAACCTTGGATCCGAAAGCCGCCTCTACGCCATCGGGCTGTTCCAGCGCGACCGCACCAGCCTCAACCGGCCCCAGCTGGGGTTCGAGCCCCAGGCGGGCTTCATGGGTGGCCTCGGCGCGGAGCTGCGGTTCCGCGGCGATGGGCTCACCCGCGTGCTGGATGACCTGCCGCTGATCGAGACGACGGTTCCCTCGCGTCTGGACGTCACCGGTGAGGTGGCGGTGTCCAACCCGAACCCGAATAGCACCGGCATCGCCTATGTGGAGGACTTCCAGCAGGAGGCCGGGTTCAAGGTCCCGCTGGTGGAGCGGGAGTTCCAGTTGGGCAGCACGCCATCCTCGGGCCGCGGCCTGCCGCCGAACTACCTGGGTGCGGGAGGCGGGTTCTCCGACCAGGATGCGGTGCCGCTGGTATGGCAGAATCTGGTGCGTACGCCGTCGGGTGTGATCGAGTTTCGACCGCAGGATATCGACAGCACCATCGTGCTCACCGGCACCGGCATCGCGATCGAGCCAACCCTGTGGCTCACCCTCAAGCCCGATACGGTGGGCGGCGCTCCCGATCCCGTCACCGGTGCGCCCCGCTGGTTCCTGCCCCACATGCCGGGGCCACGGTGGCGCAGCCTCACCCAGCCGTTCGGGTTCGGCTCCGGCGTGGGCATCGACTTCTCCCGCTCGGAGTTCGTCGAGTTCTGGGTGCTCGAGGACGCCGAGATGAAGGCCCGGCAGCAGAGCGCCATACTCGTGATCGATCTCGGCACGGTGTTCGAGGACGTGGTGGGCCCCGCACCCACCTCGTTCCAGGTGCAGGGCAGCGATACCCTGTTCAGCGGGCTCCAGTTCGAGGGGGCCGGCACCCTCGATACCGAGCGGGATTCGCTCACGGCGGTGTACAACGCGCTGACCGACGACGTGGGTATCCGGGGGGATGTGGTCGGTACCATCCTCAATGAAACCAGCAGCGAGGTGCTCAACGACCTGCCGCTGTGCAGCGTGGAGGACATCGCTGGCCTGCCCACCCTCGTGCTGGGCAACCTCCGCGCCGCCTGCACGCGGCGCAACCGTCGCCTCGATACCGAGGACCTCGACGGCGACAACCGGCTGGATCTCTCGATCGGCGCGACCGCCGAGGACTTCCTGCGCTACACGTTCTCCATCGGTGACGCCCGCTACTTCGTGCGGAACGGGGTGACGCACTTCGACGAACGGGGACGCCCCATGACGTGGCGGCTGTACCGAATCCCGCTGCGTATCGATTCCGTACAGGTCGGCCAACCCAACCTGCGGCAGATCGAGGCCCTGCGCCTGTCGCTCGTGAGCCCCGATGTCGGCGTGGTGGAGGAGGAGTTCTGGATCACACTGGCGCGGATGCGCTTTGTGGGGGCGCCGTGGGTCAAGCGCGCTGATACCCCCATCGACGGCATCTCGGGGAGCACGGGCGAGCTCCACGGCGAGGTGAGCGCCGCGACCGTCAGCACCGAGGATGAGCAGCTGGGCTACGAGTCGCCGCCGGGCACCACCGACCTGCCCGAGGAGACCAGCCAGGCCTTCCAGTTCGGCGTCACGCAGGTGAACGAGAAATCCCTGCGTGTGCTCGCGGAGGACCTGAGAGGGGGCGAGCGGGCCGAGGTACTGGTGCGTTTCAGCGCGGAGGCGGACAAGAACTTCCTCGCCTATCGGCGACTGCGCGTGTGGGCGCGCGGGCGTGGAACCGGGTGGACCGAGGGAGATCTCCAGTTCTTCGTGAAGGTCGGGCAGAACGAGGACAACTTCTACATGTACCGGGCACCGGCCCGGACCGACAGCTGGGAGCCGGAGGTGGTGGTGGATCTGGGGCGCTGGCTCGATCTGCGCGCTCAGATCGAGTCGGCGTGGCTCTCGGGGGCGCCGCCGTCGGGCGCCGCCCAGTGCGGCGGGGACTCAACCGCGTACGTCGCGTGCGACGGCCCTTACCTCGTGCACGTGCGAGACCCCGGAATCTCACCCCCCAACCTGGCGCGGGTGTCTGAGGTGGCAGCCGGGATCCTCAGGGTGCAGGAGACGGTGACCGTGTCGGTGGCGGAGCTGTGGGTGGACGACGTTCGGCTCGACGACGTCGTGGGGGATGTAGGTGTCGCGGCGGCCGTCGACGTGCACCTGGCTGCCGCCGACGTGGCCGAGTTCGACTTCAGCTACTCCCTGCGGGACGACCGATTCCGCCAGTTCGACCAGCGCCCGAGCTACGTCACGGACGCGGCCGCGCGCTTCGCCATGCTGTTCAGGGTCGACAAGCTGCTGCCGCAGTCCTGGGGATTGAGCGTGCCGTTCCGGTTCCGCTACAACAGCACGAGCGCGGATCCGTTCTTCCTGCAGAATACCGATGTGCTGGCTGATCGGCTCACCAATCTGCGTGACCCGAAGGGGTCGGTGACCTCGTGGGACGTGGCCGTGCGCCGGGTGAAGCGGGGAGAGACGGCGGTCGAGCGTGCATTGGTGGACCCCGTGACGGTGCAGGTGCGTGGGGACAAGGCGTCTAATACGACGTCGTTCACCAATGCCGAGACCCGTAACCGGAGTGGGCGGCTCGTGTACGACAACGTGCCCGGTCCCAAGACGGTGCAGGGCGCGCCGGGCTTCCTCATCAGCCTGGTGAACTCGCTCCCCGACTGGATCAGCGAAAGTGAGTTCGGGAAGTCGCTGCGGAGCTCCCGGCTACGCTGGAATCCGTTTCGACTCACCTACGCCTCGACGTTCACCAACAACCAGACCGACCGCGTCACGTTCCGCGTGCCGGTGCATCTGGAGCGCGACACAGCACAGACGGTGCTGCCCAGCATCGTGCACACGTGGCGTAACGAAGTCGGATTTGATTTCCGACCCTATTCGTCCTTCGCCATCCGCCTGAACTGGTCGAGCACGCGCGACTTGCAGGATTACGGAGACACCACTGTCGTCAGCGGGCTCCTGCAGCAGGAGCGAGGCAACCTGTTCGGGTGGGACATCGGTTTCGAGCGGTGGCGCACCCTCACGACGGGCCTCAACATCGCGCCGGTGGTCAGCAGCTGGCTGCGCCCACGGTTCGTGTTCACGACCAGGTACCAGTTCACGCGCGACCCCAACCAGCGCGTGCCAGTAATCTCGACCGATTCGACGCTCAAGACGCCGGAGACCATCGGCAACGCGCGTCATGCCGAGTTCGGTGCGTTGCTCGACGTGGCGCGGCTCGTGCGGGGGCTTGCCGGTGACTCGGGCATCGTTACCAGCATCTTCGCGATCTTCCTGCCGGGCGACTTCACGATCGCGCGTGATCTGCGCTCCAGCTTCGACCGCGCGGCGTTCTCCGCGGACTTGGGCTACCGCTTGGCCCTGGGCGGCTTGGACGCCTTCCGTACCCAGGATGGCGTGCCGGCCACGGCGACCGGGGACATGGAGAGCTTGATCTGGGGCGGCGGTCTGCGCCTCCCGTTGGGCGGTCTGTTCCGACTGAGCTATCGCAACCTCACCAACACGGTGTGGTCCCGCCGTGGAGATCTCCAGACCCAGGTCATTCAACGCAGCCGCGAATGGCCGTCGATGAACTTCTCCTGGGCCTACAGTCCGTCGTCCAGCATCCGCTCGGTGATCTCGAGCGTGTCGGCCGGGCTGCAATACCGCGTCGTCCGGGCGTCGAACGTGCAGCCGGTCTCCGCGCTCGGAGGTAGCGACAGTGTGGTCACCGAGAACAACTCCAGATACCTGACCCCGACGCTCACCCTGTCGTGGTCGCCCGGGATCACCACGGCAGTGCAGTTCACCAATGCGAAGACGGAGGCGGTCACGTCCGGCAACCGCACCGAGAGCCAACGCACGGCGTGGGGTGCGAGCGCCAACTTCGGTTGGAGCTTGCCGACGAGCATCGTGCGCTCCGGCAATCGCGTTCAGACGTCCGTCGCGTTTAATTCCTCTACCCAGGCCGTCTGCCTGCTGCAGACTGGTGCGGTCGGCTGCCGCAGTGTGTCGGACAGCCGGCGCAATCAGCTGGACATCCGCATGGATACGGGATTCACGCAGAGCCTGCGAGGGGGGATGACGTTCAGCTACATCCTGACGGATCAGCGGCAAACGTCGCAGACGCTGTCCCAGATAGTGTTCACGATCTACGCCGACATCAACTTCGTGTCGGGGCAGGTCCGATGAGGCGGGTCACCGGTCTCATGCTGCTCGCCCTCGGCTGCGCCGCCGGGCGCGGCGCGCCGCAGGAGTTCGACGGCGAGGTGGCGCTCGGGTACGTGGAGACGCAGCTGGCGTTCGGGCCGCGCGTTCCCAACACGGAGGGGCATCGCCGGGCGGGCGACTGGATTCTGGAGCAGCTACGCCAGCGCGCCGACTCGTTGGAGGTGCAGGAGTTCACGCACGTCACCCTCGACGGGGACACCTTGCAGCTTCGCAACTTCGTCGGTCGGTTCCGGCCCGAGGTGCCCGAGCGCATCCTCTACGTCGCGCACTGGGATACGCGGCCGCGGGCAGACCGGGACGCCAACCTGGGCCGACAGCGCCTGCCGGTGCCGGGGGCCAATGACGGCGCGTCGGGCGTGGCAGTGCTGTTGGGTGTGGCCGACGTGCTGCAACAGCGTCCGTCGGACTTCGGCGTGGACCTGCTGTTCGTGGACGGCGAGGACTATGGTGATTTCTCCGCCGACGCCGATGTGCTTCTGGGCTCCCGCTACTACGCCGCGAACGTGGACCCCGCCGCCCTGCCGCTCTTCGCGGTGGTATGGGACATGGTGGGCGACCGCGAGCTGGAGATCTTCCAGGAAGGCAACTCCGTGTCCCGGGCGCCCGAGGTGGTGGATCGGGTGTGGAGCCGTGCCCGAGAGCTGGGTTACGGGCGGGTGTTCCAGTCCTCCGGACGCTACACCATGACGGACGATCACATCCCGTTGCTGGATGCGGGGATCCGCGCGATCGACGTGATCGACTTCGAGTACCCACATTGGCACACCTCGGAGGATACCTTCGACAAAGTGAGCGCGGCGTCGCTGCAGATCGTGGGAGACGTCGCCGTAGCGCTCTTGCGGTAACCACGGGCTCGCACCCATCGCGGACCGGCGGGGCCCGCCGCGCAACGATCCGATCTCCACCGTCATCGAACGCCTATGTGGTGCCGCACCCGTTGCGCACCGTGGGCCGTGCCATCCTCGGACGATCGCAAAGCCGCGCTCATTCTACTGGGTCTCGCTGCCGCCGGGATCCTGATCAGGGCCGTGGTGGGGGGGCCGACCTCGCCGGGAGCCGTGGCCTATCGCCAGGTGGCGACGACCCGACCCGGACGGGACTCGGTGGCCGAGCGGGCGGCGCGGATGGCACGGCCACTGGCGCGCGGTGAAACGGTCGACGTGGACGTGGCGCCCGCCTCAGAGCTTGCCCGGCTGCCACGCATCGGCCCGGCGCTCGCGGCCCGCATCGTGGCGGAGCGGGAAGAGCACGGGGCGTTCGGCTCGCTGGCGGCGCTGGATCGCGTGTCGGGTGTCGGGCCGGCCGTGCTCGAGGCGGTGCGCCGCCACGTCGCCTTCTCCGGGCTGCCCGCGCCCGCCTCCGAAACCTCCCAAGTGCCGGGGATTGTGACGCTTAACACTGCTTCTGCCCAACAGCTCGCTAGACTTCCCGCCATTGGGCCGATGAAAGCCCGGGCGATCGTCGAGGATAGACGGCGTCGCGGGCCGTTTCGGCGGCTGGAGGAACTCACACGGGTGCGGGGGATCGGGCAAGCGACCGTGGAGCGATTGCGGGGGTCGCTGCGCGTACCTTGACACTCCTCATGGTGGTCATACCTTAGACCGTTACTTCGTTGCGCCCAAAGGACTTGCAGTGATCTTCGACGTCTCCCACGGCAGCACATGACGACGGCCCCAGCCAGCACCGAGCGTCTCGGTGATCTCCTCGTACAGGAGGGGCTGATCACCCGCGAGCAGCTGCAGCAGGCCCTCAAGCAGCAGCAGGGAACGGGCATGCGGCTGGGCTACACCCTGGTCAAGGCGGGGATGGTCCAGGAGATCGAGATCACCAAGATGCTGGCCCGGCAGTACCGCGTGCCGGCCGTCGACCTCTCCCGATTCGTGGTCGACGAGAAGATCATCAAGCTCATCCCCAGTGACGTCGCCCTGCGGCACACCGTGCTGCCGCTGAAGCGGGAGGGCCGCACGCTCACCGTGGCCATGGCGGACCCGACCAACCACAGCGTGCTGGACGACCTCAAGTTCATTACTCGGTTCGACATCTTCCCGGTCATTGCGGGCGAGTACACGCTGCGCACGTCAATTGAGCGGTACTACGAGCGGACCGACGCGCAACTCGAGTCCCTCCTCAAGGACATGGAGGACGATGCCCTCGAAATCGTCGAGGAGGACGAAGAGGAAGAAGAGGAAGCGGCAGCAGCGGTCCAGATTGCCGACGACGCGCCGGTCGTGAAGTTGATCAACGGCCTCATGACCGACGCGGTGAAGCGTGGTGCCAGTGACATCCACATCGAGCCCTTCGAGACGGAGATTCGTGTGCGCTACCGGATCGACGGCTCGCTGCAGGAGGTCATGAAGCCCCCAGTCAAGCTGAAAGCGGCGCTCACCAGCCGTGTGAAGATCATGTCCAACCTGAACATCGCCGAGCGGCGGGTGCCTCAAGATGGACGGATCAAGATGCGGATGGGGAAGCGGGTGATCGACTTCCGTGTCTCCACGCTGCCCGTGATCTTCGGCGAGAAGATCGTGCTGCGAATCCTGGACAAGGGGAACCTCACCCTCGATCTGACGAAGTTCGGGTTCGAGCCCAAGGCCGAGCAGGACCTCATGCGCAACATCCTGAACCCGTACGGCATGGTGCTGGTCACCGGCCCGACGGGCTCCGGGAAGACCACGACGCTCTACTCGGCGTTGTCCCGCGTGAACAACATCGACGTGAACATCATGACCGCCGAGGACCCCGTGGAGTACAACATTCACGGGATCAACCAGGTCCTCGTGCGCACCGAGATCGGGATGACGTTCGCGGCCGCGCTGAAGGCGTTCCTGCGGCAGGACCCGAACATCATCATGGTGGGAGAGATCCGCGACCTCGAGACCGGCAGCATCGCCATCAAAGCAGCGCTCACCGGCCACCTGGTGTTGTCCACCCTGCACACCAACGATGCGGCGTCCACGATCACGCGTATGATCGACATGGGTATCGAGCCGTTCAACGTGGCGAGCGCGGTCAACCTGATCGTGGCCCAGCGACTGGTGCGGCGGGTCTGCGAGAATTGCAAGGTGGAGCACCAGTATAGCAAGGAGGAGCTGGGCGCGCTCGGGATGGATGCCAAGCAGGCAGGGGAAGTTCAGCTGTACAAGGGCGAGGGCTGCCCCCTGTGTGGAGACACCGGCTACAAGGGACGGCAGGGCATCTACGAGGTCATGGCGCTCTCACCAGAGGTGCGCCGACTGATTCTCAGGGGTGCGTCCACGGACGATCTGAAGCAGACCGCGATCGACGAAGGGATGCTCACGCTGCGGATGGACGGCATGGTGAAGCTCCAGCGGGGCGTCACCACACTCGAAGAAGTGGTCAAGGAAACCGCGGAGTAATCTATGACGGCAGACGCAGGCAAGGGTGGGGATTCGTCGGTCAACCTCCGAGAGCTACTCGAGGAGATGATCAAGCGGGAGGCCTCCGACCTGCACATCACGGCGGGCGAGCGTCCCAAGATCCGGGTCGACGGCGACATCACCAACTCGGCGGTGGAACACGTCCTCACGCCCAAGGAGACGCTCCAGATCGCCTACTCCGTGTTGACCGACAATCAGAAGAAGCGGTTCGAGAACGAGGACGAACTCGACTTCTCGTTTGGCATTCAGAACCTCGCCAGGTTCCGCGGCAACTGCTTCAAGCAGCGTGGCTGCGTGTCCCTCGTGATTCGGCAGATTCCCTTTTCCATCAAGACCTTCGACGAGCTGGGCCTCCCGCCGGCGCTGCGCAAGCTCGCGGAGCGGCCCCGGGGACTGGTGCTCGTGACGGGGCCGACCGGCTCAGGGAAGTCGACCTCGCTCGCGGCCATGATCGACAAGATCAACCAGGAGCGGCGAGGCCACATCATCACGATCGAGGATCCGATCGAGTTCATCCACCGACACCAGGGTTGCATCGTGAACCAGCGCGAAGTGGGAACCGACACCAAGTCGTTCTCCAACGCGCTCAAGTACGCCCTGCGGCAGGATCCCGACATCGTGCTGATCGGTGAGATGCGCGACCTGGAAACGATCCAGGCCGCGCTGACGATCGCCGAGACCGGGCACCTTGCTTTTGCCACGCTGCACACGAACTCGGCGGCCGAGACGATCAACCGGATCATCGACGTCTTCCCGTCGCACCAGCAGTCCCAGGTGCGGGCGCAGCTTGCGTTCGTGCTGGAAGGCGTGGTCACGCAGATCCTGCTGCAGAAGACGGGCGGCAAGGGACGGGTCATGGCGTGTGAGGTGATGGTGGCGACTCCTGCCATTCGCGCTCTGATCCGAGACGACAAGGTTCACCAGATCTATTCAGCGATGCAGGCAGGGAAGAAGCACGGCATGATGACGCTGAACGACTCGCTGTATCAGCAATACATGGGCCGACAGGTGTCGCTGGAAGAGTGCTTGCGGGTGGCGCCGGACCAGAACGAGTTCCTGCGCATGGTCGGGGAGGACGTACCCGACGAGGAAGGTGCAGGATCGCGGCAGATGGCGGGCCGGCGGTAATCGCGGCGGATACCGAGGAGATCCAAAATGCCAGTATTCGAGTACACCGCACGGACGACGACGGGCGAGGAGACGACGGGAACGGTCGATCTCCCGTCGCGGGAGGAAGTCGTCAAGCACCTGCGGCAGAACCGGATGATGGTCGTCCGGGTCCGCGAGCAACAGAAGAAGAAGAGGAGCGGGCGGATCCCGACGCGCGACATCGTCATCTTCACCCGTCAGTTCGCCACGATGATCAATTCCGGGCTGCCCTTGGTGCAGGCCCTGGACATCTTGGCGCAACAGACCGAGAACAAGATCCTCGCCAACGTCACCCGTCAGGTGGTGTACGACGTGGAGAGCGGCCACACGCTGGCCGACGCGCTGGACAAGCACAAGAACGCGTTCAGCCAGCTCTACGTGAACATGGTGGCGGCGGGTGAGGCCGGCGGTATTCTCGACACGATTCTGCTCCGGCTAGCCACCTTCTTGGAGAAGAACGACGCCATCATCAGGAAGGTGAAGGGCGCGATGATCTATCCCGCCGTCATCTTCTCGGTGGCAATCATCGCGGTGGTCGTGCTGCTCATCTTCGTGATCCCGACGTTCCAGAGCATGTTCGCGTCGGTGAACCTGGAGCTGCCGCTGCCGACGCGTATCGTGATCCTCATGAGCAATGTTCTGAAGGGCTTCTGGTGGCTCATGGGGCTGTCGGCCTTTGCGCTGTTCTTCCTGACGAAGCAGTACTACGCGACACAGGGCGGCCGGCTCAATATCGACCGGGCCCTGCTGAGTCTGCCCGTATTGGGCGACCTGCTGCGGAAGTCTGCGGTGTCCCGCTTTACGCGCACGCTCAGCACGCTGCTGTCTTCCGGCGTGTCTATTCTCGAGGGTTTGGAGATCACCGCGCGCACTGCCGGAAACCAGGTGATCCACAACGCCGTGATGGAGTCACGGGGTTCGATCGCGGGCGGTGAGACGATCGCTGCGCCGCTGGCGAAGTCGGGGGTGTTCCCGCCCATGGTGACCTCGATGATCGCGGTGGGTGAGGCCACCGGCGGCCTGGACGAGATGCTCAGCAAGATTGCCGACTTCTACGACGACGAGGTGGACGCCGCCGTGAGCGCGCTGCTGTCGCTGATGGAGCCGGTCATGATCGTCGTGCTCGGTGTGGTCGTGGGTGGCATGATCGTGGCGATGTACCTGCCGATCTTCGACATGATCAACGCCGTGGGGTAGGGGATGAACTGCGGGAATCAGCAATGGATGGGGGAGCCGTGATGCGTGCGACAGGGAAAGTGAAGTGGTTCAACGACGCGAAGGGGTTTGGGTTCATCACCCCGGACGAAGGGAATCGGGATTGCTTCGTTCACTACTCGGCCATCGAGGGCAGCGGGTTCCGTTCGCTGTCGGAGGGAGAGCGGGTCGAGTTCGACATGGTGGAGGGTGAGAAGGGACCGGCGGCACAGAACGTGAACAAGCTGCCGGAGTAAGGGCGGAAACAGCATGCAGGAAGAGCCGGGCCGGCCCCCAGCGGGCCGGCCTCCTTGTCTGCGGCGGCCGCGGTGAGCGGCCGGCCCGCTTGGTGTGATGTTCGAGGCAGCTGAGGTCGGCAGCGCGCTCGACAAGGCGACCTACAAGCAGGAGCTTCCCGCCCTCCGGTCGGAGCTCCTGCGGGTACAGCGCGACATTGCCGCCTCCAGGCTCGGACCGCTCGTCATCGTCGGAGGGGTGGAGGGCGTCGGCAGGGGCGAGGTGATGAACACGCTCCTCGCCTGGATGGACGCCCGGGGGGTGGAGGCCAACGCGTTCGGCGATCGCACCGGCGAGGAAGAGGAGCGGCCGCCCTACTGGCGCTTCTGGCGCGTGCTGCCCCCCAGCGGGAAGATGGCCATCCTCCTGGGGTCGTGGTACACCGAACCCATCGTGGATCGCGCCTTCGATCAGATCGACGATGTCGCCTTCGAGCGGGAGATGCGGCGCATCCGTGACCTGGAGCGGATGCTCAACTTCGAGGGCGTGCCCGTCATCAAGTTTTGGCTGCACCTCGCGAAGGCCGAATACGAGAAGCGGCTCAAGCAGGCCCGCAAAGACCCCGAGAAACGCTGGTTCATCTCCAAGCGCACCCTCAAGTTCGCGAAACGGTACGATGAGTTCCGGGCGGTCTCGGAAACGTGCCTGCGGCTCACCAGCACGGGCGTGGCGCCCTGGCACATCGTGGAGGCCCAGGAGGAGCGGCACCGCGACTACACCGTCGCCGCGACGCTCGTGCGGGGGCTGCGGGAGGCGCTGGACGAGGCCGAAACGCGGCAGGTGCAGCACGAGGCCGCGGAGCGGGAGTTGGTGCTCCCGGATCCCCCGAAGGTCAATGTGATCCGGCGGCTCGATCTCGGTGTCCGGCTGTCGCGCGAGGAGTACACCCGGAAGCTGAACCGCACCCAGGGCCGGATGGCGCGCCTCGCGAGGGAGCTGCACGCGTCCGAGCACTCGATGATCCTGGTGTTCGAGGGCCCCGACGCCGCCGGCAAAGGAGGCACGATCCGCCGCCTCACTGCGGCGATGGATGCGCGCTACTACCGCGTGCGGTCCGTGGCTGCGCCCACCGATGAGGAAGCGGCGCACCCGTACCTGTGGCGCTTCTGGCGCGACCTGCCGCGCCACGGGCACGTCACCATCTACGATCGCTCTTGGTATGGCAGGGTGCTGGTGGAGCGCATCGAGGGGTTTGCCACTCGGGACGACTGGCAGCGGGCGTATGCGGAGATCAACGAGTTCGAAGCACAGCTCTCCGAGTTCGGCACCATCGTGCTCAAGTTCTGGCTGGCGATCTCACCCGAGGAGCAGCTCAGCCGGTTCGAGGATCGGCAGACGACGCCCTACAAGCAGCACAAGCTGACCCAGGAAGACTGGCGCAACCGCAAGAAGTGGGATGCCTACGAGACCGCCGCATGCGACATGATCGAGCGGACCAGCACCGACCAGGCGCCCTGGATCCTGGTCCCCGCCAACGACAAGCGCTGGGCCCGGGTGGAGGTGCTGCGGGCGGTGACCAAGCGGCTCCGCCAGGAGCTGGAGTAGGACGCAGGCACGATCGCCGTAATTAACCAACTCACAACGACTTAGCTGAGCATCCGCGGCACGTTCGGTGTTTCATCGGACGGGCGCCACGATGGTGTCGCGATTGTGGCGTAAGACACCGATTCCCCAGGCGAATTGCGGGATCTTGAGTCTCGCATTTCGAGCGACCGGGAGTGTTGCATCTTGCCAGAGTCGGGAGAAGGTTTGAGGCCATGAGCAGGGAGGATACCGGGAAGCTGCCGGCTGGAGACATTCCCTCGCCCCGAGGGATCTTGCGGTGGATCTACCTGGGCCGAGTCACGGTGGCCATCGTGGTCTTCGTCGCCGCGGCGCTCTACTTCACTGCCGTTCCTCCCGAGACCATCCTCATCCTCGCCATCGCGGCGATATCGAGCGTCATCGTGACATCGCTCTCGGCGTGGTATACCCACGTGCGGGGGGTCGAGCCGGGCATGACGTTCCTCTACTCCCAGGCGCTGTTCGACCTCGCGCTGGTGACCACGGTCGTGCACGTGACCGAGGGTCCCGCCAGCCAGTTCCCGGCCCTGTACATCCTGGTGATCGCGGTGAGCGCGGTGGTGATGCCGCTGGCGTCGAGCCTGCTGGTGACCGCCCTCGCGAGCCTGCTGTACCTGGCGGACATCATCTGGTGGCAGCCGGTGCAACTCTCGGTCGGGGTCTGGCTGCAGATCGCCGTGTTTGTGTTCGTGTTCAGCGCTACAGGCCTGATCGCGAGTCGCGTGCGCATCATGGGGGCGCAGCGGGAGATCCTGGAGCGGGAGGTGCGGCGTCTCACGCTTGAGGCGGCCGACATCCTGCGGAACATCACCAGCGGCGTCGTGACGGTGGACGGGGAGGATCGCGTACTCTACGCCAACCCCGCGGCGTTGGGGCTACTCGGGCTCGACGAATCGGAAGTGGAGGGTCGCCGCCTCGCGGACCTGGTGGGGGATCGCGCGACCGCACTGCTGAGCACGATCGCGCTCACCCAGACGGGAGGGCAGCCGACGTTGCGCGCGGAGGGCGCCGTCCGACTCCACGACCGGACGTTCCCCATCGGACTCACGACCACGAGCATCGAGTACGGCGCGGCGAAGCCCTCGGTCACCGCCATCTTCACCGACATCTCCGACCAGAAGCGGATCGAGGAGCTGCACCTGCGCACGGGCCGGCTCGAGGCCGTGGCCGAGCTCTCGGCCTCCCTGGCCCACGAGATCAAGAACCCCCTGGCGTCGATTCGCTCCTCGATCGAGCAACTGGCCGACGCGGCCCGCGAGAACGAAGAGGAGCGCTTCCTCGCGCAGCTGGTGCTTCGGGAGAGCGACCGCCTGAGCCGGCTGCTGACGGAGTTTCTCGACTTCTCGAGGGTCCGTGTCACGGACGCGCGGCGGGTGGACCTGGGGGCCGTGGCCGAGAAGGCGGCCGACGTGGTCCGCAACCACCCGGACTGCGGCGACAGGGCCGTGATCGAAGTGGTGCGACAGCCCGCTCCCCTCGAGGGAGACGAGGATCTGCTGCATCGGGTGGTTGTGAATCTGGTGCTCAACGCGGTCCAGGCCGGTGAAGGGAAGAGTCGCGTGACAGTCGAGGTACGAGAGGCGCACCCCGGCGAGCTGCCACGCGGACTGCCCATCGGCAGCGCGGTGATTCTGGAGGTTTCCGACGACGGGCCCGGGATTCCCGAGAGCCTCAAGGAACGACTGTTCGAGCCGTTCGTCACCGGCCGGACCGGAGGGTCGGGATTGGGGCTCGCCATCGTACAGCGCGCCGTGGAAGCCCACCGGGGAGTGATTCTGGTCGAGTCCACGCCCGGCAAGGGAACGGTTTTCAGTGTGGTCCTGCCGAGCAGTGGGAGCACGGAGGTAGCGGCATGAGGTTGTCCAAGCCGAGCATTCTCATCGTCGACGACGAATCCGGGATTCTGGATACCCTGCGGATTCTCCTCAAGAACCAGGGCTTCAGCCCCGCCACTGCACAGGGGGGCCGGGCCGGGTTGGACGCCCTGCGGACGACGCCACCCGACATCGTGCTCACCGACGTGCGGATGCCGCACGTGTCGGGCATCGACATCCTGGAGGCCGCCCGCGCACAGGACCCGGAGCTGCCGGTCATCCTGATGACGGCCCAGGCGTCGCTGCAGTCCGCGATCGAGGCGGTGAATGAGGGCGCGTTCTACTACATCCAGAAACCGTTCTCCAATGACGACCTCGTTGCCATCTGCCGGCGAGCAGCGGAGTACCGCCAGTTGCGCACGGAGAACAAGAGCCTCAAGCGGGAGATCCGAAAGCGGGAACGGTCCAACTCCATCAAGCCGATCGGCAGCGCGAAGTCGTTCGTCGAAGTGCTGCAGCTGGCCCAGCAGGTGGCGCCCACAGAATCCACCGTGCTGATCCTGGGCGACAGCGGCACGGGGAAGGAACTGGTCGCGCGCTACATCCATGAGCTGTCCGAGCGGAGCGAGGGCCCGTTCTTCTCGATCAACTGTGGAGCGCTGCCCGAGAGCCTGCTGGAGTCGGAGCTGTTCGGCCATGTGAAGGGTGCCTTCACCGGTGCGGTCCGCGACAAGCAGGGGCTCTTCGCCGCTGCCAGCGGCGGCACCTTCTTCCTCGACGAGATCGCCGAGACGCAGCCGTCCACGCAAGTGAAGCTGCTGCGCGTGCTCCAGGAGCGGGAAGCGCTACCCGTGGGCGGCACCGAGCCCGTGCCGGTGGACGTGCGCGTGATTGCGGCCACCAACCGCGATTTGGACGAAGCGATGCGCCAGGGCGCGTTCCGCTCTGACCTGTACTACCGGCTCAACGTGATCTCGATGCTACTTCCGCCGCTGCGGCAGCGGCGGGAGGACATCCCGCTCCTGGCGGAGTCGTTCCTGCAACGCATTGCCAGGGACCGGGTCCAGTCGGTGAAGACGCTGTCGCAGGAGGCGCTCGATGCCGTCATGGCCTATGACTGGCCCGGGAACGTGCGGGAACTCGAGAACGCGCTGGAGCATGCCGTGCTGCTGAGTGCGGGCGATACGGTCGAAGGCACCGCGCTGCCCGACCGGGTGACCTCCCGCAAGGCCCAGCCGCTCGTGGCCGAGCGGGCGCCCCACAACCCCACGCTGGAGGCGATCGAGCGGGCGTACATCCTCTGGGTGCTGCAGGCCGAAGGGGGCAACAAGACGCGGGCTGCCGAGGTGCTGGGAATCGATCCGTCTACGCTCTATCGCAAGCTGGCGCGGTACGAAACCGACGGCGTCGCCGCTCGCTGAGGAGTCCTGTGAGAATCCTCCTGTACGCCGTCTTTGTTCTCTCTGGGGCCGCCGGCCTCGTCTACGAGTCGATTTGGGCGCGGTACCTGGGCCTGTTCGTGGGCCATGCAGCGTACGCCCAGATTCTCACCATCGGGATCTTTCTGGGTGGCATGGCGCTCGGCGCGATGCTCGTGGGGTCCCGCTCCGAGCGCCTGGCGGATCCCCTGAAGTGGTACGCCCTGGTCGAGCTGGCCGCCGGTGCGGTGGGCCTCTTCTTCCACGAGATCTACGGCGGCGTCACCGGCTTCGCCTACCAGACGCTGTTCCCCATGATGGGGAACGGAATGTCCCTCACCGTCGCGAAGTGGCTCATCGCTGGCGGCCTCATCCTTCCGCAGTCGGTTCTTCTGGGGACCACCTTCCCGCTGATGGGTGCGGGCGTGATCCGTCGCAACGGCGAACAGCCCGGCCGCACGCTGGCCATCCTGTACTTTGCGAACAGCCTTGGGGCCGCGGCCGGCGTACTGCTCGCGGGCTTCTACCTGTTGAAGATGGTGGGGTTGCCGGGCACGCTGCTGGTCGCGGCGATGCTGAACCTGGTGGCGGCGCTCGGGAGTGGGTGGGTGGCCCAGCGCGAGCCGCTCCGCGGGCCCGCGCGCGAGCCCGCGACGGTGGCGACGATGCCGGCCGCCGCCACGGATGCCGCCGAGCTGCGACAGGAACGGCTGGTGCTGCTCCTGCTGGGTGTGAGCTTCGGGACCGCAGTCGCCTCGTTCATCTACGAGATCGCGTGGCTGCGGATGCTGGCGCTCGTGCTGGGTAGTGCCACCCACTCGTTTGAGCTCATGCTGTCGGCGTTCATCCTCGGCCTCGCGCTGGGCTCGTTCTGGGTACGGCGACGCGCAGACCGATGGAGCAGGCCGCTCAAGGCCCTGGGCATCGTGCAGTGGCTGATGGGGTTCTCTGCACTCGCCACGCTGCCCCTGTACACCCAGTCGTTCCACTGGATGGCCGATCTCCTGCAGTCGTTTGCCAGAACGGAGGGCGGTTATGAGGGGTTCACCATCGCCCGGTACGCACTGTGCCTGGTGGTGATGCTGCCGTCCACGTTCTGTGCCGGGATCACGCTCCCGCTCATCACGCGAACCCTGCTGACCAGCGCGACGGGCGAGCGCGCCATCGGCTCGGTGTACGGCGTGAATACGATGGGGTCGATCGTCGGCGTTGGGCTGGCGGGTCTCGTGTTGATGCCGTTGCTGGGGGTGCGCCTGCTCCTGGTGACGGGCGCGACACTCGACATGACGCTCGGCGTGGCGATCCTGTGGATGGTGGCCGGTGCGAGGCCGCGCGCGCGGCGGTTCGCCCTCGGTGCACTGGCCGCAGCCGCCGTGGTAGCGGTGGTCGCGACCGCGCAGCGGGGCTTCGACCAGCGCGTGCTCACCAGCGGGGTATTCCGCCACGGCCGAGTGGAGGACCTGCCGCGCGAAGTCCTCTACTACAGGGACGGGCGGACCGCCACGGTGGCCGCGTGGCGCCACACGGAGAGCGGTCAGGTCGCCATCGCCACCAACGGCAAGGTGGACGGGTCGGTCCCGGCGCACTGGCTGGAAGCGTGCTCGGATACGGGCCTGCGAGAGCCCATGCGCAGCGACATCTCGACCCAGACGCTCGCTCCCCTCGTCACGCTCGCGCACAAGCCACGCGCGCGAGTGGCGGCGGTGGTCGGGCACGGCACGGGAATGTGGTCACACATGCTGCTGGGCAGCCCCCATCTCGAGCGCGTGACGACCATCGAGATCGAGCCGCAGATGTTTGCGGCCTCTCGAGCCGTCTATCCCACCAACGCCAGGGTGTTCGACGACCCGAGGTCGCATATCGTGATCGAGGATGCGCGGGCCTTCCTCTCCGCGACGGAGGAGCAGTACGACATCATTATCTCCGAGCCGTCCAATCCGTGGGTGAGCGGCGTCGCGAGCCTCTTCACCGCGGAGTTCTACCGGCGGGTCGCGCGGTCGTTGGCGCCCGACGGAGTGTTTGGTCAGTGGGTCCACCTGTACGAGCTGAACGATGGGCTCGCCCTCAGCGTCGTCGCCGCGTTGCACAGGACCTTCCCCTCCTACGAGATTTTCCTCACTGCGCGAGGAGACATGCTCGTCGTGGCGGCGACCAGTGAGCGGCTCCCGGCTCCCGATTGGTCGGTCCTCGAGTGGTCGGCGATCCGTCAGGACTTCTGCCACACCGTTGCGCCCACGGCGCCGGCGCTGGAGGCCACCCGCCTGACGCACCGAGGCGTGCTGGCGGCGCTGCTGGACGGCTGGCCGCAGCCGAACTCGGACTTCTTCCCGGTCCTCGACCTCGGTGCGGAGCGCGCCCGGTTCCTGGGCCGGTACGCCCTCGGGCTCAGTGGCCTGGCGACGCGGCGGATCGATCTCGCGGCTCCGGTCTCACTGCGCCGAATGGGGCCGACGCCAGGCGCTGCGCTGCCGATGACCGACGTTCCTCGCGTGCAGGCGTTGACCCTGGCGGCTGCCCTGCGGGATCCCGCACCAAGCGACGGGATGGAAACGACGGCCGCGCCAACCGATCTGGGGGCAGCCCGGTTTCGCCAGCTCAGGTGGGAGGCACTGCTTTCGGCGAGCGGCTCGCCAACTGATTGGAGGCATTGGCTCGGAGAGTTGCGCAGCGTGGAGCGTGACCGGCAGGGCGGCACGCACGGTTACGTCGACGCGTGGCTGCTCGGCTCGGTGCGGCGCTACCTCGATCTCCACGACGCACCAGTCGAGGCGCGCCGGGTGGTGGACTTCTACTTCGGCCTCGCGGGCTGGGACTTCGAGTTGGCGGCCGCGGCCGCGGACGCCTTGGTCGAGGTGGAGGCACAGGAGGACGGCTGGATCTCGCGCCGGGAGCTGGCAGAGGGAGCTGTCATCTCGAAGCTGCGGATCGGGGACGTGGTGGGCGCCCGGCGCATGTACGACCGGCTGACGTCCGAGGAATCGCTGCGGGAGGCGGACTTCCGCCTCCAGCTCCTGAGCGCGTACCTGGACGTGTTCTCGAGCGGACCCGCTGGCGACCCGGCGCAGGGGACATGATGACAGCGAGCGCACGATGAAGCTGCAACGAACCAGAGAGCCGTTTCAGCCCGTCCCCCTTCCGGCAGACGGGAACGAGTTGGTCGTGACCGCGGTGGTGCCCGCGTTCAACGAGGAACTGACGATCGAGGAGAGCCTGCGGCGAATCCGCAACGTCCCGCTCTCCCTCGAGATCGTCGTCGTGAATGACGGGTCGGCCGACCGTACCGGCGAGGTGCTGGACCGGCTGGGGCGGGAGGGGCTGATCGACCGCGTGATCCATCAGCCCAAGAACAAGGGCAAGGGAGCCGCGGTGCGTGCCGGGGTCGCGGCGGCCACGGGGCACGTCATCGTGATCCAGGACGCCGACCTCGAGTACGACCCCATGGAGTACCCGATGCTGCTCGAGCCGATTAGGCTCGGCCGAGCCGATGCGGTGTTCGGCTCCCGGTTCCAGTCTGGGCCGCGGCGGGTGTTGTATTTCTGGCACTCCGTGGGGAACCGCTTTCTCACCCTGCTCTCGAACATGCTCACGGATCTGAACCTGACCGACATGGAGACCTGCTACAAGATGGTCCGCGCCGATCTCATGAAGGCGCTGCCATTGGCCTCCAACCGATTCGGGATCGAGCCGGAGCTCACCGCCCGGCTCTCACAGGCGGGCGCCCGCATCTGGGAAGTGCCGATCACCTACAGCGGCCGGACCTACGCCGAGGGTAAGAAGATCGACTGGCGGGACGGGCTGGCTGCCATCTGGCACATCCTGCGCTTCAACGTCCTGCCGGCGCGACCGAAGCCGCGGTGACGCGCCCGGTCACGCAGCTGCTGTGGCGGGGGATCGGGGTCGTGCTGCTGATCCTGCCCCTGTTCGGCATCCCGCGCTGGGTGGGCGCGCCCGACCCGGGACCCGACTGGAGCGTTCACCTTCGGGCGTGGATCGTGGGCGCCGTGGTGGTGGTGACGGTAGGCCTCCTCGTGGGTCGACTGGCGCGAACGTTGCCTTCCAAGGCACGCGCGTGGCCCGCATGGGGTGACGCGGTCTTCGTCGGCGGGCTCGCGGCGCTGCTCACCATTGCGGCTGCGTACACGATGCGCGTCGCCTTCGTCTCGAATCCCCACCTCGTGGACGAGGTCGCCCAACTCTTCCAGGCGCGCGTGTTCAGCTCGGGCAGGCTCGCGGCATCGCTGCCGGAGCCACCGGAGTTCTTCCTGTTCACCCATACGTGGATCACCGAGGCGGGGTGGGTCTCGCAGTTTCCGCCGGGCCACTCACTCCTGCTCGCTGCGGGCATGCTGCTCCGCGCCGAGTGGCTGGTGAATCCGCTGCTCGGGGGAGCCACCGTGGTGCTGGTCTTCGTCGTGGCGCGTGGCATGTTCGGCGCGCCGACGGCGCGTGTCGCCGCGTTCCTCTGCGCCGCCTCGGCGTGGGTGCTCTTCATGTCGGCCACCTACATGAACCACGCACTCGCGATAGTGCTGGTGCTGGGAGCGTGGGCTTGCGTCTTCGCGTCGGCACGGCCGGGAGTGCGGCACTATCTGGGCGCCGGCCTGCTGCTGGGTGCGGCGGCTGCCACGCGACCGCTCGACGCGGTGGCGGGGGCGCTTCCCCTGGTGACGTACCTGGCCGTGGCGCGCCGGCCCCGCGCGCTGGCGGCAATGGTGCTCGGCGGGCTCCCGTTGGCGCTAGCCTTGGCGTGGTACAACTGGCGTCTGTTCGGCGGCCCGCTCGACTTCGGGTACACGGTGCTGTGGGGGGAGGGCCACCAGCTCGGGTTTCATGCCGACGCCTGGGGCCACGAGTACACGCCCCTCATCGGGGTGGCCAACGTGGTCTCGGCGATTCGCCGCCTGCACATCTACCTCTTTGAGTGGCCGATCCCTGCGCTCCTGCTGGTCGGTGCGTGGGCGCTATTCGCCCGAGTTCGTGAGGCGAATGATCTGCCCCTCGCTCTCGGCCTGATCGCGGGGCCGGCGCTGTACTTCTTCTACTGGCACTCGGGGTTTTATCCCGGCCCGCGGTTCTACTACCTGACCGCACCGTTCCTCGTGCTGGGCACCGCTCGTGCCGTGTGCTGGGCGTGGCAGGGGGCCCGCCGCAGCGGCAGCGCGCGCATCCGGTGGGACGTCGCCATGGCCGGTGCATGCGTCGTCGTGTTGGCCTGGGGGTTGGTGGACCTCCTGCCCCGGCGGTTCCGCGTGTATCAAACGGGGCTGCCCTCGCTCAAGCATCACCCCGAACGCGGTTTGGCCGACGCCGGCGTGACGCAAGCACTGGTGCTGGTGCCGGAGAGTTGGGGGGCCAGGATCATCACCGACCTCTGGGCCCAGGGGGCCCCCCCCGGTCTGGTCGAGCGGGCGTACCGGCGACTGGATGCCTGCGAGCTGCATCGCTTCGCGCTGGCGGCCCGTGTCGCACAGCTTTCGGCCGAGTCCGTGATCGACAGCCTCGAGCGCCGTCATGACGCTGCGGCCGTAGCCGCCCCCCTGGTGGCGGGAGCGCCGGATCCCACCCTGCGACTGTGGCCGACGCAGGCGCTGGCGCCCGAGTGCCTCGTGGAGATCGAGCGGGACCGCGGAGGGTTCACCCTGTACGGGAGCCTCGCGTGGCGCAATCCGGTCGGGCTGCACGGCGGTCTCGTGTTTGCCCGCGATCGGTACGATCGGAATCCCCTCTTGCTGCAGCGCTACGAGGGCTGGGAGGTGTGGCGCTTCGCCCCGCCGCCCGATGACCCCGAGGCCGCCCCCACGTTGAGCCGCCTCGGTCGGGCCGAGGAGCTCGTGCGCTCCCGGACGGTGCCGTGACCGCGCGACAGGACGCCGTTGGGCTGCTGGGCAGTGCGCTTCTCGCTCTCGGCGCGTTCGCGATCAGCGTGGGGCACGGGTTCGTGTACGATGACGTGAAGGTCATCGTCGACAACACCACGCTCCACTCGATCGCCAACTGGCTCGCCATCGTGAGCGAGCCGTGGTGGGGTCCGGAGCTGTATCGCCCCGTTACGTCGCTGACGCTCGCGCTCGACTGGACGGTGAGCGGAGGGCACCCACACTGGTTCCACGCGGTGAACGTGCTGCTGCACGTCACCGCCACCGTGCTGGTGTTTCTGCTCGCGCGCTGCTGGCTGCCGGCGTTCGGGGCGGTCGCGGCCGCCGCGGTCTTCGCGGTGCACCCGGTGCATGTCGAGGCGGTGGCGAACGTGGTCGGGAGGGCGGAGGTGCTCGCCGGGCTCTTCTCGGTGGCGGCGGTGCTGACGTACCGGTGGGATGGGGTGCTGGCCGCGCGCGGTGACGTCTCGTGGCGCCGCTGGCTCAGCGCGTTCGGCTGCCTGGTGCTGTTGGCCCTCGCGGTGGGATCGAAGGAGAGCGCCTTCGCCACGCCCGGTCTCTTGCTGATGGTGGATTGGCTCGATGCCAAGGTGACCGGACAGCGATTCGCAGACCGGTTCACGCGGCACTGGGTGCTGTGGGTCGCGGGGGTCGCGCTCGCGGCCGAGTTCCTGTGGGTTCGGTCGTTCGTGTTGGGGGGGCTGGCAGGGGTGGCGCCGGCGCCCGGGCTGTGGGGAGAGAGCGTGGGCGCGCGCGCGCTGGTCATGGCGCCGGTGATCCTGGAGTACGTGCGCCTGCTGGTCTTTCCGCTTCACCTCTCGGCCGACTACTCGCCGGACTTCCTCGTGCCGGCTCGGGGCCCGACCCTGGCAGGACTGGCCGGTGTGCTGCTGCTGCTGGCGGCCATCGTCCTCGCCCTTCGGGCCAGGAGGGCCGCCCCCGTCATCACATGGGGGCTCGTGTGGATCGGTGGGGCGCTGCTCGTCGTCTCGAACGTGCTGGTGCCCACCGGCGTGCTGCTGGCAGAGCGCTCGATGTACGTGCCGTCGGTCGGCCTCGCGCTGCTCGCCGGGTGGGTTGCCGGAGTGCTCGCGTCACGCCGCCGGGAGGTGGCCGTGGGCGCGGTGGCGCTGGTGGTCACCTTGGGCATGGCACGCACCATTGCCCGCGTCCCGGTGTGGCGGGCCGCGGTGCCGTTCTTCTCGCACCTCGTGACGGATGCCCCCGGTTCGTACCGTGCCTACTGGGTTCAGAGCGCGTCGGCGTACGCGGAGGGCGAGCGGGAGCGGGGCGAGGCCCTGGCGGTCCGCGCGCTCCAGATCGTGCAGACCTCCCCCAACCTGTGGACCTACTTGGCGCGCGCCTACGAGGAGGAGGAACGCTGGCTCGAGGCGGCGCACGCCCTGCGTGCGGCCTTCCGGCTCGACACCACGCGGATGGGCGTGGCGGGCGACGCGATGGTGGACTTCATCCGGGCCGGGGCGCTCGACAGCGCCGCGAGCCTGGGACGTGAGGCACTCGAGATCGATCCGCGCAACCGCTTCGCGATGATCGCGATGTCGGACGTGGCGCTACGGCGGGGCCGGGCGCTGGAGGCGATGACGTGGCGCCGCCGGGTGGCGTGGCGCTTTCCGCAGGTCTGGCAGTACTGGTATCTGACCGCCGAAGCGGCGCTGCAGGCGGGCTTTTGCCCCGAGAGCGAGCGTTCGCTCGCGCGGCTCCGCGCGCTCAAACCCGATTTCACCGAGCTGGACACGATGGTCGGACGGGCCATGGAGGGCGGGTGCCTGCCGCCGGGGTGAGCTGGCGCGAGCAGCTCTGGCGCCGCTGGCCGCAACTCCTCGCGTTGGGCGTGTTCGGGGTGGCGCTGTGGGCTCAGCCCGACGCGCTGGTGGGTGCCTTCTTCGACGACGGCATCTACGTGACGTTGGCCAAGGCGCTCGCGGAGGGGCAGGGCTACTACAACATCCATCTCGCGACCGCGCCCCCCGGAGTGCACTACCCCGTGGCGTACCCGGTGGTGCTGAGTCTGGTGTGGCGCGTGTGGCCCGCGTTCCCGGCGAACGTGGTGCTGTTCCAGCTACTGGACAGTGCGGCGCTCGCCCTGGCGGCGTGGGCCGTGGCCGTGCACGCGCGCCGCTGGCAGCTGCCACGCGCGGTCTCCTACGCGGCGCTGCCCGCGGCATTCCTGGCCTTCCCTCTGCTGACGATCGTCGGGGTCCGCCTCTCGGAGCCGATGTTCCTGGCGCTGATCGCGCTGGCGCTCGTGGCCGCCGATCGCGACGAACCGAGTGACACGGAGGCGATCACCGCCGGCGTCCTCGCCGGCCTGGCGATTCTCACCCGGACGCTCGGAATGACTGTGCTCGGGGGCATCGTGCTGGCCCTGTGGTTGCGCAAGCGCCGCCGGGCAGCAGTGCTCGCCGGCGCCTTCGCGCTGCCGGTGCTGCTCCCCTGGCTCGTCTGGGCGCGGGCCAATGCGGGTGGTGTCGAGATGGAGCTCGCGGCGAACTACGGGACCTACCTCTCAGAGCTCGCGCAGGCTGGCGTCGGAGGCATGGCCGCCGGCGGCGGGCTCGCCGTCTTCGGTCCGGTGGTTCACCTCCTACTCCCGGCGATGCCCGGGCCGCTGTGGTACCCGGCGGTGGCACTGGTGGCTGGGCTCATCGTCTGGGGCGGCATTCGGATGGCACGCCGGGTCTCGGTGTGCGTCGCGTCTCTCGGTCTCTACCTGTTCGCGGTGGCGCTCTGGCCGTACGCGTCCGATCGCTTCGTGTGGATCGTCCTGCCCTGGCTCCTGCTGTTCGGCGTGGCGGGAGCGCTGGACCTGTGGAGGCGCGGCAGGGTGGGAGTCGTGGCAGTGGCGCTCGCGGCGACGCTGGTCGCGGCGGGGTACCTGCCGCGCGAGGTGACGTCCCTCTCCACGCGCGGCTTTGCGCTGACGGCCGAGCGCATGAGCGTGCCGTTCCGCCTGCTGGTCCCGAGCATCCTCCAGGAGACCCCCGACGACGCTATCGTTGCCGTGGCAGACGAGGCCCTGGTGTACCTCTACACGGGACGCCGAACACTGCCCAACTACCTGTTCCGCCGGCGCGGTCGGAATTGGGATCGGCTGTCCACGGCCGAGACAGTCGCATACTGGTGCGGGGCGGGCGTCACGCACGTCGCCCACACGGGTCCGGCCGCGGACGCCGCGGCGTTGGTCCGAGAGCTGAACGCCGCTGCCATGCTGCAACCGCAGTTCGCCGTGGAGGCAGGTCCCGAGCTCCACCGACTCGAATGCCCCGACTGACCCCGCCACGCGCTGCGCTCGTCGCGGGACTCCTGGCGCTCGTGGTCTACGCGAATGCGCCGCGCAACCGCTGGGCGTTGGATGACGTTCCGGTGATCTGGCAGAACCCCGTGGCGCACTCTGTGCCCGCGGCGTGGGCGGCGCGGTTCTCTCCCTACTGGCCGCCGGGGCAGGGCCACCAGGCGGGACTGTACCGGCCGGCGGTGATCATGTCGTTCGCCGTCGATTGGACCCTGTTCCGTGGCGAGCCGCGCTGGTTCCATCTGCACAACGTGCTGCTCCATGCGATCGCCGCCGCCCTCGTGGTCCTCGTCGCCGTTGCGTGGCTGCCGGTGTACGCTGCGCTCGGGGCCGGGGTCGTCTTCGCCGTGCACCCCGTGCATGTGGAGGCCGTGGCCAACGTGGTGGGGCGCGCGGAGCTGCTGGCGGCGATCGGTCTCCTCGTCGCGGTGCTGGCCTTCCGAAAGTACCGGCGCACCGATTCGCGACGCGCGCGTGCCGGTTGGGGCGCGGCCACGCTCGCGGCGGTCGCGCTCGCGTTGCTGTCCAAGGAGCACGCCGTCGTGGCGGTTGTGCTGCTGGCGCTCGACGCCTGGCTCGCGCCCGTGCCGGGACGCCGACCGGGGTTCGGCCTGCTGTTGCTGATCGCCTCGGTCACGCTCGCGTGGTACGCGATCTGGCAGGCCATCGCCGGTCCCTACGTGGAGCTTGCCACCGCTCCCGGTCTGCGGCACCTGTCGGGCGGCCAGCGACTGGCGACCATGCTGCCGGTGTACCTCGAGGTCCTGCGCCTGCTCACCTGGCCGCTTCGCCTGGCATACGACTACAGCCCACAGGTCGTGGTGCCACGCACCGGGCTCACTGCGGTGGCCCTGCTTGGAGGTATGGCGGCGGGGGCGGTCGTCGCGTTGGGGCTGCTGAGCCGCCGGCGCGCACCCGCGGTGGCGTTCGGGATCTTGGCCGGACTGGCGACCTATGCACCGATCTCCAATTTGCTGTTGGTCTCTGGAACAATCCTGGGAGAGCGGACCCTCTACCTCTTTGTGCTCGCGCCCGCGCTCACGGTCGGCTGGATCCTGGCACGGGCGTGGGAGGGGCGCTGGCGTCGGATCGTCCTGGTCGGGCTGGGGGCGCTGCTCGCGGTGTACGGCGCCCGCAGCTTCACGCGGACTCCCTTCTGGCAGGACAGTCGAAACGCGCTCATCGAGAGCGTCGTGGCGCACCCCGAGAACTACCGAGCGCGCCAGGAGTTGGCGCGCCAGCGAGAGTTGAGCGGTGACCGCCGGGGGGCGCTGGCAGACTATCTGGTGGCGGGGGCGCTATTCGAGCACGACCCTTCAGTCGCGACGACGAGCGCGGCCCTGGCGCTGGTGATTGGCCAGGAGCGGATCGCGCTGCGCGAGGCACGCCGTGCCTATACGCTGGATCCGGGCCGACCCGCGCCGACTGCACAGCTCGTGGCCGTGTACCGCGCCCTGGGGTGGAACGACTCCGCACTGGCCGTGGCGCGGGCGGCGCTCGATGGCCGGCCACGAAACGTGTCCCTCGCGGCCACCCACCTCGAGCTGCACCATGCGCTGGCATCGCCCGAATGGCAACGCGTTCTGGCACGGGCCCGGTTCGAGTGGCTTAGTGGTCGGCCCGCCGCCGCAACGAGGGCCTTCGACAGGGCGGCGGCTGCACTTGAGCAGGCCGAGCAGCTGGACGGCCTGTGCTGGGAGGTGCGCGCCGCGCGACCCATGGCGACCACGCTGCGGACGGAGTGGGAGCGGGTCGCGCAAGGGGTGATCCGGCGGGCCGGCATGGCCTGCGGGTCGGGCTAAGGGGCGTCTGGTTCCAGACTTGCGTTCGGCCCCGGACCATGCAAATTGAGGTTCTCCGGGGCTCGGGGAAGCGGCCCAATGCCGTGGGCACGTCGCCCTAAGTTTTTGCAGTGTAGCGTGTTACGTGATGTCGGTGTATGTGGCATGGGGCTTGCCACTAACATATAGCAGATCCATGCGCCCGGCGTGCCGGGTGCGAAAACGGGCTGCTGCCTCAATACCATCCGCGGAGGTGTTTTGATGAACCGCAAGGGATTCACCCTGATCGAGCTTCTGATCGTCGTGGTGATTATCGGCATTCTGGCCGCCATCGCGATCCCGAAGTTCGCCAACACGAAGGAAAAGGCCTACCTCGCGTCCATGAAGGCCGACCTGCGCAACCTGGTGAACGCGCAGGAGAGCTACTTCGCCGACTGGACGACGTATGCGGCCAACGGTGACGCGAACCTGTTGTTCAACCAGTCTGCGGGTGTGACGATCACGGTCACCGGTAACGCCGGTGACGGGTGGGACGCGACCGCGGACCACACCGGTACTGTCAAGAATTGCGGGATTGCCGTGGGTACCGGCACGAACGCGTACAAGGCGACGGCGGCCGAGGGCGAGCCTGCTTGCCAGCCGTAACAAACGGTATGACGTCGTAGGTGTAGGCGGTGGAGGCCTGATCCCTTCACCGCCTACGCTCATCTGGGGTTGGGCATCCAGCGAGGACGCGACCCATGTGGAACGACAGGCAAGGGTTCACGATCATCGAGCTCCTCATCGTCGTGGTAATCATCGGGATACTCGCTGCCATCGCGATCCCGAAGTTCGAGAACACAAAAGAGAATGCATACGTCGCCGCCATGAAGACGGACCTGAGGAACCTGGCCACGGCGCAGGAGGGATACCTCCACGACTTCTACACGTACGCCGCCCAGGCCGACATGGCGCCGCCGCGGTACCAGGCGTCCACGGGCGTGACCGTGACCATCTCGGGCGTGAGCGGGGCGGGCTGGCAGGCGACCGCGAAGCACTCGGCCTCCCCGGCTAGGGTCTGCGCGATCTTCTACGGCTCGGCTGCGGCACCGATCGCGCCGGCGACTGATGAGGGGGAGGTGGCCTGCAACTAGGTGCACCGCATGGGCGAGCTGACGCAAGGCGACGGGACTCCTCGTCGCCTTTTTCGTGCGCGGGCTGGGCGAGTCTCCTGCAATAATCCGGGCTTCTGTTCGCGCGTTTGAGGCGGAGGGAGAGCCACCGCTGCCGTAGCTTGACCCCGACATGTCCCCTTCCTCCACCAAGCAGGGCGGCTTCACGGTCGTCGAGGTGCTCGTCGCGACCATCCTGCTGTGCCTCGGGCTGCTCGCCATCAGCAGGACCACGGCGCACACGACCCGCATGATCGCCGCGGCAAGACGGCACACCCAGGCGACGGTGCTGGGCTGGCGGATCACGGAGGCGCTCAGGGGCGAGCCATGCCCGGTGCCGGGCTCGGGGGTAGCCGCCGAGGGACCGCTCGAGGCGCGCTGGACCGTCGTGCCGCTCGCCGGTGGCACAGCTCGCCGCGTGCTGGTCGCGATCGGGGCCCCCGGCGTTAGGGGATCGCGTGCCGATACGGTCGCGGCGACCGTGGTCTGCTGAGCCGGCGCCGGGCGGCGCCGGAGTGACGCTGGTCGAGCTCCTCGTTGCCCTGGTGCTCACCGGTCTGGTGGCGTCGGCCGTGCTGGCGCTGGTGGTTCTGGGCCAGCGGGCGTACCAGTGGCAGCACGCGGCGGTGGCGGTTTCGGTGACGCTGCGGGCGGCCGCCACGATGCTCCCCCTGGAGTTGGCCGGGCTGGATGCGCTGGTGGCTACGGAGCCGGCGGCGGTCTCCTTCCAGGTGGCTCGCACCCAATCCTTTCTCTGCGCGCTCCCCCAAGTCTCCGGTCCGCACACGGGCTCGCTCACCGTAGGGGCGGAGCCACGATACGGGATGCGCGCCCCGGACCCCCGGCGCGACTCGGTGCTGGTCTACGCCCAGGCGGACCCCACCAGCGATCACGACGACTACTGGGTGCGCGCCGACCTGGTGGGCCTCCGCCGAGCGGCGGCGACATGTCCCGACGGAGCAGCCGGCGTGATCCTCGAACTCGCCGCCATCTCGCCGCGCGGGGGCCTGCTCGATGTGCATGCCGGTGCTCCCGTCCTCACCAACGAGCTGATGCAGCTGGCGGCCTACCGGGCCGGCGACGGGACCTGGTGGTTGGGTGCGCGAGGCCGTGCCAAGGCGAGTGGGTGGAGCACTATCCAGCCGGTGTTGGGTCCGCTCGCCCCGAACGGGTTCCGCCTTTCCTATATAGCGGCCTCCGGGGCACCGGCTGCCCGGTCCGGCGAGGTCTCCCGGATCGACATCTGGCTCGTGGCGCAGGCACCGGCCGGTTTGGGCGCCGGGCCGCTCCGGGACTCGGTGTGGCTCGAGATCGGCCTCCGCAACCGCCGGCGTCGATGAGAAGCGGGCCCCCAGGGCACGAGCGGGGTGGGGCACTGCTCCTCACCCTCGTGGCGCTCTCCGTGATCGGGATGCTGGTGACGGCGGCTTGGCTCGTGGGTCTTGCCGAGCTGCGGGTGGCGCGCACCCCCGCGGCCGTCACGCGCGCACTCGCTGCTGCCGAGGAGGGCATTCAGATCCAGATCGTGAACTGGCGGGTCGCGGGGTACAACCGGCTCGAGGTGGGTGGGGCGGCCGGGTTCGCAGGCATCGCCCCCGGCCTGGGGTCCCATCGGGGCAGCGTTCGGCGGCTCTCCGAGTTGCTCTTCCTTATTGAATCGGAGGGTGTGGGCCCGGGTCGAGCCGCTCGCCAGCGGGTCGGCCTCCTGGTCCGGCTCAGCGCCCTCGAGCTGTCGATCACCGCCGCCCTCCGTGTGCACGGTCCAGTGCGGCTCGTGGGGGTCGCTTCCGTGAGCGGGCTCGACGAGGCGCCCCCCGCGTGGCCGTGCCCGGTCCCGGGTGCCCCCCGGCCGGGGATCCGTCTCCCCGAAGGGGCCCCGCTCGAGCTTGCCGACTGCTCCGGACTCGCGTGCGTGATGGGTGCCCCGCCGGTGCTGGCGGACACGCTGCCAACCCGGCCGGGCCGCATCGCCGGGGTCGAGGTCGCGACCCTCCGGGCCCTGGCGGACAAAGTCATCGGGCCGGGTCGCTGGACGCCGGGCCCGAGCCAGGTGGCCGGAAAGTGTCGCTACGGTGTCCCCTCCAACTGGGGCGATCCGGACCGCCCAGGGGGTGTCTGCGGGGATCACCTCCCCCTGATCTTCGCCGAAGGCGACCTCCGGCTCCACGGGGGTCGGGGTCAGGGGATCCTCGTGGTGGATGGGGACTTGGTGGTGTCCGGCGGGTTTCGGTTCTATGGGCCGATTCTGGTCCTGGGTCAATTTGACACAACCGGTGAGGGAGGTCACTTCAGGGGAGGGGTGGTCGCAGCTACCGTAGTGGTCGCGCAATCAGGTCTGTCGGGCCCCTCGGTGGGCTACTCGAGCTGCGCCGTGCGGCGGGCCGTGGTGGCCCGGGGAGGCCCAGAACCCATCGTTGATCGCAGCTGGATGCGCCTGTACCGGATTCCGTAAGTGAAAGTGGGACGGGGCTTTGATCATGGTGGGTTAAAGTAGGTTGGAGCTTGACAAAAATCGGGGTGGGTCGTACTGTAGTCGTCCGCCAAGTCTCTTATCTCGTTTACTGGTCGGCAGATATGGCGATTTTCGGGCTCGGGGGTGCACAATCGACGGTCGCCCTGGACATTGGCAGCGGGCTCCTCAAGCTGGTCGAGGTCGACCACAAGAAGTCTGAGCCGGTCCTGAGCCGGGTGGCGGTCGCCCCAGTCCTGGCGGACGCCATCGTCGAAGGCGAGGTCATGGACCCCGACATCGTGGCTGACGCGATCCAGGGGCTGTTCAGGACCGCCGGCATCAAGCAGAAGCACGTCGTGGCGGCGGTGGGCGGCCGCGACGTGATCATCAAGAAGATCCAGGTCGACCGCATGAAGGAGAGCGATGCCTACGAGGTGGTCCGCTGGGAGGCCCAGCAGCATGTGCCGTTCGACATCGAGGCGGTGGAGCTGGACTTCCAGATCCTGGACCCCGACGGTGAGGGCCTCCAGATGGATGTGCTCCTGGTGGCGGCCAAGCGAGACCTGGTGGAGGACAAGATGCAGCTCCTCATCCAGGCGGGCCTGGAGCCTGCCATCGTGGATGTGGACGCCTTCGCTCTCCACAACGCCTTCGAGCTGAACTATCCGGAGGCGATGGGCGGTGTCGTCGCCCTCCTCAACATCGGGCACGAAGTGACCAACGTGAACATCCTGCTCGACGGGATTCCGCTCCTGACCCGGGACCTAAGCGTGGGTACCCGGAAGTTCCGTGAGGACCTCCAGCGGGAGCGCGGGATGTCGGCCGACGACGCGGACCATCTGCTCCAGGGCTACGAGCTCACGGCCGACCTGGAGCCCTATGTCAAGAACCGGGGCGAGGAGATGTCCGTGGGCCTGGAGCGGGCCGGGGCTTTCCTCCAGACGGCGGCCCGGGATGCCGGACCCCTGCAGCGGGTCTACTGCTGCGGCGGCGGCGCCCGGATTCCAGGGCTCTCCGACGTGCTCGGGGAGCGGCTCCGCCTCCCGGTGGAGGTGGCCAGCCCGCTGCAGCGGATGCGCGCGAAGGACAACGTGTTCGACACGCTCAACGCCGACGAGATGGGGCCGCTGCTGATGCTGGCGACCGGCCTCGCCCTCAGGCGGCGGAGCTGAGCGTCGAAGGAGCAGGACTATGAGGATTCAGATCAACCTGCTCGGGGGCCCGAGGAAGAAGAAGGCCGGCGCCGGCATTTCTCTTCCCAACATCGGCCAGCTGATCAAGGGGGTGAAGGACCCCCTCCTGATCGGAGCGGTGGCGGCGTGGATCGTGGCGGGTGGTGGTATCGGCTATTTGTTCGTCACGATGCAGGCCGAGATGGCCGGGCTGAACGAGGAAGCGACCCGCGCCCGGCAGGAGGCCCGTCGGTTCTCGAACATGATCGCTCAGAAACGACGCGCGGAGCGATTGCATGACTCGCTCGAGACGGAGCTGGGTGAGATCCGCACGATCGACTCGGACCGCTACATCTGGCCGCACGTGCTGGAGGAGGTGACGAAGTCGCTGCCCGACTACACCTGGCTCGTGGGCCTGAACGTCGTGCAGGCGGCGCCGGCGGTCACCGCCGAAGGAGCACCGGTCGGACCGGTGCCCGTGCAGTTCATCGTCGACGGGCGCACCTCCGACATCGGGGCGTACACCCGGTTCCTTCGGAATCTGGCCAATTCCCCTTGGCTCGCGAACGTCGTGCCAGGTGCCAACCGAACGGTGGTGGAAGACGACAAGGCGCTCACCGCGTTCAGCATCACCGCCACGTTCCGACAGGCGGACTCGTCTTTCATCCGGACCGTTCCGGTCTCGGCATCGGTGAGATAGGGAGGAGTCATGGCGCTCTCCCGGAAGGATCGGCAACAGCTCCTCGTGCTGCTCGTCATCGTCGCCGTCGCCGCGGGTGGAGGGTTCTGGTATCTGTGGCGGACGCCCAAGGCCGAGCAGATCGTTCAGCTGGAGACCGAGATCGACTCGCTGCGGGCAACGGTGGAATCGGCCCGGCGCGACCTGGCATCGGGCACCGTCGAGAGCCTGCGGCAGCGAGTGGCCGACTACGAAGCCAGTCTGGAGCTCATGCGTCTGCTCGTTCCACTGGAGAATGAGGTTCCGAGCCTGATCGACGACATCGCATCCCGGGCGACGCTGCGGGGGGTGCACATCCAGGAAATCAACCCGCAGTCGGTCGAGGCTGAGGGCATGTTCGACAGGCACCGCTACCGGATGAGTGTCGTGGGGCACTACGACGAGATCGGCGAGTTCCTTGCCGACGTGGCCTCGCTACCCCGGATCATGGTGCCCTACGAGCTCACTCTGGGGATCGCCCCCCTGACCGCCCAGGTCGCGTACGGGGACACGACGGGCGCTCTCCTGCAGGCACAGTTCCAGTTGCGGACGTTCGTGAAGCCGCCGTCCACGGGAGGCAGCGGTGAAACAGAATAGGGAGCTGGTCTGGATTCTGGCGTGCGTGGGTTTGGCCGTGGGCGCGTGTGGTGGGGAGGAACCCCCCTCGCCGCCGGCACAGGCCGAGCCGGCTGCCGCGGCACTCGCCGACACGGGGGCGCAACTGCAGCAAGTCGAGGACCCGCAGGCGGCCCGAGTGGAGCTCAACCGCGAGGTGTACTCCTACGGCGGGTCGGGACGCGACCCGTTCATCTCGTTGCTGCGGTCGGGCGCCGTCCGGCCGTTGCTGGAGGACCTCCGGGTCACCTCGATCACCTACAACCCGCGCTATCCCAGTAGCAGCGTAGCCGTGCTCCGGGACACGACGGTCGGTCAGCGGTACACGGTGCGTGTGGGGGACGAGGTGGGTCGGCTGCGGATCACGGAGATTCGCCAGCACGAAGTACTTGTGATCATCGAGGAATTCGGCGTCGAGCGGCAGCGCACGTTGGCCATGCGCCGCAGGCAGGAGGAACTACCATGAGGCGGTCTCTGATACTCGCGCTCGCCGGGCTCGTCCTGGTGGCGCCCCGCGCCGGCGCGGCGGGGCCGGGCGAGGTCAACGCGGTGAGCGTGCTGCCCGGAGCGGGCCGTGCCCACGTCGTGATCGATGTGCGCGGCAGTGTCTCCGTGCAGGACTTCACGCTGCAGAATCCAGCGCGCCTCGTCATCGACGTGCTCGGGGCCAAGCTCAACGCCCAGGAGCTGGTCTACGACGGGCAGAATCGGGGTGGCATCCTGAACATCCGCTACGCCCAGTTCCGCCCCGACGTGGTCCGCATTGTGCTCGAGCTGGATGAGTTGAAGGACTACCAGCTGGAGTATGCGGACGATGCCATCCGGATTACGCTGGGTGCCGATCGCGGCTTCGCCGCGTGGTCCTCGAGCGCCCCGTCCGAGTACGCGGTCGCCGACGGTGGTCAGGTCTTCACGCCTGCTCCCGCTGTGGCCCGCGCGGTGGGCTCTGCGCCACCCCCGTTCCAGTCACAGCAGCCGACGGTGACGGCGTCGTTCGACTCCGCCACCATCGCCGACGTGATGTCCGGGTTCGCGGAGCTGTCCGGGAAGAGCATCATCCTCGGCAAGGACATCGAGGGCTACGTCACAGCCGACATCCGCAACCAGCCCTGGGACCTCGCGTTCCAGGTGGTGCTCGAAGCGCAGGGACTCGACGCGATCGAGGACCCGCCGGGGATCATTCGGGTGGACTCGCGGTCGGCCCTGCTGGCTCGTGACTCCACCGAGCCCACCGAGACGCGGATCGTGGCCGTGAACTACGCCCGCGCGGCGTCGCTGGTGCCGGTTGTGGAGACGATCCTCACGCCGGAACGCGGCCGCGTGGTGGCCGACACGGGGACCAACAGCCTGATCATCACGGACATCCGCAGCCGTCTGCAGGAGGACGTGGACTTCGTGCAGCAGCTCGACATCCAGACGCCGCAGGTTTCGATCCAGGCGAAGATCATCTTCGTGAACCGGAGCAACATCGAGGAGCTCGGTGTCCAGTACGACATTGGGAGCCCGACGCAGTACTACAACACGCTCGTAACGCGTCCCGACCCACGCACCAACCAACCGGTCGATATCGATGGCGACGGGGTGCCCGACGCGGTGGCGCCGACCGACTTCTTCGACCCGGACGAGACGCCGAGCATCGTGGACCTCGGTGGCAACCAGCTCGCCGCCGTGGCGAATGCGGAATCGCAGATCATCAATCCCGCGCTCGAGCTGATCTGGTCCACCGCCATCGGCAACTTCAGCGTCACCGCCTTCGTGAGCGCCCTGCAGCGGGTGGAACTGGCCGACCTGCAGGCCGAGCCGCTCACCTCCACGGCCGACAACACCGAGGCCTACATCCTGGTGGGTGAGCGTACCCCGGTTCGCGTGGTGGACGTCGCCGCTCAGGCACAGCAGGCGCAGGCCACGGTGGACTACGTGGAGACCGGTATCAAGCTCCGGGTGACGCCGCACGTGACCAACAACCGCCAGGTGCTGATGACGGTGCACGCCGAGAACTCATCGATCCAGGCGGCCCCGTCCGACATCGGGTTCACGTTCCAGACCCAGGAGGCGTCAAGCCAGATCCTGGTGGACGACGGCCAGACCGCGGTGATCGGAGGGCTCACGGTGACTCAGGTCACGGTGGCAAAGAGCGGAATCCCGTTTCTTGTAGACCTGCCGGTCATAGGTGGCCTCTTCGGATTCACGCAGCGCCAGGAGACGCGCCGCGACCTGTTGATCCTGGTCACGCCGCACATCATCGACAATCCGGCGGCGATGGCTGAGGAGGCCCGCTAAGCGGCGGAGGCAGGGCTATGCACAACTCGACCATTCGAACAGGCGTCGCCGTGGCGGCGATGGTCCTCGTCGCGGCCGGCTGCAACGAGGCGGCACTCTCGCCCGGGGTCACGCAGGATTTTGTCCCGCCCACCGTGGGCATCACGACGGGTGGGAATCCTGATACCGTCGACATCTCCGAGGGCCTCCAGTTCACGGTCACGGCCGGGGACAATCTGGGCCTGAAGAACCTCTCCGTGACCATGGAGGGAGGGGTCATCGCGACGGTCGACTCCACTTTCACCAGCGCGGTGACCTCCATCTCCGTCCCGTTTGACGTGCAGTTCGCCGAAGGGAGCGTCGCTGGTGGGTGGGTCAAGATCACGGCCCAGGCGGTGGATGGCGCCCTCAACGGCGCGAGCGCGCTGGATTCAATCTTCCTGGTGAACGCTGCGGCCCTGCTCGTCACCGTCCTCAACCCGAGCGACGGGGCAATCACGTCGGCGGGGAAGGACCTCCTGGTGGACATCAATGCCACGCAGCGGGACGGGGTCAAGCGCGTGGGCTACCTGTTCGACGGCATCATCACGGGCGGCGACTCGAGTGGCACCAAGCAGGTCGCCCTGCCCAGCGACACCACGTTCCGGGACACGCTCACGATCCCCGTCGGTGCGGCCGAGGGGACCTTCACCCTTACCGGATTCGCGGTGGATTCCGCCGACCGGAGGGCGATTAGCTCCCAGGTGGTCGTGAACATCCAGTCGGCCGCCAACGATACCGACCCGCCACTGGTGACCTTCGAGATCGGCGCCCGCGTGGAGGTCGACGATACCATCCGGGTGAACGCGACGGATCCGAGCGGCATTACCCTCATCGGGTGGACTGCCGTGGACTTGGCCGGTGACACCGTGGGTGGCGCATCCCGCACGCTGGCGGGCAATCTGACCGACGTCACGGAGTTCTGGGTCGTCGGGTTCAACTTCACCAACCTGCCGGTGCCGGTGGTGATCACCGCGTTTGCACAGGACGCTGCCGGGAACTTCGGGACCTCGGCGACCAGCCCGGCCCCTCCGGCGGGGGCCCGGCGCGCGGCCGCCGCGGCTGCCGGCGTGGATACTGTGCTCGTCGTGGCCGGCGTGACCACGGCACTTCCCTCGGGCGGGGACATCGCCGACGCGATCTATAACCGCAACCTGAACGAGGTGTGGCTCACCAACCGCACCCTGAATCAGCTTGAGGTCTTCCAGGTGGCAAACACGACGTTCGCCGCCCCCGTTCCCGTCGGCGCCCGGCCCTGGGGCATCGCGCTCTGGCCGCGCAACACGGCGGGTGACCACGATGATACGGTGGTGGTAGCGAACTCGGGCGGTACGAACTTCTCGATCGTCAACATGCAGTCCCGGCAGGAGGAACGGCGACACCAGCTCCCCAACTTCCTGGTCCAGAGCGTGCAGACGGAGATCGACGCGGCCACCGGGGCGATCAAGCTCAAGATCATCGAGTTCGACTTCACCGACCGGCCGGAATACCTGGGGATGACGTGCATCCCCACTGGCGGTCCCGGCACCGCCTGCCAGTCGGACCAGGTCTTCGCCATCTACTCCACGGACCCGACGGAAGCCCAGCCGGGCGACCCGGTGGATTTCACCGAGCGCGGCACGGTGCGGTGGGAAAACCTGACCTCCGCCACACCGGAGTCCCACTTCTTCTGGGAGCAGGCCGCGGTGGCGCCGTCTCCCCAGAGCGACACCCTGCAGATCTGGGTGGACCGGGGGCCGGGAACCGCGATGGAGCTGGTTCTCTCGGCATCCTGTGGCCGCACGGTGAACTTGGAGGAGCTCGCGTTCCTGGATTCGACGTTCGTGCGGAACTCGGGCGACTTCACACACGCCCTGATCGGTGAGGGCGGTTCGAGTCAGGAGCCTCCCAACGGTTTTGCCCGCGTGATCGGCTACAGCCGGCTGACGGGGCATGTGACCACCGCCTGCCCGCCGATCGTGATCGAGGGCGTGCCGTTCTCCGGCGACGAGATCGTCGATCTGGGTATCTCGCCGGCGCTGCGGGTGCGCGACTTCATCGTGAACACGGCCATCCCGGTCAAGTCCATCGCGCTCAACTTCAACGGGCTCACGAACCTGGTGCGGGCCGACTCGATCTACGTGCTCGACGAGGGCCTGCGGCTCATGGGTCTGATGTCCATCGGGAACCTGAACTCCGGGATGGACATGAACTTCGACCACGCGTTCGACGCACGCGACCGGGGCAGCCCGCCGGGCACGTCCGACGACCGCCTCGTGTTCGGCGCGAGCGACGATCCCGTGATCGAAGTGTTCGATACGTACTGGTACGACAAGATCGCCGTGATCCCAGTGCGGGATCCGATCACCGGACCGCTCCGTGTGTCGGAGAACGCCGCGACCGGCGAGCAAATCCTGGTGGGCGTGACCGCCAACGGTGTGGTAGCCGTGGCCGTGCCGCCCATCACGAACCCCTTGCCCGCTCCGGGCTTCAACTGGCCCCGCAGGTAAGCGCAGGCAAGAGGCCGCCGATCGAGCACTCCGGAGCCCGGCCGCATGGCCGGGCTCTCTTTTTCGGTGTGGCGACCGCGAGGCT
>JBDHBX010000015.1:0-128860 GCA_039592335.1 Gemmatimonadota bacterium | reverse complement strand
ATCGAGGCGATCACCGTCAACCGCTGGCCCCACGGCTACAGTTTTGGCTACGACCCCACGACTGATGAGGTGGCGTGGACCAGCGAGTGGCCGGTCCAGGAGCGCCCGTGGCTGCGCGCCCGCCAGCCCTTCGGCCGCATCGCCATCGCAAACAGCGACGCCGCGAACAACGCCATGACCGAGGCCTCGTTAAGCGAAGCCTACCGCGCCGTCCGCGAGGTAGTTGGGGGATAGGTGCTGGTTCGATCCCAGGCGGGGCAACTAAGGGAAATGAGAACGCGACTTCAGCTTAGCTGGGGTCGCGTTTCTTCGCTCAAGGGGAACCCCACCGCTAAACTGAACAAGCCCTGTTCAATTTCAACCTTGCGACCTATGTCTCTGGCGACATATTAGCCGCATCCATCGAACCGCCGATGGCCTGAAAGGCACCAGCGCCGCCTTCAACATCGTGCAGTAGCGCAGCTGCTGCGGTATCGAACGGTAGACTGCCCGGGTCGACCAAAGCCGAGGCGTGGCCGAACGGCAGCCCCCGCGCCGGGCGCTGTCGTTTCCGGGCCGCTAAACTGAACAAACCGCTTCAATCTCACCCTTGCGAGGCGTGTCCCCGACGACACATTAATGGCATCCGTCGAACCGCCGATGGCCTCGACGGCCCGCTGCCGGATCGTTGAGGAGGAGATGTCATGCCGGTCGAGGTACAGATTATCAGCATAGTCATGGGCGCCTTAGGGAGCGTCGGGGTCCTGAGTGTGGTCCTCTGGTTCAAGCTCAAGAAGAATGAGCTGGAGATGCGAGGCGGCGATCCGAAGTTGGGAGCGGAGGTCGATGCGCTGCGTGATGATCTCAACGACACACGAGCACAGTTGGCCGAGATGCAGGAACGCCTCGACTTCGCAGAGCGTGTGCTCACCGCCGGGCGTGCGTCGCAACAGGACAGAAGTGGGTGACCGTCTGATCGGTTGAAGTAGCAGCGATGTGGGCCGCGCTTTGCGTGGTCCCGCCTCGTGCTTTCTAACGAGTCCTCCGCCGGGCGGCATAGTCTCCCGTATAAGACGAAGATGATTAGCGCCCGGCCCCGCGCCGGGCGCTGTCGCTTCCGTGAGCTAACACGACATATCACGACATTTGAGACGACATTTTGTCGTGTCAAACCGACATTTTGGCCTCCAAACCCGGCAAAGGACGACACGAACCCGCGTTTGGGGTGACATCTTGCCGGGTTAGAGGTCCCTAGCGGTGCCCCTCTGGATCAGGAGACTGCTGCCGGAACTCGGCCCAAAACGAATCCTCAATGCCATCGAGACGTACTGAGTTGACAGGACCCGCAATGATCGGTGACCCTTTTCACGACAAGTGCTCACGTGCATCACCGCCCGAATGTGATACGAACCGGAGGATCCGATGCTCAAACGAGTTTCCCACCGTTGGCCTGTGCTGGCAGTGTTGATCGGTTTCGCTCTATTGCCCGGCACCCTCCTGGGCCAGGACGGCATTCCCGCCGGGACCGAGCTCACCATTCCCCCCGCCGACCGGATCCTGACGCTGGCGACCTTCTGGAGCGAAGCGAAGTACAACTTCGCCTTCTGGGATCGTGTCCCCGATCTCGACTGGGATGCCGCGTTCGCCCGGTACTCCGAGCGGGCACTGAACGTCCAATCCGACATCCAGTTCTTCCGGTTGGCCATTGAGTTCGGCAACCTGCTCGGTGAGGCGCACAGCGTCATGATCTTGCCGAGGCCATTCCGGCCGGCATACGGCGCGCAGCCGTTCATCGAATTGTCGCCGGTTGGATACGAGGCGGTGGTGACCAACGTCGGCTCGGCTCTCGCCGACCGAATCCCCCTAGGATCGGTGGTGAACGAGATCGATGGGATCCCTTTGCGGCAGTATCTCGCGGAGAAGGTCGATCCCTGGGTCGGGGCATCGACTCCGCAGTACCAATTCGCCATGTCCTTGATGGGTGAGGACGAGCAGATCGCCGGTGCCCTCATGGGTCCACCGGGAACGGAGGTGACACTTGGCTTCGTCGCTCCCGGCGGCTCCGCGCACGCCGAAGCGTTCGCTCGCCAACCGTTGGCGGATTTTGTCGGTGCCGACTGGGTGCGACAGGGCCGCGCTAACAAACCCCACTTCGAATGGCGTTGGTTGGACAACGATATCGCCTACGTGGGCATCCATGTCTTCTGGGACGAGGCCGTCGTCGAGCAGTTCGAGGAGATCGTGCCCCAACTGCGCGCCCGAGCCCGGGGCATCATCGTCGACGTGCGCCTCAACGGGGGCGGCAACTCTGCCTACGGAGACCGCATCGGAAGCTACTTCACAGAGCGCCCCGTGCCGGTGATGACATGGACGTCGCCAAAACACGTCGCCGTCTACAAGGCCTGGGGGGCACGGCAGGACGAATCCGGCGAGTATCGCGCTTACGGCGATGGCAGGGCCACCATCGAACCCCGGGTGATGATGGTGGATCCGGCACCAGGGCCGGCGCTGAGCGTTCCAACCGTATTGCTCCAGAGTGCCTATACGTATTCGGCGGCGGAGAACTTCGTGTTGGTGATGCAGCAGATGCCCCAGGTCACCACGATGGGGACCACGACCGCCGGCAGCACGGGTCAGCCGCTGATCTTTCGGCTCCCGCACGGAATCGTCGCCGGCATCACGACCAAGCGTGACATGACCCCGGAGGGGGAGGACTTCGTCGGCGTTGGACTGGCTCCCCATGTGGAGGTCGTCGACAGTGCGGAGTCAATTGCAAAAGGGCGTGACCTGCAGCTCGAGCGAGCCGTTGAACACCTGCTGGGGGTCGGACAACAGGGAAATCCAGAGCGCTGAGGAAATTCCCGCGCGCGAGTTGCGGGGATCCCCCAAGCGGCAGCGGGCGCGGTTCAAGGTCGGCGTCGGGTGGCGCCCGCTGCTGCGGTAGGAGTTCGAGGAGCGGTGGGAGGGGGTGTGAAGGTCGAGCCAGTCGCTGCAGGACTACCCGCCGTTTGAGGAGCTGCTGCCACCGAGGGGGTAGCCTGAGTGTGGGTGATGTAACACGACACATCACGACATCTGAGACGACAAAATGTCGTTATAACCCGGCATTTTCCCCTCCAAACCCGGCAACGGACGACACGAACCCGCGTTTAGGGTGACATTTTGCCGGGTTTGAGCCCCTTAGCGGTGCCCCTCTGGATCAGAAGAGTCCTGGTGGAGCGCCACCCCCTCCGCACCACCTCACCGCGCTCTGCTGCGCAACGATCCCAGGCGGGGCTACTCGGGGAACTGACGACGCGACTTTGGCGTAGGTGGGGTCGTGTTTCTTCGCTCTGGGGGGATTCTCCACAACTGTGGCCGGTCTGTGCCCGTTAGCACGACACAGCTGGGCGCACCGAATGGCCCGGTTCCTCCCGGGTGCCCGAGGGATCCCAGATGCTGTTGCTTGCTCGTGGCGTTTTCCCCGGCGCCGCAGCACCTGCTCGTACTCGCCGGGCTCCTGCTCGAACTCCCCGCGATGCTGCAGGTACAGGCCTAGCTCACAGCGGGAGGGGCGGTGGTAGGTGCAGCGGTCGGAGGCGGCCAGGTGCATCCTGCGATCTATCACTCCGCGGGCCGCTGCACCGTTGCTTGACGGCGGCTTGACGGGAGGCGGCAAACCTGGGATCGTCAACACAGGCATCCAGCATGTAGGAGACCGCGATGCCCCGCCGCAGTGGACCGCCGCAAGAGCCGCGAGCCTGGGGGGCGAAATGCCGCGGAAGATGGATAGCCGTGGCCTGCGTCCTGTGGCCGTTGGCCTTATGCTGCCTCGCGTGCGAGCTGCCGCCGACCGAGCCTGGCGACGCTCCTGCCGACGACGACTGGCGTCACCCCGACGAGCCCTACGTCGAGTTCGTTACGGTTGCCCCGGACCGCTACAACCTGCTGGTCGGCGACACCGTGCGCTACAAGGCTGCCGCCTGGGCGGTGGAAAGCTGCTTTTTCGGTTGTACGTATCGCCGCGTACATGTGGCGTTCGCGTGGTCGTCGTCCGACTCCGGCGTGGCGATGGTGGAGGACGGGCTCGTGACCGCCGTGACTCCCGGAGTGGCCACCATCACCGCCGCCACCGCCCACCGCCACGACAGCGCGCAGGTCACCGTGGCGGAGAACTTCCAATCCCTTGAAGCGGTCGCCGCGGCGGGCTGGACCACGCTGACGTTCCCGGCCACGCAGCCTTATACCGTGGGCGGGACGTGCGCGCTCGACGCGCAGGGGGCCGCCTACTGCTGGGGCGGCTACCTCAATGACCGCGTCCCGGTGCCGGTAGCCAGCGCGCTCACCTTCACAGCATTGACCGTTGGGGTGGCGGGCGTGTGCGGGCTCACCCCCGGTGGGGCCGCTTACTGCTGGGGGGGTGCGCTGCTGGTGGGAAGCCCGGCCTCGAGTGAGACCCCTGTGCGCGTGGGCAGCGGCGAGTTCCAAGCGATCAGCGCGAGCATCGGCCGGAATCGCGACGACTGGGATTGGTCCATCCTGGGAGGGGGGGCTCCGATCGCGTTCGCCTGCGCGGTGATGCATGCGGGCGAGGCCTACTGCTGGGGCGGCAACGATCGCGGCCAGCTCGGCAGCGATGCGGCACCCGAGGTGTGCGCGCTGTGGGGCGATGACATCCCCTGCAGCCGCGTGCCCATTCCGGTGGCCGGCGGTCTGCGGTTCGCCAATGTCGATGCCGGGAGCGGCTTCGCCTGCGGGCTCACCCCCGAGGGCCGGGCCTATTGCTGGGGGGACAACACGTGGGGCCAGCTCGGCAGCGGCGACACGCTCTCGGTGAGCGCTCCCGTCGCGGTCGCGGGCGATCTGGTCTTCCAGTCCATCTCCGCGGGCGCGGTACATACCTGCGGGCTCACCGCCGCCGCCGAAACCTACTGCTGGGGCCGCAACGAGCTCGGCCAGCTCGGGGTGGGCTCCGCCGACAGCAGCGCCCACCCGACGCCTGAGCCCGTGGTGGACGCCCCCCCGCTCGACGCCTTGGAGGCCGGGGGGTTCACATGTGGGCTCACGCCGAGCGGCGCGGCCTACTGTTGGGGCGTGCCGTGGGAGGAGTCGTGGGCCCCGCACCCGGTGCCGGGCGGATTCACCTTCGGCTCACTGGCCGTGGGACTGACGCACGCGTGTGGGGTGCCGCCCGATGGGCGGCCGCGCTGCTGGGGCAGCGGCATGGGGCTGGGCGCGTGGAACCCGGGCGGCGACCCTTGGGCACTGCTCCCCGTCGCGGGTCCCGTCGCACCCTAGAGACAACTCACCCTCGCCGCGCGTGAGGCGGGCGCACCGATGGCACGAGCTTGCCTGGGCGTCGCCGCGGTCCGCTGCTCGACATCGAATCAGGAGTAACGTCCTCCCCTCTCACTCTGGCCGCGCACTGCTTCGAGCCGTACTGTAACGCTGTACACGCGTGAGGTCGTGTGCACGGTTGCATCAACCGGAAGCTTGCACGTCCCTTTCTCTGGGGAGCGTGTGCGTGCCAACTGCCGACAGCGATGTAGTCCTCGCTATCAGAGGTCTCAAGAAGGCCTACGGTGACCTGGTCGCCGTTAGGGATCTCTCCATCGACATCTGCCGCGGTGAGATCTTCGGACTCCTCGGACCGAACGGCGCCGGCAAGACCACCACCGTCAACTTGATCTGTGGCCTGCTCAAGAGTGATGCGGGCGAGATCGTGATCGATGGACGTCTCCTGAAGGGTGATGCACGGGGCTACAGGCGATCGCTGGGGCTGTGCCCCCAGGATCTAGTCATATGGGAGTCATTGACCTGCCTCGAGCAGTTGGAGTTTGTGGGACGGCTCTATGACCTCGGCCGGAGCAAGGCGCGAGAGCGGGCCTTGGAGCTGTTGGAGATCCTTGGTCTTCTTGACCGCCGGCACAAGCTGGCGAAGACGCTCTCGGGCGGCATGAAGCGCCGACTGAACATTGGCCTGGCTCTGGTTCACGAGCCGGAGATCCTGATCCTGGATGAGCCGCAGGCCGGTCTCGACCCGCAGAGCCGGATACTAGTGAGAGAGTACATCCGATCGCTCGCTGAGAAGTCGACCGTCATTCTCACCACGCATGACATGGATGAAGCGGACCGCCTGTCCGATCGAATCGGCATCATTGACTATGGCCAGCTGCTGGTATTGGACACGCCTGAGAACCTCAAGAGCCAGATCGGCGCGGGCGACGTGCTTGAGATAGCGCTTCCCGACGGGCAGGAGGAACGACTGACCTCCCTGCAAGAGGCATTACCGCCGACGGCACGCCAGTTGTCCTACCGGGCAGGAATGCTGCGTCTCGTGGGCGCTGACATGCTCAATGCCATGCCGGTGCTCCTGCAGACGTTCCGGCGGTGCGGCGTGAGCATGGAGCACATGACGATCCGGCAGCGGACCCTGGAGGATGTATTCATTGCCCTGACAGGAAGAGGGCTGCGAGAATGAGAGTGGTCAGCCTATTCAGGAAGACCATGATCGAGAACATCAGGGACTGGAAGATCCTGAGTCTGACGCTGACGTTTGCGCCGTTCTTTGTGGCGCTCATGTACTTCTACACTGCGGAAGCTACGACCACGTATCGGGTGATTGTTGTCAATCACGACGAAGGAGAGATGGGCCAGGGGCTCATCGCGGCGATCACAGATATCAGGTCGCCGGACGCGGGGATCCTCCTTGAGGTGCGAGAGGAAGAGTACATGGAGCGCGCTCTTGAACGGTTGGAGGATAGAAGGGCCGACGTTGTTGTGGAGATTCCAAAACGGTTCTCCGGGGTCCTGCGGGACTACCGGCAGGAGAGTCGCACGCCGCCTGCGGTGGTCAACACGTACGGGGATGCGACGAACGTCAGGTACATGATGGCGGCAGCGTATGCTGATTATCTCATCTACGAGTTCGCCGCCGCCATGACGGGCAACCAGGGTCCGCTGAGACTGGAGGCGCAAACCATCGGCCATGTGACCTCGCTCAACGCGTTCGAGCTGTACGTACCGGCGCTGTTGGCCTTGTCTCTCATGATGCTGATGTTCACCGCCGCGGCCTCCCTCATCAAGGAAAAGGACAAGGGCACCTTGGTTCGTCTGCGTATTTCGAACATGACCACCTTTGAGTGGCTCTCGGCAGTCAGCGCAAGCCAGCTGATCATCGGCCTGCTTGCCTTGGGCCTTACCTTCCTGACCGCTGTTGCGCTTGGATATCGGAGCTCCGGCTCCCTCCTTGCCGTGACGGTGGTCGGTTTATTGTCGTGTATGGCGATCGTCGCCATCAGCGTGCTGGTGGCAGCCTACACACGGACGATATTCGACCTCGTCACGATTGGGTGCTTCCCGTTCTTTATCTTGATGTTCTTCTCGGGGGGCATGTTCCCGCTCCCCGATGTGAGCTTGTTCGCTGTGGGGGGTCGTGCGGTGAACCTCAATGAAGTCCTCCCAACGACACATACGATTACAGCATTCAACAAGATACTGCACTCCGGCAGCGGCCTTGTTGAGGTAGCACCAGAGCTGGGCGCTATCGCTGCATTAACGGTGGTGTTTTTCGCTGTGGGGACGTGGGTATTCACTAGACGTCACATGCGGGCAGTGTAACGCCGCTCGTGGTCCTGCCGGATCCTACGAACCGCCGAGCGCGGCACTGGTGCTTGCGCGAGCTAATACGACATAGCACGACATATGTGCCGACAAGATGCCGTCATAACCCGACATTTTGTCACTCGAACTCGGCAAAGGACGACACGAACTCGCGTTTAAGGTGACATGTTGCCGGGTTTGCGGCCCCTAGCGGCCCCCCTCTGGATCAGAAGACCTTCCTGCAGAGCCCGTTTGAGCCCTCGGCGGGCGTTGGCGTTGCCGGCCCCGCAATCCCGAGTAGAAATCCCCTTGTTCACCCAGAGCATGGGGAGAAGGTTCGTCCCAATCCGTCGAACCGCCGATGGCCTCGACGGCCCGCTGCCGGAGCGACGCCCTCCACCTGGACGCCCACCGACAACGCGACCGCCAGACCGCTCGGCATGACCGGGTAGTACTGGGCCGATTGGTCCGGGAGGTCTGCCACGGCTCGATTGCGATCGTACCGACACCTCGTCGCATGCCTCATCGTCGGTCTGCCGATCCTGCTGCTCCCGCTCATCGTGGCCGCGTGCAGCGGCCGAACCGACGCGGCAGTGAGATGGGACGGCACCATGCGTGACAGCGCCGGCATGCAGGTCGTCGAGAACTACGGTACCCCAATGTGGCGCGAAGGGGATGCGTGGACGTTCACCCAACGTCTGCGGATCGGCGTCGTCGAGGGCGACTCCAACTACATGTTCGGAGCTCTTACCGGACTCGTGGTCCTTTCCGACGGCCGCGTGGTGGCCGGCGACGCGCGGTACCACAACGTGCGGTTCTTCTCCCCCGAAGGCGTGCACCTGTCCACGCTGGGAAGGGAAGGCAGCGGGCCGGGAGAGTTCAGTGGGTTCATCAATCTGTTGCTCGGCCCCGGAGACACGGTCCTCGCCATCGATGGCCGGAACGCGCAGGCAAGCCGCATTTCGCCCGACGGTGAGTGGCTCGGTAGCTTCTCGACCGTTCCTGCAGGTGGTTACTGGATTGTCAGCTGGGACGACGATGAGACGACCCGCCAGATCGTGTCGCTGCTGCGGCCCGTCCTGGACCAGGTTGCGCCGGCCGACGCCGGGTTTGACCTGATCGTGAAGCGGGACCTCCATGGTGTTTTCCACGACACACTGGCTCGCGTTCCCACCCAGCGGTTTCTCACGGGAGAGGCCGACAATCGGCTCATGCACTTCTACCGTGGTGGACCGGACTTCGACCTGTGCGACGGGAGAATCGTGATCGGACACAGCGACGAGTACCGTCTCGTCTGGCAGAGCCTGGACGGGACTGTCGAGCGTGTCGTGACGCTGGACCGCGAGCCGTTGGAGTTCACCAGCGAGGATGAGGCGACGCTGCTCCGAGGCTTCGATATATTTGCGCAGCAGAACCAGATGCCCCTCGAGCGCGCGGCAGAGATCAAGTCTCGAATGCGGTTCGAGAAGATGTATCCTGCCTACCGCCGGTTCGTCTGTGGCCCGGCGGGGACGCTCTTGGTCCAACGCATCCGGCCGCTCCGTGAGCTAGATGAAGCGCAGTTGGTGGCGAATCTCGGGACCGACCCGCCGGGCGCGGACGAGTGGGATGTGTTCGACCGTCAGGGCCGGTACCTCGGTGTCGCGCCCCTGCCGGGCCCCCCACATCGCCACGCGTTTACCCAGGACCCATCGGGCGGGTGGCTCATGTCAACACTGGAGCGCGACGAGCTGGACGTGCCGTTCGCGGCGGTGTGGCAGATCGAGGGGATGCGCCAGTAAGCAAACTGGTTCACGACAAGGTACGACATCTATGTGCGTGAATCACGACAAAGTACGACATTTTGTTGCTCTCGCCGCGGCCGCCACCGTTCTGATGGCAGTCGGCTGCCAGCGTGAAGGCGGAACCGTCGACGAGGCAAGACGGGCTGAAGGGGTCGTCACAGCGTGCACGCGGTGAGGATGACCGGTATCGCCGGAGCAGGTCTCCAGCCCCGATGGCTGACCTGAGGTGCCGGTCCCGCACCGCCCGTGCTTGTGCTTGGCAAGTTGCTGACCTCGGAATCGTCCCACCAAAGGAGATGCTCCGATGAAAGTCACTGCTCTGATGGTAGTGAATGCGATCGTGGCGGGCTTGTTCGGAATTGGCTTCGTCCTCGTACCCGATCTGCTGTTGTCGCAGTACGGCATCACAACAGATGCGCCGTTTGAGCTGGTGGGCCAACTGTTCGGAGCTGCGCTCATTGGGTTCGCGGCCTTGACGTGGACCGCTAGAAACGCGACTGATTCGGACGCCGGCCGCGCGATCCTGCTCGCGCTTTTCGTTGCCGACGCTATCGGCTTTGCCGTTGCCCTGATTGGCCAGCTTGGCGGGATCGTGAATGCACTTGGCTGGTCGACAGTCGTGATTTATCTGGTGCTGGCATTGGGATTCGGGTATTTCCGGTTTGCGAAGCAGGCAGTGGCCTGAGGGGGGCACCAGCGCCCGGCCCCGCGCCGGGCGCCGGTGTGTGCGTGAGGTAGCACGACATCGACCGGCGACTCGCACCGGTACGGGCGCTGGGCGTCATCGGGGTCTTCGGGATTATGGTCGCCTGCTTCTGGGTGGTGCACCAACTATGACTATCAACATCACAGGTGAACGGTGAGCGTCGTGAAGTAGGACCACTATCTATATGGACTCCCTGTAGCATGAGGATACGACACCACGTTCGGCTGTGGGCCCTGGCGACCCTCGTTTGGGCGGGTTTCCTCTTGGCCGGGCTGCCGGGGTACTATCAGCAGTACTCCGCGAGGTTCATGGTGGGCTTCGACTTGCTAGTGTTGCTCCCCATCTCCGTCGTTCTTTACTTCGTGCTGAAACGCGTGCCGTTGGGGCGCCGCATGTCAGTGGCACTGTGGATAGCATTCTACTTCACGGTGCCACTTGCTGCGTACGACTATCTGTATTGCGGCCTGGTCCTTGATCGCGGCATCGGATTCCTGTGGGAGTTCTGGTACTTGACCGTGTACTACGTCATACCGTGGCTTCTGGCACCCGCAATCGTGCTGTTGGCCAATCGAATCGCAAAGGACCAGCCGCTAGCTGGAGGCGCGATTCTTCGATGAAGCGGAGATGGCACCCGCAGACCTGTCTCGTCGTGGCCGCAGCAGCTCTGACCTCAGGATGCGATCGTACTCCTCCCCAGCCGGCGATCACCCTGGTCGTTGCTGGACAGGCGCTGATCAAGGATGACCCGAGGCAGTACTGGGAGGCCCCCTTCGGTTCCCTGAGGCCCATCCTTCACAGTGTCGATGTCGCGTTCACCAACTTCGAGATGGCGGTGAGGTCGGAGGCCGATGCGTGTGGCCTGCCTGACGAGTATGAGGCTGTTCTGGGTGGACCCCGGCTCACGAGTGAGCAGCGTCCAGGGAACTCGAGCAGGCCACATGCCGTCGACGCGTCGGTCATGGAGTTCCTCGCGACTGTCGGTTTCAACCTGATGTCCATCGCCAACAACCACGCTTGGGATCTAGGCGACTGCGGTGTGGCTGCCACGCGGGCGGCCGCAGACACGTATGGGCTCACCTACGCCGGAGCTGGTCGAGACTTGCCTGCGGCTACGGCCCCAGCCTACCTGACTGTGAGGGGGGTGACGATTGGGCTGGTTGCGGCGACGACGAGTCACGACGAGCGACACGCGATCCACCATGCGGTGAACGGCCTGTGGACAGGCCGACAGGACGACTGGGATCGAAATCTCGCCGCGGTACGGGAAGCTGCGTCCCACGCCGACTTCGTCATCTACTACCAGCATTTCCAGATCGACGTCGACGAGTTCGACTCGATTGCGCCCGGCGATTCCACGAGTGACGGACACGTGTGGGTCGAAGACGTGGCTGGGTGGCAGACGGGCTTCGCACGCGCTGTCATCGACGCGGGCGCCTCGATCTACGTTGGCCACGGTCATCGGGGATTCGACGGGATCGAGATCTACAAGGGAAGGCCAGTGATCCGGCAGCTCGGTGGCCTGGCATACCAAGGGCTCAACCCCGAGATCGGCGCTTACGACAGATACCGACCGTGGGAGGGGATCCTCGCCACCCTGACGGTTCGGGACGGAGCTGTCGTACGGATCGAGTTCACGCCCCTCGATCTGGACGAGGGTGAGGCATACCGGTCGGACTACGACGTCGAGGGCTTTCTGGCGCGTCGCGGACTAGCTGAGATCGCTACCGGAGACCTCGCAGATTCGATCCTACTTCGTCTTCGCAACCTCTCGGCGGACTATGGCACTGAGCTGACTGTCGCTAACCAGCGTGCGGCTCTGGAGCTCGAACCAGGTGGATGAGGCAGTGTGCCTCAGGGGTTCGAGCACCCGCCGACGGGCTAAGAGGAAGGCACAGGGCTCTCGACAACGGACGACACGAACCCGCGTTTAGTACGACATTTTGCCGGGTTTGAGGCCCCTAGCGGTGCCCCTCTGGATCAGGAGACCTTAGCTTCCACCAGGAGAAATCCCTAGAGACTTTCCCCTTGTTTCCGACGGCTCTGGTGAGACATTTGGCGGATTCGTCGACCACCGATGCCACGGCGGACCACTGCGAGGTGGACGCGCCGGGCTCCTGGAACAGTTCTCGCCGACCGCCACGCCATTGTGGCCTGTGATTCTCTATGAGCGCCCCCCCACGCCCCCGTGGCCGGATCTCCTTTGCCGGCGTGCCGACAGAGACACCTGGGGTCCGATCGCTTTATCAGCCGTTGGTGTTCCTGTCGAATATTGCGCTGGCGGCCTGGATATACCCCTGCTGGAGAACAGTCCGCATCCGCTGGGAACCACACCTGGACGGCTTGACACGACTGATCCAGAGCACCGGGAAGCCTTTGATCTTCTACTCGTGGCACGCCTACGAGCCCATTACGCTGTGCGCCTTCCGCGACGTTCCCCCGGAGCTGATGCCCACTGGTATCGGGCATGATGGACTCCTCTCGCGCATGTTGCAGCAAGCCACAGCACGGTTCGGCTTCCGTCTGTGGATCTACCGGCGTAACTCGCCCATTCCACCAAGGCAACAGATCATCGAGATGGTGCAGGCGCGGGGGTGTCACATCGGGTTGTTTGCCGATGCGGGGGGACCCTACGGTCGCGTCAAGCCTGGGTTGCCCGAAATCGCCCGAGCGACGGGCGCCTGGCTCGTACCGCTGATCGTGCGCGGTCACCCAGTCATCGAGTTCACGCGACCATGGCATTACGTCTTCCCTCTGCCGTTCTGCAATGTTTTCGCATCTCACGGAGATCCGATTGACGGACGGGAGGCCACCGTCGATCGATGCCAGGAAGCGCTGGGCTCCGTCGAAAGCCGAGCGTACTCGAAGCCGCCTGCCTGAAGGATCGCCCCCATGAAAGTCCCGACAGCGGAGTATGACGCAATCATCATCGGGTCCGGCATCGGCGGCCTGGCGGCGGCTACAAGGCTCGCTCAAGACGATCACAAGCTGTTGCTGCTCGAGGCGGCATCCGACTTTGGCGGCTACATACGACCGGTGGTGAGCGGGGAGTATGTCTTCGACTTGGGTCTGCATTACGTGGGCAAGCTCGGTGCTGGAGAACCCTTCCGAGAACTGCTGAACCAGCTCGGGCTGGATGGACTCGAGTTCGTGGAGCTGAATCCTGACGCGATGGACCGGTATGTGTTTCCTGACTACCAATTCGATTTCTGCAAGGGAGAAGAGAGGCTGACTGAGCGGCTGCTACGCGATTTTCCGCGTGAAGAGAGAGGCGTGAGACGCTTTGTCGACACTGTCGTGAAGATCGACGACGCGTCCGCTCCGGCTGAGCTGCGAACTGGTGGCCCGTGGAGCTGGATGAAGTACTTCGCGCGGCATCCATTGATGCTCAAGTACGGACGGCTGAGCTACCAGTCGTTCCTCAACGGGATAATCACGGACCCGAGGCTGCAGGCGGTACTTTCCGCTCCTCTGTTCGATGTTGCAGTGGGTCCGCGTGAGGTATCAGCCGCCACCGCCATGGGGGTGTGGGGTTACTACTTGAACGGCGCGTACTACCCGCGTGGCGGTGCCAAGGGTATCCGTGATGCGTTCGTCCAGGGTTTGCTGAGGAGAGATGTTGAGTTGGTACCCTCGGATCCGGTGACGGGCCTTGGGAAGAAAACCGATGTCTGGGTGGTGCGGACGGAGAAGGGCCAAGAATACACCGGCAGAGTCGTCATCAGTGACGTGGATCCCACGGTCGTGATCTGCTCCCTCCTCGACCGAAGTCTCGTACCGCGAGGCCAGCTTCGCAAAGCCTCTCGCATGCAGCCGTCGGGATCGATCGTCACGGTTCTGGTCGGAACGGATCTGGATCTGACGAAGCTCGACTTCAGCACCGGGAATATCTGTCAGTTCAATGATTGGGATGTGGTTCCCTACTACGACGGGTGGCTCGGGAAGACGGCTCCGTCGACCGATCGAGCGTTCTTCATCAATAGCCCGTCCGTTCGGGATGCGTACGGAGGGTTCGCTCCGGAAGGCCATCACACACTTCAGCTTCTGTCTGGATGGAGCTATGAGAGCGTGGAGCGATGGGCGTCAATCAGCCCGCAGGAACGCGGCGAGGAATATGAGGACCTGAAGTCTCAATTGAGCGAGGCACTTCTGACCGCCGCGGAGCGACACGCGCCACGACTTGCAGATCACGTGACTCATATCGAGTGCATAACGCCACTCGAATGCACCGACCGTGTGAGGGCGGTGCGTGGTGGGATATACGGACCTGCACATATTCCATCACAGATGGGACCGGGTCGGTTTCAGAGCCTCACGTGCGGTGTGGATGGGCTGTTTCTCGCTGGGGCCGGCACGTTGGGGTGCGGTCTCTATTACTGTGCGGCAAGTGGGCTCTTTGCCGCCGAAAAGAGCCTGGCCTTCTTGAGCCCCTGAGACCGTTCAGGCTGGTCGCTGCCGCCCCGCGCTGCCATCAAGGAGAATCCCGAGAGGCTCCGGCCTTGTTTCCGCAGGGCCTAGCCAGACATTGGCGGCATCCGTCGAACCGCCGATGGCCTCCAAGATGCTGAGCTGGAGTCTGGGCGGAAAGGGAGGACGAAATGACGAGACCGTCCACGATGACTCTTCCAGTCCTTCTGCTTTGTCTGTCCGTTGGCTGCCAGCCGCAGCGGGAGGAGGTGGCGGAAGAGCCTGTGGTAGATGTCGAGGCGGACGTCGATGCCATCAGGGCTCTCTTCGCTCACAACGCGTCAGTGATCAATTCGGGAGATCTGGATGCTTGGATTGCGCAATTCACTGAGGACGCGATCTTCATGCCACCGAATTTGGCGATTCTGAGAGGCCGGGACGCAGGTCGAGAGTTTGCACGCCCCTGGTATGAGCAGCTGGACATCGAGTTCGAAATATCGGTCGATGAGATTGAGGTACACGGAGACTGGGCGTTTGCGCGATGGAGTTACGTGGGGCGGTATACGCCCAAGGCAGGGGGTGATACGACACAGGAGAGCGGGAAAGAGATCTGGATTCTCAGACGGCAACCGGATGGCACGTGGAAGTGCTCGCACATCATCTACAATACCGATTCGGCCTAGGACACGACTGAGGACGGCTCCGCCTAACCCGCGCCTGCAGCAGCGGAGGCGCGGTCAGCGAACACGGCAAAGCACGACATCTGTGCCGACAAAATGACGTCATAACCCGACATTCTGTCGCTCAACCCCGGCAACGGACGACACGAACCCGCGTTCAAGGTGACATTTGCTGCGCAACGATCCCAGGCGGGGCAACTGAGGGAATCAACGACGCGACTTCAGCTTCGCGTCAGGCGGCGTCCAACACCTCGGCCTCGGCGGGCGCGCGGACCGTCAGCATATGACCGTGACGAAACGGCGTCAGCTCACCGAAGCTGTATCCCGGAAAATGTGGGACGACATCCTGTGCCGACCAGAACCGCTGGTAGAACATGCTCCGCGGACGCTCCTCGACCATCGGCGACACCACGAACAATCCACCCGGTGCCAAGCACGACCGTACCTGCTCCATCGCCGACGCGAACCTCGCGTCGCTCACGATGTGCTCGACGACGTCGATCATCAGAACGAGATCGAAGGTGCCTTCGACTTCGTCGGCAGTAATGTCTCGCCGTACGAAGTCGAACGCGGGGAACCGATCCCGCAATTCGGGGAAGAACACGTCGGTGATGTCGAGCCCGACGTAATCCCCCACACCCCAATCGTGAAGCAGCTGGGCGTAGAATCCGGAGCCACAGCCGATCTCCAGCACGCGGGCGTTCTCGCAATCGATGGCCTGCTCTCGACACACGCTCCCAAACACCTTGGCAGCGTCCTCATACATCTGCTGGTTCTCGGCCGGCGACAATCCTTCGTCACCCACTGCCTGCAGCGTGCGGCCGTGGTTCGTGAACCGATCGCGCCAGTAGCGAGCAGCATCATACCCGTCAGCGGTCCGATAGCGCAGCGGGCCGAGCACGGTCTTGTACAGGGCGCGCTTCGCAAACCCCAACGGGTCGTGTTGAAATCGTCTCCAGAGTCCGATCATCCCGCGCGCTCCGGAAAAAGGCCATCGAGCGCGATCCACACACGCGCTCAACGGGCCTGGAAGCGCAAGCACCGTGCCGCATAACCAGATCTGTTAAGTTATTGGTGTTAACTGACTTACGGGGAACAACCTGGACGCCCACCCGTTACATCGTCACGGGTTGGTAACGTCCCCGGTGACATCGACCGGCCGTCTGCCCGGCGGCCTCTGGATCAGAAGAGTCCTGGTGGAGCGCCGCCCCCTCGGTACCACCCCACCGCGCTCTGCTGCGCGACGACCCCAGGCGGGTCAACTCGAAAGCAAAGGTGCACAATCACTTGGATGGTTGTGGGTCTCTCTCTTGCCGCCCTCGTTTTGCTGGCCCCGTCCCTTGCGGCCTACCGTATCCTGAGCATCTTTGTCCCCATTGGCCGGCCCGCCGATGGCCTCGACGGTCCGCCGCCAGCGCGACGCCTTCTATCTGGATGCCTGCGCCCGTTCGGCAGCCAGCACTGTACACGTTGTGGATGACTTAGAACGAGGAGTGAACAATGAGACGTCTGCCAATCTCCGCAGCGATCTTGTTGGTCGTGGCTACATCAACGGTCGGAGTCGGCTGCAGTCCGAGCGGTGAGGCCACAGAACGTGTTCTCGGTCAGAGTGCCGAGCTCGGAAACGGGACCGTGTCCACGTATGCCGAGTTCGACGATGGCGATTTACCGACGGCAATCGGTGTTGTCTACTCATCCGGCGCGTTGGAGGGGTTGCCGACCGAGCCGTCCGATCAACATCACTGTTTCGATCGAGACGGTGACGGCCGGCTGGAAGTGGACACCGAGTGTATCCCCACACATGAGTTCGTCATCCCGTTGCCCGATGCGGTGTCCAACCGGTCAGATGTTCCTTTTAAATGGGTGCTCTTCAACTGGAATCCCGCGGGGCATATCCCGCCCGGGATCTACGATGTCCCGCACTTTGACGTCCATTTCTACATGGTGCCGATTGCGAGCGTTCTTGCGCTCGAGGATGGACCGTGTGGTCTGGAGTTCATACGGTGTGACCAGCACGAGTTAGCGAAGAAGCCGCTTCCTCCCAACTACATGAACCCCGATTTTCAAGATGTCGATGCGGTGGTCCCGGCAATGGGCAATCACCTCATTGACCTGACGGGCCCTGAGTTCAGTGGTGAAGAGTGGAAACGCAGTTGGATCTTCGGTGTGTATGATAGCGAAGTCATATTCTATGAGGAGATGCTGACGCGTGCGTTCATGCTCAGCCAGCCTGACGCGTGCTACCCTATTAAGTCACCACCCGCGGTCGCGCGGAGTGGGTTCTACCCGACCGAATCCTGCGTCCGCCACGACGCGGAGACTGGCGAGTACACCGTATCGATGGAGGGCTTCGAATTCCGCGAGGCGAGTGCACCTGCGCCGGTGACGAGCTGACGTCGACGCCCTGAGCGCGAGGCGACTTTCAGTTCTCCATACAGGGAGCCAGCGATGACGGAGAGAATGGTGTTGGTGACTGGTGCAACGGGTAACACGGGGTCAGGTGTCGTCTCGGGATTGTTGGGACAGGGGAGCAGCGTCCGCGCCCTCGTTCGGAACGCCGAGAAGGGGGAGGGACTGAGGGGACAGGGCGCGGAGCTTGCGATGGGCGACCTCGACGAAGCGACGAGCTTGAGCGCTGACATCTTCGATGGCGTAACGGACGTGTATTTCTGTACGTGGAACGGGCCGACGGCGCTCGAACATTGGAAGCATTTCCACGCCGCCCTGCAATCGGCAGGTGCGTCCCCACGGATCGTGCGCTTGTCGGCGTTTGGTGCTCCGGAAAGCCGCATCATCCAACAGCTTGCGGAGGCCGAGCAGGACCTGAAGGACTCCGGTCTCGTCTGGACGATCCTTCAGCCCACGTTCTTCATGCAGAACACGATGATGACCGCGCAGACCGTCAAGGAGCAGGGAGCGATCTACTTCGACTGGGGTGAGGGACGGGCCGGGATGATCGATGTACGCGACATCGTCGATTCGGCGCTTGGCGTGCTCACCAGCGTCGACGACCGGTTCGACGGTCAGTCGTTCGTGCTCACCGGGCCGGAGGCGATCGGCTTCGCCGATGTCGCTTCACACATCGGACAGGCAGTTGGGAAGGACGTACAGTACGTTCCCGTGCCGCACGAAGCCGCGAAAGAGGCGATGCTGGGCATGGGTTTCCCCGAGTGGATCGTCGACGGCTTCGTCGAACTCGCCATCGGTTTCGAGAACAACTTCGCGAACACGACGACCGATGGGGTCGAGGTGCTCGCTGGCCACGCCCCCCGGAGCTTCAAGCAGTTCGCGGTCGATTTTCGCGGCGTGTGGCAGGGGTAGCCTCGTCGATGGATGCCGTCATAACCCGACATCGTGTCGCTCAATCGCAGCAACGGACGACACGAACCCGCGTTTGGTGTGACATTGTACCGGGTTTGAGGCCCCTAACGCCGACGCTCTGGATCAGAAGAGTTGTGGAGGAGCGCCACCCCCTCGGCACCACCCCACCGCGCTCTGCTACGCAACGATCCCAGGCGGGGCAACGGTGAGCGAAGGTCGGCGGCCCGCGGTTCCTCCGACCGCGGCCTAGGCGCTCGTGTTTACAGGGCACTCCTGCGTATCGGTTGACCAGGGTAACCGTTCCTTGACAGGCCATTCCCCGTAGAGCAGTTTGGCCGATCAAACTGGCGGATGTGCCTCCCGCTCCGCCGTTGTCGAATAGGACTTGCTGGCGAACCTGCGCCCTCGCTGCACGGACGCTTGTCCCTCCGCAATACCCTACTAGCCATCGGTCGGGCATCCGCCTGACACACCGGCGCCTCGTGCGGCCGCCCAACCCAGCGCCCGGCCGCGGGCCGGCCCGCGCTACCTCAACGTGATCTCACAAGGAGGAGTTGTCTCATGAGGACCTTCACGCTCTCGTTTCTGTTCGTCGTCGCATCCCTATTTGCCAGCGCATCGTCCGCACAGGTTTCAGACACCGATGAGGCATTTTCCGTCTTGGAGCAGGCGATTGCGACGTTCAATGCGCGGGACTATACGGCCTACGAGCAGCTGGTTGCGGACGACTTTGAGGCGTTCACTGGCGTTTATACGCCCCTTCGTTTCGTGGGAAAGGCAAGCTGGATGGCGTTTCTGCACGGCCTTGACTCGTTTGCGTCGGCTGCCTACGAGCAGCGGCATCCCAAGTGTCGCATTTACAACGGCGATACCGTTCTGTGTAACGCCTACTTCGTTTTCACCACCGTTTCGAAAGATGGCGTAGCAGAAACCCAAAGTGGTCGCGAGAGCACGACGATCGTGAAGATCAATGGCAAGTGGCTTCTCGCGAATCATCACTTCTCAGCGCTGTTCTAGAGTCGCGGCGTAAAGTGCGACTTCCTTAGATGGACGGCGGTGGTTGCATCACCAACGAACAAGACAAGGAGACGTACCATGGCACACAAGGGCAAGACTCAGCTCCTACTCCTCATCGTTGCGCCGCCGGACCAAGCGGAGGAGGGTGACCGCCTTTTCAAGACCCACGCTCCTTGGATGGAGGCTACGCATCACCGCGACGGGGATAAAGCTCTTCTGAGCTACAACGTGTCCAAGGCGCCGCAACTGTCCAACCCCATGGATCCCAACTCTGCCCCGACCGGGAACACCTGTTTCATCTTGAGCGAGATATACGAGACCGAGGCGGGTGTGGCCGACCACATGCAGCAGGCGGAATCAAGTTGGCAGGAATTTCCAGACGTGGTTAAGTGGATGGAGAAGTGCACAGTCATGGGAGCGCCGGCGGCCCCGATCATCAACTCGCTCTGGTGAACGCAGAACGTAGGGCTCGCGGTTAGGCCGCTGGCGAGCGCCAGTCAGGTGGTGCGGAATCAGGGTCTTGCAGACAGGCGGATTGCGAGTCATTCAGCAAAGGAGGAGTCGTGGATAAGAACCTTCTCAGCATTCTGGTATGGGTCTTCTTCCTTGGTGGACTGTTCGGCATGGCGATGGGCTTCGTCAAGTTCTTCAGCGGTGGTACACCGGCTGAGTATGGGGTCATGGGCATCGGAGGAGGGTTCTGGCTCCTCTCCTCGGCGATCACGATCTTCATTCGCCGACGCACCGAGTGAGCCTAGGCCTAACAAGCGCATGCACCTGCGGGTGGCGCGGACCGGCTCTAGGAAGCTCCTGCAGCGCCCGGCCCCGCGCCGGGCGCTGTTGTCTCCCGACGTAGCACGACAAAGCACGACATCTGTGTGCGCCGTCACGCACTAGTTTGGCGGCCTTGCGCCCTCTCGGATCCGGGCGATCATCGCTGTCGCGTTCGTGTTGTCTGGGTTGAGCTCCAGGGACCGCTCGTAAGAACGGATCGCCTCATCGTCGTGGCCGAGAATCATGTGCGCTTCGCCGAGGCTGTCCCACGTGTTGAACGCCTCTGGGAAGACGCGGGTGTTGAGCTCGAAGACTGCCAGGGCCTGTTCCGCTTTCTGAGTCCTCAGCAGCGCGTATCCCACGGCGTTGACCTCCGCTTCGACCCGAGCTGGTTCGGCGTGCTCCGCTAGCTCCCGAACTCCGCGCTCCGCCGATTGCCGATCGCCGCCCAAGAGGGTGACAACCGCTCTTGCGACTCCGACCCGCACGCTTTCATCACCTTCTACTGTCGCCAGAAGGTATGCGACACGATCGGTCCGCCCGTCGGCTGCGGCAATGACCGCGGCCGCCGCCATGGACCTCACATCTGCGATCCCTGCGAAGGAACCGGCACTGTCCCGGACCGGCACGTAGCGGCGGTGACTGTCTTCCTGGTGCAGCGAGCCGTCATCCTGGAGATAGAGCTTGAAGGTGCCTGCGATTGGAATGAAGCTCACGACGTGGCCTTCACCCGCAGTGATCCGGACCTTCGTGAGTGAGGGCACCCCAAGGGGTGACGGAGGATAATCCCACTCGCCGACGAACTCCTCGAGGCGGTCGCCCGACACCTGGGTGACCTTCGGGTCGGAGCCGACCTCGAGCGGAGCGAGCTGCGGGTCTGCGACCGGACTGCCCGTCCGTGCCTCGAGGACCTGCTCGATGAGGTCGAGCAACGCCGGCATCGGTGTCCCCTCGCCCTGGTAGGTGTTGGCGCGATTCACGATCACCAAGTCGGTCTTGGGCAACACAGCTATCATTTGGTTGCCGACACCGAGCGCGGCAAACATACCGTGACGGGTGAATCGGGGCTCGCGCAGCACCCACCACATGAAGCCGTATCCCATGATGTCGCTGTCGATCGAGTAGAGGGCAGAGCTACGGCGAACCCATTGTTCGGAGAGTATCTGCTCGTCGCGCCACATCCCATTGCGGGCGAACAGCAACCCGAAGCGAGCGGCGTCGCGCGCCGACATCCGGAAGGGATAGGCGGGGTATTTCGACTTCTCGCGTTCGTAGTGATAGTAGCCGTCCGATACGCGCCAGTCCTCCATTTGAAGCGGGCCTCCGAAGTACTGGTCGAAGGCGTCGAAGACCCGAGCTCCCGTCTCCTGTTCCAGGATCGCAGCCAGGGTGTTGAAGTCCCAGTTGTTGTAGGCGAAGTAGCGGCCCGGACCTTCGCTCCCTCGTGGCCGCGAATCCGTCCGACCTGCGTAGGCTGCGGGATGAAAGACCCCGGAGCGCGCCTTGAGGAGATCGAGGATGCGCGCCCGTGTCTCGGTTTGCAAGAGCGAATCTGGCTCGTCGTCAATGCCGAGATCGGCCAGGGTCTTGTTGAGCTCGATCTCTCCGCGGCCCCAGTAGATCCCATAGAGCGCGGAGAGGAAGCTCTTCCGTACCGAATGACACATGAAACGTCGTTCAACTTCGCCCCAGGCAGCGACAACCGCACCGTCGGCGATCACCATGAACGCCGAGGACGGAAGACCTTCCCACGTCTGCTGTGCCGCCGCGAGCTTTGCGACGTCGAAACCGGCCTGCTCGACGTCCGCGTAGCGCATCCAACCATCGCTAGGAACGCGATCACCCGCAGCTTGCCCGCGGCTCGCTCTGGGCACCGCGAGAACGGCACCGAGGGCCAGAACGAAAACGAACGCCCGTCGCACCAGCTCACTCCTGATTCGCATCACTTGCCCCCCAGACTGCTGGTTTCGAGAGAAGTGCAGTTTGGCCCTTCACTGTGCACCACGCAGGACCGTGACTGTCGCAAGACTTGAATCGTGTTCACCTACAACCTACGCAAATGACCGCCAGCGGCCAGCGTGTCGATGCCGGTGCCTCTTCTCAAAGACCCCCACACCGTTTGCGCGGCATTCTGTTTCTGGAACCCGGGAAAGGGAGCTACAGCCTTGCTTCCCCGTGACCCGCCCGCCTATACTGTCCATCCGGGGGCGCATTGATCGCCGCGCCGGCCCCATATTCGCGACCTTTAGATTCGTCTCTCGGTGCTCCCCCGACGGTGGTTGGCTCACCTGCGTGTACTCGAACGAGGCAATGAGCCCGTGAGGCTACTGCTCATCAATCCAAGGTCCCCTGAGAGTTTCTGGAGCCTCAAGTGGGCTGTTGACGTGGTCTTGCCCGATAAGCTGGCCGTCAATCCGCCTCTGGGACTGGCTACTCTGGCAGCTCTGTGCCCGGATGGTTGGGAGGTTTCAATCGTTGATGAGAACATTGAGTCCATCCCGTTGGAACCACGGGCAGATATCATCGGGATCTGCGGAATGGGGGTTCAGTTCGCGCGACAGAGGGAATTACTGACCTACTATAGGAACAAGGGGTTCTACGTCGTCGCCGGAGGTAGCTACGCCTCGCTCTGCCCGGAGTTATACGCTCCACTGGCAGACACCGTTGTCGCGGGTGAAGCCGAGTACGCGTGGAGGGAGTTCTGCAGGGATGTCGAATCGGGCGAGCCCAAACAGCTGTACCATGAGAGCGGCACTGTCTCCCTAATAGATTCTCCGGTCCCCCGCTTCGATCTCCTGGACCTAAACAAGTACCAAACGGTGAGCCTGCAGTTTTCGCGCGGTTGTCCTTTCCGCTGCGAATTCTGTGACATCATCGTCATGTTCGGCCGACGGCCCCGCACCAAGTCTGTTGAACAGGTGGGCAAGGAGTTGGACCTGCTGAGAACGCTCAACGTACGCAACGCCTTCTTCGTCGACGACAACTTCATAGGGAACAAGGCAGCCGCCAAAGAACTTCTGGGGTTTCTCAGGGATTACCAGCGCGACCATGATTATCGGTTCCGCTTCGGGACCGAGGCCTCCATCAACCTGGCACATGACGATGACCTGCTCGAGTTATTTCGCCAAGCTCATTTCGCGTGGGTGTTCATCGGCATCGAATCGCCCGATGAGGAGAGCTTGAGGGAAGCGAAGAAGTATCAGAATACGCGGCGGGACATGCTGTCATCAGTGCGGCACATCTACTCCCATGGCATCGACGTTCTTGCTGGGTTTATCGTCGGTTTCGACAATGACACGATCGCCACGTTCGACAGACAGTATCAGTTCATCATGCAATCAGGAATCCAAACGGCGATGCTCGGACTCCTGACTGCGCTGCCTAAGACACCGCTTTATGAGCGTCTCCAAAAAGAGGGAAGGCTGATTGTCGGCGCGACCGATGCAGAGAATACCCGGCTTGCCACGAACATCGTTCCCAAGCGGATGGGCTATGACGAGTTGGTTGGAGGATACCGGACGCTGCTACGCCGGCTGGTTCGATATGACAACATTGCAGGTCGCATCAAGAACAAGATCCGTTATCTCACAAACCCACTTGCAGGGCGTGACTGGTCGTGGGCGGAGCGGCTACAGATGCTGGGTAAAATCATTACCCACGGACTGATGCGGGGTGGGATCGCGCGGTTCTTTCATTTCTGTCGATCGATTCCGTTCTCGCGGCCGAGACTGATTCCGCTCGTGGTGCAGGATTGGGTGGTTGGGTTGGCGATGCGGGATTATGTCGACCGGCACTTTGCCGTGACGGCTGGCAGGGTAAGCCTGCTGCAGGAGAGTTACTTCAGGTCGATCGAGAAGATGTTTCGGCGCTACGTCCGCCGGGGGGCTTTGAAGGTATCCGTCGATGAGGTGATGAACGCGGGCGCAAACCTGTCGCTCTCCATGAAGGCGGGGCTTGATCGACGGTTCTTCGTGCGTGCCGGGCGCCACCTTGAAAGCGTGCTCGCAGACACGACGTCCTCCGTCACCCTCCACATCGAGGAGCTCCACGCAGCGCAACGTCGCCACTTGCAGCGCATGCTGAAGCGCCTTTCCCGCTACGGCGATCGGCTGTACATCGGCGTACGCGAGGAGTTGAAAGAGAGGATTGAGATCGACTGGTCGTCATTCAGACTCGTTCTGAAGTCGTGAGGGCGGAAGCCCGCTCACGCACTTGTGGCAGCACCGGTCGTTCCGTCCCTAGTGCCCGCGGCACTCTGCAAAGATCTCACGCTCTTGCTGCCGGCCGTCATGGATGATGGAGTAGAAGTCGTCGTAGTAGTCGATGGTTTTCCGTACCTGGTCCTCTTCCAGCCCTTCTTGGGTGCGGTAGAGATCGTAGATGTCCTCCCGCTTCTCGGTGAACCGGGGGAACACACCCTCCACCACCACCCGCGGCTTGCAGATACCCCAGAACTTGCGCTGGCGCACTGAGCGAATATTCAGACGGGCGTCCGGCATCGCGTAGCGAGCATCGACGACACCGGCCCAATCGAAATCGAACGGCACCGGAAACACGGGCCCGATCATCGTCCCCACCATGACCGCATTGTGGCAGCAGTAATCTTCGTCCGGCTCCTTGTGGGCCACCGACCAATCGGTGTTCGCGATCATGAACTGGAATACCTCGAACAGAGCGAGCTGCTGGGGATCGATCTGATTGGGGGGCATTTGCGGCACCTCTAGCAACTGCCATCCGTTACGGGCCGCTGTTTCGCGGTAGTCCTCCAGGAAGAAAGCGTAGCGGGTGAAGGGCTCCTGGTCCGTTTCGGTGTCCACGTAGGTGATCCGCGCCAGGCGCACCCGCACGCTCAACTCGGTGAGCAGGTTGTACACACGATACGCGAGGTACTCCTGCAGCACGTACCGGGTGCGGTCTCCACCCCGATCCTGGCAGTGCGTGACGAGCCGAAGCCTACCCTGCCCCGCGAACACCGTCTGCTCAGTCTGCGCCTTCCTCATGTCCACCCGGAGGGGTGGGAAGCGGCAGTTCCTGCTTTGCGCCCGGAAGTTCCCCCGCACCCGGACCCTGACGTTCAGGCTCACCGGCCCGGACTCAGGATCCTCGTAGCGGAGGATGGCGGGGTGGTACTCGCGGTCCTCTCCGCGTTCGTCGAGGGTCGTCTTGAGCCGTGCCTCGAGGGTCATGACCAGCAGGTCGTTGGACGCGAAGAGGGGCTCGGGATCCCTCGTCTGCCCTTGCTCGGTCGGCGGCACCTGGGCCGCGAGGTGGGTGAGCGGCAGCGTCACCACCATGATCAGCAATCGAATGAAGCGAGACATGATACTTCCTCTCGTGCGAAGACGCCCCTCGTGCCTCGGACTTGGGCCCTGTCTATTCTGCGACCCCCCCGCCTCACCGCAAGACCCCGCGGCTTTCGCCCCCCGAGGCGCGGCGGGATGGGCTCCTCAGATGCGGAGCGCCCCCAAGTGGAGGAGGAGCAGCTGGATCGAACGGGTCACGTTGTGGAGATTGACGAGCGCCCGGCCTCGCGCGCCGGGCGCTGTCGCATCCGGGCCGTTAAGCTGAACAAACCCGCTTCAATTTCGCCCTTGCGACCTATGTTTCTGGCAACATATTAGCCGCATCCATCGAACCGCCGATGGCCTGAAGGCCCCGCCTCGCCAGCGCGAGCGCCCTCCAACCTGGACGCCCCACCGACGGACGAGACCAAGGACCACCGATGGGAAACTGTTCACCGTTTCCTGACTCGGAGGGATTACTCCAATGAAGCGCATCATTCCATTTCTGCTGGTGGCCTTCGCGCTTGCCGCGTGTCAGGACCAGGGCCCCCCTCGGCCGACTGACGATCCTCAGTTCGCGAAGAAGAAGCCCTGCGAGCCCTGGCCGGAGTGCAAGAGCGGCGGTGACGGCGGCGGTCAGTACACGGTCCTCGACCTCGGGACGCTCACGGGTGGCAAGAACAGCTCGAGCGTCGCCAGCGACATAAGCGAGAAGGTAGAGGGAGATGTATTCGTGGTGGGCTCAAGCCGGAGCGACCCCGACGCCCCCCATGTGGCGACGCTGTGGACCGTGAGCGGGGGCGCCGCGATCGGCGATCCGCTTGAGCTTGGTGGGTATACCGAGAGCCACGCCTACGGAATCAAGAACGATGGCACGATCGCCGTGGGCACGGCTGGGAGCGGGGAATCAAGCACGCCTGTGTGGTGGGACGGCAGCGACAACTGGTCGCATCACATGCTCCCGACGCTAGCTGAGGGGGGCACATACGGCGAGGCGTCCGCCGTCAATTACGATAGGCAGATCGTGGGGTGGAGTGAGGCGACGGATGTCCAGTACTTCGCCGCCACGCTCTGGACCCGGGACGGAGACGCATACTCCGCGACACCCCTACATGATGCGTCCTGGGACGGGAGCCGGGCCTACGACATAACCGAGGACGGTGGAATAGCGGTCGGCAACAAGACGATTCGTGACCCCGCTGATGGCACGCGCTGGGTGAACTACGCCGTTCTGTGGAAGATTGACATTGACGGGACCACGTCCCCGTGCAACCTGCATGAGTGGGATCCGTCTTACGGGCGCATCAGCAGCGCGTTCGCTGTGAGCGAGAACACCGATGGGAACGTTAGAATCGCCGGCTACATGGGCATGCCTAGCGGCGTACTAGTGGCTGTCGTGTGGGAGATGAATCCGGGCGATTGCAGCTCCGTGGCGGAGACCGAACTCGCCCGTTCAGCGTACGCCGCGGACGTCAACGCAGTGCAGCCTGTGAGCGGAGGGTCGCCCGTGTGGGAGGTGGTTGGGCAAGACCGTTCCACCGGCCCGGGTGAGCCCGTCCTCTGGCGATTCGACAATGGCACGGTCGAGCAGCTGGAGCTCCGCTCGGTCAAGGGTGACCAGGGCGGCGCCCTTGGGGTCAATGGCGCCGGCCAGATCGTCGGCTTGACCAAGGCCGGCAAAGCGGAGCACGCCGTGCTGTGGACCAGGAACCCATAGAGATGGGATGAGGGAGCGGACGCCCCGCAACTGATTGCTGACCCCGGGCACATGCCTGGGGTCAGTCACATCGTGACGGTGGCCCCACTGCTCAACTCCAACCTGGCAAAGGACGACACGATCCCGCGTTCAGTGCGACAAGTTGCCGGGTTTCGGGCCTCGGCACCGCTCCCCTTACCATCTCCCGGACCGGCGCTTACGTTCTCGGAGCCCTTGAGACGAGGAGGCAGGCATGCCACGTACCATGCCCCTCCCAGTTGAGACGCAGGCGCCGGACAACGTGGTTCCGGCCTACTGCGAACGGTGCGGGGAGGAAATAACCGGTCTGCGTGCCTGTGACGATCTACCGATCGGCTACCGGTATCGCTACTTCAAACTGTTTGCGGGCACCTGCGAACAGTGTCGCGATCGACGCTCGGGTCGGCAGCGCGACGGACCGGGGGACTTGCACTAGCCAGCGCCCGGCCCTGTGGCCGGGCGCTGGTGCTTTCGCGCGCTAGTGCCGTATGGACGAGTAGTCCACGATGCCAAAGGACAGGCGCTAGAATGCAGTCTGCTGCTGGTCAGACTGCTGGCTCGGCGGAAGAGCGGAGGAGGATGAACGATGGCTGAGAGCGTGTACAAAGTGATCGAGCTGGTTGGGACGAGCACGGACTCCTGGGAGAAGGCAGCGGCCGCTGCGGTTGCTCGGGCGGGGGAGTCGCTCCGCGACCTTCGGGTAGCCGAGATCTCGGAACTGGACGTGCAACTGAAGGATGGAAAGGTCAGCGCTTACCGGGCGAAGGTGAAGGTCTCGTTCAAGTACGAGGGTGGGGCCTAGGCGGCCGCAGCCTACGCTGCCGACCCTTCCTCCTCCTCCGGCAGGAACCGCGGCACCGGTCGGCGCATGCCGCAATGCAGGCATTCCTCCACAACCTCCCCGGTCATGGTGTCGGTACCCATGTCCAGGCGGCCGTGACACTGCATACAACGGGTGGTCCGATTCAAGTCGCGAATGACGCGCCGTCCGCCACGCTCTAGGAGGTGACCCGCCAACTTCGACCGCAGGTCACGCTTGTTCATCGGACCCCCTGTCCGGGCCGGCGCATCGTGTGACCCAACCACCAGGGTGTAGAGTCGTCGGGGGCGAGCCCCCTGCACGACCGCCCCATATCTCATTCAACTTAACAGGAGAACACTCCCGAGGAGTTGGCACAGCGGGTTCTGGTCTCCCAGCTCGACGGCCGCTGGTGTTTCCAGGTCTGAACACGACAAACGGCCGCGCTTGTGAGGTGGGAAAAGTGAGTCTTGCCGATTTCTTTCACGAGGTCGCGACAGGGCCGAAGCGCCGACGCACGCTTTTGACGCCGCTCGGGCTTTCGATCTTTGGCGGCACGCTGGTCGTGGTGATAGTCGGTGGCCTCCTGACCGACCGCGCGCTGAGACTCCCTCGGCTCATGCCGGGCGTGATTAGCCTGGTGGTGGGCACTCCCCTCCTGGTGGCAGGGGTGCTGCTGTGCGGCTGGTGTGTGGTCCGGTTCTGGAGGGCGCGCGGAACTCCCATCCCAATGAATCCCCCCGAGGAATTGATCGCGAGCGGGCCATACGCGTGGGTGCGCAATCCGATGGTCACCGGGGTGTTCGGAGCCCTCTTCGGGCTTGGCCTGCTACTTCATTCGATCGGAATCGCCCTGATCTGGACCCCGGCATATGTGGTGGTGCACCTGATTGAGCTGAAGCGGGTCGAGGAGCCGGAGTTGGCGCGGCGGTTTGGAGCGGCGTACATGGAGTACAAGAGGCGGGTACCGATGTTCATCCCGCGCCTGAGACGGTTGCGGGAGCGCAGCGCGCCGTCTGACAACCGCTAGGAGCTGACGGGCGTGTGGGAACGACACATGCCAAGCCCGCCCAGCCTAAGGGTCAGGAGCTCACCGCCGGGAGGTATGTAGCGGCTGCGGTAGGTGCCCGCTCTGGACCTCAGCGCCCGGCCTTGCGCCGGGCGCTGCTGTCGTAGACGTGCTTGGCGGGCTGCAGGGTCAGTGAGGCAGGTGCATGCGCGGGTCAGACGCCACCGGAAACAGCGCTGCTGCGGAGAAGGCCCTCCACCAGAGTCCACGTCACCAGCGGGACCAAGATTCCGCCCAACAGAAGTATCACCGCCACGAGAAGCGCGAAGACGGCCCAACGTCGGCTTCTCGGTCCTGTAGTGACCGTAGTGTCCCTGAGGACTCGGGTCCCTGGAGGTGGAAACTCGCTGCTCCGCCATGTCAGCATCGCAACGCGAGTGAGGTAGGCGCCAACCGCAATGGGGATCACGGCGGCACCGATGGCGACCAGCTTCAGGACCAGGCCGACCCTCGCCGCTGCCTGACTCGGCGACTCCCGGGCTAGCGCCTTCATGTCATGCAAGAATGACTCTGTGGAGACGAAGGCGATGACCCCGGCCAATAGCACCACCACCACGCCGATTAGGGTCAACCTCCTGAGAGCCCTGTCAGCCCGGATGATCTTGCGTCGAGCGTACTCGTTCAACGGCTCACGTTTCTTCGGGTTCGCCGCCCAGCATGTCGTCGAGGAGGGCGATCTTCGACTTGAGGTCTTCTATCTTCCTGTCCATCCCAAAAACCCTTGCGTGCGTGTACAGCTCATGTATGAGCCAGAGCAGCCCGAACCAGAGAACGGGCCTGGGTTTCTCGGTTGCCGTTTGCTGGAACCCTGCGCCGACTTGCGCGTCGTCCAGGCGGTCGGCGAAGTACGTGCACGCCCCGACGAATTCCTTCCGTTCCTCGGGACCCAAGCCTTGGACGTAGTCACCAAGACTGAAGCCGACATTCCTCACGTCATGCACGAGGTTGTTACGAAGTCTCGATACATACAGCGCAAATCGGACCTGGGATCTGTCGAGGATTCCCAGGGCCTTGGCGAACGCGAGTTTCCCCGCGGCGCCTCCCAGCGGAAGGTGGGCAAAGGACATGGCCAAGCGCGCATCACCTACGGCCTCCACGAGGTGGAACGTGACACCTGCCTCGACCAGGGCTTGCGCCTCGATGACGAAAGACCAGTCGTCATCCTGGGACAAGAGGGAGTGAAAGAACCCGGGTGTGAGGCCAAGACTGTTTTCCAGTTCCTTGGCGTGCTGCTCCAGAAAGTCCACGGGTAGTGAGGGTTGGTCTTCCATTAGCTCTCAGCGGTTGGTGTGCAGCTCAGCATAGAGGGGGTCGCCCAATACGTTATCGCGTCAGGGTGGGGTCGGCCAGGTTAGGAGCTAGTTGGCCGAGTAGGCGCTCGGGTGCAGGCCCGCTCTCGATCAGCTCCTCAGGAGGACTCCCACGGCAGATTCATCCGTGCCATGAGGTCTGGGTAGCGCGGATCATCCCGCAGGGGCTCGAACGCACGGAGGATCCCGGCCCCGATGACCCAGCAGTGAATGCGCTCGTAGTTCAACCAGCGAAACGCATCATCCTTTTCGCCTAGGGTAGTGTACAGCACCGCCAGATTCCACGCACGCCACGGGTCGGGGTCCCGTGCCTCGATCTCAGCCGCGATCGCTCGCGCCTCCTCCGTGCGGCCGGCCAGCGCGAGTTGACGTCCGAGAATCCATCCCCGGCCCCGGAAGTGAGCCCGCTGAGCCGTGGCGACGGCCTCCTCGTGTCTCCCCCTTGCCGCCTGAACCTCGGCCAGCACGTAGAGCCCCATTCCGTTTTGGGGATGCAGTTCGAGCGCCTTCCGTGCCTCGGCTTCGGCCTCGTCCCATCGTTCTTCTAACAGGTACAGCCAACCGAGGCCGGCAGTGTGCTGCGGGTTCAGGGGATCCAGTTCCTGGGCGAGTACGTGTTCCTCAAAGGCCTCCTCCGTACGCCCGAGGATGGCGAGCTGCCACGAGTACCAGTAGTGCGCCATGGGTTGGCTGGGCTTCAGCTCCAAAGCGCGGAGGAACATCTGCTCGGCTTCGTCCCACTGGTACTCATAGTATCCCTTGAGGAACGCCAAAGACGCGAGCGTCTCGGCCAGCGTGGAATCCAGGGTCACCGCCTTCTCGGCGGCTGCCCGGGCACGCGGCAATGCCTCCAACGGGGGATCCGGACCATGGGCAGCCGTGATGTAGCCGCTCGCCAGCCCTGCATACGCCAGTGGGTCCGCCGGATCGTTCTCGAGTGCCTCGTGCAGATAGGCCAGGCCCCGTTCCGATTCTTCGCGTGTTCCCTTTCTGAGCAGGAACATCCCCCGCAGATAGGCCTCGTAGGTATCCTGGCGGACCTGTCGGGCGGTGCCGAGCCGCGTCTGTTGGTCCGGGGTCAGTTCCACCTGGGCCTCTCGGGCAATGGCCCGTGCGACGTCGTTGTACATGCCGAGCACATCGTCCATGCTTCGATCGAACGGTTGCGACCAGAGTTCGCGCTCCTCTGGAACCGCGTCGATCAACTGCACCTCGAGATTCACGTTCTCGCCGCTCCGCAGGACCGAAGCTTCGACGACCGCGTCCACGTTCAGCTCGCGCGCGATCTCCGGGATCGACTTCTCGGAGTCCTTGTATCGCATCGCCGAGGTGCGCGAGGTCACGCGCAGTCCGCTGACCTGGCGCAACGTGCTGATCAGCGCCTCGTGCATGCCTGCGGCGAGGTAGTCCTGTTCGGGATCCCCCGTCGTATTGTAGAATGGCAGGACGACCAGTGACTCGACGCCACCGCCGCTGAGCTCCCGTGAGATCCACCAGCCCCCGATGGCGATCATGACGGCCAGCAACGCCACCAGTCCCAAAGCCCGCGGCCTGGCCCGGCGCCGCCGCTGTGGCACGACGACCGTCCCCGACGGCGGCGTGAATGCCAGCGCATCGCGAAGCTGGGCCGCCGTCGCGAACCGGTCCGCGGGCACCTTGGCGAGCGCCTTGAGAATCGGCTGTTCGACGGACTCGGGCACCGTGTCTCGCACGGTTCTGAGGGGGGGCGGCGGCTCCAAGGTCTTCCGCGCCAGGATCGCTTGCGGGTTGGTGCCCGCGAACGGCGGGTCGCCGGCGAGCATCTCGTACGCCACACAGCCGAGCGAATAGATGTCGCTGCGGGCATCGACGTCCTGCTTCCCGATGGCCTGTTCGGGGCTCATGTACGCCGGCGTCCCGACGCTCAACCCGGTTTCCGTGAGTCGCTCTCCGCCGGCCTCCGTGATCGCTCGCGCGATCCCGAAATCAGCGACCACCGCGTGCCCACTTGCCAGCAACACGTTCTCCGGCTTGATGTCGCGATGGACCACCCCAAGGCTGTGTGCATGGCTCAAGCCGTCGGCGACCTCGCGCGTGATCTGAAGTGCCTCCTCGAGCGATAGCTGCCCCTCTCTCCGGAGCCGGCCTCGCAGCGTTTCACCCTCGATGTAGGGCATCACGTAGTACAGGAAGCCGTCAGCCTCCCCGGAGTCGTGAAGCGGCAGAATGTGCGGATGGGTGAGCTTGGCAGCGATCTCGATCTCCCGCAGAAACCGGGCGGCGCCGATTGCCACGGCCAGATCCGGATGCAGCACCTTGACCGCCACCTGGCGGTGGTGCTTGAGATCCTCAGCCAGGTAGACCGTCGCCATCCCACCTCGCCCGAGCTCCCGCTCGATGGCGTAGCGGTCGGCGAGGGCAGTCGTGAGGCGATCGAGTTGATCGGTCATCGGACCACCTCGGCTAGGGCAGTACTAAGGTAGGATCGTGAGACGGGTGGGGCTAGAACGAGACGGCGCTCTACGGACGGATGTCGCTGACTAAACCGAACTGACTTACTTCAGTTTCACGGTTGCGACGCATGTCCTTTCTGACACATTTGCCCTATCCGTCGAACCGCGTGTGCCCACGACGGCTCGCCGCTAGAGCGACGCCTCACCGCCCGCCCAGCTGAGGCTCTTATGGATTGCGCCGAACGGTTGTCGGACTTCGATCACCAGCTCGTTATCGATACAGCCAGCGAGTTGGTGGACGGCAAGCTCGCCACCCTGGGGAAGCTCGAAAGCCTGTTCCTCTTCGTCCGCGACCGCATCAGGTTTGGCTTCCCGACACGGTTTAGGGAGTGGGACAGGATCAAGGCGTCGGCAGTCATCGCGGCTGGTTACGGCTACTGCAACACCAAGGCGACGCTGCTGGTTGCTCTCTGTAAGGCTTGCGGCATTCCAGCCAGAGTGCACTACGGGCTGATCGGTGTCGACGTCATGCGAGGCATCTTTCCCTCGTTTGCGTTCCCCTTCTTGCCGAGCGCCGGCCCTCACTCTTGGACCGAGGTGGAGCTCGACGGTACGTGGCGGCCGATTGACTCCTACATCAACGACGAAGCGCTCTTCAAGGCAGCCCGTGTCCGGCTCGCGGAATCGGGGCGCTCGTTGGGGTACTCGCTTGCCTGTGTCGACGGGAAGTGCAGCTGTGAGTTCAACTTCGGCGAGAAGGGGTTCGTGCACATGGGCGCCGTTGTCGATGACTTTGGATCGTGGGATGACGCTTCGCAGTTCTTCGCGACAGAGAAGTACGTGGTCTTCAACGCGGTGCAGCGCTGGCTGTATCCCCTCCTGGCTGCCATGAGCAACCGCAACATTCAGAAGCTGCGAGGCTCCCAGAGCGAGTGACAACCCAACGTGTGCTAGTGGCTGGGGCGACAGTGGTCCTACTCCGAACCGAATCACGACCGACCTCGTCCCCTCTTTACTCTGGCCACACCCCGCACGTAGCCGTACTGTAGCGCTGTACCCGCCGCACCTTGGACTGGCCCAAGGGAGTCGTCCGCGTGACTGATCTCCTGGAGCGCCTCACAGCTGCCGTCGGCGAGACGGCCGGCCGGTGGTGATCAAGGTGTTGCCACCGGAGATGGGCGCCGGCGTGAACGTCGAGCGGTTCGAGCGCGAGATCCAGCTCGCCGCCAAGCTGCAGCACCCCCACATCGTTCCGTTGCTCACGGCGGGCTCCCACGACGGTCTGCTGTACTACGTGATGCCCTTCATCGAGGGGGAGTCGCTGCGCGCGAAGCTCGCCCGCGAGGGCGAGCTGCCGCTGGGCGAGGCGGTGAGGATCCTGCGGGACGTGGTGGATGCGCTGGCGTATGCGCATGAGCGCGGAGTGGTCCACCGCGACATCAAGCCCGACAACGTGCTGCTCACCGCGAAGCACGCGGTCGTGACGGATTTCGGGGTGGCGAAGGCGGTGAGCGCGTCCACCGATGAGGTCTCCCTGACGTCAATGGGTGTAGCGCTGGGGACCCCGGCCTACATGTCGCCCGAGCAGGCGGCCGCCAATCCCAACGTGGACCACCGGGCGGACCTTTACGCGGTCGGGGCGCTGGCGTACGAGATGCTGTGCGGCCAGCCGCCGTTCAGCGGGACGAACGCCCAGGCGGTGCTGGCGGCGCATGTGACCCAGGCTCCGGAGCCGTGCACCACGCATCGGCCCGCGGTACCGACCGCGCTGAACACGCTGGTGTTGCGCTGCCTGGAGAAGCGCGCGGCGGACCGCTGGCAACGGGCCGAAGAGTTGGTGCCCCATCTCGAGGCGATGCTCACACCCACGGGGGGCATCACGCCCACGGGCACCCAGCCGGTCGCGGCGGTGGACTACGAGGCGGCTGCGCGGGCGAGCCATCCCGTGCGGGTGGCGGCTCTCTTTGGAGTCGGCTCGGTGGCGCTGCTCGGCCTGGTGTATCTCATCATGATGCAACTCGGGCTGCCGGACTGGGTGTTCGTCGGGGCGATCGCGCTCCTGGTGATCGCGCTGCCTATCATGCTGACGACGGGTCACCTCGAGCGGCAGCGGGCGCTGGCCCGAACCACGGGCGCCGTCGTGCCCACCCCTCCCGGCGGCGTGCACCACTGGCTCACCTGGCGCAAGGCGGTGCTCGGCGGCGGGCTCGCGTTCGGGGGGCTCGCGGTGGTGGCGGCGGGCTACATGGGGATGCGCCTGCTGGGCATCGGACCTGTGGGCACACTCGTGGCCAGGGGGGTGCTCGCGGAGCGCGATCTCATGGTCCTGGCCGAGTTCGAGGATCGCACACCCGACGGTAACGTTGCGGCCTCCGTGACCGAGGCGCTGCGTGTCGACCTGGCCCAATCACCCGTCATACGACTGATGGACGCATCGGCGGTGCAGCAGGCGCTCGAGCGCATGGACCGCGAGCCGGGCGCGGCGGTCGACGTCGCCGTTGCCCGAGAGATCGCCGTCCGTGAGGGGGGCGCGGCCGTCGTCGCCGGCGATGTGGGAACCCTGGGAACGAGCTACGTCGTGTCGGCCCGGCTGCTGGCCAGCGCCGACGGCCGCGAGCTGCTCGCCCTGAGGGAAACCGCGGCGAGCGACGCCGCGCTGGTGGACGCCGTCGATCGACTGTCGGCACGGCTGCGCGAGCGGATCGGCGAGTCGCTGCGGACGATCCGCGGCAGCGAGCCGCTGGCGCGCGTGACGACGGCCTCCCTCGAGGCGCTGCGTCTGTACTCCCGGGCCGAGCAGGCCGACGACGCGGGAGATCCGGAGCAGGCGATGCGCCTGCTGGAGGAAGCGGTGGCCGCCGACACGGGCTTCGCGATGGCGTACCGCAAGCTCGCCGTGCTGCTCACCAATATCTTCGCCCGGCAGTCCCGCATCAACGCCGCGGCGACGCGCGCGTACCGGCACCGTGACCGGCTGCCGCCGCTGGAGCGGTATCTCACGACCGCGTACTACTACGACCAGGTGGAGCCCAATCGGGACCGCACGATCGACGCCTACAGGAGCGCCCTCGAGGTCGACGCCAATGACGCCACTGCTCTGAATAACTTGGCCCTTGCGTTGAACGAACGGCGCAACTGGGCGGAAGCCGAGGCCCTGCTGCGTCGCGCGATCGCCACAGCACCCATATACCAGAACTACGTGAACTTACTCTTCAGCCAGGTCAGCCAGGGAAAGTGGACAGCGGCCGACTCCACCATGCTGGTGTTCGAGACGCAAGTTCCCGGCCATCCATCCACGGCCATGGTGCGGACCATGCTGTACGCCGCAAAGCGGGATTTCGAGACGAGTGAACGTGAAGCACTGGCATTGGTCGAGGCGGCAGGGGGGAGCGTCGAGCTCCAGCGCTTCACCGGCATCTGGGTGGTGATGCTGCAGTTGGTGCGCGGTAGGCTCGCCGCGGCCGAGCGCTACGCCGCGGAGGCGCAAGCGGCCTGCGAGGCTGAGGGTGACCTGGCGTACGCGTTGTCCTACGCACTGGGGCCCGCCAGCGACGACGCGCTGTTCCGCGCAGCGCCAGACGCGGCCGTTCGACGAGCAGACGAGGCTCTAGCTCGGTACCCGCTGGAACAAATGGATCCGGTGGACCGGCCCTACCGGGCGATTGCCCGAGTCTATGCCTTGGCGGGACGGGTCGACCGGGTGCAGCAGCTCCACGCGGAGTGGGAGCACGCGCTCGACGAGTCGCAACGGCCGGCGCGAGATCGCTTCAGATGGGAGGGGGTGATCGCCATGGCCGAGGGCCGCTACCGGGATGCGATTGGCGCGTACCGCGCGTACTACGGTGAGGGCGGATGCAGCGTGTGCGGGCTGCACCAGCTCGGTCGTGCGTACGACTCGGCAGGTGAGGCCGACTCGGCGCTGGCCGTGTACGAACGGGCGGTCACCCTTTCCGACCCGCAGAGCCTGCGCTATGAGGCCTGGTCGCTGGGCTCCACTTACAAACGCCTGGGTGAACTGTACGAGGCTCGCGGCGACCGCGAGAAGTCGCTCGAGTACTACGCGAAGTTCGTGGAGCTGTGGAATGATGCCGATCCCGAGCTCCAGCCGCTGGTCGAAGATGTGAGAGGCCGGATCGCGCTGCTAGCGGGCGAGCCGCGAGGTGGTTGAGCGGGAATCATTGCCAACCCAAAACCGAGGAGCACCAAATGAGCCGCGCTGCCGTAAGCCTCTTCGTGTTTGGCCTTTACCTCCTCGTCATTGGCACTGTGATCCTGGTTGTGCCGAACGTCTTCCTTGCAGTCTTCGGGTTACCTGCCACTGCCGAAGTATGGATAAGAGTCATGGCCATGCTGTTGCTGTTCCTCGGCTGCTACGACGTGCTGTCCGCCAGAGCGGAACTCAAGCCGTTCTTCCGATGGAGCGTGCCGCTTCGCGCGTCAGTGATCCTGTTCTTCGCCGTCTTTGTGGCGCTGCAACTGGTCCAGCCTGTCCTCCTTCTCTTCGGAGTGATCGACCTCGCGGCGGCCACGTGGACCGCGGTCGCTCTCCGCGCCGATACACGCGCAGCTGCCGTTTAACCCGTGCTGGCGCCTGGGGGGCGTGGCGCGAGAGCCGTGAGACAACGTGGAGCAGACTGGATGAGTGCAGAAAAGATGAAGTGGTTGACCACCCCACGTCACCTTCAACGAATTCCGAGTGAAAGTGCCCTTGTTCGCCGGAACCACCGGCGGCCCATTGGGTTAACCTCATGTACCAGGGATGCTTCAGCCCGGCCCCAATTCGGAGGCAAGCATGCGACCATGGCTCCGAGTATCCATCTGTCTCTTCGCCGTCGGCTGCATTAACACCAACGTGCAGCGCTTGGATCAAGCGGTACGCCCGGCTCGGTCGCCCGATTCGGTGACGGTGCTTGTCGAGAAGCCGCAACAACCGTACACCGTCATAGCAGTCATCGAATCGAAGGGCGAGACGGTGTTCGACAGCTTCGACGATCTGCGCAAAGAGATGATCGTCGAAGCGGCGAAGCTCGGCGGTGAAGCTCTGATCTTCGGATCGGAATCCACCGACACTCAGTTCATCTTCACCGGAACCGCCATGATCAAGTCCGACAGGAGGAACTTGACTGGCGAGGTCATTGTGTACGGCCAGGGCCAAAGCTTCTAGTCGCCCGGGTTGGGAGCCCCTCGTAATGCACCACCTCGTAGCTGCGCTCCCGGTGCTCGTCGGCATCGCCCTCACAATGGGCGCGTGCACCAGCCTCAAGACGAAGCGCTTTGCGGATGACCCCACCTTTCCGGAAACCGCCAGCAAGATCGAGCTGACGGTTCACAAGCCGGCCAATGTCCACGCCACCCGCAAGTACTCGTTCACGTCAACCCAGCAGGAGACGGGATCCGCTGCCGAGCGGATGATGGACATCACGTGGGATGCATCGGCCCAGCTTGCCTTTGGCTACGACTCCCAAAGACACACGTTGGTCCTGGTAGACCATTCGAACGGCCGGACCTATGAGATCTCGGGTGAGACGGCGGTGATGCGAAGCGCGCTGGAGGTCTCCGAAGGCGTATCGGAAGAGACCGCCGCGCTGGTGTCGCCGGTCACCTTCTGGATTCATGAGGACGGGCGACAGACCGGGCATGTGACGGCTTCGTGGTCTGCCCTCGGCAGCGAGATCCGCTTCGCGATCGTCGTCAACGGCACCCCGTTGCGTGTCGAGTACGGAGGCAGCTTCACCGGCGAGCGCTACTTCGCCTTTGAGCGCGAGGGTAGACTGGTAGCTTTTGCAGAGCTCAGCTACTCGGGCACCAGGGGGAGCGGTGAGGTGCTCGTGAAGCCCGATCTGGTCGACGGCACGGAACCGGACATGCTCACCTTGTTGGTCGTGGCCGATGTGGTGGTGCAGCTCCTTGACCTGATCACGTAGACGCTCTGCCCGGAGGGACAGGCTATGGGCCGCCAAGCCAATCGTGTGCCGCTCGTTGGGCTGCTGCCTAACTCTGCCATGCGCGCCGTCATCTGTCTCCTGAGCGTCCCGCTGGTCGCGCTGTCCAGCTCCGTGACAGCCCAGGTCCCATCGCTCGAACCGGGGGCACGCGTGCGTGTGTGGGCACCCGAGCTCGGCATCGAGAAGCGGTCGGCGACGTTCCAGGCGCTGCGCGGTGACACGCTGACAGCCGTTGCCGATTCCACGATGTACTGCCCCCTGACCTCGGTGACGCGGCTCGATGTGTACCGGGGACGGGGTGGACACGCGCGGACGGGTGCAGCCATCGGAATCGGTGCTGGCGCCGTCATCGGCGCGGTGACGGCGGTCATCGTGTGCGAGAACGCGTGGTGTACCGTCGACGGGGGAGTGGTCATGGCGGGAGCCGGCATCGGCGTTCTCGCCGGAGGGTTGTTCGGAGCGGGTGTTGGCGCCCTCATCAAGACCGACCGGTGGGAGGAGGTCCCGCTCGACCAGCTCCGCGTGAGTATGGTGCCCGGGTCCGAGGGGGCCGCACTACAGGTCTCGGTCGCCTTTTGGCCGTGAGCGCCCGGCAGCGGATGCATCTTCGTCACTCGCGCGGACTGCCGACGGGGTGTAGCTTATCATCACATTCAAAACCCCTGAAGCACGTGCAAAGTGAACTGAGACGGGAGGATTCCATGAAACGCTCAGCCGTACTCTGCTGCGCGGCCCTTCTGCTCTGCTGCGCCCCGTCCGACGAGCAGGCCGCGATGGAGACCCCTACGATATCGCTCGCGGATGTCGCAGGGGTGTGGTCGATGCAAGCATTGCCGGAGACTGGAGACAGCGCCCTCGTCACGTACGAGATGGTCGCGACTGACAACACCGAGGGTTGGACAGTCACCTTCGTTGGCAGAGAACCCATTCCTGCACGGGTGATCGCCGTCGAAGGAGATAGCATCATGGTGGATGTCGGGCCCTACGAGAGCGCATTGCGCGAAGGCGTGATGGTCTCGACGCGGAGCGTGGTCCGCCTGCAAGACGGCGACCTGGCCGGCACGTTCGTGGCACGCTATCAGACCACCGAACCCGATTCGGTACTTCGCGGCCGACAGCAGGGGACGCGTACCCAATAGCCACGGCAGGCGTGGGTCGCGGCGCCGGCGCCTGTTCACGACCGTGGCACCCGCGCCGCCGTTCAACAAGCCCCGAGCGTCACGTGGCGTTCGGGGCTTTCCTCCGGAGACCTAGCAGGTTACGCCTGCCACACGGCGTAGCCCTCTCTGCGTAGGCGGCTGGCGAGCCGCTTCTCCTCGGCAACCGCCTCCCTGTATGTCATGGGGTTCAAGCGCTCGAATTGCCTGGGCAAGAGCCTCACGCCGTACTTGTAGACGAAGGTGTTGGACTTGTAACCGCGCTGATGGTCTATGAAGCGCTCCTCGGGCGGCTTGCCCGTCATGCCCACGTATACACACGGCTTCACGGGGTTGTGATCGGGGTTGGCGTCGCGAAACCGCCTGTGCTCGAGCACTTCCCTGTCCAGCAGGATGACATAGACGTTGTGGTGCGGGCCAGGGACCCTTGGCCTACGCCTCGACGTTGCTTCGTCCTTGGTGACCTTGCGCTTCTTCTCGCTGCCATCTGCCATTAACGCACCTCGCCGCGACGCGCCGCAACGAACATGCGAGAATATACGGTTGCGTGAGATACCGCGTGCTGTGGCCGCCCCCAGCGCAGTCGGCCCGTGTCCCCCGCGCCATGCTTAACCAGCGCAATCAAATTCCGACTCTTACGTTCGCGTTTTCGGGAGCGACGTGTTACAATACCCGGTTGGCCCACGGTGCCGACTGCGCAGCCGTGGTCGGTCCGACACGCCCCGCCCGTGTGTTCGCTCCGATCACGCAAGCGCCGCCGAGTCGCCGTGGTTCATTGTCCATCCTCCCGAGGAGACATCAATGGTCAGCACCATACGACGCGCCCACCTCGCCGCCGCGAAGCGACGAGTATCCACCCTTCTCACTGGCGCCGCTTTGGCTCTGTTGCTCCCTGCCACTGCGCTCGCCCAGCAGGACGTGATCGCGAGCGCCGAGAGCGCCGGTCCCGCCACGGTGAGTAAGCACGCGACGGTAATGAACTGGAGCCTCGAGACCGTGCGGGAAGGAACCAACGGCTGGACCTGCCTGCCGGACCGGCCCAACACGCCCGGGAATGATCCGTGGTGCGTGAACGAGCCGTGGCTCAACTTCCTCCAGGCGTATGTCGGCCAGACGAAGCCGACGTACACGACCGTAGGCATCGCCTACATGCTCCAAGGCGACACGCCGGTCAGCAACACGAATCCCTACGCGACCGAACCCACGTCGGCGGGGGATTGGGTCCAGGGCCTGGGGCCGCACCTCATGGTTCTCGTGCCTGACGCCGAGATGCTCGAGGGGGTGTCCACGGATCCGTACAACGGGGGACCCTGGATCATGTGGCCGGAGACGCCCTACGCGCACTTGATGATTCCGCTCGAGTCGTTCTCGAGCAATTAGCGGCACCGGCGGTACCGCGTCGGGCGGGGGCGCGGTGCTGCGCGGAGTCGTTGGACGGACAGCGCACCGACGTCCCGTCGGATTGAAGCGGTTTAGGCGACCAGTATCTGGAGAGCATCATGAAGCGAGCGACCGTCGTTGAGTACGATGCCGCGCCTCCCGAGGTGCAGGCCATCTACGACGAAATCATGGAAACGATGGGAAGCCAGGATGTGCTGAACGTCTTCAAGGCCCTGGGGAACAATCAGCACGTTCTCCGCGCGGTATGGTCGATGCTCAAGAACACTCTCGTCGAAGGGGAGATTCCAGCACTGCTGAAGGAGTTGATTCTCTTTCGTATTTCGATCAATGCAGGGAACGAATACTGTACGTCCCTGCATGCGCACGCCGCATGTAGTCTGGATTCAACGTTGAATTACGACGACTTGAAGGCTCTGTCGGAAGGTCAGGCGCTCGCCAAGCTCCCAGCCTCATATCAGGTGGCGCTGGACGTTGTTTCCCGAGCTGCCCTGGAGCCGAAGAGCGTTGCCGGTGACGATTTCGAACTGGAAGAGGAGCTGCGGGACGCTGGATTCTCGGAAGGCGAAATCGATGAGTTACTGGCCGTCGGGTACTTCGCGGTCATGATGAACAGCGTGACCGACGCGTACGACATTCCGTGGGAGGCACCGTACCCTCCCGAAGCCTCGTAACCCACCTCCCCAACGGGGTTTCCTGCCGGCCGGTCGACGGCCTCCGGAAACCCGGGGTGACTCCGTCTCGTGGCCACTGAAGGCGCGCTCTCGACGCTCTCACGATACGAGGCGCTCTTCGAGCTATCGAGCGAAATCAACGCCTCCGCGGACATCGCTCAGGTGGGCGAGCTTCTCGCGCGCCGCTTGAAGTATGTCGCGGACGTCTTCTCGTGGCGCTATTTCAGCCTCGAGCCCGATGGCTCGCACACCGCCGGGCAGCGGGTTGCCATCGTCGTGGATGGCTTTCGGGGTCGGGCGACCGTGGACCAGATACCGGTCGATCAGCTGTGCAGTATCGAGCTGGATCTGTGGAAGGGGAGAAAGTCGCGCTTCCTCGATGCAGAAGAGCTCGAGAGCGCAAAGCAGGTGCTTCCCGAGCAATTCCGCAAGCCCACCATCGCGCAGATATACGTCTGCCCGCGCTTCGGCACCGGCAGGCTCAAGAGCATGCTGCTCTACAGCAAAGTGCGGAGTTCATTCAACGAGCTGGACGTGAAGTTCTTGACCCTGGCCTCCGAGATCTTCCACGACAAGGTCTACCTGTTGTGGGAGCAAAAGAAGATGCGCGATCTTGAGACGGCGTACCTGCAGCAGGAGATCACGCTCCGGCAGAGCGAAAAGCTCGCCACGCTCGGACGACTCAGCGCCGGGATGGCCCACGAACTCAACAATCCCGCCGCCGCCGCGCAACGAGGTGCGGAGCAGCTGCGCGAGGAGCTGGAGCGGCTCGCGCGGGCCGAGCGCCGGCTGGGCGAAGCGGATCTGAGCGAGGAGCAGGCTCGCGTCCTGGAGGACCTCCAAGCGCTCGCCAGAGAGCGGATCCGGGATCCGGTGGATCTGGATCCGCTGACGCGCAGCGACCTGGAAGGCGAGATCGAAGGGTGGCTGGAAGGGCACGGCGTAGCCGAGCCTTGGCATTTTGCGCCGACGCTTGTGACGATCGGCGTGACCGAGAACGAGCTGGCCGAGATGGCAGAGCGGTTGGGTGATGACCGGCTGGCGACGGTGCTGGCGTCGGTCACGAGTACGTACGCGACGCAGGCACTGATGTCCGAGGTTCGCGAGGGAGCGGGACGGATATCCGAGATCGTCAAGGCGCTCAAGTCCTACACGTACCTCGATCAGGCGCCCGTCCAGGCCGTGGACGTTCACGAGGGACTGAACGACACGCTGGTCATGCTCCGTGGCAAACTCAAACAAGGTGTGACGATTCGCCGGAAGTTCGACACCGATCTGCCGCGGATCCAGGCGGTGGGGAGCGAGTTGAATCAGGTGTGGACGAACATCGTCGACAACGCGATCGGCGCGATGCAGGGCCAGGGTACGTTGACTCTCGAGACCTCCAGAAGGGATCCATGGGCGGTCGTTCGGATCACGGATGACGGCCCGGGGATTCCACAGGACGTACAGACCAAGGTGTTCGACCCCTTTTTCACGACGAAGCCACCCGGGGAGGGTACGGGTCTGGGGCTCAACATCAGCCACAGCATCGTCGTGCAACAGCACAAGGGAGAGATCGAGGTCCGCTCGAAACCGGGAGAAACCTGCTTCGAGGTCAGGCTTCCTCTGAAAGCCAATCGCGAGCAGACGGCCTAAAGCCCAAGGAGATTAGTGATGTCGGAGCCGGTCATCATGACGGTGGACGATGACCCGCAGGTCTGCAACGCCATCGAACGCGATTTGCGGCGGCAGTACCGACCGGATTATCGGATCGTCAAAGCCACGTCGGGCCAAGAGGCCCTGAACGCTGCGGACGCGTTGAAGCGGCGGAGCGACACGGTGGCGCTCTTTTTGGCCGATCAGCGCATGCCGGAAATGACGGGCGTGGAGTTTCTCGGGCAGACCGTCGAGCTCTTCCCGGATGCGAAGAGAGTGCTGTTGACGGCCTATGCGGATACCGAGGCCGCCATCAAGGCCATCAACGACGTGGACCTCGACTACTACCTGCTCAAGCCGTGGGATCCACCCGACGAGAAGCTGTACCCCGTAGTGAGCGATCTCCTGGAGGATTGGCAGGCCGCGTACCGGCCGGTCTTCGAAGGCATTCGCGTCGTGGGCAACCAGTGGGCGCCGGCGTCCCATCAGGTGAAGGAGTTCCTCGCGAGAAACAACATTCCGTATCTCTGGCTCGATGTGGAAATGAGCGACGAGGCCCGGCAGCTGATCGAGGGGACCGGCATGGCCAAGCCGGAGTTGCCCTGTCTGTTCTTTCCCGACGGGGCCGTGCTCTGCAAACCGGACAATCGCGAGATCGCCCAGCGTGCTGGGTTGCAGACGATCGCCGACAGGCCGCTGTACGACCTGATCATCGTGGGAGCGGGACCCGCCGGACTGGCGGCAGCCGTGTACGGTGCTTCAGAGGGTCTGCGCACGTTGGTGGTCGAGCGCCAGGCCGCCGGGGGGCAGGCTGGAATGAGTTCGCGAATCGAGAACTACCTCGGGTTCCCCACGGGATTGTCAGGCGCTGAGCTCGCTCGCCGGGCCGTGACGCAAGCGCGTCGTTTCGGCGCGGAGATTCTCACGGCCCAGGAGGTCGTGGGTTTCGAGGCCGACGGCCCGACGCGTACGGTACGGCTGAGCGATGGCAACGAGCTGCACTGCCGGGCAGTTGTCATCGCGACCGGCGTCTCGTATCGGCAGCTCCAGGCTGAAGGCGTTCAACGTCTGAGCGGCGCCGGAGTGTACTACGGTGCCGCGATGGGGGAAGGGGAGTCGGTACGGGGAAAGGACGTGTACATCATCGGCGGGGCGAATTCGGCGGGACAGGCCGCGATGTATTTCTCGAGGTTTGCCAACAGCGTCACGATGCTGGTGCGAGGCAAGTCACTTTCCAAGACGATGTCTCAATACCTCATCGACCAGATTGGTGGGACAGACTGCATCGCGGTGTGGACCGAGACCGAGGTGCGCGAGGTGAAGGGTGATGACCGGCTCGAGCAGCTCGTGCTGTCAAGCGAGGGCGGGAAGTCGACGAAGACCGTTCCGGCAAGCGGGCTCTTCATCTTCATCGGTGCGGTGCCGCACACCGAGTGGCTGGGGGACACGGTGGCGCGTGACGAGCACGGCTTCATTTTGTCGGGACCGGAGGCGCAGGCGGCCGCCGCGGCGCGGGTGTTGCACGATACGCCCTCCCCTAGGGCGCCCAGACGTTCCTCGGGTTGGCTTGCTGCTGGTACGAAGTTGGAGACTCCGGTGAGTCACACCCCCTACATGCTGGAGACGAGCCTCCCCGGTGTCTTCGTGGCCGGTGACGTTCGCCACGGATCCGTGAAACGAGTCGCCTCCGCGGTGGGGGAGGGATCCATGGCAGTCATGTACGTCCATTTGTACTTGAATTCCACCTGACCCTGCACCGCGGCCGTGTCACCTCTTCACGTCGCTCCCACGGATAGTCACGGAGGACCACGATGTACGTAATCCGGAACACCATGTACGCGAAACCCGGCCAGGGTAAGCAGCTGATCGAGAAGCTCAAGGCCGCGATCCCACATTTCGAGGCCATGGGGCCCAAGAACCTCCGCGTCTTGCCGGACGCTGTCGCGACCACGTGGACCGTCGCGGTGGAGATGGAAGTGGATTCGGTGAGCACCTACTTCGACATCCTCGAAGGGCGCGCCAAGAACCCCGGTTTGGGGGAGGCGATGAGCGGGTACACCGAACACGTGACCGGCGGGAAGCGCGAGATCTTCAGAGTCGCCTGACGTATCCGTTGACCAGGGTAACCATTCCTTGACAGACCATCCTTCGGGAAGCAGTATGCCCGATCGAAATTGGCGGATGTTCCTCCCGCTCCGCCGTTGACGAGTAGGCCTTGCTGGCGAACGGCGCCCTCGCTGCACGGACGCTGGTCTTTCCGCAATACCCTGCCGGCCATCGGTCGGGCGCCCGCCTGACACACGCTTCATCTGATAAGGTGTCCGCAGGGCTCACTCAACGGCCTCATTGGACATCGACACTCACCACACGCCGGAGGTCGGATATGCAGCAACGACGCATTTGCGCGAGCTTGATTCTGCTCCTGGGCGCCCCCACGGCGCTGGTGGCCCAGCAGTCGGGCACGGCCACAGGCCGATTCGGCACGCGCAACATCTCCACGCAGACCACCGAATTGCCGGACGGGCGCAGCATCGACGTGAACCACTACCATCAGGTCACCTTCGCGGACGATCCGGACCATCCGCTCAACAACCAGACCGCGGACTGTGTTGGGCAATTCCTGATGTCCGCCGACGGCAATCCCGTGGCTGCCAGTGGCTCCTGCTACGGCAAGGACGTCGACGGTGACGGCGCCTCCTTCTGGTGGCGTATGGACACGGCGGGCACGGCGGACTGCCCCACTCTGTGCGGCAGCTTCGGGTATTTCGCGGGATTCGGGAAGTTCGCTGGCATCACAGGCACCGGCACATGGCGGGTGACCGCGCCGTTCGAGGAAGGAAACTTGGGTGTGTGGGAGGGCTCCTACTCTATGCGGTAATGAGCGCGAGGTAGCAGCAGTCTGACATCGAGCGCCCGGCCCAGTGCCGGGCGCTGTTGTCTTCAGGAGGGAACACGACTAAGTCCGAGGAGCACGCCGAACACCCTGAGTCCCAGCACAAAGGGAATCAGGACCAGCACCGAGAGCATGGCCGCAGCGACACCGGCCTCAGTCCATCCCCGGACCGGCTCTCTCCCGAACCGCCGCGGCTGGAAGTCCGGAAGGTCGAGCACGGCCAGGTCTCCCGTGTAGTACCGCAGCCGGACGCCCTCCAGGGTGCAGCTTGCCTGCACGTTTCCCATCGGCCACCAATCCGGGGGCCAGGTGTCGCTGCACGCGGCGCGGATCCGGCGGGTGAGCGTGCGGGGGTCGAAGCCGGGGGGGGCAATACCGAGGTGGGCATCGCTAGCGTCGCGCTCGACCTTGAGGCGCCGCGCCACCCCGCTCGAATCCCTGAACGCGAACACCCAGTGGTCCACGTACGTCACACCCAGGTTATTCTCCACGGTTTCGCGGCGATGGGTGACAGCGGCTTCGACCACGACGCCCCGCCGCTCGAGCAGTTCGGACGGGCCCTCGACCCCCGACACGAGCACGCCGGAGCCCGTCGCCACCCACCAGAGCATCCATCCGACGGTGGCGAGCACCACCCCGGTCCTGAGCAGTGTGCGCGCGAGCGCGGGGATGCGGAATTCGGCGGCGCCTCGCGGTTTGGGCAGCTCGTGAACCGACTCCCTCCGCGCCACGGGACGCGGCTTCACGTTCTTGAGCCGGAGCAGGCCGTGCTGGAACGTTCTTCGGGCGTCAATATCGCGCCAATAGTCGGTATGACCGAAGAAGCGCTGCTGGCCGATCCCCGTCGTTATGTCCCGCCCGCTAAAGGGCTTCAGGTCGAGCGCGGCGCCCAGGTAATCCCACGGGCGGTAGATGTTGACCCACCGAAGCTCGCTCAGGCGTCGCACGACGAAGTCGACCACGCTCTCCATGCGCTCGGGGAAGAGGGTACCTGGATAGAGCGTCAGGAACCACCGCCTGAGCGGCGAGCCCATCGTCACGAGCAGCACGCGATCTGTCTTTCTCCAGACGCGCGAGTGCGAGACGGAATCGAGGGCGATCACCGTTCCGATGCCCTGGGCGACCAGCACGAAGTCCTGCTCGTTGCCGATGCGTGTCCGCGCCTGCACGATCGCCTTGTCCAAAGCCTGCTGGATTCGTTCCCGGTACCGTGGCTCACCGAGGTACCGGAAGGCTTCGAGCGCCACTTTGAGTGGCCCGGGCAGTGATCCGCGCGCCCAGAGCATGCGTAGCGTGATCACGGCAGCGAGAGCACCGGCCCAGAGCAACGCCGCGGCGACGCCTGCAGCGAAATACGACAAGACAACGAGGAAGGTGAAGATTGCCAACAGCAGCCACCACGCTGCAGCGAAGGCGCCGAGCGTGATGACCAGCACCGGCTGCAGCAACAGGAGGACGATGCTGCGAAACGTGACGGCGACCGGCCGCGCGGACATGGTGAGCAGCAGGCGCAACCCGGCGAGCGCGATCAATAGCGTGATCCCGGCGGCAAGCGCGACCTGCGTCCAGCTCACGGCCGTGGCCAGCCACCGCATGGGTGAGAGCGTGATCGTAGGCAGACCGAGCCACGCCGCCGGCGCCAGGACCACGAGTTTGGCCACCAGCGTGGCGAACAGCATCGCCACCAGCGCCGACAGCACCGCCTGGAGCAGCCGATGCACTTGGACCTGCAAGGCGCCCACCAACCGTTCGAGGGAGTGGAGTCCGAAGTCCAGCCCCACGCGGGACGCCGCCCCGATATTGGCGGCGTGCCGCTTGAGGAAGCGGTACAGGTCGTGGGCTCCCTTGTAGCTCGACTCGGGAGTTACCGTGCCCCAGTCGAAGGCCAGGGTGACCACCCGGTCGTACAGGGTGGAATCTTTAAAGTTGCCGTCGACGGCTCGCGCGATTTCCGAGCGGTCCCCTGATCCGTGAATGGCGATGGCTGGTACTGGCACGAGAGGCACCCGCTGGCGACTGCTTCGGCGTGTGAAGAGTTAGGGGACAAGAAGATCTGCCCTGCTGGAGCGCGCGAATGTGACGCCGGTCACCACCTACGCCGTGGCGGCGCGAGGCGGAAACCGCTCTCTCGCCCCTCTCGTAGTGAATGCGAGGGTGAGAGCAGCGTGTCGAGCAGCTATCGGAGTTCGCAACGGACCAGGCCCAACTGCTTGAGGACTACCACGAGCGTCTCGACTTCACCGAGCGCATGCTCACGCAGCAGCGGGGGGAGGAACCCAAAGCGCTGGAGCCACGCGCGGGTGAGAGCTCGTGACCACGCCGTAGCGCGAACAGGAGGGATACACGTGAGCCGCCTCGTTACGGTGGATGGAGGTGTCCCCCGGTACGTCCCGCTGCAACGATTCCCCGCCTCATCGCATCGTACTCAGTGAGACGACCGATGAAGGACAGGGGGGAACCGACCATGTCGAATCACGCCACTGTCACTCTGGCCGGCGTTGCACTGGTATTGTCGCAGCTGGCCTTCAGCCCCGGGAGGGGCGCCGTTGCACCTGCGGGCCAACCGCTATCGTCGGCCGAGATCGCGCGTGCAGTCGAGGCTGCGAGACTGCGGGGCGTCGCGAACGACCTGGAAACGCTGCTCCGCATGCTCAAGATGGAAGATCCGGACATGCGGGAGCACGCGGCCACCGCCCTGGGGCGGCTGGGCGACCGGCGCGCCGTACCCCCTCTCATCGAAGTCATTCGCAATGATCGGGATGCCGACGTCCGCGAGCACGCCTGCGCCGCCCTCGGCTTGCTGGGAGACGCGCGGGCGAGCGACCCGCTCGCCGAAGTGATGCGGAACGATCCGGATCCACGGGTGCGGGAGCATGCCGCCGTTGCGCTGGGCCAGCTGGGGGATCCTCGGTCCTACGATGTGCTGCTGGAGACCATGCACGGCCGTGACATCGAAGAGGTTCGAGCCCACGCCGCCCACGGTTTGGGGCTGTCGGGCGACTCGCGTGCGTTGGAGCCGCTCCTGGATGCGCTGCAGGACCCGAGCGCCCTCATGCGGATGCACGCCGCCATCGGGCTAGGGGAGCTGGGAGACCCTCGAGCCCTCGACGCGTTGCTCCAGGCTCAGGACGATTCTGACGTCAAGGTCCGAAGGGCCGCCAGCGAAGCGCTGGGGAAGATCCGCAGAAGGTAGGTCCTGAATGCTCGAACCGCCCGGGCGCCCACCGGGGCGGACACGGACCAGGCAAGACAAGTAATGACAAGAGCTTAAGGAGCGGGAGCCGCGCCGCCGCCTTGTAGGCCCGAGTGACGCGGCCCATGCTGGAGCTTCCCAACGCCCGAAATCAGACTAAATTACTCGGCTTGCGGATCCGCCCTGGAAGAACCCCATGACCGATCTAACTGAGCGTCTCGCCACCGCGGTGGCGGACCGCTACGCCGTGCAGCACGTGGTGGGGCGTGGCGGCATGGCCATCGTGTATCTGGCCCGAGACCTGAAGCACGACCGCCCCGTCGCGCTCAAGGTGCTCCTCCCCGACCTCGCGGCCGCAATCGGTGCCGAACGGTTTCTCAGCGAGATCCGCGTCACGGCGAACCTGCAGCACCCCAACATTCTGCCGCTCTTCGATTCGGGGGAAGCCGACGGTCTCCTCTTCTACGTCATGCCGTTTGTTGAGGGCGAATCGCTGCGGCAGCGGATGGACGGGGAAAAGCAGGTCGCGGTGGATGAGGCCGTTGGGTATGCGGTGGCGATTGCATCGGCGCTCGACTACGCCCACCGGCATGGGGTCATCCATCGGGACATCAAGCCCGCCAACATCCTGCTGCGTGATGGGCAGGTGTTCGTCACCGACTTCGGCATCGCGTTGGCGGTGAGCGGCGTGGACGAGGAGCGCCTCACCGCAACGGGCCTCCTGGTCGGAACTCCGCAGTACATGAGTCCGGAGCAGGCGGTCGGAGACGAGTCTTTGGGTGCGGCGAGCGACATCTACGCGCTGGGCTCCGTGTTGTACGAGCTACTGACCGGCGCTCCCCCCCACACGGGGCCCACCGTGCAAGCGGTCATTGCCAAGGTGCTCACGCAGGAACCGGCGCCCATCGGCGCGGCGCGGAGTGGGGTGCCGCTCCACGTGGAGCAAGCCGTGGCCAAGGCGCTTGCCAAAGCCCCCACCGATCGGTTCGCGTCGGCATCGGAATTTGCTGCAGCACTCACGTCTGCCGCGGCGCCAGCTCCCTCGGCCGGCGGGGCCGTCCTGTCGGTCTCCTGTCCCAGTTGTGAGCGGGACAACCCCTGCGGGCACCGCTTCTGTGATGGCTGCGGCTCTGCACTGGAGAAGGTGTGCGGGAGCTGTGGTGCCGCTGTGGCACCGGATGTGGCCTTCTGCGGCCGTTGTGGCCAGTCGTCCGAGCCGGGCGCGAAACCGGGCGCCACGATGGCGCCGCAGGATATGGTGCCTGGGGTGGTGGGCGCGAGTCCCGAACCGCCCTTGACCGACAGCGAGCGACGGCATGCCACGGTGCTCCACTCGTCCGTCGAAGGGTATGCGATGCTGGTCGAGCACCTGGATGCCGACGACCTCGAGCGCGTCATGGATCGCATCCATTTGGCCGCGGAGGCGATCGTGGGCAAACACGGTGGTGTGTTGAATGGTGCTGCCGGCGAGGAGCTGGAGGCGATCTTCGGTGTGCCCCTGGCACACGAGGACGACGCACACCGGGCGGTGCGCGCGGCGCTCCAGCTCCAGCAGTATGTCGCAGCCGTGAATGACGAGCTGCGGGATGCGACGGGATCCGCCCTCGGCGTGCGGACCGGGATCAGCACAGGCTTCGTGGTGGCCCGGCCGAGTCGTCACCAGGGCCAGCGATTCGCGCTGGCCGGGGACGCCGTACGCGTTGCCGCCAGGCTCACTGAGCACGCCGCCGCCAACCACGTGCTCGTGAGTGCCGACACGGAGCGGCTGTTGGTGCCATTCTTCACCACCGAACCCCTCAGTTCCTTTGCGGTCAGTGGGGGCGGGTCCGTGATCACGCCTCACCGCGTGGTCGGAGAGTCGGGAGTGCGCACACGGCTCGAGGGCGCCGAACGCAACGGACTCACACGTTTCGCGGGACGAGACGCCCAGATGGGGACGCTGCAGAGCTGTCTCGAGCGATCCCTCACCGGGGAGGGCCAGGTCGTGTCGGTCGTGGGCGACGCTGGTGTCGGGAAGAGTCGCTTGCGTTACGAGTTCCTGCACACCTTGGACCCCGCCGCCGTGCACGTCATCGAAGGACGGTGCGAGTCGTTAGGGGCGACTACCCCGTATCTCCCGTTCATCGAGGCACTGCGGCACGTTCTCGGTCTGCGAGACGGGGTCGAGCACCAGGCGGAATCGGTCGTTGATGCCATTCGGGCAGTCGATCCGGATCTCGGTGACTTCATTCCCATCTATCTTCACCTGCTCTCGATTCAATCCGAGGAGCATGCGTCTCTCGAGCACCTCAAAGGCGAGGACCTTCGCCTGGCGATGTCGGAGGGACTCGCGGCCGTGTTCACCGTGGCGTCTAGGCAGCGGCCGGTGGTCATGCTGCTGGAAGATTGGCACTGGGCCGATGGGGCGTCGCGTGAGACGCTCAAGCAACTGGCGGGCATCGCAGTGGCCCACCCGCTGCTTGTTGTGGTGACCGCTCGTCCGCAGGGAATCCCCGACCTCGGCCAGGTGGACCACCACACGACGATCCGCCTGGGTCCGCTCGAGCCTTCTTCTTCGATTGCCGTCATCTGCTCGGGCCTGAAGGTTGATCGCATCGCGGACGATCTCGGCCAGCATCTGCACGAACGGACGGCAGGCAACCCCTTCTTCCTCGAAGAGCTGTGCCACGCCATGCGGGAGGAGGGCCTGCTCAGGGAGGAGGAGGGGACGATGACCCTGACGGGGAGTGTGGAGACGCTGCAGCTGCCCGACACCGTGCAGGCAGTGCTCCGCAGTCGGCTGGATCGGGTGGATCCCGAAGCACGGGAGGTCCTGCGCCTCGCCTCCGTGGTTGGCCGCGAGTTCGCGCGCGACATTCTCGAGCGGGCACTTCCCGATGCGACTGCGCTCCCGTCTTCGCTCGAAGCGCTCAAGTCGTTGGGGATGATCCAGCAGGTCCGGGTACTCCCGGAGGCGGCATACCGTTTCAAACATGCGCTCACGCAGGAAGCGGCGTACGAGAGTCTCGTGCAGCACCAGCGTAAGAAGTTGCACGGTCTGGTTGGCGAGGTCCTCGAAGAGGTACAAGCGGATCGCGCCGCAGAGCAACCGGATATCTTCGCGCACCACTTCAGCATCGCCGAGCGATGGCCCGCGGCCGTGCGATATGGGCGTCGCGCGGCGGAGAAAGCGTGCGATCTGAGTCTGTTCGCGCATCAGTCGCGGATGCTGGAGAACGTGCACCGCTGGGTCATGAAGCTTGAGGAGAGCGACGAACGTCGGAAGGTAGAGATCGACGTGCTCCTCGCGTGGGAGCGAGCGTGTGAGACAGTGGGGAACCGGGATCAACAGCGCACGATTATCGACGAGCTTCTGTCGCTGGCCGAACCGGGAACGCATGATCGTCAACTCGCCGAGACATATATCAGGCAGGGTGATCTTCTCACGCTACTCGGGCAGTTTGCAGAGGCCCGGGAAGCGCTCGACAACTCGCTCGAGATTTGGCGAGCCCTGTCGGATCGCGTCGGGGAGCGAAACGCGCTGCGGAGCATGGGGTTTGTCGGATGGCACGAGGGAGAGTTCGAGCCGGCCATCGCCGCCGCGGAGGCCGCACTCGCCATCGACCGCGAGCGGAAGGACTGGGAGGCGGTGGCGCAGGACCTCAACAACCTCGGCACGGTCCTGAAGGGCGCTGCACGAACCGATGAGGCCCTCCGCCATTACGAGGAGGCCGTGCAGCTCTTCCAAGAGGGGAAACTCGAGGTGGGAGCACATTTCGCCCTCTTCATGGCGGCCGGAATCCATCGCGAGCGGGGTGAGTTGGACAAGGCGATGGAGTACCTGCAGAAAGGGCTCGCGATCCTGGATCGCCACCGCCTGGTTGGGCAAACGTCGTTCACGTTGACGGCCATGGCAGCCATAACACACCTACAGGGCAACTCGGAGGAGGCCATCCGCATCTACGAGGACGTGGTGCGGCGGATGCGCGAGATCCAGTACGCTACTGGACTGACGCAGGGACTGCATGGACTCAGCGAGTTGCTCTTGGCGCTCGGGCGGCCAAGGGAAGCGCTCCCGTACATCCGCGAGAAGGCCGAGGTTTTCGAGCGAATGGGTGAGCGTTCGCTGGAAGGCGACACGCGACAGCGGCTGGCGGAGATCTACGAGCAGGAGCTCCGAGATTCCGGAGCCGCGATCACCGAATGGCGCAAGGTGCGGGCTCTAAGGAAGGGCAGGGAGAATCTGCCCGGTGAGATGGAAGCGGTGGAAGGCGTCGCCCGGCTCACGCGGCGGACCGGGACCGACGCGGCCGCGGTCATCGCCTTGTACCAGGATGCGCTGCACCTGGCCGTCGAGCTCGACGATGCGCCCAAGCAGGGGAACCTGCTCAATACACTCGGCGTGATTCGTTGGGAGCAGGGGGACAACGCCGAGGCACTCGCATGCTACGAGCGCGCACTGGAGATCTTCCGTGACCGTGGCGATCAGGTCCATGTCGGACTCGTGCTGAACAGCATCGGCGCGGTCCTCCGAGACGGCCGTCGATTCGAGGAGGCCCTGGAGCCGCTTCACGAGGCGTTGGAAACCAACCGCCAAACGAGGCAGCGGAGTCTCGAGGGCCACTCGCTCGCGACGATGGGTGACGTGTACGCGGCGATCGGGAAGCCCAACGAAGCGCTCGTGCAATACGAAGCCTCGCTCCAGCTACGGAAGGATCTCGAGGACCGGGATGGCGAGGGATGGATGCTGTTCCGCATCGCGCAGGTCGAGGCGTCTCGCGATCAGTGGGATCGGGCCCTCGACTTCGCGGGCCAGGCCCGCAAGATTGCCGATGAATGCGCGGACGAGAAACTGACGGCGGCGTGCGAACGACTGTAGCGCCGACCGGCAGTACCGCGAACCACAGCCGCTGATTGGAGGAACGAGTGCCTAGATACATCATCGAGCGCGACGTCGGTTCGCTCACCCCGGAGCAGCTCGCAGGCGCGGGTCGGAAATCCAACGAAGTGCTCGCCGGGATGACCGGCGTCGTCTGGGTCAGAAGCTACGTCTCCGAGGCCGAGGGCAAGATCTACTGCGAGTACGACGCTCCCAACCCAGAGGCCATTCGAGAGCACGCCCAGCGAGCCGGACTGCCGGCGGACAGGATCTCCGAGATCTCCCTGGAGATAAACCCGGAGATGTTTCGATAGCGGGCCTGACGCGGCCGAGTTCGCCTACTTCATGATTCCCGAAATCGGCTCGATACTGGAATTGCTCTACCTTGGTGAGCTCCCGCCCCCGGAGAAGACGATCGGCTGAGCCTCACCAGTGGATCTCCACCACGTCCCCTTCCTCCAGGACGTGCGCCGCCTTCACCGACTGACCGTCAAACGCGCTGGGTCCCCACACGCGGGCGAACTTGAATCCGTCGGCGATGTCCTTGTGGATGGTCCGGGCCAAGTCCCCGACGGTGGCGCCCTTCCTCAGGGTGAAGGGTCGGTCGCGGTCCGCGTCCTTCTTGGGCTCCTTGGCGTAGATCCGGATGATCTCCAGAGCCTCGAAGGTGCGTTTTGCCAACTCCTCCAACCCCGTGCCCGCAACGGAACACACGGGCACCGTGGGCCACGGGATCTCCAGCAACTCCTCGAGCGCCGCCAGATCCCCCTCCGAGCCGTCTCGGTCCATTCCGGTGACGACCAGCAAGGTGGGTTTATGGAGCCATCCCGGCCGCGTCTCCGTTGGCGCACCGGTCCCCGCTGGATAGAGCGTGATGGCCTTCTGCGCCAGAAGCTCCATTTCAAGGTCGAGGCCGACGAGCGGGTGCTCGATGGAGACCACGAGCCACACCAGATCCCCGGCGCGCACCAGATCGTAGACCCAGGGCTCTACGTGCTCCTCGCACAGCGCGGGTAGATCCACGAGCTGGAAGGCGATGTCCTCGAAGGGCATCATCCCCGGGGTGGCTTCCCGAGTGGTGAGGGGGTAGCTGGCGACCTCGGGCTTGGCATGCGTGAGGGAGGCCACGAGACTCGACTTCCCGGCGTTTGGGGGACCCACCAGCACCACCTGCCCGGCTCCCTCTCTCGGAACTCGGTGACTGTCTCTCCGGGCGGCGCCCTTCTTCTTCGGTTCGCGCTTGAGCTTCGACAGGCGGGAGCGCAGATCGGCCTGGAGCTTGTCCGTCCCTTTGTGCTTGGGGATCACCCGGAGCATCTCCTCCAGGCACGCGATTCTTTCCTCCCGCGTCACCGCGCTGCGGAACTTGGCCTCGGCCTCCCTGTACGCCGGTGTGAGGTTGGCTGGCATCGAATGGGCTCCCGTCCTACCTGCATCCCGTTAGCTGTCCCAACTCTAGCATGTCAGGGGAGCCACGGTGCTGCAAGGCTGCGAAACCGATCAGGCAGCCCTCGACCGCTTCAGATCGTCGGAGTTCTTCGATGCCAGAACGATGCCCGTGATCGGGCCAAACAGCAGGCCCATGAAGAACCAGAGCCAGGCGCTGCGGCCAGTAACCTGTGCCCAATACGCACAGAAGATGCCGAAGAGAAAGTTGACGTAGGCGACTGATGCGTACTCTTGCCTCATTGGAAGCCTCCACTCTCCGTTTTGCCTTACCGCGAGCAAGGGCGGCGACGCCCACCCGGAGCACGCAGGGGGTGCTCTCTTGGTGGTGGGCATATTCGGCATTGTGATGTTGAATTTCGTCTACGACGACGGCGGGTGATGCGCCCGGTCTCGCGCCGGGCGCGGCAAGGCCTCAGGCCCCCAACACCTCCTTCACCCGCTCGGCGATCTCCTCCTCGGTGCCGGTGCCGCTGACGATCGTCAAGATCTCCATCTCGCGGTAATACCCGACCAGCGGCGCCGTGGACTCCCGGTACGCCTCGAGCCTGCGTTGAATCGCATCGGGCGTGGCGTCGCTGCGCCCGTCCGCGGACGCCCTGGTGACCAAGCGTCGAAGGAGTTCCTCCTCCGGCACATCGAACAGCAGGACCCGCTTTAGCCGCTCCCCCTGCTCCATCAGCATGACGTTCACAGCCTCCGCTTGTCGGACGGTGCGCGGGAAGCTGTCCATGACGATCCCCCGTGCGGCCGCCGGGGACGTCACCTGCTCCTTGATGAGGCTCAAGATGATCTTGTTTGACACCAACTCTCCCCGATCCATGGACCGCTTTGCATCGCGGCCCAGCGGGGTGTCCGCCTGGACGGCGTCGCGCAGGAGATCGCCGGTCGTGATCTTGGGAACGCCGAGCCGCTGGGCGAGGATCGTCCCCTGTGTGCCCGTGCCGGATCCGGGAGGTCCGAGCAGGATGACGTGCATGAGGAGTTAGGTGCCCCTTTCCGTGTAGCGCCCCGCGCATGCGGGGCGTCCGACCTCACAGACCAATAGAGCAGTCACCTCTTGCGGTCAAGTCGCTGCCCTGAGTATGGGCGAAGCTAGAACCTCTCGATGGTGACGCCGACCGAACCCGAGAGCGTATCTACTCGCGCGGAGATGTCGCCGATTTCCTGAAACTGTCCGCGATAGGCCCGCTGCGCGTCGAAGAACCGAATCGTCGAGTTCTCGAGCAGCGGATAATACCCGATGTGCACGTCTTCGCTGGCGGCCGGGATGACACAGTTGCACCGCTGTTCTGCTGACGTCCCACGGTTGATCAGTGCCACGAGGTCGCGGTCGGTGCGGTTCGTGATCCGCGGTGCGAACATGGCTCGATCGAGAGTGACGCCCGTGATCGTCCAGCGTGCGTCCTCGCGCCGTCCCGCTCCGCTCGACAACAACACCTCGAACTCCTCACCCATTTCCTGGCTGCCCTGCCGTGGGCGGACGAGCCGCCACGATACCCCGACCGGTCGATCCCTCGGCAGAATCACAGAGTCTCGTAGCCCGGGCTCGAGTCTGTGCACCGTCTGCCCGTCCATCAATATGTCGACGGGCTCCACGAGTTCGTTGCTGATGAACTGGTAGTGCACGGTGGACGGGCGAAAGAAGACGCTCTTCACGGCTAGCGAAAGGAGCACCACCCCGAGAACCACTCCGATGCCCTTCGCGGCGAAGTACCACGTCTCGCGCTGCCGAGCGAGCCGCACCAGCAGCTCCGGGCCCCAGTCGTAGAGTTGCCTCAGCCATGGCGGGACCCGGGAGGCCTTCGCGACCAGTTTGGCCTTGGTGGGCGCCTCTGTTTCAGCTACATCACCTGTCCAAGCCGCGACATCCGATTCAGCCTCATCGCCCAGAATCACAAGTTCCGATGGCTCGGCTCTCTCGACCACCGGCTCGGGCGCCGGCGTCACCATGGACTCTGCTTGATCCGTGTCGAACCAGGCTCCCGATACCAGGTCGCCGCCCGTCGTGATCGGCCCCGCTGTTGGAGGTGCGGGCTCCGGCGCGCGCGGGCTTTCCTCGACGGCATCGACGTCATAGACGGGCTGCGGTGGTGGTTTCACCTCGGGTGTGACCAGCTCGTCGAAGTCCCAGCCGGCTCCCTGGACGACCTCGAGAGCCCCGAGCTCGTCCGCCGCTGCCGGTCCTGCAGCGGAGGATTCCGGCGCCGCTGCCCCGGCATCGAGCGCCTCCAACATCTCGGCGGCACTCTGAAGCCGATCCTCTGGCGCCTTCTGGAGGCAGCGCACGATCACACCGGACACCCAAGCTGGAACGTTGGGCGCCAATTCCCGGGGCTCGCGCACCGGATTCGCAAGATGCTGCGCCACGATCTGCTGGGCTGTCTCTCCCTCGAACGGTTTCTCGCCCGTCACCACCTCGAACAGCGTTGCGCCGAGCGAGTACAGGTCCGAGCGCGCATCGACCTCGTCGCCCAACACCTGCTCCGGACTCATGTAGTAGGGCTTGCTCCTCGAGACGCCGGTCTCGGTGAGTCGCGCTCCCGCTGCCAGCCTCAGGGCCCGAACGATCCCGAACTCGGTCACCATCGCCCGGCCCTCCGGCAGCAGGATGTTCTCGGGCCTGATGTCGCGATGCACGATCCCTTGGCGGTGCGCGTGGTCCAGCGCCGCCGCCACCTGGCGCGCGATCTCTAGGGCCTCCTCGATGGACAGCCGGGGCTCCCGCCCCAGCCGCCGACGCAGCGGCTCGCCCTTCACGAACGGCATGACGTAGTAGAGCAGACCGCCCGCATTCCCGCAGTCGTACGGGGCGAGGATGTTGGGATGCGTCAGCTTCGCCGCTGCCTCTACCTCCCGGAGAAACCGCTCGGCCTCAAGGGACGCGGCCAGGTCGGGACGGATCACCTTGGGAAGGGCGGGGCGGTCGAGCCGCTGGTCGTGGGCGAGATACACCACCGCAATCCCACCGCCACCCAGCTCCCGCTTGAGGCGGTAGCGGTCGGCGAGCGCAGTCTTGAGGCGGTCCAGAAGGTCGGTCACTGAGCGATCTCGGTTGGGTCTGGTGCAAGGTATGAGGCGGGGGTCGCGGGGGCCAGACAGGGCGGGAGGGGCAGCCGTTGGAGCCAGTGCCCGCAGCCACGGCCTCTGGTTCCTCGAGCCGTGCGTGCAGCCCAATCTTGGGTAATGGTCAACGACGGCAACGGTGCTTGACGTGAACAACGTGACGTGGCCCACACCACGTTGCGGGTGACACCAGTCACTTCTTCTCGGTGGTTTCATCGCGACTCTAGTAAGAGAGGCCCGCAGCGCATCCGGCGCTTACGGGCGAGAGGAGTGTAGATGATTCAACCGACCGTGCATCGCTCGCTGAGACGCGAGGACCTCACGCGACTGGTGGCCGCCATCCACCGGGGCGACGCCGAGGCGGGCCGCAGTGCGGCCCGCGCCCTGGAGGCGGGTGCGGTGCACGAACTGCTGGATGCGCGGGAGGCCCTGGAGGCCGTGCGCGGCTACGGCGGAGCGCCGGCGGCACTGCCGCTGACGCTGCTGTGGTACGTGCCGGTGCGGGCCGAGTTGCGCGCCCGGGGCGAGCAAGACATCCCGCTGGCCGACTTCACGGCCAGCATACCCCTGGCGTTCCTGCGCACCACGGCGACCGAGGTGGGACGCACGGGGGAGCGCGGTATCGCGGCGTGGTGGCGGGCGGTGGTCGGGCTCCCGGCGGGCAGCAGGGTGCGTGCCGAGCGAGCGTCGCGCTGTGGGGCACTGGCCCTGTGGTGGAGTGGCTGCTTTCCGCAGCACGTCGAACGACGTGGTGGGAGAGGGATGATCCGGGCCTACCTCGACTTTGGAGCGACGATGCTGTCGGAGACGGCCCGCCTGGTCGAGGGATACAGCCTCGCGCTATCCGTGCTCTACCGCCGGGCCGCCGAGCGGATCGAGCTGTTGCGGGACAGCCTGCAGGCTGCGTCGGCGGACTACCTGGGACCGGCGGCGCACGCCCCCCAAGGTCGCCTCGAGCGCTACCTCCAACGCCTGGCCAACTAGGAATCCCCCGCCCGCGCCGCGGGGAGTCGAAGGGGAAGTGGGCCGATGGCGGCCATTTCTCCTACCCCCCTCCCGCCACCTCCTCCAACCGCCTGAGCAGCTCGCCCACCATGCGCATCTCCTCTCCGTAGCGCGTCCAGTCGCCCTGGCGCTGCGCCTGTATGGCAGCCTCGTAGTGCTGCCCGGCCTGCTGGATCAGCTCTGCGACGCTGGCCGTCGCGGGCGCAGCTTCTGGAGTCGCAGCGGCGGCCGCGACCGGCAGGGCGGGTCGAATCTCGCCGGCCGGCATCCCGCCGAACAGCCGCGCGAGTCCCCGCTCCAGCGTCTCCTCCATTACCACCTGGTTCTCGTACGCCACGATCACGCGCTTGAGTTCGGGAATGCGCCCGCCCTCCGCGCGCAGGTAGAGCGCCTGCACGAAGACGAGCGACTCCTCGATGGGTATGACGAGCAGGTTCCCGCGGATCACCTGTGAGCCGCGCTGATCCCACAGCGAAACCTGCCGCGATATCTCGGTGTCCTGGTTGATGCGGTTCACGACCTGCGTCGGCCCGAACACCAGGCTCTGCCGCGGGAAACGGTACACCACGATCTCCCCGTAGCGCTCCCCGTCGTTGCGGGCGACCATCCAGGCCGAGAGGTTGTCTTTCCCCCGCGGCGTGAACGGCGCCATGATGATGTATTCCTCCTGCGTCTCCCCCGGCAGCTTCAGGATGATGTGCCGCAGGAAGCGGTCGCGCCCCTCCTCGCCCCGCGCTAGCGTGGGGATCTGCCACTGGTCCTCCCGGTGGTAGAACACCGCCGGCTCGCTCATGTGATATGTCGTGTACAGCGTGGTCTGCACGCTGAACAGGTCTTCGGGGTAGCGTACGTGCGCCCGCACGTCAGCGGGCATCTCGTCGATCGGCAGAAAGATCCCGTCGAAGATCTTGCCAAACGTCTGGATCAGCGGGTCGTCGGGATCGGCCACATAAGCCTTGATATCGCCGTCGTACGCGTCGATCACGACCTTCACGCTGTTGCGCATGTAGTTGGTGCCATCGCTCAGCCGCTGCGAGTAGGGGTAGCGCGCGCTCGTGGTGTAGGCGTCCAGGATCCACTTGAGCTGCCCCGCATCGGTGATCACGAGGTAGGGATCGCTGTCCCACCGCAGGAAGGGGAGCGCCTTGGCCGCCCGCAACCGGACGTTGCGGTGGTACAGCGCGCGGCTTCCGCCCGTGATGTCCTGCGAGAATAGGATCTTCATGGATCCGAAGTGCGCGCTGAGGATCGCGCGGCGTAGCAGCGACGACACCGGCACGCCGCCCGTGCCCTCGTACTTCGAAAACACGTTCCCCTCGTCCGACGGGTAGTCGAACTCCTCCTGTCCCGTGTTCACGAACACGTAGTCGCTCGACATCTCGCCGTAGTAGATGCCGGGGCGCGTGACCTCGAGTGAGACGTCCGACGCGGGCGGCAGGTCCTTGATGAACAGGACTGGCAGACCCTGCTGCGTGATGGCGTTCACCGGGCTCAGCGTGAGCCCCATGCCGTGGGTGAAGGTGAGCCGCTCGTTGATGAACGTGCGCGTGGGGAGCGACGCCGTGTTCAGCTCCCGCGGCGAGAGCAGCACCTGGCGGTACTGCCCGTCTATCCAGTAGCGGTCGTCGTCCACCGAGACGAAGTCGTAGTAGGTGCGGATCTCCTGCAGCTGCCCGAACGTCTGCAACAGCGGCTCCCGGTCCCACAGCCGCACGTTCTCGATGGTGCCGCGATTGGCCTCGATGTCGGCGAGCGTGAGCCCCGACTCCCCGGTCAGGTCGCGGATCGTGACCTCGTCGATCCCCCATGCGCTGCGCGTGGCAGCGATGTGGTGCTCGAGCTGTGGGGCTTCCTTCACCAGCTCGTTAGGGAGCACCATCAGGCGCTGGATCGCCGACGAGGCGATGGCGCCCAGGATACCCACGCCGATGTACGCCAGCACGGCGATCGCGGTGTTGCGCACGACGTGGCGGTTGCGCGTCCCGACGAGCACGAACGCCGCCCCGAGCAGCGCCACCAGGGCCGAGATCCGCAGCACCGGGACCTGCACGGCCAGGTCGCTGTAGCTCGCCCCGAGCAACGGGCCCGTCGTCGAGTAGAGCAGCGAGGGGATGCGCACGAGCCAAACGCTCACGGCAGTGCCGACGAACAGCAGCGCGATCAGCACGGCGAGATGCAGCTCGGCCGTCCGCTCGATCATCACGCGCCGGCCGTGAATCACCAGGTCGCGCCGCACGAAGTAGAGGCCCGCCGTCAGGGCGAGCGCCATCACCGTCACCGTGATCAGCAGCCCGATGACCACGGCGATCGCGGGCAGCGTGAACACGTAGTAGCTGACGTCCCGCCCGAACACCGGATCCGCTACGCCGAACGGCGTCCCGTGACGGAACTGCAGGAGCGTGAGCCACGCTCCGGAGGCCGCCGCGCCGAACAGCAGCCCGAACAGCAGCGCCACCGGCCACACCAGGATGCGCAGCAGCCGCGTGGGGTCTACCCGCGGCAAGCTGGTGCTGATGCTGGCGAGCACCCCGTCGGGGATCAGTCCACGCTGGGTGAGGCGCAGGTTGAGGGCCAGGAAGGCGAACACGATGAGCCCCACTACGACCCCGACGCCGAGCTTCGTCCACAGCGCGGTGAAGAACACCGACTCGAATTGGACGGCTTTGAACCAGTACCAGTCCGCGACAAGGCGGATGAGCGCCGGCAGGCCGCTCACGACGAGGAGCAAGACCGCCAGCAGGATGATCAGTGCGAGGACTCTGCGTGCCATTGGCCGGATCCTGAGGGGGTGGGGTCGGGGTGGACTCCTCAAAAGATAGCGGTCGGGCCCGGGGGAGGGCGTATTGTGGGCATCGGCTTGCGACGCCGTTCCGCGGACCGCAATTTCACACTTGCCCTTCCGTGCCCAACCTCGGAGGCCTCTCCGAGCTGCAACACATGGCAGACCAGGACCGCGAACCGCCACACGGCCTCGACGACCACGCCCTTTTGCGCAGCATCCACGAGGGCACTGCCAGCGAGACTGGCGAGAGGGTCTTCGCCACGCTCGTCGAGCACCTGTGCCTTGCGCTGCGCGCCAACAGCGCCTGGGTCACCCAGGTGCTCCCGGCGGGGCGGCTGCGGGTGCTCGCTTGTTGGCGGGTTGGGCAGAAGGTGCCCTCCTGGGAGTACGACGTCGCCGGTACCCCCTGCGGGCAGGTCATCGACCGCGGCCTCCCGGTGCACGTCGCCGAGGGCGTGAGGGCGCAGTACCCCGACGATCGCAGCCTGAGAGACCGGGGCGCCGTGGGCTACGTTGGCGTGCCGCTGCTGGACCTCGACCGGCGGGTATTGGGGCACCTCGCCGTGCTGGACACCAACCCCGTGCCGCATGAGCTGCGGACGCAGGCGCTGGTGCGCATCTTCGCCGCCCGCGCCGCGGCGGAGCTGCAACGCATGCGCGCCGAGTCGCAGGTGCAGCAGGAGGAGACCAAGCTCGGCCGGCTGATGGACGGCGCCGTGGAGGCCGTGATTGAGTTGGACGAGCAGCTCTTCGTGACGGGTATGAACCGGGCGGCCGAGGAGATGTTCCGCAGTCCTGCGAAGTCGGCCGCGGGCCGTGACCTCGGCTGGCTGCTCTCGAAGGAGAGTCACGAGCGCGTGGTGGGGCTCGCCGCGACGCTCGACGCGAATCCCCCTGACCACCCGGGTCCCGCCGTCGCTGGCCCTCTGCAAGCCGTGCGTGCCGACCGCTCGGAGTTTCCCACCGATGGGTTGCTATCGCAGTTCTCGAAGCAGGGTAAGACGTACTTCACGTTGATGCTCAGAGATCTCAAGCCGCGGCTTGAGGCCGACCGCAAGATCCACTCGCTCGCTGCCGAGACCGAGTATCTCAGGCAGGAGGTCAAGGATCGGCACAATTTCGACGAGATCGTGGGGCGCAGCCAGCCGCTGCGACACGTGTTGGCCGACGTGAACCGCGTCGCTCCCACCGGCACGAGCGTCCTGATCCAGGGCGAGATCGGTTCTGGGAAGGGACTCATCGCCCGGGCGATCCACGCCGCAAGCCCGCGGAGCAACCAGCCCTTCGTGCGAGTGGGCTGTGCGGCGACCTCGGGGGCGCTGCTCGAGCGCGAGTTGTTCGGCATCGAGGAGGGCTCGATGGAGCTGTTCGGGGATGCCCAGGACGCGCTCGCTGTCGCGCCGGGCGACGGCCGGTTCGCGCTCGCCGATGGCGGCACGATCTTCCTGGACGAGGTCGGCGCCCTGCCGCCGGAGCTGCAGGAAAAGCTGGTGCGCGTCCTGCAGAGCGGGGAGTTCAGCCCGCTCGGTGGCGCCCGCAGCCGGCGCGTGGATGTGCGGGTGGTGTCCGCGACCAGCGGCGACCTCGAGCAGGCGGTCGACAGCGGTACGTTCCGCCGGGACCTGCACGAGCTGCTCACCGGCTTCTCCATCATCCTGCCGCCCCTCAGGGAGCGCCGCGGCGACATCCCCCTGCTCGCCCAGCGCTTCGCGGAGCGCTTCGCCCGGCGCACCGGCCGGTCGCTGGAGCCGCTGTCGCCCGAAGCCGTCCAGCGGCTGCGCGCCTACGCCTGGCCGGGCAACGTGCGCGAGCTGGAGAACGTGATGGAGCGGGCGGTCATGACCTCGCCGGGAAACCGGCTCGAGCTGGACCTGGCCCTGCCGGAGATCGGCTCGCCCCAGCCGGGAGTGGCCGCCCCGGGCGTGCCGGACCAGGTCCTCGGCGCCAAGGAGATGCAGGAGCTCGAGCGCGCCAACCTCATCAAGGCCCTCGAGCAATGCGAGTGGAAGGTATCGGGAGAGGGAGGGGCCGCGGTGCTGCTGGGGCTCAAGCCGTCCACGCTGAACTCGCGCATGAAGGCCCTCAAGATCAAGCGCCCGCGGAAGTGAAAGAACGATATGTCGCGAGATATCGTGAGTGAATTCGCGAGATCTCGCGACGCTCCGATTTGGGGGTTTTCCCCAGTGTTTTCGGGGGCTTTCGATCCATGTGTGTATGGGCGATCTTGCCCCGACTGACATCCCACCCAACGAAACGAGGCGAACGTTGATGCGCACCGGAATACTGACATTGCTGGCCCTGGTCACGCTGCTTGCCTGCGCGGACCGGGCGAGCGAGACCGTCATCGCCGACCCGACGCCGTGCACGATCGAGGGTCTGAGGAACTGTGCCGAGGTCGGGAACGTCGTGATCGGGAGCCAGCCCTCTCAGCAGGTGCTCGAGTACCTCGCCGCCCAGGGGTACGAGACCATCGTCTCCACGCGGGCGCCGGACGAGATCGACTGGGACGAGGCTGGCCTGGTCGAGCAGCTCGGCATGCGATTCGTGAACATCCCGATGCCCGGCCCGGTGGAGGCGATCAGCGACGAGCAGGTCGCAGCCTTTGCCGAGGTCATGGAGAGCGGCGAGGGCCGCATGCTGCTGCACTGCGGCTCGGGGAATCGGGTCGCAGGGCTGTGGGGGGCGTGGCTCGCCGAGTACCAGGACATCGATCCCGCCGAGGCCCTCAGGCTCGCCGAGCTGGGCGGCATGACGCGCGTGCGGCCGGTCGTGGAGCAGCGGTTGGGGACGGTGGCGGAGGAGCGCTAGCGGCCAGCGGTTCGCAAAAGGCGGCTCCGTAGAGCCGCCTTTCACTATGCGGGGTGGTGGGTGGCCGCTGTGCGCTCTGCTACGGCTCCAGCCCGTACAGTTCCTTCCACTCCTCCTCGAACTCATTTCCCGGTACCCAGCGCGGTTGCTCGTCTGCGTCGGCCACACGCAACGCTGCCTCGAACAGGATGCGCACGTCGCGCGCCGTGCCCGCGAGGTTCCACTGCGGCGGGATCTCGTCGCTCACCTGGTGGTAGTGCGCCAGCCGGAAGGAATCGGCGTCGAACCCCAAGGGCTCCACAAAGTCCTTGCCCCGCTGCAGGTAGAGCGCCGGGATCCCGGCCTTGGCGAAGCTGACCTGGTCGGAGCGGTAGAAGCTGCCCGCATTCGGGTTGGGGTCGCCCGCCGGCCGCAGCCCATTCGCCTCGGCCACCTCCGCGAACACACTCCCCAGGCTGCTCATATCGATCCCGATCGCGGCGGCGTCGCGGGTCACGCCGAGCGACTGTGGCGAGTCCACGTTGAAGTTGGCGACGATCTGCGCGCGCGGGATGGGCGGGTTCGCCACGAACGCGCTGCTGCCGAGCAGGCCGCCCTCCTCCGCCGTCACCGCCACGAACATCACCGAGCGCCGCGGGCCGGCGGCCGCGAACGCCTCGGCGGCGGCCAGGATCGCCGCGGTTCCCAGCGCGTTGTCCTGCGCGCCGTTGAAGATCTTGTCGTCACCCTCGACGTTGGGGTTCACACCGAGGTGGTCGTGGTGCGCGGTAAAGACGAGATGCTGATCCGCGAGCGCGGGGTCGCTCCCGCGCAGCACGCCGGCCACGTTGTAGGCCTCGACCCGCTCGATGGCCGTCTCGATGTGCGCGGTCACGCGGTAGCCCGTATCGCGCGGCCGGAAGTCGCGCCGCGCCGCCATGGCGAACAGGCCTGCGAGATCCGTGCCCATCGAGGACGCGATGCGCTCCGACAGCGTCGAGTCGATCCAGGAGAGCAAGTCGAGTTGATAGGTGCGCTGCCAGATCCGGCGAGAGCCAGTATTGCCGATCACGCTGAACCCGTAGCTCGCCGATTCCGTCGTGTGGATCACGATGGCACCGGCGGCGCCGTGCTTCTGGGCCTGCTCGAACTTGTAGGTCCAGCGCCCGTAGTAGGTGCGTGCGGGGCCGCCGAACAGCTCTTCACCGTTCTCCTCGACCGGCGGGTCGTTGTTGAGGAAGAGCAGGACCTTGCCCCGCATGTCCTGACCCTTGAGGTCGTCCCAGTCGTGCTCGGGCGCCTCGACCCCGTAACCCACGAACACGATCGGCACGTTGCGGAGATTGACGGTCTCCCTCTCCGCAGTGGACCAGAAGGTCACGTTCTGGTCGTTCTCCAGCGGCAGGGTGCTGCGCCCCCTGCGGAGCGTGAGCGAGGAGCGCTCGGCGTTCTTGCGCATGCCGACCAGCTCGACCGGGAGCATGAAGCGGTCGCCCACCGGCTCGAGGCCGATCTGCTCGAAGCGCTGCGCGATGTACGCGACCGCCCGGGCCTCACCGGGCGTGCTGGGGGCGCGGCCCTCCATGCTGTCGGCCGAGAGGACCTCGACGTCGGCCAAGATGCCGTCGGCGGTGATGCGCTGCGCCGGGTCGGGTGTGCAGGCCGCGGCCGCGAGCGCGACGGCGGCGACGAGAGCGAGCGAGAGACGTGCGAGCATCGTCTTGGACCTCGAATGAGCCTGGAAGTGCGAGTTGGGTCGCGGGGCCGCAGGTCGGCGCCGGGAGGAGAATACCGCGCGGGACGGCTGGGTAGAAGGGGTGTACGGTGAAACGAGCGAGCGCCCGGCACGGGGCCGGGCGCTCGACTTTGTGGCTACAGAATGGTGCCTAGTCCCGATTGGCCGTGAGCGTGCCGGCGATGCCGGTGCTCGAGGATGAGGTGATGTCGCCGCTCAGGATGTCGGAGGTGAAGGTCCCGCTGAAAGACGTGATCAAGTCGGCGAGCCCGAACTCCACGCTCGAGCCGCTCACGCTGCCGAACAGGGCCTGATTCGAGGATGCGCCCACGGGCACGCACGGCAGGCTGGTTTGGAGCAGCTTGGTTGACCTCCGCACCGTCAGGTTGAACGAGCCCGTGAGGGCCGTGCCATCCTGGATGAGGGTGATCCGGACGTCGGCCTCGTACTCGCAGTTGGGGTTCGCGACGTTGTCCGCGTAGAGCGCCCCGTTAGGGCTGGTGCCGAGCCAGAGGCCACTCAGGTCACGGGCCGCACTCAGCCCGTCGGAGCAGGACGTGACGACCAGCACACTCAGCAAGAGCGTCAGGACGCGTGCGCATCTCATGTGAGCCTCCCAAGGAAAGTCGGATCAGAACGCTCCCTTAAGGTCTCATGCGCGTGCCTCGCCTACCGTGACAGGCCTCACTGGGCGGCCTACCTGGCGGGGCCTGGAATTGCTGCTGGGTGACGAAACCCGCCGAATCCGACTAGCTTAGTCCCCTTTGGCGCCACACCGACGCCCGGCCGTGATAGGGGGATTCCGATGGCCCGACCAGTCGCTACGCTGCTGTTCGCCTCGATCGTGCTGCCGACCGCCTGTACGAGTGAGGCAGCCCAGCAGACCGAGCAGGAAGTCACGACTTCCATTCCCGCCGCCATCCTCGGCGAGGCACCGCCGCCGCAGGGAGAGACCGCCAACTACGTGGCCGGCGACGCGGCGACGACCGGCTACCTGGCCGTGCCCGAAGGGGAGGGGCCGTTCCCGGCGCTCATCCTCATCCATGAGTGGAACGGCCTGACCGATCGCGTGCGCCAGGTCGCGGACGCGTTCGCGGAGCAGGGATACGTCGCGCTCGCCGCCGATCTGTATGCGGGACGCACCGGCGCCAACCGCGACGAGAACATGGCGCTGGTGCAGGAGGCGCGCGGCAACATGCCGGCCGTGATCACCAACCTCGACGCGGCGCAGCGGTTCCTGCGCGAGCGGGAGGATGTCACTGGCAAGGTGGGTGTCATGGGCTGGTGCTTCGGCGGCGGCATCGCGTTGAGCTACGCGCTGGGCGGCGAGCACCACGACGGCACCGCCATCTTCTACGGCTCGCTGATCGAGGATCCGGCGGAGCTGGCCCGGATGGATCATCCCGTGTACGGCACCTTCGCCGAGATGGACCGGGGCATTCCGCCGGAGCAAGTCGAGCGGTTCGCGGCGGCGCTCGACTCGATCGGGATCGACAACGACATCCACGTCTACGACGCCGTGAACCACGGCTTCTGGCTGCGGGTCGATGGGGACCGCGAGCTGCGCGAGGCGCCGGCGCAGAACGCGTGGGAGCGGCTGCTGGCGTATCTGGGGCGGGTGCTGAGTTAGGGAACGCGACAGTATCGAAGGGCGGCGGGTGAGAGCCCGTCGCCCTTTTCTTGTGCCTGACCAACTGGCCCCCCCAAGTCCCTCTTAATACCTTGGCAGTGCAATCCGCCGGAGCCGTCCGTTGACGGATGAGTTGAACCGCCTGCAGGTCAGCCTCGCCGACCGCTACCGAATCGAGGAGCGCATCGGCGGCGGCGCGATGGGCACGGTGTATCGGGCCGAAGACCTCAAGCATCACCGCAAGGTGGCGATCAAGGTCCTGCGGCCGGAGTACGCCACGGCGCTCGGCCCCAAACGGTTCTTGCGCGAGATCGAGATCACCGCGCAGTTCCGCCATCCTCACATCCTGCAGCTGTACGACTCCGGTGACGCGGATGGGCAGCTGTACTACGTCATGCCGTGCGTGGAGGGCGAGTCGCTGCGCGGCCGCGTGCGCCGGGACAAGCGATTGCCGGTCGAAGAGGGCCTGCGGCTCGGAGCGGAGATCGCCGACGCGCTGGAGTATGCGCACGTGCGTGGCGTTATCCACCGCGACATCAAGCCGGAGAACATTCTGCTCGAGGCGGGGCTGCCGCTGCTGGCCGACTTCGGTATTGCACGTGCGTCGCAGAATGAGGGTGACGACCGGCTGACGGGAACCGGGCTGACGCCGGGCACCCCCGACTACATGAGCCCGGAGCAGGTGGCCGGTGAGGACGACATCGACGGGCGGAGCGACGTCTACAGTCTGGGCTGTGTGCTCTACGAGCTGCTCACTGGGCGGCCGCCGTTCACGGGTGACAGTGCGCGGAAGGTCCTGAACCAGCATCTCCACAACGAGCCGCGCCGCCTCACCGAGTTGCGACCCGAGATCCCCGAGCCCGTGGCCGCAGTGATTCATCGCTCCCTGGTCAAGGAGCGCTCGCAGCGCTTCGCCACGGCGGGCGAGTTCGCCAGGGCGCTGGTGGCGCCGGAGGCGGTGCAGGTGGGGCGGCCTGCCCGACGCCGCGGATTGATTGCGGCGGCCCTCGCTGCCGTGGTCGCGATAGTGGTAGCCGTCGCGCTGCTGCTCCCTGGCGGGGGCGGGGAGTTGAACCGGCGACGCGTGCTGGTCGCCGCGCTGGAGAACCGGACGGACGACTCGACGTTGGATGCCGTGGGGCGGCTGGCGAGCGACTGGATCACGCGCGGTTTGCTCGAAGTAGAGGTCATCGAGGTGGTGCCGCCGGAGGCCATTATGTGGGGCGGCGGCGCGACAGCGAGGCAATTAGGGGAGGCGACGGCGTCGGGGACGGTCGTCACCGGGGCGTTCTACCGCTTCGGTGACTCTCTGCAGTTCGAGGCCAACGTCACTGACGCGCGGCGCGAGCGCGTCCTCCTGAGTATCGCGCCGGTGCGCGGGACGGCGGTGGAGCCGCTCGGGGCGGTGGAGGAGCTGCGCCGCCGCGTCGTGAACGCCCTGGCCGCTACGCTGGATGGACGTATCGCGGACTACCAGAGCCCGTCGCAGCAGCCGCCGCCGTTGGAGGCGTATCGCGCGTTTGTGGAGGGGCAGGACATCTACAACCGGGCGTTCGACGCCGGCCGGGGACAGGACGTTCCCGTAGCGTTGAGCCTGTTTCTCGAGGCGGCCGAGATCGACACCACGTTCACGGCAGCGCTCATCCTGGCGAGCAACTCGGCTGCTCGGGTCGGAGATGTCGCCTTGGCCGACACGCTCAGTCTCCTGGCGCATCAGCGCCGTGCGGGCCTCACCCGGTTCGCCGAGGCGAGGCTGGACCTGCACCTGGCTGCGTTCGCCGGTGATCGGATGGGCGCGCTGGAGGCCGCTCGGCAGATGCCGGAGACGCCACTCGACAACGCGATGCAGGCGCTGTGGGTGAATCGCCCCCAGGAGACTCTCGACGTGCTCGAGGATGCCAGTGGGTGGTACGTACCGGCGCTGCGGACGCGGGGCTGGGACGGGCTCGTACAGATATCGTGGGACATGCTCACGGCCGCGCATCATATGCTGGGGGACCATCGCCGGGAGCTACGCGCAGCGCGCGAGGCACGCGACGAGTATCCGACCTTTCTGGGTGTGCTCGAACATGAGGTGCGAGCGCTCGCAGCGCTGGGCCGCGTGGCCGAGGTCGAGGAGCGTCTCCAGCAGAGCCTCGACTACCCGGCCCAGCCCGAGTGGACAGCGGGCGGCGTTATGCTGAACGCCAGCGCCGAACTGCGCGCGCATGGTCATCGCGACGCGTCGCTGCGGGCCGCCGAGCGGGCCGTGGCGTGGTACCGGTCGCGACCTACGGAAGAGGCGGCGGGCCGCTTTCCCCGGTTCATGTTGGGGAACGCGCACTACCTGGCGGAGCAGTGGGATGATGCGGAGGAGGTGTTCGAGGACCTGGCCGAGGAGTTCCCGGGGGATCCTAACTACCCGGGCTACCTCGCCGCGCTGGCGGCGCGGCGCGGCGACCGGGAAGCGGCGCTCAGGTTGAGTAGCGGGCTCGCGCAGCTCGCCCATAGGTACGACTTCGGGCGGGAGCCGTACTGGCAGGCCTGCGTGGCGTCGCTGCTCGGGGAGCCGGAGCGCGCTATGGTGCTGTTGCGGGAGGCCTATGCTGCGGGCCGAACAGTCACCCTAGCGTTGCATCGAGACCCTGACCTCGAGCCCCTGTGGGATCATCCGGCGTTCCGCGAGTTCGTGCGGCCGAAGGACTAGTTCCAGGCTGGTACTTCCCTAATCCTCTGGATAGGGCTATTTTGTCCGCAGCGACAGGCGTGCCCGGTTTGGCACGCGAGGCACCGGAGAACACTGTGAAAGGGGGATCTGGCAAGCCGCGGATCCCCTTTTTCATTGGTATCCACGCCGGGAAGGGGCAGTCCCAGGACGGTCCTCACTGGCAGCCCAACGCGGGGGCAATGACCGCGGTTAGCTGATGCGCGATCGGTAGGTACGGGAAACCGGACTCCGACGACCATCAACACAACACAACAAGGAGTACGGCATGCGTACCACCGGAACCGTCAAGTGGTTCAACGACAGCAAGGGCTTCGGCTTCATCACGCGTGAGGACGGCGAGAAGGACTGTTTCGTCCATCACTCCGCCATTCAGGGCGAGGGCTTCAAGTCCCTGCGTGAGGGCGAGCGCGTCGAGTTCGACGTCGTGCAGGGTCAGAAGGGCCCGGCGGCTGAGAACGTGACCAAGGTCGAGGCGTAAAGCGAAGCATCGCTGACGGTAGGAAGACGGGGCCGCCCGACTCAGTGTCGCGGCGGCCCCGTTTGCGTTTAGGCGCCCCGGAGGGGAAACTCCCCCTCAGATCATGAGCCGCGACCCGACCGCACCCAACCCCGAGTTCCTTGCACTGCAGCAGGCGGTGCGGGGCCGCTTCTCGCTCGATCGTGAACTGGGTCGTGGCGGGATGGGCGTGGTGTTCCTGGCACGCGACGTGGCGCTCGATCGCCTAGTGGCTATCAAGCTGCTGCCGTTCGAGCTCGCCGCCGTCCCGCCCCTGCGCCAACGCTTCCTGCAGGAGGCGCGCATGGCGGCTGGGCTTGCCCACCCCAACATCGTGCCGATCCACTCGGTCGAGGAAGCCGACGGCCTCGTCTTCTTCGTGATGAGCTTGGTGGACGGGGAGACTCTCGGCCAGCGCGTGCGGCGCGGTGGCCCGCTGCCGGCGAGCGAGGTCATGCGCCTGGTCCAGGAGGTCGGTTGGGCGCTGGGGCACGCGCACGGCCGCGGCGTGGTGCACCGCGACGTGAAGCCTGACAACGTGATGCTCGAGCACGACGGCGGTCGCGCGCTAGTGACGGATTTCGGGATCGCGCATGTGGCTAGCGCTGGCGATACCCCCGGCGCGGGATCGGTGGTGGGCACGCCGCAGTACATGAGCCCCGAGCAGGCAGCGGGAGAGCCGGTCGACGCCCGCAGCGACGTGTACTCGCTCGGCGCCACGGGATTCTTCGCGGCGACCGGCCGGCCGCCATTCGAGGCGTCGACCGTCGTCGGCCTCTTGGGTAAGCATGCCGCGGAGCCGGCGCCCCCCCTTGCCTCGCTCGCGCCGCGACTGCCGCGGCGCTTCGCCGCCGCGATCGACCGCTGCTTGGTGAAGGATCCCGCCGACCGCTTCGGCTCGGCGGAAGAGCTGGCGCACGAGATCGCCGCGGCGCGCGGGGCCCTCGTCCGCGTGCCGGCGCCGCTCGAGCGGTTCGCGCGCGAGGCGTACGTCGTGGGCTCGGAGGCGGGCGGCTACCTGGCGGGCCTGGCAGGGGCGCTGCTCGCGCTCGAGATCGTCAAGCTGATCGAGGGTAACTGGCTCGGGATCGTCAGCGCATTGGAGATCATCGCGATAGTGCTGCTCACCGGGCTCTCCGGCGCACGGGTCGGCCGGCTCGTCGGGATGGCGCGTGATCTGCTGCTGGAGGGCTACGACCATCGTGCGCTGCGGGCGGCGCTCACCCTCGAGGAGCGCAGGGCCACTGAGGAGGAGGAACCCACGCGACCGAGCGGTGTGGGGACGTGGCTCACCGCGGGGCTCGGTGCGGGCGCAACCGCCCTCGGCATCTGGGGCATGTTGGGGAACGCCGACCTGGCCGTCACCGTCGGCACCGCCGTCACCATTGGGGCCCCTCTCATCACGGCGCGACGACTGTGGGAGCGACTCGGTGGCGCGAAGCTGTTCGGGAAGCTGCTGCACGGACGGCTGGGTCGCGGGATCTTCCGGTTAGGCAGTGTGGGGCTCGAGGCGCGGGTGGAGCCGCTTCCGACGGTGGGCGAGCGCACCGAGGTCGCGCTGGGTCGGGCGTTGGAGGACCTATTTGAGGGGTTGCCTGAGGAGGAGCGGCGGCGGCTGGGCGACGTCCCGGCGTTAGCTGCGCGGCTCGAGGCCGACGCGCTGGGCCTGCGTGAGCGGGGTGACGACCCCGATGCCGCCGCCCGCCTCGCCACGGCGGTGGCCGCGCTCGAGACGCTGCGGCTCGATCTGCTGCGCCTGCGCGCCGGCGCCGCCACGCTCGACGAGCTGACGGTCGATCTGGAAGCGGCGCGCAAGGTAGGCGAGGAGATCGGTGACCGCTTGGAGGGGAAGCGGGAGGCGAGGGACGTATAACGGTGTCTCCCCCTCTTTCGTCAGAGTCGCCGTCGGTCCCGCCGGAATGCCTCGATACCATCGAGGAGTGGCTCGGGGAGCTGCGCCGCTAGCGGCTCTCAGGGCGCGGCGTGACGCCCCGGTCAGGCCGGAGCCGCCCTACTCCGGCGGGCCCGTGTTGACTCGCAGCTCCTTCACCTCCATGGAGAACTCCATCTGGCCCGCTTGGAGCATCCGCTCCATCTGCTCCAGCTGCGGCTTCATCATCTGCTCCATCATGGCCCGCTGCTGGTCCGACATCTGCTCCATCTGCTTCTGGAGCTCCGCATAGGACTCGCGCGCCTCTTGGAGGTCCTGCTCGGACATCCCGCTGGGTGGGAGACCCTCCACCGTGACGACAGTCCGGAACGGATAGGGCATGCCGTCCACGGTGCGGTAATCCTGCATGTGCACGACCATGGTGCTGGGGTGCGTCGTGCCCTCGTGCTCGTACTCTCCCTCGAGCGTCATCCTGCGCACGACGTAGTCGTCGGTATCGATCAGGAAGATCCCCTTCCGCGGGTGAAAGTCCCCCTGTTCCGGCTCGAATCCCTCGTCGAGCTGGATCTGGCTCAGGTCGTCGAACACCAGCACGTAGCAGTCCTCGCTCTGCACCGTTTCCCGCCCGTCCAGGCGCGCGTGCTGCCCGTGGCGGTCGAGCTTTGAGTAGTAATCGCCCGTACCTTCGTCCGCCTCATCCGGTGTCCGGAATACGGGGCGGCCGTCCACCAGGGTCTTCTCGAAGTAGTTCTCGACCCGAACCCCCATGGTCTCCTGCACCACGGTGTAGTTCTCGATTCCGGCCACACGCCCCTCGTAGGTCTCGAAGGCGGTGCGCAGTACGTTCTGGGCCGATTGGGCGGCGGCCGGCGGGGCGGACACGCTCGCTGCGAGCAGCAGGCCGGGTATCATGAGACGGGGCGCGGCGTTCATGGCTATCTCCTCTGCTTGGTCTTCTTCAACTCATGTAGATGCCGGTGAGGTACACGGCCATGTGGTCCTTCTGGGAGGCCAGTGCCGCGTACATGAGAGGCTGGCCGTTGTAAGTGTCGGGATAGGTCTCGAGCGGTACCTGATAGGCGATCATCCCCCAGTTCATGGCCTCCTCGTAGCCTCGGGGGAGATGCTCGAGGATGATCTGCCGCACCGTCGCGATGGCTGCGCGTCGGTGTTCCGGCAGCGAGGATAGGTACTGGTCCACCGTCGTGGCGTCTGATCTCACTCTGTGTCGCCTCGCGTCTGCTTGATGGGGTCCGTCTGGGCCGTGTTGCCGGTCGCTACCCGGGCCACAGCCAGCCGAACGTCCCCGCGGTGAAGAGCGCATACACGAGGCCGTCGAAGGTCGACTTGAGCGTCGTGCTCCAGGGTCGCCTATACCAGATCGAGTTCTGCCACAGCGCTACGGCGTAGCCGATGAATGCGGTCGCGCCCACGAACCGGAACACCGACAGGTACTGCACGCCGGGCTCGAGCGCGCGTCCGGCAATGTAGGCCGCGAAGAAGCTCACCGCGGCGCAGTAGACGAACCACTGTACCAGGCTCTTACCCATCCCCGGGATGCCATTGGGCTGGATGTTGATGAACGCCACCGGCCCCCTGTTGGCTTTCTCGATGAACTCTGGTGACTTCATGGCCTCGGGGCTGCCCGCGTTGGGGAGGACATACTCCCCGGGAGGGATGTTGAAGGGCCGCAGCGCATCCATCACCCGATCCTCCGAGGGCACTTTGCCGAAGTCCTTGCGGTGGTACGGCAGCAGCATGTGGATGATGGAGCTGACGACGAATACGATCACCGCCGACAGCAGAATCGGGATCCACAGCGACATGATGGGGACCATGAGGACCTCCTCCGGGGGAGGGGATAACCTTGGTCGCCTATCGCGGGTCCACAAGGGGCGAGGTGAGTTGACAAACCGTGTACTAAGTAGTACATAGTATACGTCATGACCGACACCTTCGGCACCTATGTCCGCGACCGGCGTGAGGCGCTAAGGCAAAGCGACGCAACGTTTTCCGTGCGCCAAGTGGCCGCGCGGATCGGGGTCGAGCCCTCGTTCCTGAGCAAGGTAGAGCGTGGTGAGGCGCCTCCACCCTCTGAGGCCAAGATCGTGGCGCTGGCGCGGGAGCTGCGTGAGGATGCGGACGTGCTGTTGGCGCTGGCCGGGAAGGTGTCGTCCGACTTGCAGGAGGCGATTCGCAAGCGGCCCGAACTGTTCGCCGCGGCGATCCGGCAGCTCAAGGACATGCCGGACCATGCCGTGCTCAGAATCGTGCGTGAGGTGCGCGACGGGACCTGGTGAGGTGTCCCACCCGCGTGGTAGCCTCACTTGCACGGGGGAGGAAACATGATCGAGCTTCGTCACGACCGATTGGTCATCTCACTGCCCGAAGTCCACAACCGGGCAGAGATGCGCATCGACTTCCAGCGCACGCTGCGCATTCCCGACGACGACCGGGAGTACCCGCTGCCGGCCGGGTTGGGACGGTTCCCGATTCGCCACGTGGACGACTTCGCCTCGCGCGTGCCGCGGCCATGGATCGAGCACGGCGGCGTGACGCTCCCCATGTACCAGTCGGAGGCGCTGTGGCTCAACTTCGGCGGCGACTTTCCGTTTGCGGTGAAGGTGGCGGCCGGGAAGATCAACGCGGTGACCGGTGAGGGATGGAGCGACGGGCTCCACCGCGATCCGCAGGATTACATGGCGGTGCCCGAGCAGCCGTGGCTCGACGGCTACTGCGTGGAGAAGGGGATCATCCGCCAGTTCGTGGCGATGCCGCTGGGCAGCGGGTACAGCGCCGAGGAGCAAATCACCGGCGAGCCCGAGTACGGCGGGTTGCAGATTGAGGTCTTTCCCATGAAGGCGGAGGCGTACGAGCGGATGCGGTCGCGCAGCGCGGTGCTGGCCCGCTCGGTGTTCGCGGCAGACATGGCGCTCCACGTGACCGGCGCGGGGTACGACATGGGCCTCGCCCCGGGCGGGCGCATGCGGCAGGAGATCTACGACGATCCCTACCGTCTCGAGGATTGGGATACGCGCCACCGCGCGCGCTGCTTCGTGCACATCGCCAACTCGATGACGTGGCGCGCGATCACCGGGAGCGCCCCCCCCACCGTGCCGCCCACGGCAAAGGAGTATCAGAGCGCCGGTATTCCGTGGTTCGACTACTACTCGGAAGGGTCGAAGGCGCTCGAGGGCTCCAGCATTCTCGAGAAGCTCAAGAGCGTGGCCCACCTGGGCAAGGAGAAGGGTGACGTGCCGCTCCCCGACAACGAGTCGGTCGAGGTGGATGACGTGGTCGCGCTCAGGAAGGGACTCAAGAGGGGGCAGGTGCGGGAGGGGGTGTTCTAGGGGGCGCCACCGCCCACCTTGCCGGGCCCGCTCCCTGGGCGTACGCTTGCGGGTGATTCTCGGCAGCATGAGAGAGGCCCATGCCCCTTTCTGACGACGGAGTCCGGCGCTTCCTCGCAGACCTCCGCTCGGGCATCGACCGCCGATCCGGGCAGGACCGGCGCCGCAAGACCCGGTCTGGCGATCACGACCGCCGCCGCAAGCAGGACCGTCGCCGTCCGCTGGCGCAGCAGTTCTCGGTGGCCGAGGGGCTGCTGATCCGCGAAATGGTGCTCCGTCCCAACCTCGAGGCAGCCTGCCCCGTGTGCGACGGCAACCTGATGCTCGGCCCGGCGGAGACCCACGAGGGCACCCGCATGCAGGAGGTGCACTGCACAGGGTGCCGACATCACGCCCTTCTGGTGTACAACTGAGGCAGTGACCGGCGCCTGTCCGCTCTTCCCCCCTAACTGCGCATCACCTAGCGAAGGGCTTCTTGGGGGGGAGCCATGCCACTGCAGGTCATCGAGAACCGCGACGACGACACCGTGACGATCGGCTCGCGCACTGTGGCGGGCTGGGTCGCGCAGGATGCCCAGTGCCAGGACTGCGATACGCAGATCGTGTTCAGCCTCGCGCACCTGGCGCTGTTCTGTCCGGCGTGCAACCGCTGGCTGGAGCGGCACTGCGATGAAGCGGAGTGCCTGTACTGCGCGGGGCGCCCGGCCCAACCCCTGGCGGCCTGAGTGAGCGGGAGGGCCCCGCGGCTCTCGCATCGGGCACCGGCCCCAGGTATGTTATGCCCTTCCCGACAGGTCTGCTCGGCTAGGCACCCGAGTCTCCGAGCGAGGTTACACGACGATGCAAGCGGGAGAAGCCGGGCCTCCCGGTGACGTGACGCGGCTGCTCGACGCCGCCCGTGCCGGTGACTCCCAAGCCCTCGACCAGCTCATGCCCCTGGTCTACGACGAGCTACGCCATGTGGCCCGTCGCAGGCTGGGCGTGGAGCGCGCGGGTCACACCCTGCGTCCCACGGAGCTGGTGCACGAGGCCTATCTCAAGCTCGCGGGTGGCGGAGCGGCGGCCGCCGCCGACCGGGCACACTTCCTTGCCATCGCGTCCCGCGCCATGCGACAGGTCCTGGTGGATCACGCCCGCCGCAAGAAGGCCCTCAAGCGGGAAGGGGAATGGGTGCGCACCACCCTGGGCGAGGGCGACGACGCCCTGGAGTTCAAGCCCGACGAGATGCTGGCGCTCGATGCCGCGCTCGAGGAATTGGATCCCCGGCAGCGCCAGGTAGTGGAGTACCGGTTCTTCGGCGGTATGGAGGAGAAGGAGATCGCGGAGGTCCTGGGCGTCACCGACCGCACGGTCCGCCGCGACTGGGTGAAAGCCCGCGCCTGGCTCTACAAGACGCTCTATCCCGAAGGCGCACCCCCCGAGGCATGAAGCCTGAGCGCCGCCGGCAGGTCGAAGCCCTCTTCGAGGAGGCGCTCGAGCGCGAGGTGAGCGATCGCGCCAAGCTGCTCGACCGCTTCTGCGCGGACGATGCGGAGCTGCGCGCCGAAGTCGGGGCGTTGCTCGCGGCCCATGACCGCGCCGAGGGGGTGCTGGAGAGCGATCCCACCGCCGCGGCGGCCAACGCGGTGCGCGAGTCGTCGGTGGGCGAGCGCATCGGGCGGTACTGCATCATCTCGGAAGTGGGGCGCGGCGGCATGGGCGTGGTGTACCTGGCCGAGTCCGACGATGCCGCGTTCCGCCGCAAGGTCGCGGTGAAGGTGATCCCAGGTGGTCCCGGGATGGACGAGCTGCACCGCCGCTTCGAGGCCGAGCGGCGCATCCTCGCCTCGCTCGATCACCCGCACGTCGCGCGCCTGTTGGACGGTGGCATCACGGAGGACGGTCGCCAGTACCTCGTGATGGAGCATGTGGACGGCCTGCCGATCGACGAGTACTGCGACAAGCATCGGCTCAACGTCGACGACCGCCTGCGCCTGTTCTGCACCGTGGCCCGCGCGGTGCACTACGCCCACCGCAATCTTGTAGTCCACCGCGACCTCAAGCCCTCCAACATCCTCGTGACCGACGAGGGGGTTGTGAAGCTGCTGGATTTCGGGATCGCCAAGATGCTCGACCCCGCCGCCCTGGGTCACTCCGCGCCGCTGACCCGTACTGGCCTCCGGCTCATGACCCCGGAGTACGCGAGCCCCGAGCAGGTACAGGGCGATCTGATCACCACGGCCACCGATGTGTACGGGCTTGGCGTGGTTCTGTTCGAGCTGCTCACGGGGCGCGTTCCGTTCCAGCTGGCCAGTCGCGCGCCGTACGACTGGGAGCGGATCATCCTGGAAGAGGAGGCGCCGAGGCCGAGCGCGGCGGTGGTTCCGCCCAAGCTAGCGCAGCCCACGGGTGGCACCACGAAGCGCGATGGGCAGGCGCAGCTCGACGGCGACCCCCGCGCACACCTCATGGGCGGCAGCGGAGGGGAAAGCGAGGCGCACCGGTTCGCGTATCGCACGCGCGCGAATTACCTCCGCCGCCGGCTGCGCGGCGACGTGGACAACATCGTGTGCATGGCGCTGCGCAAGGAGCCGGCGCGGCGCTACGCCTCGGCCGAGCAGATCGCGAGCGACGTGGAACGGCACCTCGATGGCGACCCGGTGGACGCGCGGGGCGACTCGGCGCTGTACCGCACCCGCAAGTTTGTGGCGCGGCATCGGGTGATGATGGGCGCGGCCGCTGCGATCGTGTTCTCCCTCGGCGGCGGTCTCGTGGCGACCACCTGGCAGGCGCGCGAGGCTGCCGAGCAGGCGGCCATCGCCTCGGTGCAGCGCGACCGTGCGGCGCGCGTCGCGGGAATGATGGTCGAGGTCTTCCGTCTCACCGATCCCAACGAGGCGCTGGGCGACTCGATCAGCGCGCGGCAGATCCTCGATCGGGGCATCCAGCGCGTCATGGACGAGCTAGCCGACCAGCCCGACGTGCAGTCGGCAATGCTGCTCGAGGTGGCACGGGTGTACGAGCACCTCGGCCTGCTCGAGCGGGCGGAGGAAACGGTGCTGCGCTCCCTCGTGCTGCGCGAGGAGTACTACGGCACCGCAAGCCTCGAGGTCTCGGAGAGCGCGAGCCGGCTGGGGGAGCTCCTCGCCGCGGAGGGCAGGCGAGAGGAAGCGATTGAGCAATTCCGCCGGGCGATCGCAATTCGGGAGGACGCACTCGCCGGGCCGGACTCGCTGTTGGCGGCGACGCAGGCGAGCCTGGCGTTCGAGCTGCGAAGCGCGGGTCACTACGATGATGCGGCGGGGTTGTTCCAGGCCGCGGTCGACGGCCAGCGCGCGCTGCCCGGCAGCGAGGTCACCGTGGCGGCGACGCTGTTGGGGCTAGCAGCGACCTACCACGACCAGGGCGCGTTCGACGAGGCGGAGGCGCTGTTCGTGTCCACGCTCGAGGGGTACGACGCTGCGCGGCCGCATCCCTTGGCGGCATCGGCGCTCCTCAACGTGGGCATGATCCGTCGGCTGCGCGAGCAGTACGCCTCGGCCGAGCCGCTGGTCAAGGGGGGTTACGACATGCGTGTCGCGCTGTACGAGGACGATCACCCCGACGTGATCGAGGCGATGGCGCAGTGGGGGCTGCTGCTCTCGGGGCTCGGCCGTTACGGCGCGGCGGAGCCGATCCTGAGGGCCGGGCTCGAGCGGGCGAACGGTAAACTTGGACCCGAGCATGTGACCTCCACTACGCTGCGGGAGGCGCTCGCCACGATCGAGCTCGAAATGGGACGCTTCGCCGAGGCGTCGGCGCGCTTCGACACGGCGCTGGCGGCCAAGCGAGAGCGTCACGCCGGGGATCACCCGGGGATCGTCATCTCGCTGATTCGCTCGGCCGATCCATTGGTGGAGACTGGCCGACTGCGCGGGGCGGGCGTGTTCCTGGACTCTGCCGTGGCCATGAACCAGCGCCTCTCGGGACCGGCGAGCATCTACGGCATGCTCGCGCGGCAGCGAATGGCGGGTGTGGCGCTGCGCCGCGGACGCCTCGCCGAGGCGGAGCGTCTGCTCGATGAGGCCCAGGCCGTTGCCGGGGAGCGGCTGCGCGAGAACCACCGCTACGTGCTGCAGGTGCGGCGTGACCAGGCCGCGGTGCTGCTGCGGCGGGGAAGGGCCGACGAGGCCGTCGCGTTACTGCGGGATGTGTTGGCCGCCGAGCGGGCGAAGCTGCCGGAGCCGCATCCCAGGATCGGCTACACGCTACAGTGCCTGGGCGAGGCGTACCTCACAATGGGACTGGCGGAGCCTGCCGACGCGGTGCTGCGCGAGGCCGAGCGGAACCTGGCCGAGCTGCCCGCCGGGCACTGGCGCCACGGAGAGGTAATGAGCCTTCGGGGGGCGGCGCTGCGGGCGCAGGGCCGTTCGGGAGAGCCCGAAACCCAGTGGTTCCTGGACGAGGGGCTCAGGGTGATCACCGCTCATTTGGGGGCCGATGCGCCCGAGGCCCGGCGGGCGGCGGCGCGGGCCAGGGGGTAGGGAGGCATGTCCGGTCTCGGAGCCGGTCTGCGCATAGCAGGGTAGAGGGGATGACGATATGGGACTGATCAAGACACAGCCGCCACGCGAAGTGGCCCGGGCGCTCGAGCGCTATGCCCGGCTCCCGTCCAGTGACGTGGAGTCGTTTGCTGGCTATGGGATCATGGGTCTGCCGTTCGCCAATGGCCACATTCTGGCCCTCCGGCGTTTTCCGGAGACGGCCTTCGGGGGCTACACCTGTGTGTGGCACCGCACACCTGCCGGTGAGTGGACGTTCTATTCGGATGGGGAGCCGGCCCGGTCGTGCGCCCGCTACTTCGGCAGCGAGCTGAAGGAGGCGCTGGTGGCGGAGATCGAGCTGCACTGGACGGGACCGGCCAGTGTGTCGGTGTCCGTGCCGGCGGCGGAGATCGATTGGGAGGTGCAGTTCAGGGCCACGTGGACCACGCGTCTGATGAACCTGACGGCGCGCTACATGCCCAGGACGCTGTGGCACAGCCCGCACGTACTGCGATTGATGTCTTGGGTGGGGACTCACCTGCTCGGGTCGGGCAGGATCGGTCTGATCGGCCATTACCCCAATGGTCAACGTTTCCTCAACAACCCGTTCCGGCTGTGGATGGTATCCGACAGTAGGGCGAGCATTCGCGGTGAGGATCTGGGCCCAATGGGATCGGTCGACCCCCAGGCGCACCTCCGCGATTACTGGATTCCGCAGCGCGGTATCCTTGCCTACGGGCACGTCCTGTGCGAGCCGCTGAACCCGAGCCAACACTCGGTGCAGGTGTCGGGGACGCCGGAGGTGGTTGCGCCGCGGTAAACGAAGCCGGTACGGCAGCGGTTGCGGACGGTCGACCTAGCCCGCCCAGCCTCTCTTCACTCTCCATCCCTCGTTTTCGCGACGCTGGCCCGGCGGGCCGGCATTCCCTATTCTGGTGCCGTCCACAACTGATCCCACGACTTCTGACCGGAGAGTGTGCCTCATGCGTGCCCATCTCCGTACCTCAATCACGACACTCCTCCTCACCGCTTTGGCCGCGTGCGGCGGTGGCACCAGGGTCCTGGTGCCGCCCCGGCTCGATCTCGTGCCGTACGAGCGCGTGGCCCTCGTGACGTTCACGGTCGAAAACGCCAGGGGCACGCTCCACGAGTTCGCCACCCAGCGGTTCGTCGAGGAGATGCTCGCCGCGCAGAGCATCGAGGTGCTCGAGCTGGGTGAGATGACGTGGTTGCTCGATGAGACCGGACGGACGCGCTATGGTCCGGCCGAGGCGCGGTTCATCGGCGAGGACCACGGCGTGCCCCTCGTGTTCGTGGGTCACTTGGTGGTGTCCAACGTGAAGCCCAGTGCCTCGATCAGTGGCATTCCCCGGGTGGGTGCCGATGTGGACCTCTCGATCTCGGTGCGGCTGCTTTCCACGGAATCGGGAGCGACCGTGTGGAGCCGGTCGGCTGAAGGCACCGCGATGGTCGGGGAGATAGCGTTCGACGGCGGGATTCCCTCCTTTGGCGGGCGGGATCCCAAGGATGCGTACGGCGGCCTTGTGGATCCGCTGGTCTACGAGATCACCCGGGACCTGCGTCCGACGTACCAGCGGCAGTAGCCACAGCCTGAAACCGAACGCGGCAGCGCCCATCTCCGGGACGCTGCCGCGTCGTGCGCCGTTGCCCTGGAGCGGCGCTACTTGATCGGTACTGATACTGACACTTGGTGTGTCGTCACGGTGGCGTCCTGCAGTGTGAGGGGCGCATCCGGCGCCCACACGATGTCGCTTCCCGGGGCAAAGTCGAGCTGTCCGGCGCCGAAGACTTGGTCGCGCGCCACACCGGGGCGGCCGGTGCCGCTGGTGACCCGCCCCCGGTACCGCAGCTCGAGTCCGGTGAGGCGGACGCTGACGCCCCAGCTCGGGGCCCATTCCATCCACTGCTCGTCTTGTCGCCGGCTCGTTTCCTCCACGTTGTTCCACTGGTCGAGGTGATAGTCGTAGGCTCGCACTTGGAGGCCGAGCTGAAAAGCGGCGACGCCCACCCGTTGGGTTACGCCAAGCCCGAGGAAGGCATTGCCGAAGCGGAACGTGTTCTCGATGAGCTTGCCTCCCGCGGGGATGGTGTCACCTTGCACCGTCTCGGTTGCCGAATCGGCCTCCGCCCACGTGTCGCTGAACGCCGGCTGGTACACCAGGTCGATCCCGAACGTCGTCTGCTCCGTCGTCCGTGAGAACCCCACCCCGATGTCGAAGGCGCTGCTGTTGCCGGGATCCTTGGGGGGCTCCTCGGGGACGTATTCCAGCACGTAGCTGGGGATCTTGGGATGCGACTTCAGGTTGGCGGTGAGAATCCCGCCGACCCGCCACCCGTTCGTCCCGATGGGCTGTACGTAGCCCAGATGCAGACCCCAGGTGCGCGTCACGTCGCGGTTGTGCTGCGTGCGAGTCTCGGGCCGCCACTCCGGCCACTGCACCGAGTCCACGAGCACCCAGTCGATGTAGGCCACGTCGTGGTCCATGTCGAACCGGTTGTGCAGGATCACCGCCTCGGCCACGCGGCCGCCGGCCCACTCCTTGGTGAGCCCGATCCGGAAATCGGCCATGCCGCCCCACTGATCGATGCCCACCGCCCCGGCGTAGAGGTGCTCCACACCGTCCACCGCGCTGAGGTCGGCGTAGAACGCGCTCCCCGCGAGCGCGAGGCCCACAGGGAACAGGCGGCCGAAGTTGAGGTATGCGTATTTGTTGGTGGCCGAGCGCTCGCTCAGGAGATTCTCCGGTCCGCAGCAGAAAGGCACCGGCCCGAAGAACTCCTGCCGCTCCAGCTGCTGCAGCGCCACCACGCCGCCGCCGAACCAGCCCTTGCCGTTGAACAGGGCACCGGCGGGGAGGGACCTGGCATTGCCCGCGTTGTTGGAGATGCTGTAGAACGTGGGTGTGGCGAACACGAGCGATCGGGTGAGCCGGCTGGTCTTGGCGGGGTTCACGAACGGGTCGAGCAGCGCGTCGTCGAGCGCGATGGAGACGTTGCCCATGCCCACGTTCTCCGACGGGAAGATCATGAACTGGTCTCCGGTCGCCACGGGGAGGGTCTTCAGCGCGATGAACTGCGCGGTCGCCACGGTCGGCAGCACGAGCAGCGGAGGGAGGGCGGCGAAGGCGCGACGGATGATTGACCAAATCGGGTGCATAGGCGCCTCCTGGGTGCGCCGGGCCCCGGCGCCGCCGCGGAATGCGTGGACGTCGTGGATCGAGCGCCCTACACTTCCATCATCGGCCGAGCCGTTGGTGCCCGTTGTATTGCGCATACCCGGTGCACGGCGCCCGCGTCACAGGCGTCAGGAGGTGTGGTGGTGACCCGAGTCCCCGTGCGCGGGTATTCGTGGTGAGGACGGAAAGCGACGCCGCCCTGGTGCGGCGTGTGCTGGGTGGTGACACGGGAGCCTACGCCGGCCTCGTGGCCCGTTACCGCGACCGTCTCGGACGGTACGCGGTGCGCATGCTGGGCAACGCGGCAGACGCCGAGGAGGCGGTGCAGGACGCATTTGTGCGCGGCTACCGCTCGCTCGTCCGCTGTGTGCCGCCCGAGCGGTTCGGGGCGTGGCTGTTCGCCATTCTGGTGAACCGCTGCCGCACCATCGGGGCGCAACGCGCGCGGCGCGAACGGACGGTAGTGTTAGAGGAGGCGGCCGTGGAGCGCGCGTCAGTGGGGCACACCGCGGCCGACACCGCTTGGCGTGACGCGATCGCGTGGGCCCTCGCACAACTCACGACGGAGCAGCGAGAGGCGTTCGTCCTGAAGTACGTCGAGGAGCTGAGTTACGAGGAGATGAGTGAGCTCACGGGCGCGGGGGTGTCGGCACTGAAGATGCGTGTCGCCCGCGCGCGCGAGGAGTTGCGTCATCTCCTGTCGGAGGAGCTACATGGATGAGCGCGACCCCCTGATCGATCGTGCGATCGAGACGCTCCGGGAGTCGGTGCGGCTGGATCCCGGCCTGGATCGCCGCGTCATGGAGGAGGTCGAGCGGGCCCCGGCGCCGCGGGTCGGAGCGCGACGCTGGTGGTCGGCATGGGAGTGGCTGCGGCGCGGACGCACCGTGACTGTGAGTCCGCTCGGTGGGCTGGCGGCGGCCGCCGCGCTCGCCGCGCTGCTCCTCATGGGGCGCTGGGGCGCTGCGTGGGTGGAGGACACCGCTGCGCCCACGGAGGTGCTCGAGGCGGCTACCGTGCAGTTTGTGCTGGTCGCGCCCGGCGCATCGATGGTGACGGTCGTGGGGGACTTCAACGACTGGGTTGCTACCGCGACGCCCCTGCGTCAGGCGTCGGGAGATGGCATGTGGACGGTGACCGTGCCGCTCCCGCCCGGACGCTACCGCTACGGCTTCCTGGTGGATGGCACCGAGTGGGTGCGGGATCCGTCCACGCCGCCGGCCCTGGATGACGACTTCGGGCGGCCGAACTCGGTCGTGACTGTGAGGGGATGATGAACCCACAACGTCGCGCTGCTTGGGTGCTCTTCGCTGCAATGCTGGTGGTCGCGCCGCGTCCTGCCTCGAGCCAGGAGCCGCGCCTTGCGGTGCTCTCGCAGCCGCAGCGAGCGCAGGTGGAGGCCATCCTGGATTCGGCGCGCGCGGCGCGGCTGCCCACCGAGCCGCTCGTGGACCGCGCGCTCGAGGGCGCCAGCAAGGGCGCGGAGGGCGAGCGGATCGTGGCCGCGATCCGACGCCTGCACGGGGAGTTGGGGCTGGCACGGGACGCCATGGGTGGGCTATCCTCGGCGGCGGAGATCGTGGCCGGGGCGAGCGCGCTGCGGGCGGGGGCGTCGCCCAATGACCTGACGCGCCTCAGGGAGCTACGTGGTGAAGAATCCCTCACGGTGGCGGCCGCGGTGCTCGCCGACCTCGTGGCGGTTGGGGTGCCATCCGACACGGCGGTGGCGGCGGTACTGGCGCTCGCAGACGTCGTGGACGACGCGGAGTACGTTGCGTTTCGGCGGAGCGTGGAGCGCGATATCGCGCTGGGCGCTACGCCCGTTGCGGCGCTTGGGGTACGGCTCGAGTCGAGCGCCGCCGCCGAGGCACTCGGGGCGGGTGCGACCGACCAGCTTGATTTCTCGCCGGGCGGGCAGCGCCAGCGTGAGAGGAAGCCCTAAGGCCGGTCCACGCGCGTGACGCGGCGCGGGTCGGCCACCGTCGCGGCATTCGCGTGGTGTATCTGCTGGGCGTCGGGCCTCTCGGCGCAGACCACCGGGGCGCTCGAGGGGGGCGTGTCGTACGTGGATTACGACGGCTTCCTCCCGAGCGCCGCGTTTTACCTCGTTCCCACCGTTCAGTTCGCACGGCCCGGCCTCTCGCTGGGCGGGCAGGTGAGTTGGGTCGTGTTCGAAAGCGGCAACTCGGTGCTGCAGGGCTCTGCAGCCGGGGGGTGGCTCACTTCGGTCGGCGGACTGTTGCGTGCGGAGCTATCGGGCTCGGCCGGACTGGCCGCCTACACCGCCACGGAGCGGTACGGGCACGTGCTGCTCCGCGGACGATTGCACCTCGCAGGCCGGCGTGTGGGCGCGTGGTTCGGCGGTGTGACGGGCCGGTCCTTCGTGGGTGGTGACTCCGATACCCCCGTCGAGATCTCCCTCGGCGGTTGGATGGTGCAACAATCCGTGACGTTCGGGGCAAGTGCAACGCGTACGTGGTTCGGCAACCTCGTGTACCTCGATGTCGAAGGGAGCATCGACCTCGAGCTGCGGGATTTCGAGCTCCGCTACCGCGGTGGGCTCCGCACGTGGACCGGCAATGTTGACGAGGGCCTCTACGGAGAGGTTCTGATACACGTGCCCGTGTCGCGCCGCCTCGCCGCGGAACTCGGCGGGGGGACGTACCCGTCCGATCCGGTGCGCGGGATTCTCGCGGCCAGTTACGCCAGCATTGGCGTGCGCGTGAGCACCTCGTCAGTGCGTCGCGCGCCGCCGGCGGTGGTGAGCGAGGCCCTGGCGCGCGCGTACGGCGAGGAGCCCGAGGGGGGAAGCGCGGTCGCAGCCCGGCTCGAGGTGGATCCCCGGCAGGACGAAACGGTTCGGCTGCGGGTCTACGCGCCCGGGGCCGCCAAGATTGAGCTGATGGGGGACTTCACCGATTGGGTGCCGCTGACCCTCGAGCGAACCGGTGCGGAGGACTTCGTGATCACCGTGGCCATTCCACCGGGCGTTCATCGCCTGAACGTCCGTGTCGACGGAGGCGACTGGATCGTCCCCCGAGGGATGCGCGCGGAGCAAGACGAGTTCGGCGGGACGGTTGGAGTATTGGTGATCCCCTAGTGCGTCGCAATACACGACGACGTCGGGGAGCTCGGGCATGGCTGCGAATCTACACGAAGGGCCCCTCACGGGGCCCTTGTGATTTCAAGCATGCGGCCTGCGTTACCCACCCGATCGTGGCGACTCGTCGGTCTGCCCGCTGTCGTAGTGTCCCACCAGCTTGACGGGCGTGCCGGTGTCATCCACTACCACCTCGAGACGAAAGTACGCGATCTCCTCGAAGCGGAACAGCGCGTCGCCCATGGGAATGGCCGTCATGGGCGCGTTGGGCGCGCGCTGGTACACGAGTTGCCCATCCTGCACCGAGAGCGTGCGGGGGCCGTAAGTCCCGGTGTACGACGCCAGGACCGCAGGATCCACCGTCACTGGGTTGAGCTGCGCCTCCAGGCCGGCGATGGCCCAGTCGAGCGCGAAGTGCTGGCGCGGGTCGGTCTCGCCCTCTCTGAGCTCTCGCAGCGCCATCAGGTGGGCGGTTTCCAGGGCCTGCTCGGAAGGCACGGGGACGTCGGGGATCACGCCCACGCCCTCCCAGTTGGTGCCCGTGATGGGATTCACCGCCCTTCCAAACGGAACGTGTGCTTCGGCGTTGAGGTGCTCGTACACATGGGTCGCCGTCGGATGCGCGCCGCCGCCGGTAGTGTCGCCCACGATCGTACCACGTTCCAGGTTCTTGAGGTTGTAAGTGAACTCTTCGGCGCCCGAGAAGGTGCGGTTGCTGGTGAGCACGTAGACGGGGACGTCGGGCATGCGCTCACCGGGTACGTGGGTGAGCGTCCAGAATTGCGTTGTGCTGTCGCTCTCGCGGATGTAGAAGCTGTTGAGGTGGATCGATTCCTCGAACAGATACGTGGTGATCAGCTGGATCAGGCTGGGCGAGCCGCCACCGTTGTACCGCATGTCGAAGATGATCGCATCTGCATTGGCCAGGAAGTTCATCGCGGCCACCGCAGTGGGGCCGGCCCACCCAGCGTCCATGAAGCTGTCGAAGCGCAAGTAACCCACGTTGCCCTCCAGCAGCTCCACCCGTTTGAAGTTGAAGTTGCTCCGGGCGTATTCCTCCCGCCGTTCCCGCGCGACCTCTTCCTCGTCACGATCGGCGCTCATGCTCGCGACCTGGGCCGGAGCAGCGTACACCACTCCGAGGTGGCGGTCGCGGCTGATTGAGCGCAGGTCTCTAGTCAGCGCCTGCGCGAACTCCGCCACGGTGGTGAGGTCGTCGTAGGCGCCCTCGGCCATCTGCGCGCGCACATACTCGTCCATTTGCTGGGCGACGTCAGGAAAGACATAGGTCTTGTTGAGAGACGCGCACACCGAGTCAATGATCTCGGCGCGCTTGGCCGCGTCGGCCGGGACGTCGGGGGGAGGGCCGACTTGGGCCACGAGAGTGGAGCAGGTCAGTAGTGTCACTGCAACGACCGCGATGGCAACTCGCGCGCCGCAGGCGATCCAGCGCATAGCTCGAGGCGTGATCATCGTGCCAACTCCATTGGGTGTGCGCGCCCCGCGAAAGGGGGCGTGGGGCGATTCAAGGTGTCCATCCGCACTACGGGCACGCCCGGGGAGAGGTTGCACGGCTGGTATACCGAATGCCTGGGTCGGCATTCGCGAGCCTTGCGCTGAACGCTGGGTGGGAATGGAGGACGCGACAGAGCATTGCCCTGCCGCGTCTTCGCGTGGTGGTTGGAACCCGCCTACATCCCCATATCCATCGACGCGGCCGCTGCGATCCCCAGAACCAGCTCGGCCGCGTTCGCTACCAGAGCTCCGACTCCGTTCAGGCGGAAACCGAGGTAGATGCTCCAGTCGATGCCGGAGGCACCGATGACTCGCTGCTCCCCGAGCACGGGGTTGGAGTAGCTGGATTCGACATTGTGCGCCGTCTGGATGGCCTGCACCTCCAGGCTCACGCCGAGCCAGCTGCCGTGGCTCACAGCCACGAGCCCCGTGAGCCCCGGGTAGCTCTGCACGCCGTAGTTCGTTCCCCCACCGAGCAGGATGCCGGTGCCCAAATCCAGCGCGGTCTTGCCGCCGAGCCACCGCCGGTAGCGGGGCCGGATGCCCCAGCGGGAACCGTCCTCGTCCACATTGGCCAGCACCGTGGCGCCCCACGCCCAGGTGCCGCGGTTGGCCATGAACCCCAGATCCCAGTTGGCGAACCAGCGCGTGTCGGCGACCCCCGGATCGGGCTGTTGGTTGAGACGCGTGCCGATGGCGGTCTCGTACAGGATCGAGGTGCCTCGATGCCCGGAGGGCTGGCGGGCGGTTTCCTGGCCGCGGGCGGCGGCCGCGAGGGCGCTGAGAACGATGATGATCAGGGTAGCCGAGCGTCGCATGGGGTTCTCCCGTTCCGGACGCCCGGACGCTCGTGGAGCCGCGTCAAGCCGACGTCAAGCTGCTAGAGACCCCTCCCCACGGCACCGTAACCGAACTTCTCCCGCACCTGATCGATGGCACGCGAGAGGGCGCGGTCGCGGCCCGTCTCCTCTCCACCCTCGTCGAACAGCGAGAGCTGATCCACCTCCTCGGCGGGCTTCAGGTTGGAGAGCGCCACGCCCAGCAGGCGGGCAGGCACGCGGCGCCTTTCGCGCAGCTGCTTGAGCAGCGCCCTGGCAACCTGGGCGACCACACGGTCGGCGATCACGGGCTCGTCGAGCGTGAGGCTCTTGGACCGGTTGCGGAAGTCGTGATCGCGGATGCGCACGGTGATGGTGCGTGTGGCCCAGCCGTGCTTCCGGAGATCGGAGGTCGCCCGGTCGGCGAGGCGCAGCAGCTCGCGGGAGAGGTCGCGGTCGGCGTCGATATCTCTGGCGAAGGTCTCGTCGCGACTGATGGACTTGGCCCGCTCGCGCGCTTCCACGGGCGTCGGATCAATGCCGCGCATCCTGCAATACAGCCACGCGCCGGCGCGCTCCCCGAGCCAGCCCTGCAGCGTGGCCTCGTCGTGCCTCAGGGCGTCGCGCACGGTGACGAGACCGTACACCTGCAGACGATCCTGGAAGCGCGGCCCCACGCCAGGTATGTCGGCCAGATCGAAGGTGGCGAGGAACTCGGCCTCCTGGCCGGGCGGCACCACGACCACGCCTGCGGCCCCTGGGGTACGGTGCGGCTTGGCCCGCTTGGCAGCGAGCTTGGCCACGAGGCGGGTAGTGCCGCCGCCGATCGAGACCGCGATCTCCGTCTCGTCCAGCACGACCTGGCGAATGCGGCGCGCGGTGGCCTCCAGCGGCTCGTTCTTGTACAGCTCCTCGGTGCCCGTCAGGTCGAGGTACATCTCGTCGATCGAGGCCGGCTCCACCACCGGGGTGAACTGCTCCAGTACCGCCACGATGGCGCGCGACTTCTCGCTGCACGCGCGACGCGGCACGCCCACCACCGTGGCCCCCGGGCAGAGCCTGAGCGCCGTGGCCATCGGCATCCCCGAGCGTGCACCGTACTTGCGGGCGGCGTAGGAGGCCGAGGTGACCACGCCGCGGCCCTGAGGTGAGCCGCCTACCAGGAGCAACTCGGCCTGACCCGCTCCCTCGGGGTCGAGCAGTCGGGCCACCTGAGCGTAGAACGCGTCGGCGTCGACTTGGAGGATGCGAGGGGCGGGATCGGGGCGAGGCATGCAACAAGGCTACGCCGCTGGCCAGGCCTCGTCACGGGCCCGTATCTTCTACCCGCCATGGACGTGAACCGCGCTTATCGCGTGCTGGGATTGCCGCCAGATTCCTCCAAGGAGGAGATCCAGCAGGCGTACCGCGACCTCACTCAGGTGTGGCATCCCGATCGCTTCGCGCACGCAGAGCGGCTGCAGCAGAAAGCGCAGAAGAACGTCAAGCGCATCAATGAGGCCTACGAGGTGCTGCGCGACTACGATCCGCCACCCGAGGGACCGCGCACGTCGCTCGCCCGCGTCACGATGAGCGCCATCCGCGACATGGGCGACATGCTCCAGACGGCCGTCACCGGTCAGCCGGCGCCCGCGCAACGGAGAGGCTTCGAGGTGCTGGGGTTGGGTGAGATCGAGCGAACCGGGGTATACCCGACGCGGCGTCGCCGTCGCCGCTGGGTGGTGACCGCTGTCGTGGCGACCGTCGTCCTTGCGGTCGTCGCCGTTCTGGTGGTGATGTGGATGCGGTGAGGGGCCCCCGTCCGGCGCTCACCCCACCTTGCTGCTCACCAGCACCACCTTCCCCAGGTTCTTGCGCGCGTGGATGTACCGGTGCGCCTCCACCGCACCGGCACGGTCGAGGCCGAACGTGCGGTCGAGCACCGGCCGCCAGTGCCCGGCTTCGAGGCCACGGTAGATCTCCTGAAGCGCGGGGATCATCAGGTCCTCCCGCTTCTGCAGGTGCAGCAGGTGGATGCCGGACACGCCGATGTTGGGCTGGATGAGGGAGAGTGGGTGGATGAGCGGGGTGCGCAGCCACGCCCACGCCGCGCGCAGCCAACTGCGCTTCAGGCGCGGCATGGCGTCACTCAGTCCGTAGAACACGAGGCGACCCAGCGGGGCGAGCAAGCGCCGGCAGGCTGCCGTGTGGCGGCCGCCCATGGCATCGAGCGCGAGGTCGACGCCGCGGTCGCCGACCAGGGCACGCACGTCCGGTTCCCAATCGCCGCGCGAGTCGAAGCAGATCTCTGCCCCCAGCTCGTCCGTTACGAACGTGCGCTTGCGCTCGCTCCCGGCGGTGCCGATCACCCGCATGCCGTGGTGCACGGCGAGCTGCACGGCCGCCGAGCCCACGCCGCCGCCTGCCACGAGCACGAGCGCGGTCTCACCGGCGCGCGCGTTCCCCGAGTGGAACAGCGCGACCCAGGCAGTGAGGAAGACCACGGGGATGGCCGCGGCCTCGGCGGGAGTCAGCGAGTCGGGGTAGCGGAACAGTTGCCGGGCAGGTAACACCACGTCCCGCGCGTAGCCGCCGTAGCGCATGAGCGCCACGGCACGGTCGCCGGGCGTCCAGGTCGGGACCTTGTGACCGACGCGCACGACCTCGCCGGCCACCTCGAAGCCGGGGCTATAGGGCCGGGACGGCACCGTGTCGTACAGCCCCTCCCGCATGAACAGGTCGGCGAAGTTGACGCCGGCGGCGTGCACGCGCAGGTGCACCTCCTCCGGGCCCGGATCGGCGAGAGGCACCTCGCGCTCGACCAGCACGTCCGGCCGGCCATGGCGCTCGATGAGAACGGCGGTGGTCGTCTGCTGTGTCATGGCACGTAACTTACTCGCATGAGCACGCCGCCCCGCACCTCCCGCTACACGCTGGGCGAGGAGATCGCCAACAGCATCACCCACGGGGTCGGCGGGCTGCTGGCCATTGCCGGCCTCGTGGTGCTGACCACGTTCGCCGCGCTGAAAGGGAGCGCGTGGCACGTCGTGGCGTGCAGTATCTTCGGCGCCACGATGGTACTGCTGTACACGATCAGCACCCTGTACCACGGCATCCAGCCCCCACGCGCGAAGGCCGTGTTCCGGGTGCTGGACCACTCGGCCATCTTTCTGCTAATCGCGGGTACCTACACGCCGTTCACGCTCATCAACCTGCGCGGCCCGTGGGGCTGGTCGCTGTTCGGGGTGATTTGGGGCCTGGCCCTCCTCGGCGTCGTGTTCCAGATCGGGCTGCTGCGCCGCCCGGTCGTCTCGGTGCTGCTGTACATCGCGATGGGCTGGACTGTGCTGGTCGCGATGAAGCCGCTCATCGCCACCGTACCACCCGGCGGGATCGTGCTGCTCGTGAGTGGGGGCCTGGCCTACACCCTGGGGGTCGTGCTCTATGCCTGGCGGGGGCTGCCCTACGGCCATGCCATGTGGCACGTGTTCGTGCTGGCGGGCAGCGTGCTCCACTTCTTCGCGATTCTGTTCTACGTGGTTCCCCAGGCGGGGTGATGGCCTGAGGTCGAGCCGTGCGGTGGGTGGCGTGGGGCCGGAACTGAAAACACCCGGCGCTTGACCGGGCGTCTTGCCTGCTAGCGGCGTCTGCGCTTGGCGCGCAGCCGGCGACGCTGTGCGGCCGCCTGCTTGAGCCGCTTGGCCGTGCTGGGCTTCACGTAGTAGCGCTTGCTCCGCAGCTCCTGCAGGATGCCGGACCGCTGCACTTTCCGCCGGAACGCCTTGAGCGCCCAATCCACACTGTCGTTTTCGTCCAGAATGATCTCGGTCACGATCCCGCCATTCCTATCGGTTGACTACGGAACAGGAATCGGGGACGCCTCGATTCGGCCGGGGCGACCCCGTATTCGCTGCGATCGGCTCGGCTTACGCCTCGAGCTTGGTTACGTTCTGGGCCGCGGGGCCCTTCTCGCCCTGCACTACCTCGAACTCCACGCGCTCGCCTTCCTTCAGCGACTTGAAGCCCTCGGCCTGAATGGCCGAGTGGTGGACAAAGCAGTCCTTCTCACCGTCGTCACGCGTGAGGAAGCCAAAACCCTTGGCATCGTTGAACCACTTCACGGTTCCGGTCGTACGCATGCCGTACTCCTTGAGTGTGCGCTGATGTTCGTCGGAGTCCGGCTATGCCGAGCCAGCCGATCGCGCATCATCTTCCGCGGCAATGCCCCCGCGTTCGGGCTGCCGGTGGGATGTCTCCCTCCGGCACGGGTCTTTCTGCCATGTAGACCAACAAAACTAAAGCCTTACAGCCTACTGCGGTAGTCGGCCGGAACCGCGCTGGAGGCACCGCTTGTTCGGGTATTCTTCGGGGTCGCCGACGCCCCGCAGGAGCTGCGAGCGCCCGGCGCGGAGCCGAGCGCTCGCTGCGCGACGCGGAGCGCCAGCTACATCTCTGGCGGCGTCGTGTGCGGCCCGTAGTTGTAGATCCCGTCCTTGTGCTCCTCGCAGATCTCCAGGAAGGGGGGATCGGATGGGGGGTCGGGATTCCGCTCGTTGAAGCGGCGGTTTGCCTCCGCGCGGGCCTCGAAGAACGCCGCCTTGTCGGTGGCGACCCACCAGTAGATCACGTTCCACTCGTCGGCCCAGTCGTGCGTGGCCATCCCGGCGGCGTTCAGCATGCCCTCGTTGACCAGCTCCTGGTTGATGGGATTGGACAGCGAGTCGTAACGCTGGACGAGCGTCGCGATCCCGTCCCACTCGCACTTCCAGTAGGACACGACCAGCGTGCCGGGCTCCATTGGCTCCTCCTGTGCCTGCGCCGCGACGGGCGTCAGCAGGGCGAGGACAAGCGCGGTGAAAGTGAGTCGGCGATGGGTGACTCCTTGGGAGGGGGTAAGGGCAACTATCCTACCGGCGGGACCCGATCCCGCAAGGGCCGCGGGTCGGGGTGCTCAGCCGGAGGCGTCGACCGTCGCGCGCACGGCCTTGATGTGCTCCGGCGTGGTGCCGCAGCAGCCGCCGATGACCGAAACGCCGATATCGAGTAGCTCCTCGGCCTTGGCGGCCATGAACTCGGGGGTCTCGCCGTAGACGGTCATGCCGCCTCGGACCTCGGGCAGGCCGGCGTTGGGCTGGACTATGAGGGGAAGGTCGGTACACGCCCGGAACGCGCGGGCGATCTCGACCATGCTCTCGCTACCGTTGCCGCAGTTGGAGCCCACCGCGTCGGCCCCGGCCTCCTGCAGCCCGGACGCTGCCGTCTCGACGCTCACACCCATAACGGTGAAAAACCCTCTGGGGGTGGCGTCGAAGGTCATGGTCGCCAGTACCGGCGTGTGCGGAGAGATCTCCTTGGCGGCCTGTATCGCCAGCTTCGCCTCCGCGAGATCGACCATGGTCTCGACGATCAGACAGTCCAGCCCGACCGCGAACAGATGCTCGAGTTGCTCGCGGAAGCCGGCAGCGACGGTGCCGGAGTCGGTGTCGCCATAGGGCTCGAGCAAGGCACCGCTCGGCCCGCACGACGCCGCGACGTACACGCGGTCCGCGCCGGCGCGCCGCACTGCCTCGAGCGCCACCCGGTTGATCTCCCGGGTCTTGCCGTCCAACTCGTACTGCGCGAGCCGCAGGGGCGAGCCGCCGAACGTGTTCGCCACCACAATATCCGCGCCCGCCTCGGCGTAGAGCCGGGCGATCTCCTCGAGCACGTCCGAGTGGGAGAGCGTCATCGATTCGGGGGGGCGGCCCGGCTCGAGACCGCGCTCGATCAGCATGGTGCCGGTGGCGCCGTCGCACACGAGAGGCCTTCCCGAAACGAGCCGCTCGGCGAACGGCTGCATGTCAGGCCTTACCCAGCAGCTGCTTCACGCGGTCCACCGCATTGGCGGCGTCGTAGCCGTACGCATCGGCTCCGATCTCCGTCGCGAACTCTGCGTCTAGCGGTGCGCCGCCCACGATGGTCTTCACTGTGCCCGTGAGGCCTTCCTTCTGAATCCGCTCCACGACTTCCCCCATCACCGGCATGGTGGTGGTGAGCAACGCCGACATGCCGATCACCGTGGCGTCGTGCTGCTGCACCGCCTCGATCATCTGCTCGGGTGCGACGTCCCGCCCCAGGTCGATCACGTCGAACCCGGCGCCCTGCAGCATGATGCCGACCAGGTTCTTGCCGATGTCGTGCAGGTCCCCACGCACCGAACCGATTACGACCTTGCCCATCGAGGGAACTCCCTCTGCGAAGAGCAGCGGCTTGAGCTGGTCCATGCCGGCGTACATCGCCTTGGCCGCCAGCAGCACGTCGGGTAGGAAGATGTCGTGGTTCTTGAACCGCTCGCCGACCACGTTCATGCCGGCGATCAGCCCGTCGTCCAGGATTGACGCCGGCGCCGCCTTCTCGCCGATGAGCTGTTTCGTGAGCTTCCCGACCAACTCGTCGTCACCGGTGATGACGCCGTTGGCGATCTTGGCCAGCGTGTTCATTCACATCCTCCCCATCGTCGTACCGCTCACCCGGCGAGCAGCGCGCGAATTCGCTCGCGGCAGCTGCGCGTCTCACACTGCCGGCAGAAGTCATATGAGGGCGCAAAACTGTGGACCTTCTTGGGCGCGGCGATCACGACACCCGACACGGACTTGAGCGGCTGCATCAGGTAGCTCGCTCCCAGGGTGACGCCGATCTTCCCGGGCCCCAGGTAGTCGAACAGCTTCTGCTGCCCGCTGACGTGCCAGCCGCAGTATCCCGGGCTGTAGCGCAGGACGCCCGTGTACGCCGTGGCTCCTCCGTCGGCACGCAGCTCTTCGGCGATGCGCCGTTCGATCACGTCGGCCGCCGTGTCGGCCGCCACTGAAGCGGCCGCATCCACCATGCTCCCGGCTGCGAACTCGTTCGTCTCGAAGCAGCGGCGGACGACGTCGCTCACCTGCTCGCCCAGCGTCACGGCGAACAGGAAGAGGTTGCTGGCGAGCGGAAAGACGTCGCCCACCGGCGTGCTCGGTGCATTGTTCCCCTCGCCTTCGAACACCACGGCGAAGTCGTCCTTGGAGATCTCGGAGACCACGGCCACCGGCTCGACGGCCTTGAGTAGCAGTCCGAGCGCGGCGTCGTAGAGTTGCTCGATGTGCGGAGGCACGGCCCGACCTGGCGGAATACCCTGGTACTCCAGGGCGATCTCCCGGTCTGGGTGCACGTCCGACGCGCTGAAGCTCACGACGCCGGTCATGCGCCCTCGTGCGGCAGGGTGTCCATGCCGTGGCGTCGGGCCTCGGCGGCCATGAGTTCGGTGATCTGTGCCCTGACATGTTGGTCGAGAGAGGAGGCTTCGTATTCGGTGAGCAGCCTCTCGACCTCGCTGTGCGCGCGGGCGCCGAGCGTCGTGCCGCCCTCGTCCTGCCAGCGTGCGCGGTTCGCCCGGTCGATCACCGGACCGGGGAAGTGGTGCTCCTCGCGCAGGTAGCGGCGCGTGTGCTTCGAAATGAGGAGGTGGTTCTCCTTCAGCAGCTCCTCGAATCGTGGCAGCGCGGGGAAGTCCTCCTTGGGCTCGATGCCCTGCACGAGCCTAAGTGCCATGCCGCAGATCTCGTTGTCCACCACGAGTTTCTCGAGGCTGTGACAGCTCTCGAAATCGAGCATCCCCGGACCCGACACGTTGTTGATCCCGCTGAGTGCTGCGAGGGTCGCACCCATCGACGTCTCGATGCCGCTCTGCGTGTCGAGCAGCTTGGCGTCGCTCAGCGCCATGTACGCCTGCGTCGGCAGCCCGAGATAGGTGCCGATTTCGTTGTAGGCGCAATCGATCATCATCGTTTCAGGCGCGCCCATCGGGGTCGTTTCGTAGCGCACGTCGAACGCAGCCGGTGAGCCGCCGTACAGGGCAGGCGTGCCCGGGTTGGTGAGCTGGCTGATGACGACGCCGCTCAGTGTTTCCGCCGTGTGCTGCACCAGCGTGCCGACCAGGGTAACCGGCGACACGAACCCGGTCAGCGGCATGGAGACGTACTCCACCGGAATCGAATACCGGGCGCAGTCCACCACGTTCTGCGACGTCACGTCGCTCCACCGCAGCGGTGCGGTTGGACAGCAGGAGAAGATCACCAGCGGCCTGGCGGCCAGTGCCTCCTCGCTCCCGCGCACGGCGAGCTGCAGGTCGCGCATCACGTTGAAGGCGTCGATGGTGAACGCCCCGGTGACCACCGGTTTGTCGCAGAACAGGAGGCTCAGGAAGAGCCGGTAGCTATCGGAGATGTTGGGATGGACATCGCCGGGAATGAGCGCTGTGCTCTGGGAGGCGATATGCTCCAACTGCGAGCCGACCTTGGCGTACCGGATGTAATCGGCCGTGTTCGGCGTCCGTGCATGGTGCTCGTCGTGATCCAGGATGCGGATGGCTGCCGAGCCCGGTGTGAAGTGCACGTTCCTGCCGGAGAGGTCGAGGGCCTCGGTACCGGGCACGTCATACAGCCGGAAGCCGCTCGGCGCGGTCTCGAGTGCCTTGTCGATGATACCGTCGGTGAGCCGGGCGCGTTTCGTCGAAGCATCGACCTCGGCGCCGTGGTCGGCGAGGACGGAGAGGAGCCCCGGGTTGTTGATCTCGATACCCAGGGTGCGCAGTAGGTCCCGCGCCTCCGCGACGATGCGCTCTACCAGCTCCGTTCCCAAGAACTCCAGACCCGGCCTCATCGCACCCCCTCTTCCTCCAGAGCATAGGATCGGCCAATCTGCACCCGCATCGGGAGAATCGCCAGGTGGCTCACCGCGCCGCCCGCGGTCACCACATCCCCAACACCTTCCACCATATCCCGCCGATCCCCAGCCACACCACGGCGTTCACGACGCTCACCACCAACGCGAGCCGCCACCAGTCGGTGACCTCGACGTAGCCGGCGCCGAAGAAGACGGGAGCCGGACCCGTTCCATACTGCGTCATGCTACTGGAGAGGTTGCTGAAGTAGGCCAGCACGAGGGCGGCGAGGAGTGGCGGCGCTGCGATGGGGAGCGCGAATCGGAGGGTGGATCGCATGGCGCTCGTCGTCGGTGAAGGGTTCCAAAACCTATGGTGCGCACGCGTTTGCGCCAGCCGGCCGGCGCCACGGGGCACCCCCGCGTTGCCGCGACCGGGACCAGGGGTATCTTAGCGGTATCCGGCCTCTGCCGGACTGACAACCAACCCGTACCCATCCGGGGGTAGCGTTCCATGCGCCCAACGTTACCGTCGGGGATTTCCCCGTCTGCCGCTGCCAGCCGTGCGTGACGAAGTCAGGTGCGCCGTGCTGTTGGGCGGTATGCTCAACCTGCTGCGCCGCCATCCCGACGCGGTTCGGGAAACCAAGGCGACGTTGCGGAGCCTCGCCGAGCTCGCCAGCAAGGGCAGCACGACCGTCCGTCTCGAGCCGGAGGGGGTTACCGTCGAGGGCTTCTGGGTTCCCACCGAGACGCCGTTCATCGCGCTGTTCGTCCAGCAGATGCAGGTCCATGGAGTCGCCGAGCTTCACATCGGGCACAGGGCCCCGGCGCTGGATCTGATGCTGTTCCTGCGAGCGCTGGCGCCCGACCCTGCCACGTCACGACTGGGGGCGGAGCTTGGGCAACAGATGCGTGACGCCAAGATCTCCGGCGTGACCATCGTTCCCACTGACCTGGGGGAGGCGGCGCGGGAGCGCCGCGAAGTGCGCATCACCGAAGCCCTGCAGGTCAGTGGTGTGCTTCCCCAGGACGACGCCGTAGGCGTAGCCGGAGTCGTGACGACGTCGGGCGAGGCGACCTTCAGCGAGATGTTGCGCACCATGCCGCTGCGGGCGACCTCGGTGTCCAATGCCGTCGTCCAGCTGCGAGACGGGCCGGGTGGTGCGGGAATGGTCGACGCGCTGGCTCCGATCGAGGCGGGCATTAAGAGGGCGGTGGAACAGAAAGAGATCGAGCAAGTCATCGAGGCGGTGGTGGCGTTGCTGGATGCCGAGGAGGCCGCGATCACCGAGGACGCGCGGCGCGCGTTCGGGATCACGCTCCAGCGCGTGCTCGACCAGGGATTAGTGAAGCAGGTCGCGCGGTATCTGTTCGATGAGATCTTTGCGGAGGATGTCGTGCGGATCGTCCGGCGCGTGGGCAGTCGGGCCACCCAGGTGCTCATCGACCTGCTGGTGGAAGCGCCGACCTTCGCGGAGCGGCGGGCGTATCTCCACGCACTGCGCCAGATTGAGTCCGGGGGCGACGTCGTGGCAGCCATGCTCAGCCACCCGGAATGGTATGTGGTCCGAAACGCGGCCGACCTCGTGGGGGAGTTGGGGGTGGCAGAGGCGGTGCCGGCGCTGGCCGGGGCCGCGGAGCATGAGGACCGCCGGGTGAGGCACGCTGCCGGGGTGGCGTTGGCCAAGATCGGGTCGCCCGCCGCGATCACTCATCTGCGCACGGTGCTGAGGGATCCGGATCCCGAGGTGCGCACCGCCGTTGCCCGAGCGTTGCGCGGCTATCGCTTGGGTGCGTTGGTCATGCCGCTCGTTTCGGTCGCGGAGAACGAGCAGGACCTCGACGTGCTGTGCGAGTACTACCGGGCGCTGGGCCGCATTGGCACGCCGGCCGCCATCCAGGTGCTGGCGCGGGCGGTGCAGCCCGGTGGGTTATTCGCGGTGCGACGCTCCACCGCCCCGCGCCGGGCGGCGGCCGAGGGCCTGGCGCTGGCGGGCGGGAAGGTCGCGCGGGACATGCTCCAGGCTCTGGTGCGCGACCGCGACCGGGACGTGCGTGAGACCGCGCTCGACGCCCTGCAGCATCCTCCACGTAGAGAGGCGCCTCAGGCAGACTCGTAGCCCCGTAGAGTGGTGGCATGGCCACGGTGTTCCTGGCGCAGGATCTCAAACACCGCCGGCAGGTGGCGATCAAGGTGCTGCACCCGGAGCTCGCGGCCGCCCTGGGGAGCGACCGCTTCCTGCGGGAGATCGAGATCGCCGCAGCCCTGCAACATCCCCACGTCCTTCCCGTGTATGACTCGGGCGATGCCGACGGTCTGCTCTACTACGTTATGCCGTTCGTCGAGGGCGAATCGCTCAGCACGCGCGTCGCGCGAGAGGGCGCGCTCCCCGTCGACGAGGTGATCCGGATTCTGCGCGAGGTGGTCGACGCGCTGGCATACGCGCACTCGCGCGGACTGGTTCACCGGGACATCAAGCCGGACAACGTGTTGCTGTCGGGACGGCATGCGCTGGTGGCGGACTTCGGCGTGGCGAAGGCGGTGAGCGCGGCCGGCGGCGAGGGGCTGACGGCCACGGGCCTGGCGATCGGCACGCCGTCATACATGGCGCCCGAGCAAGCGACGGCCGACCCCAACGTGGATCACCGGGCTGACATCTACGCCGTGGGTGTCGTGGCGTACGAGTTGCTCGCGGGCCAGCCGCCGTTCCGCGGACCCACCGCGCAAGCGGTCGTGGCGGCCCACCTGGCCGATACGCCGGAACCCGTCGATGCCCACCGGTCGAGTATCACGCCCGCGCTCGCGGCGCTCGTGATGCGCTGTCTGGAGAAGCTGCCGGCCGACCGGGCGCAGAGTGCCGAGGATCTGCTGCACGCGCTGGAAGCGATGGCAACCCCGAGCGGCAGCACCGCAGCGGCGCCGGCCGCGCAGCCAGCGGCACCCAGGCCCGCGCAGGTAGCCGGGCTCTACGCGCTCGCCTCGGTGGCGGTGCTGGGTCTCGTGTACGTGGCCATGGATGTGGTGGGACTTCCCGGCTGGGTCCTGCCCGGGGCGGTGCTGCTGCTGGCGGCCGGCTTCCCGATCATGCTCGTCACATCGCGCATGGAACGACAACGGGCCAAAGGCAGCACGCTGGCGGCACCGCTGCCGGAGGCGAAGGGCCTACGACGCTGGCTCACCTGGCGGCGCGCGATTCTGGGTGGAGTGGTGGCCTTCGCCGGCCTGACGGTGGTGGCGGGTGGCTACATGGCGATGCGCGTGCTGGGCATCGGGCCGGTGGGCACGCTCATGGCGACGGGCGTGCTGGAGGAGCGGGATCGCATCATCCTCGCCGACTTCGTGGACCGCACCGGCGATAGCACCCTGTCCTACGCCGTGACCGAAGCGTTCCGCGTGGACCTGGGGCAGTCGCCCTCGGTGACGCTCGTGTCGGGGAGCGAGCTGGACGAGGCGTTTGCCCGCATGGAGCGAGAGGCGCCCGAGGCCATGACTGAGGGCATCGCGCGCGAGGTGGCGGTACGCGAAGGCATCAAGGCGGTGGTGGCCGGGGAGATCAATGCGCTGGGTGGGTCGTACGTGCTCTCGGCCCAGCTGCTGGCGGCGGAGTCTGGTGAGGTCCTGGTTCCGGCGCGGGAGACGGCGCGGGATTCGACCCAGATCATCGAGGCGGTGGACCGCCTCTCCAATCGCCTGCGGGAGCGCATCGGCGAGTCGCTGCGCTCGATCCGTGCGACCCCACCGCTCGAGCGAGTCGCCACGGCCTCCCTGCCGGCGTTGCGCAAGTACTCCCAGGCGAGCCGTGCCATCGACGCCGGCGAGTCGGCGCGAGGCATCGCTCTGCTCAAGGAGACCATCGCCCTCGATACGGCATTCGCTGCTGCCTACCGTGCCTTGGCGATACACCTCGGCAACTTCGGTATCGAGCGCGCGCTCGCGGCGGAGTCCATGTCGAAGGCATACCGGTTCCGGGACCGCCTCCCCGAGCGCGAGCGGCTCTGGACGGCCGGCTCGTATCACATGCAACGCAACGAGGTGGAGGCCGCGCTCGTCCCCTATCTGGAGCTTCTGGAGTCCGAACCGGAGAGTGCTCCCCTGGTGAACAACATCGGGGTGCTCTACAGCCGTTCGCGGGATAGCGAGCGGGCGCTGGAGTACTACCAGCGAGCGGCGGAGCTGGAGCCGGACATGCCGAACTCGGCCTTCAACGTCGTCGTGACCCACATCGAGCTGGGCCGGCTCGATTCGGCGCGCGCGGCGAACGAGGCTTGGGCGGCCCAGGTTGGGGATCATCCCGTCGTGCACGCCAACGAGTACTTCATCACGATGTCCGAGTTCGACTACGATGCTGCGGAGCGGGCGCTGGACGGGTGGGCGATGTACGTCGACGCCTCTACCTCGTCGATTCTCACGGCCTTGCGCATCCAGCTCGCTGCCGTGCGGGGTCGGGTGAGTGCAATGCAGCGCGAGCTGGAGGGTAGCGAGCAGCGCGCGCGTCAGGGTCTCCAGGTTCCGGAGCACCTGCGAGCGGTGGCGACCGTCGCGATCTACGATGCCGAGGTACGGGCACGGCCCGAGGGAGCACTTGCCCGTCTCGAGTCCGCCCTGGAGCAGTTTCCGCTCGACAGTCTCGAGCCGTTCGATCGCCCGTACACGGAGCTGGCCGAGGCCTACGCACGTGCCGGTCGTCCGGAGCGAGCCCGGACCTGGCTGGAGGAGTTCGACCGGGAAGTCCCGCGGGAGTTCCGCCCCCTGGCGGAGATCGACTATGACCACGCGTCTGCGTACGTGACCCTAGCCGCGGGACGCCTCGAGGAGGCCGTTCAGAGCTTCCGCCGCGCGGACAAGGGCGGGTGTCCGGTGTGCGTGCTACCGGGCCTCGCTCGGGCGTACGACGCGCTCGGCAACAGCGACTCGCTCCTCGCCGTCCTGGAGCGCTACGTCACGACGCCCGACGACGACCGAATCTTCGAGGATCCCCTGGAGCTTGCCGGTGTCTATCTCAGGCTGGGAGAGGTACACGAAGCACGGGATCAGCGGGACCAGGCCATCGACTACTACAGCCGCCTGGTGGACCTCTGGCAAGACGCCGACCCGGAGCTCCAAACCGTGGTGAGTGACGTGCGGCAGCGTATCGCGCGGTTGGTGCGCGAGGGGGCCGGCTAGTGTCCGATCTCCTGAACGAACTCCAGGCCGCCGTGGGCGATGCCTACCGCGTGGAGCGCGAGCTCGCGCGCGGCGGCATGAGCCGGCTCTTCATGGCGACCGAGGCATCGCTCAACCGCCGCGTCGTCATCAAGCTGCTCCCCCCGGAGATGGTCAGCGAGGTGAGTGCGGCGCGCTTCAAGCGGGAGATTGCGGTAGCCGCCCAGCTACAGCACCCGAACGTGCTACCGGTGCTGAGTGCCGGCGCGAGCGACGGGCTCATCTTCTACGTGATGCCGTACGTGGAGGGCGAGTCGCTGAGGCACCGCCTTCAGGCAGAGGGTAAGCTCTCCATTGAGTTCGCGCTGCAGATCCTCGGTGAGGTCGCCGACGCGCTGGCGTACGCGCACCAGCACGGGGTGGTGCATCGCGATATCAAACCGGAGAACATCCTGCTGCTCCAGGACCACGCCGTACTCACGGATTTCGGGGTGGCCCGGGCCGTGGAGGAGGCACGCGAGGGGACGCGCCTGACGGCGGTCGGCGCCGCGGTGGGCACGCCGGGGTACATGTCGCCGGAGCAGGCGGCGGGTGACCATAACCTCGACGCCCGCACTGACGTGTACGCGCTGGCGGTGGTCGGTTTCGAGATGCTCTCGGGGGAGCAGCCGTTCACGGGTGCCACGCCCCAGAGTGTGATGGCCGCGCATCTCACCCAAGACCCGCGACCCGTGAGCGACCTGCGACCAGAGGCTCCGGCTCCGGTGGTGGATGCTATTGCGCGCGGCCTCGCCAAGGATCCGTTGTCACGCTACCAGACCTCCGGGGAATTCCGTGACGCGCTGCGCGCGGCGGCTACGCCCACGGCCGCCAGCGCTCCAGCCAGGGCCTGGAAGCTCGCTGCCGGCGCCCTGGCGGCTGTGCTCGTCGCGGCACTGGTCTTCACTCTCTGGCCGCGCGGCTATCACATCGAGGGCGACCCGCGCCAGAGCATCGTCTTCTTCCCGTTCGAGAACCGCACCGGCGCCGCCGAGAACGACTACCTGGAAGAGGCATCCATGAACCTCCTGGGCCTCGCGGTGGGGCACTGGGAGGACATGCGGGTCTACGACGACGAGCGTACGAGCTCGCTTATGCGGCGCCGCAGTCTGGAGTCGGCGGCGGACATCGATTTCGACGCCGCGCAGGACATGGCCCAGGATGCACGCGTCGGCACGTTCGTGCTGGGAGACATTCGTCGGGAGCGCGATTCCATCGCGGTCGAGGCCAAGGTGCACGATGTCGCCACCGGCGAGCGGATCGCCACGGAGATCGTGCGCGCCGGGGCCGGAGCGGACCCGCGGCCGCTGTTCGACTCGTTGGCCGCGCGCCTTCTCCATGTGAGCGGAGCACCGACGGGTGAGGTACCAGGCCTCACCGCCCAAACCACGCGTTCGCTGGAGGCCTACCGGGCATACCTGGCGGGCATACAGGCGCTGCAGCTCCTGGAGATCGATTCCGCGCGGGCGCATCTGGAGCGGGCCGTCGCGATCGACTCCACCTTTGCCCTCGCATACATGCGACTGGTGGACGCCGACGGGTGGGCCGGACTGGAGCGCACGGACCCGCAGAGCCGCCGTGCGCTGATTGCCAAGGTGCAGCGCTACAGTGAGACCCTGCCCCCGCGCTACCGCATGCTCGCGCGATTCTATGCCGCGTTCGACGCAGGGCAGTACGCCCGCGCCCGTGAGATCACCGAGCAGATGATTGCGCGCGACTCGGGCGACGTGGAGGCCTGGTATCAGTTCGGGGAAGCCCATTTCCACGATGGCGCCCAGACGTTTCCCCATGCGGACTCGGCCGGCAACCTCGGTACCGCACTGAACGCCTTCCGGCGCGCGCTGCAGCTCGATTCCGCTTACGTGCTCGCCTACCTGCATATCACCCAAGTGCTGGGCTCGTGCGGCGGCAACAATCCATGGCTCTGCCTGCGGGACTCGGCGGTGTATGCACCGCAAGACTCGCTGGTGCAGGGCTATGGTCAGCGCAGGGTGGAGCGGATACGGGAAGCGGCTCGCGACGCGCGCGTGGAAGCCACGTATGCGTGGGTAGAGGCGGCGCCTGCCTCACCTCGGGCACGAGCCGTGCTGCTCGGTGTGCTGATCGAGCAGGAACGCTTCGAGGAGGCGGAGAGCCAGGTTGCCGTGCTGCGGGCAGAGGGGAGGGGTGCTCCTGCCGACGGATGGGATGCGTGGCTCGCCCTCCGGCAGGGCGAGTACAGTCAAGCCGGGCTCCTTATGCGTGAGGCCGTGGCCGACGATCGCGCGGCGCTGCAGCTCATGACTGAGCTCACGCCCGATTGGGTTTTCGGGGCGCTCGGCGCCGCCGCGATGATCGAGGAAGCCAGGAGGGTCTTGACGGTCCTGCTGGCGGCGGTGCCTCAGGACTCGGTGTCCGGTGGCGGCGGGGCACTCTACACCAAAGATCAGGTGACTCAGTTTGCTCTCCTGGGGGCGCTCGCGGCCATCAGCGCGGATAGCACCCGGCTGAGCGAAGCAGGGCACGCGTGGCTCGATCTCCTGGCACGCGAGTACGAGCGGGGCACGGATGGGTACCAGCGGCGGCTCACGGCCTCGAGCTCGACGATCCTGCTCACCTACATGGGCTCACGGGACACGACGCTCCTGTCGCGCTTCCTGGCCGACGTCGACACGACCGGGTCGCGGACCTGGCACACGATGGTGGCGCACCTCGCTCTGGAGCGCGGCGACACGACCACCGCACGCCATCGGCTCGACATCCACTTCTATGACCGGGATACGCCGGAGCTCTCAGGGGCGCCGGGCCGTCGGCGCCACTACGCGTGGGCTGACCTGTTGGTGCAGCTCGGTGAATTGCGGGCTGCGGCCGAGGCGTACCAGCTGTTCGACGAGCTCGAGTCCATCGGCGGCGAGGTCGTGCTTGTGCGCGCGTGGGCGGAGCTGGGCGCGCTCTACCAGCAGCTGGGCGAAGGAGACCGTGCGATCGAGATGTACGAGCGGTTCATCGCGGCGTGGGAAAACGGCGATGCCGAGGTCCAGCCGCTGGTGGATCGGGCCCGAGCGGAGGTGGCCACGCTGCGGGGCCAGGGGTACGAGCCGCGACGACGCTAGGGCGCTACGCCTCTCCTTTCACCAATTCCCTGCCAGTTCACGGGAAGATCCTCGATCGCTGCCACCCGCTCGGTCATTGCTCGCAGGCTTCACCCTTACGCTGCGGATCTTCGGAAACGCGATCGCCGTGGCGCCGGTGGGCATCGGCCGCACTCTCAGCCACCCGGATCCATTTGGGCTCTTTGTTGCCGTGGCAGACGTAGACCATGTGGGCAGTGGGCTGTGGCTCATCCGCGGTCGTGCTGACCGTTGTCGTTGCAGTGCAGCCGGAGAGGGACGCGCACAACGCAAACGTCAGAAGCAACTCGAGGCGAGGCATAGGGGCTCCGAGTCTCAGGTTGGCAACAATATGGATCGCTGACGGGGTGTGCTCAAACGCTCCGACCCAGCGTCTCCTCCACGTACGCCCGAATCGCCCGGTGAGTCTCGGGTGCCTTCCAGCCCAGCAGCACCTCCGGATCGATCTCGGGCGACAACCGCTCGATGCGGTCCAGCGTCGGCGCGCGCAGCTGGCGCTTCGTGATGCCGAACCGGGCCGGCGGCATCGAGCCCAGGCGCTGCGCGACGGCGAGCGCGCGGTCGAGCAGGTCGGCGGGCTCGCTGATCTCGTCGATCAGCCCGACCGCATGCGCCTCCTGCACGGCGTAGGCACGGCCGAGGTATACCAACGCCTGTAGATGCTGGGTCGAGGCCGCGAAGCGCAGGATCTCGATCGCCACGACGGGAAACGGGATGCCCACGCGTAGCTCCGGCACACCGATCCTCGCCTTACCCATGCTCATGATGCGGTAGTCGGCCGCCGCCGCCATCACTGCACCTCCGGCGATCGCGTGGCCGTTCACGGCGGCGACAAGCGGGCGCGGAAAGGCGAACAGCGCGCGAAACGAGCGCACCATCGCGGCGAAGAACTGCTCGAGATACGACTCGCCGCCCTCGAGGAAGCGAAACAGATCGACGCCGGCGGAGAAGATGGAGCCGGTGCCGGTGAGCACGACGGCGCTGTGGCTGCCCGCGCGCTCGACGTCGCCAAGCGCGTCGCCGATCGCACCGATCAGCTCCACGTCCAGCGCGTTGGCCTTGCCGTGGTCCAAGCGTAGCACGGCTACGCTTCCCCGGTCCTCGCGCTGCAGCATCAGTCCCTCAGCCTGAATCCGTCGAACAGGTCGTCGAGCGCGCCCTCCACGTACCGGTCGAGGTTGTCGTGCGAGATTTGCCCCTCGAGGTGCAACACCGCGATGCCGTGGAGCAGTGCCTGGCCCGAGTACTCGAACCGTTCCACCGGAACCGGTCGGAAGAGTCCCGCCTCCTGGCACCGGGCGATCTGCTCGTGTGCGACGGCGCGTACTGCCTGCCGTCCACGTTCGACCGTCGGTCCCCACTGGTCGGCCCACATCAGGAGGTAGAGGCGGGGGTGCTCCGATGCGAACCGCACGTACGCGCGGGCCATGCTCCGCAGTCGCTCTTCCGGTGTGCCGGGAGCCTCGCCGGCCTCGCGCGAGGCGCGGGCCAGCATGTCGAACCCCTTGGCTGCCACCGCTTCGCGCAGCTCCCAGAGCCCCTTCTCGCGGAAATGGAACGTGAGCGTGCCGAGGCTGCGGCCGGCCTCGCCGGCCACGGCGCGCGCGTCGAACTGTCGGTCGGGGTCCTGGATGATGCGCAGCGCGGCATTGATGAGGGCGTCGCGCGCCTCGCTGCTGTCGCGGGGGGGCTTCTTGCGTCGCTTGAGGATCATGATGGGCTCTAGAATCGCACAAGGTACGGGAGTTGTCCAGTTGCACAACTCCAAGCAGCGGAAGGATCTACGCGGCCTTGACTCGTACATGGTACGATGGTAGCTTTCCCCGTTGTCGTACGCCGTACGACACACGAAAGCTGTACCGAGGGAGGGGGCAGGGATCTGGGAGGCAAGGCGCGAGGAGTGACGCACGCGCACCCCACGAAGTACTCGTTTCATCGCTGAAGGCCGTCCGGCGCTCGCGCCGGGCGGCCTCTTGCCTGGTGCCATCGAGCCTCAACCGCGCCCAGCGCGCGGACCTCCCCAACGAGCGAACCAATGAGTAACGTGGTCGGTCCAATGGGTGATGCACGATTCCAGGAACTGTTCGCCCGCCAGCGGGAGCACGCCCCCGTCATGGCACGCACCACGGCCGGCGAGCGGCGCGAACGGCTGAAGCGTCTGCGACGGGCGATCGAGCGGCGCGAGGCGGAGATCATTGAGGCGATCCGGACGGATCTCCGCCGCTCCCCCTTCGAGTCGGAGGTCGCCGAGATCCACAAGGTGCTGCTGGAGATCGGCTACGCGGTCAAGCGGCTGCCGCGCTGGATGCGGACCAGGCGAGCGCGCACCCCGATCGTGCTGGTAAGCACGTCCGCCCGGATCGTGTACGAGCCCCGCGGCGTGGTGCTCGTCATGGCCCCTTGGAACTACCCCTTCAGCCTCATCGTGAATCCGCTGGTCGCCGCGATCGCCGCCGGCAACTGCGTTGTGCTCAAGCCGTCGGAGAAGGCGCCGGCCACGGCGGCGCTGCTCGAGTCGTTGATCGGGGAGGTGTTCGACGTAACAGAGGTGGTGGTGGTGCAGGGCGGGCCCGACGTGGGGCAGACGCTGCTCGAGCTACCGTTCGATCACTTCTTCTTCACGGGCGGCACCGAGGTGGGCCGCATCGTGATGGCGGCCGCCGCCAGGCATCTGGCGACGGTGACGCTGGAGCTCGGTGGCAAGACGCCGGCCGTGGTGGACGCGTCGGCCAATGTGCAGGCTGCCGCACAGCGCGTGGTGTGGGGGAAGTTCTTCAACGCCGGGCAGACCTGCATCGCGCCTGACTTCGCGCTGGTGCATTCCTCGGTAGTTGAGCGGTTCGTCGCGGCCGCGCGCGACGCGGTGGCGCAGCTCTACGGGCGGGACGAGACCGAGCGCAGGGCCTCGCCCGACTACGGGAGGATCGTGGACCGGCCGCACTTCGATCGGCTGGTGGATCTCATCGAGCGTACCGTGGCTGGAGGCGCGCGGATCGAGGTCGGTGGAGTGTGGGATGCCGATAGTCGTTACATCTCGCCCACCGTGCTCTCGGGGGTCACGGCCGGGGCGCCGGTGATGCAGGACGAGATCTTCGGCCCGGTGCTGCCGGTCCTCAGCTACAGCGATCTGAGCGAGGCCGTGAAGCTCGCGCGGGTAAACGGCGAACCGCTTGCATCGTACGTGTTCAGTCGGGACGAGCGGGTGATCGAGCGCCTCCAGCGCGAGATCCCGGCCGGCGGGACCATGGTGAACAACACTTTGCTGCACTACGTGAGCTCCGAGCTGCCCTTCGGCGGCGTGGGTACGAGCGGCATGGGCAGCTATCACGGCTACCACGGGTTCCTGGCCATGTCGCACGCCCGTCCCGTGGTGCGGCAGCACGAGCCGGCAGTGGCTCGGCTCCTCTTCCCACCCTACCGGGGCCGGTTGCACGGGCTGGCGAGGCGGGTGTTTCGCTGGCTGCGGTAGTCCCCTCTTGACAAGCGGCGTTCCCACGGGTAAAACGGGAGCTTCCGTATCCCGTATCCGAAGGGGGGGTGTCCCATGTTGTCACGGTCTGCTGCAGTTGTTGCCCTAGGCGTGCTGCTGGTACCGAGCGCCGCGGTGGCTCAGGAGGGAGAGATGGTCCTGGCCACCTACTTCCAGTGCGATATGACCCGCCAGAGTCGCACAGACGAGATCGTGAATCAGGTGTTTGCGCCGGTTTACGATCAGATGGTGGAGTCCGGCGCCATTTCGGGGTGGGGCTGGATGGCTCACCAGATGGGCGGAAAGGTGCGGCGCCTCGGCTACATGGTCGCGGCGGACCAGGCGGCGGCGCTCGAAGCGCAGAGCCAGGTGATTTCCACCGTCCAAAGCGACCACCCGGAGGCCGGAGAGGAGTTCAGCTCCATCTGCGGTGCCCACGAAGACTACCTCTGGAGGATCGAGACGATCGCGCAGATGCCGAGCGAGGCTCCCGGGACGCAGGCGCAGGTGTCCATGTACTTCTACTGCGACATGAGCCGTGAAGGGCGAGCCGACGAGGTGGTGAAGGAGAGCTTCGCCCCGATATTCGAGCAAATGGTCGCGTCGGGCCAGCTCGCCTCGTGGGGTTGGCTGGTGCACGACACAGGCGGCAAGTGGCGCCGGCTCCTGACGATGAGCGCGGCCGACTACGCAACGCTGTTCGCTGCCCGCGCGGCGATGGTCGAGGCGATCCAGGCCAACGCGGCCGAGGCCGGCACCGAGTTCAACCAGATCTGCTCCACGCACGAGGACTATCTCTGGAACGTGGTTGCGGCGCGGTAACGCCGTGATGCGGCAGAGGATCATGAAAGCGGCGGGCTTCGGCCCGCCGCTTTCGTTGGGAGATTGACTACGGCCTCTGCACTGGCGTCCCGGGCCCTCCCCCCCTAATGTTCCCCGTCACGTTCTCCTCCCGGAGCGCCCCTTCGTGCCCGAGTTCCCACAGCAGCTGAAAGCAGCGCTGGCCGACCGCTATGTCGTCGAGCGGGAAATCGGCAGTGGTGGAATGGCGACCGTGTACCTGGCGGAAGACCGCAGGCATCACCGCAAGGTGGCCGTGAAGGTGCTGCGTCCGGATCTCGCGGCCGCCCTGGGCGCCGACCGCTTTCTGCGCGAGATCGAGATCGCCGCGCAGCTCGAGCACCCCCACATCCTCACGCTCATCGATTCCGGCGAGGCGGAGGGTTTCCTCTACTACATCATGCCGTACGTGGAGGGCGAGTCGCTGCGGACGAAGCTCGCACGGGAGGGTGAGCTGCCGATCGCGGAGGCCACGCGCATTCTGCACGACGTGGTCGATGCCCTGGCCCACGCACATTCGCACGGGGTCGTGCACCGGGACATCAAGCCGGACAATGTGCTCCTCTCCGGCAAGCACGCGGTGGTGACTGACTTTGGGATCGCCAAGGCGGTGAGCGAGGCGACCGGGCGGCAGCAGCTCACCACGGCTGGGGTCGCACTCGGCACACCGGCCTATATGGCGCCGGAGCAGGCGGTGGCCGATCCCAACATCGATCACCGGGCGGACGTGTACGCCGTGGGCGCTCTCGCCTACGAGCTGCTCGCCGGCCGCCCGCCGTTCGCTGGCGACACCGCCCAGCAAGTGCTGGCGGCCCACGTGACCGAGGTACCGGACCCGGTTACGCGCTACCGCGACACCGTTCCGCCCGGCATGGCCGATCTCGTCATGCGATGCCTTGCCAAGAAGCCGGCCGATCGGTGGCAACGCATCGAGGAGCTGCTGCCGCAGCTCGAGGCTCTCACGACCCCGAGTGGCGGAATCACGCCGACAGACACGAGGCCGGTGGAGGCGGCTCCTGCTCTGGATCTCGCCGTCTTGATCGAGCGCGTGGGAGTTGGGCGGTTGATGCGCGTGGTGGGCGTGTATGCGCTGGCCTCCGTGGCCGTGCTGGTGGCCGTGGGCCTCATGATCGCGCGGCTCGGGCTGCCCGCCTGGTTCCTGCCGGCCGGGGTCGCGCTGCTTCTCGTTGGACTGCCCATCATTCTCATGACGGCCGCCTTCCAAACGGTGCGTGCTGGGGGGGCCGCGGCCCCGACGCCCAGCGGAGGCGTGCCCCCGTGGCGCGCACCCCACCGCTGGTTCACCTGGCGGCGAGCCATCTTCGGCGGTGTCTTCGCCTTCGCCGGCCTGGGAGGGCTCGGGCTCGGTGTGGTGTGGTTGCGCAACCGGGGCCACGAGTTGCACGACGACGTGGTCGCCGTGATGCCGTTTCACGTGGTGGGTCGCGATGTAGAGCTGTGGCGGGAGGGGCTGGTGGACCTGCTCGGGACGGCGCTGGACGGCACGGGGGAGTACCGCTCGTCCGATCCGCGAGCCGTGCTCAACAACTGGCGTAGGGCCGTGGGGGACGAAGCCGAGCTTCCCGAGCCGGAGAAGGCTGCCGAGGTGGCACGGGGTCTCGGTGCGGGGCATCTGATCCTCGGCAGCGTGATTCGCACGGGACCGCAGGAGCTTCGCGTGGCCGCCGATCTCTACTCCACCCGGTGGCTCCGGAAGGAGGGCTCGGCCACGGTCGAGGGGTCGGAGGATGAGATGACGGACCTCGTCGACCGCGTGACGGTGGAGCTGCTCAAGTCGGTGTGGCGCGGTGAGGGCCAGCTCGATGTGCGTGTCTCGGCGGTCACGACGACCTCGATCCCGGCGCTGCGCGCCTACCTCGAGGGCGAGCAGGCGTTCCGGCGGTCGCGGTTCGTCGAGGCGCAGGAGGCGTTCACCCGGGCGGTGGAGGCCGACTCCACCTTCGCCGGGGCGCTGCACCGGCTGGGCCTGAGCTACGGCTGGTCGCTCGGCATCATTTCCGCGGAGGTCTCGACGTACAGGGTTGCCGCCGTGCGGCACAGCGGTGGCCTACCGGAGCGGGACAGCCTCCTGATCCTGGGTGGCAAGCTCTACAGCGTCGACGGTGACCCAAGGGCGATTCGGCTGCTGGAGCGCATGACGCAGCGCTACCCCGACGATCTGGAGGTCTGGTACGAGTTCGGCGAGGCGTACTACCATCTGGGCGCGCGGCTGGGACGGGCGCGGAGCGGTGCCGCCGAGGCCTTCGAGCGAGCCGTGGCGTTGGACTCGACGTTCGCACCGCCGCTGATCCATCTGATCGAGATCGCACACGCGCAAGATGATTCGATAGGCGCGCGCGAGTGGACCGCTCGATATCTGGCGCTGGACTCGACGTCGGAATACGCAACCAGGTTCCGGATCGCAAATCCCCTGCGCTTCGGCTCGGGAGCCGACTCGGCAGCTGCGGTCGCAGCTCTTGACACCGTTGACTCGGACCTGCTCCACCAGCTGCTCCACTCGAGCGCCTCGCGCTGGCCGCTGTCGTCCTACATGATGGTTGTCGCGGCGCTGAGCAACCCACGGGTTGACGACGGGACCCGGGGCGTCGCGCTGCTGCACTCGGCGGAGGAGTACCTCCGGCGGGGGCGAATCGAGACGGCACTCGATGCCGTCCGGCGCGGGCACGCGCTGGCTCCGAACAGCTGGCGCCCGCAGTTTCTCGTTGCCCAGGCCCGGGTGCTGGGCCTGGCGACGGATTCCGCCTCACGGGAGCTGTTGGACCGCCTTGATCGGAGCGTCCTCAGAGACTGGGAGACCGCCGTACTGGCCGCTCATGAGGGTCGCTTACGGGATGCGCAAGCCGTTGTGGATACGCTGGTGGCGGTGGCGGATAGAGCGCTCGCCCGCGGAGATTCGGCGAACGGCCGGTCGTTTCGAGGGCTCGCCTGGACGGTTCGGGGCCACATGGCGGCTGCCGCTGACAGCGTCGAAGCGGCGATCGGGCACCTGCGGCGTGGTCTCCCATTGATCAACGGCAACTGGGGCTGGCCGCACGACTTCGAGCGGTATACGCTGGCCACGCTGCTGCAGCAGCACGGCGAGGAGGAGGAGGAGGCCCTGACCATCTACGGTTCCCTCGGCGGCACGCCGTGGCTGGAGGCCGGTGGGTACCTGCGGCGCGCGCAGCTGCACGACCGGCGCGGCGAGCGCGACGCGGCGCTCGACTACTACGGCCGGTTCGTGAATCTGTGGGCCGACGCCGATGACCACCTCCAGCCCCAGGTGGAAGCCGCGCGGGAGGCCATGGCGCGGCTCGCCGCGTTGGAGGGATGAGCTAGCCCACCCCCGGGTGTCCACGCGGCCCCTCTGCGCCTATCCTTAGTAAGGCGCCTCTGAGGGCCTGAGCCATGCCGGAAGTCGCATCATCGGTCGTTCCCACCAAGTACTGGCACACGCTCGACGACGGGCGCGTCCAGTGCGACATGTGCCCCCGCTACTGTCACATGCGCGAAGGGCAGCGCGGCATGTGCTTCGTGCGCATGTGCCAGGACGGCAAGGTCGTGCTCACGACGTACGGCCGCTCCAGCGGGTTCTGCGTGGATCCCATCGAGAAGAAGCCGCTGAACCACTTCCATCCCGGTAGCCCGGTGCTCTCGTTCGGCACCGCAGGCTGCAACCTGGCGTGCAAGTTCTGTCAGAACTGGGACATCAGTAAGTCGCGCGAGATCGACACCCTGGCCGACACGGCGTCCCCGCAGGGCCTGGCCGACGCGGCCGCACAGCTCGGGTGCACTAGCGTGGCGTTCACCTACAACGATCCCGTGATCTTCCACGAGTACGCGATCGACGTCGCGCAGGCATGCCGTGAGCGGGGGATCAAGACCGTGGCGGTGACCGCGGGTTACGTCTGCGAAGAGCCGCGCGAGGAATTCTACCGTCACATGGACGCCGCCAACGTGGATCTCAAGGCGTTCACCGAGGACTTCTACTGGCAGCTCACCAAGGGGCACATCCAGCCGGTGCTCGACACGCTGGTCTATCTCAAGCACGAGACCGACGTGTGGCTCGAGGTGACGACCCTCGTCATTCCCGGCAAGAACGATTCGGATGCGGAATTCGAGGAGCTGTCACAGTGGATCGTGGAGCATCTGGGGCCCGACGTGCCGCTCCACTTTTCGGCGTTCCACCCCGACTTCCGGATGCTGGACGTGCCGCCCACACCGCCGGCCGCGCTCACGCGCGCGCGCCGCATCGCGCTCGACAACGGCTTGCGCTACGCCTACACCGGCAATGTGCACGACCCCGCCGGCGACAGCACGTTGTGCCACGAGTGCGGCGAGGTGGTCATCGCGCGCGACTGGTACGTCCTCAAGGACTGGCACCTCACCGACGACGGGCGCTGCGCCAAGTGCGGCACGCCGTGCGCTGGCGTGTTCGACGGCCCGCCGGGAGATTGGGGCCAGAAGCGGCTGCCGGTGCGGATCGGGCGGTAGAGCCGAGGCTCCGGAAGTCGTGAGAAGGGGCCGGCAAGCATTACGCTCACCGGCCCCGTTGTCAAATCGACGAGTGGAACCGTCGATCAGTTACCCTCGAACACCTCCTCGATCCCGATGATGGTGATGTCGTCCTCCTCCACCGGAATCGTGAAGCTCGCGATGATCTGGTCTTCGGCGAGCAGCTCGGCCGGCTTCTCACCCGCATAGGTGATCGGGGTGGCCACGCCGGAGAGCAGCTTACGCTTCATCGCCTGCGCGTCGGCGGTGATGAACACCACCCACATGTTGTCGTACTGCAAATGCTCTTGGATCGCGGCGTTCACCTGTTCCAGCGTGAGGGCATCGAGGCCCGGGCGGATCTCGCGGAAATACCCCGGATCCATGCCGTAGAACGCGTCGTCCATGGCGTAGCCGAGGCGACGACTAATGGTCTGCCCCCAGTTCAGCGCGTAGTTACGCAAGAACTGCTTGGTGTCGCCCAATGTCTCCTCCGTCATGCCGCCATCGACCAGGAGCTTGAGCTCCCGCCACGCCGCCCGCGTCGCGAACAGCGTACGCTCGTGCAGATTACCCGGCGCCGTGAGGGAGATCGGACGGATCCAGATCTCGAACAGCTGGCTGCGGCGGGAGACGTTCGTGGGCGGCACCTGCGTGGTGTAGCCCCGCGGGTACGCCTCGATGTAGCTGTAGTCGCCGTAGTTCATGCCGCGGATCTCGCGGATCACGTTGTACAGGTGGCTGAACGACTGGCGGTGCTCGCCGAACCAGGAGTTCGTGGCGACCATCGGCCAGAAGTCCTCGTGGCCCCGCTTCAGCTGCGTCGGAAAGCCCATCGAGATAGGCGTGGCATCCACGTCCTTCTCCACGATCAGCACCTTCACGCCATCGGGCATGTTGGGCTGAGGCGCGGGAAGCTGCATCACTTCGCCGGTAGGCAGTGCATCGAAATCAGCACGCACCTGTTGCACGAAGCCTCTCGGAAAGCCACCGCCGATTCCCACCACAACGTTGTTCGCGAGGTAGTGGTCAGCGTAGAACTGCTTCACGTCGTCCAGTGTGATGGATGCCACGGACTGGACATAGCCTTCCTCGGGGTGGGCGTAGGGCGTCCCCTCGTACGCCATCGAGAAGAGCAACTCCTTGGAGAGCTCCTCGTCACGACCGTACCGCCGCGTGCGCTGCAGGTAGTTCATCGTCTGGGACTTTACGCGCCCGAAATCCTCCTCGCTCCACGCGGGCGAGAGGATCGAGTTGCGGAACAGCACGTAATAGGCCTCCAGGTTGTCCTTGTGGATCCGCCCCCGGAAGACCGTCATCTCCTTGTCGACCTGGTAGCCGTACCCGGCTGCCATGGGGTACAGCTTGGCCAGGATGTCGTCGTAGCTGTCCTGCGTCGTCGACCCGTCCGAGATAAGGCTCGCCGTGAGGGCTGCGAGGCCCTCCTTGCCCGCGGGATCGTCCTGCGAGCCCGCCTTCACCCACACGTTGAAGGCGACGAACGGCGAGTCGGTCTCGCGCAGTGTCACTGTGCCCTCGACGGCCGGCTCACAGGCTCCGACCACGAGGAGCAGCGCTGGCAGCAATGCGAGTCTCTTCATCATCGCCCCCTCCTCTGCACCATCGTCACCGTGGTCTTGCCCGAGTCAATGAGCCACTGCTGCGCGGCGGTGCGCACATCTTCGGCCGTCACTGCGTCGAGCGTGCGGTAGTAGTCCTCCATGGCCTCGATCCCTCCCGTGTTAATCACGTAGGGCATCATGGCGCGGGCGACCTGGTACGCGGTCTCGAGGTCCATGAGGAAGCTGTACTTCATGTTGCTCTTGGTGTCGGCGAGCACCTGCTCGTCTACCAAGCCGGTCTTGAACTGCTCCACTGTCTCCAGGATGCGCTCCTCCACAGCAGCCGTCTCGCGGGGGTTTATGACCATTGTGGTGATGGAGACGAGCCCCGGATCACGCGCCAATCCGAACCCTGTGTTGAGGTACTGCACCTTGCGGTCCTGAACGACCAGCTCCTTGTACAGGTCCGAGGTGGACCCGAATGCCGCACGACCGAGCACCTGGAGGGCGACGGTGTTGCCATCGGTGGCGCTCCACGCTGGTGCCTTGTAGTTGACCGAGAGCACGGGGAGCGTGCGGCCGGGGTACTCTACGGTGCGCCGGCGGGCGCGGGTCTGCTGGGGCTCCACCGGGATGTCGGGCGCCTGATAGCCCGGCTCCCACGGTGAGTAATACTCGCGGATCAGCCGCTCGGCCTCGGCGTAGTCGAAGTCGCCGACGAGCACCAGCACCACATTCTCGGGCCGGTAGTAGCGCCGGTGGAACGAGATGCTGTAGTCGTAGCCCTGCGGCATCGCCCGTACATCCGCCTCGAAGCCGATCGTGGTGTGCCGGTAGGTGTGCGCGTCGTACGCCGTTGTCCGTACCACTTCGGAGAGGAACCGGAACGGCGAGCGAGCACCCTGCTGGTATTCGCCCAGCACGGCGCCTGCTTCGGTGCGGAAGTCTGGCTCCGAGTACCTGAGGTTCATGAACCGGTCGGACTCGAGGTCGACCACCTGCTCCAGGTATTCCGAGGCGACAATCTCATAGTAGACGGTTCGGTCGTTAGAAGTGAACGCGTTGCGGGCCGCGCCCATCGAGGACGTGACGGCGTCGAAGTAGGGGTACTTTTCCGTGCCGCGGAACATCATGTGCTCGAAGAAGTGGGCGAAACCCGTCTTCCCCTCCTCCACTTCGTCACGGCTGCCGGTGCGCACCATGGACACGTAGGCGATCTGCCCCGGTGCGCCGGCATTGATGAGGTAGGCCTTGAACCCGTTCTCCAGCTCGACCACGCGGTAGTCGAACGGGAAGCTCTTGTCCTCCTGCTGCGCCGCGGCGGTGCCCGCCACGGCAAGCAAGAAGACCGTGCCAACCAGGACTCTCATGAGACGTATTCCTCCCTGGGACGTGTAGATATGCGAGACGGCGCCCTCGTGCAGGGGAGGCGGGAAATGAGGGCGGGCGACCCGCGGCGTGCTCCTCCGATGCCGGGGAAATCTAGCAGGTGGGACCGGTGCCGGCGGCCCCCCTCGGCACCAGGCCGTTTCACCCGGCAACATCCTGGGGAAACCCCCCGAGCGCCCGCCCGTAGTGTATGCTTGGAACACCAACCGCAAAGAGGGTCTCATGGGTACTGCCTTGCAGCGGCGCGGCGTCGGCCCCGCCATGGGCTGGATGTTCGGCCTGTCGATTGCGCTCTTCTGGCTCCCCGGCATCGGGGGGCTCATTGCGGGTTTCGTGGGGGGGCGCAAAGCCGGGGGCTTGTGGCCTGCGGTGGTTGCCGTCTTCCTGCCCGGCGTAGCGTTGTTCCTGGTGACGGCGATCGTCGGCACGCTCATCGGCTGGATTCCACTTATTGGCCAGCTCTGGGCGGCGATCGCCGGCCTCGGGGCCTGGGCGCTGTCGTTCATGAACGTGATCCCGCTCCTCCTGGGAGCGGTGGTTGGGGGGGCGACGGCAGAGCGTTGAGTGGATAGGGCGCGCGGCTCGGATTGGGCAGAGGCGCAACCGAGAATGCACGACGTGGCTCGGACGGCTCCGAGCCGCGTTTGTCAGGAGTGGCAGCGACCGTCTGGCGTCGCTGCCGCGTCAGCCGTTCTCGCCGAGCAGATCCTCGAGTAGCCCATCGATCGCCTTCGCTACCGTGTCGGCGATCGGCGGCGCGGGATCGCGTGACGAGCTCACGAGCTTGCCCTTCCCGATGTGCCGCCAGATCAGCCGGCCACTGTCACAATCGAACAGGTAGAGCTGTATCTCGACTCGGGTTTCCCCAGGACCCGGCCTGCCGAACTGTGCGGCGCCCCTACCCGTGAGTTGCTCGCCGTCCTTTCGGAAGATGTCGAGCAGCTCGCCGGTCATGAACACGTCGGTACCAAGGGCCGCTCCGACTTGCATGACCAGGGTGGTGTCGAGGGCCCCCACCGAGAGTGGGCCGGCCTGGTACGTGCGCCAGGCCTCCCAATCCCCCGCCTCCCGCACCCGGGAGACCCCTTGGGGCGCCGGCATGACCCGCCTGTCGCTCAGGCGCAGCCCGAGCTTCGTGCTGAGGTGGGTATCGATGTCGCGGTAGTCGACCTGTGTCAGCCCCTGGTCGGGGAACGGTAGCACGGCCAGGGACTCGATCGGGTCGGCGCGCGCGTTGAGGTCATAGTAGGGCCGCCCTGTGCCGCACGCGGCCGTCGCAAGCACGAGCAGGAGCAGTGGATTGCGGGACATGGGGAGCCGGGGTCTCAGTGTAACGTTGCTCACAGTGCCGTGGAGATCTGGATCACACTCTTTGAGTGTAACTGGGAGTGGAACAGGATGTCCAATCCGGAGGTTCCCCAGATGCAGGAGCCACTTGAACTTGGCTGGGCGCGTGCCTGGGCCGTCGCGAGCCCCAAGACCGACCCCAAGCTGAGACAGGGGGCCTGGTACCCCGTTCTCGCCAACCATCGGAACCACGTGGCGCTGCGGGTCCACGGCAAGCGCGTGACCGTGTGCCCCGGCCTCGTGGAGATCCGTCGCACCCCGCCGACGCGCATCACCGTCGTGTACCGTTCGCGCACCGGTCCCAACCCGGCCCGCGACACGAGCGACGACCTGGGCCCTGTCTACGGCGTCTGCCCGAGGTCCGGCGACCGACTGAAACTGTTCGAGAACGCGTTCCTGGCGGAATGCCCCCGCTGTGGCTTCCGGGGTGAGGTCGCCTGGTGGGAAACCGGCTGAGGGGGCTCAGGACTCGCTGGAATTGTCGGCCGGCTTCCAGGCGTCGCAGAATCGCGTGAGTGCCTCGGTGAGCCGGTAAACGTCCGGCTGCGGTGTGTTCCCGCCACGCAGCTGGTCCATCATATGATGGCGCGCCCGTTCGAGCAGGAACGCGGCCTCCTTGTACTCTCTCCAGCTCAGGAACAGGGCGTGGGCCATGAGCCCACGGCCGACGTAATCACCCTCGACCGCCGCGATGCGGGCGGGGTGCGCGACCTCCCTCAGGTCCTTGAAAGCCTCGAAGATCTCCGAGTCCGCGTCGCCGCCCATGAGGTCCTTGGAGTCGGGTGCGAGCCGCTCATACAGGGCGCTGAAGGCCTTCTGCGGAGTATCTGCCATGGTTGAAGTCCCGGTTTGGGCTGTTCCCAAGGCTAACACGAAGCGAAACCTCCATGCCAGCGCGGCCGTAGGGAGCGGTGAGTCCCCCAATGAGGGTTGTTTCATGCTGAGACCGGTGCTTGCCGTCGCCGCCACAGGAGTGGTCGGCTACCTGCTGTGGCAGCTGTTCCTGAAGCTGGTCGCGCCTCTCCTGGGTGTGCTGGCGGGGTTCGTGCTCGTGGCAGGCAAGGTGGTGTTCCTGGCCGTGCTCGTCCTGGTGGCGTTGTGGATCTTCAAGCGCCTGTCGAGGCGTGCCGAGGTGCACTAGCGGCGAGATACGGAAGGACGAGAACGAGCTGGATACGCGACGGGCCTCCTCACGGAGGCCCGTCGGCGTAGGGGCTATACCGCCGCGGCGGCTCGCAATCTCGGGACCACGATGGATTCCCCCTCAAGCGCCTTCAGGTAGGCGTTGGGATCGTGCTCCATGGCGCCGGCCGGAAGCCAGTGCCACAGGGGGCCCAAGTCCCGCTTTACGCGATCGGTGAAGAACTGCGGGAGCTTCGTGGTCTGGCGCTCGAAGTAATCGCGGAACGGCCGGTCGTGCTCGAGCAGCCGCCGCACCTCGGTGAAGTACCGCAGGCGTCCGAATCCCTCGGAAGAGATCGCGCGCACGACGTTCATCCAGCGCGGGATGTTGGCCTTGATCGCCCAGAAGCGCCGGTTGATGGAGCGCCACGAGAAAGTATGCCGCGTCAGGTCGATGACCTGGTCGTAGAAGTCCGGCCAGGAGTAGTTCGCCGGCTTCACGTTCATCGCGTGATGGTTGTTCAGGAAGTGGAACGGGAACGGCAACACCCGGTTGTTGCGCTGGTAGTCCAGATTGAGCGGTGCGGCCTGACCGAACGCCGAGAGCAGCGAGTACCCAGGGAAAGCGCCTGGCGAGACGTCCACGAACCGCTTGGTCAGCTCGAACGGCTCCGGACCTTCATCGCAGTCGAGGCCGAGCACGAAGTTGGTCTGAATGTATGGGATATAGCGCTGGATCGTGTTGACGTGCTCCGAAACCCGTCGGACCTTGTCGAGTCCCTGGTGCTTGCCCGTCTTGGATTTGTTGCCAAGGTCGTACCACGACTCGATGCCCGGCAGGATGGCCTTGAACCCATTGCGCTGCATGCGCTGCAGATGCGGCTCGGCGAGCAGCGACAGGCTGCTCTCGGCAATGAAGTCCATGCTGCCCGGGGCGACCGCGTCCTCGATTGCACCCATGTAATCGTCGAAACGGACGCCGAAGTTCGGATCGTGCCATGCAACGTGCGGTCGCCGGAACTTCTGCTGTAAGAATCGGAGATCGTCCTTCATGACGTCGAAGTCGAGCGGCTGGTACGCGACCCTCGCATCGATGCAGAAGCTGCATGTGTAGGGACAGCCGAGGCTGCCCAACATCGGCACGATCTTGAGGAGCGGTGCCTTCTTCAGCGTGGGCTCGACGAACTTCCAGCGTTCCCGCACTCCGGGGAGCGCACCCGGCTGCCCGCCGGCTTCGAGATGGAGGCCCATGGGACGGTGCGGTGCGCAGTCGCGCAAGACTTCGCTGATCACCGATCGATCCGTGAAGCCGAGCACATAGTCGAAGTAGCGCTGCGAATCCTGGGGATAACACCGTGCGTGCGGCCCGCCGAGCACGGTGACGGCGCCCTTGGAGCGGAACATGTTGCTCAGGGCGTAGGCGAGTTGTGCCGATTGAGTGAACGACCCAATAAACACCAGATCGATGTCATCGGGCAGCTCATGCAGCAGGTCCTCGTACCCGGTGTAGCACACCAGGGTGACTTCATGTCCCTCTTCCTCGCACCACACGCCGAGTACCTGGGGCATGATGCTCGCCAGGTTCCCGTGCATGACACGCGAGTAGAGAGTCCGTGTGGGACCCTTGGCGACCAGGTCGATGATTCCTATTCGCAGCTTTCGCACGCCCCCCCCCGGGGCAGATGAAGGTCCAAAGGTCCATCAACGGGCCCCAAAGCGCAAGTAACTCCCTCGAAATTGGGGTCTTGGGGACTGTTGTCCTGGTTACAGGCTTCCGGCGAACGCCCGCGCTCAGCTACTTGATCAGGCGGAACGAGAACGGGTAACGGTACTGCTCTCCGTCGTTCGCCTTGATCGCCCCGATGATGGGGAAGATGACCATCGCCAGGCCCACCAGGACCAGCAACACGATGCCGATCAACACCAGCACCAACAGACCGCTCACGATGGCTGCCGCGAGCATGGTGATCTGGAAGTTGACGGCCTCCTTACCCTGCTCGTCGATGAACGGGTGCTCGTCCTTCTTCACGAGCCACACGATCAGCGGTCCCAGCAGGAAGCCGATCCCGTTCCCGATGAGCCCGACAAGGGCGATCAGGTGACACGCCATGGCCCACTTGCGAGCGCTTCGCGGGATGGCGGCTGACGTCTCGTTCACGGCACGCTCCTTTCCCGTGTCTCCAGGCTGCGTAGCCAAGCTGCCGGTTCCAGGCCCGAATGACAAGCGCCCGGCATGAGACCGGGCGCTGTGTCGATCGGGTCCGCGGCTGCGCGGCCTCTGACGGCTCAGAAGTTGTATTCCAGACCCAGCGTCCAGGCGACGTCCGGGCGCAGTCCGCCATTGTTGAGGGGAATGAGCGCGTTGGTGATGATCGTGAGCCCCGGGGACGTCACGAACTTGAGGCCGACCGAGCCGTCGATGATGTCGTCGCGCATGTTCGGGATGTTGGACGGCTGGATGGTGCGGCGGAATGGCTCCTCGATCACCAGGGTCTCGGGAATCTCGAGTTGCGTATCACCGACCTGCAGCTCGCTGATCAGGTCTGCCGCCAGGGTCGCCCAGGACGCAAGCGCGTGGTCGAATCCGATCGTGGCAAGTACCGCATCGTTCTGCGTTTCGCCGCTGCGGTACAGATAACCCACGTTGGCGTGCGGTGAGAAGTTGCCGAACTGCCCCGACACGATGCCCAGCCCCCGCACGGAGGTGTGCCCTGACCCCAACAGGTCCTCCGCGCTCCCCGTGGCGAAGCGTGCGTCGCCCAGGATGGCAAAGCCCACCGACTCGGTTTGTCGAACGTTGACCTTGAGCCGCGCGGCGATGTCGCCCAGCCCGCTGGCACTGCCCTCGATGCTGCGGGTCGCGGAGAGGTCGGGGTCGTCGGGGGTGCCCTCGAAGAAGTGGGTGGCCGTGGGTCCGCCGAACGGCACGACCTCGGCCGTGCTCGTCCCGCGTAGCTCATTCGAGATGATGGGCACCGCCACTCCGATATCGATCCAGTCGAGCAGGCCGTACGTGAGCACGAAGAGCGCTGCCGTCACCTTGAGATTCATTTCGAGATCGAGCCGGATGAAGTCGTTCTCGAGGGTGGGGACGCCCACCTTTGTGCAATCGTCGCCTTGAGACGTGTCGCACCCTTCGAAGTCTGCATTCACGTGTGTAAAGTTGAGCTGGATGTTGTCCAAATCTACGCCGCGCACCGACGTGAAGTTGAACGCGTTCACGGTCGCACCGATCAGCACGCGACCGCGACCCAGCGTCTGAGCCCGCTCGGCGAAGATCGGACCCGGGGAGGTGGCGGTGGGCACTGGCACGCCACCCTCGAATCTGAACGTGCGGCCGCTCGATGTCGCGCTGATCGGGATGTCGGCGATGCTCGTGCTGATGGCGCCCTCCAGGAATGCGATCAACGTGCCGTTGCTGGCCACCGCCGAGGGTACGAAGTGGTCGCCGTGCACCTGCACCGAGAGCGGGTTGTCGGGATCGGCCGTGCCCGCGAGGAAGAGGGGACTCTCTCCGGTGCCGAAGATGAACAGCTGGCCGATCTGCTCGCGCAGCCCCTGCGCCGACGCTGGCGCGGCGAACAGGGTAACCACCAGGAGGGTTGTCATGCAACGCTTCATACGGCTCTCTCCGTCTGCGCATTGATTCGGTTGATCGCACTCGTCGCACCGCCCGAGCGGCGGCACTACTGGACTTGGTCCATCCGCCAGCCGTCGGTCCCACGACGGAACGAGGCGGTGAATACGAAGGTCTGGGTCTCCGAGCGATTCATGCGGTACTCGTAGGTGGCTTCCATTCGCGCACGCGCCGTGTCGCCCGAGATATCGAGTTCGAGGATCTCCAGCGTCGCCTGAAGCGCACTCACGTTGCTGAAGAAGCCGCGCCAGGCCTGCTCCTGGTCGGCCGTCATGCCCGGGTACGCTGACCGCAGGCGGTCGAGGTCACGCGACTCGATGGCGCGCCGATACGTCTCGAGCAGTCGCTCGATCTCCGGTCGTGGGTCGGCCGGCGCCGGCTCGTCGGCGGCTGCGGGGGGCTCCACCGTGACGGCCACCCGGGCCGCGGCGCTCCCGCTGGTGGCGGTGATCGTGGCAAACCCCGGCGCCACGCCCGTGATAACGCCGCCGGAGGAGACGCGTGCGACGGCGGCGTTGCTCGAGGTCCACGCCACCACCCGGCCGCCCATGGCCGTGCCCGCATCGTCCCGCGGCGTCGCCGAGAGTCGCAATGTCGCTCCGACCAGGATGCTGCCCCGACGAGGAGAGACCTCGAGCGACGCCACCGGTCGGGCACTCACTGAAACGGTCGCCACGCCCGAGCGTCCCTCGCTCGTGGCGGTGATCTGCACGGTGCCCTCGGCGATGCCGCTGACCAGTCCGGCATCCGAAACTCGCGCGAGCGCCGTGTTACTCGAAGACCAGCGCACGGCCCGCCCCGTGAGCGTGGCACCGCTTTGATCGCGGAGCACGGCCTGGAGCTGGATGCTCTCGCCGGCGACCGTCGATGCCACGGCCGGCGAGATGCCGACTGATGCCACGGTCGCGGGCCGGGTCGGGGCGGTGGGCCGTGAACGCGGTTCGCTCACCACGACGGCGACGGCGGCGGAGCTGGCGCCGCTGCGCGCGGTGATGGCGGCGTTCCCGGGCGCCACCGCCGTGACCGCACCATCGGCGGAGACGGTTGCCACCCCTGGATCCGACGTGCTCCACTGCACGGCTGCCCTGGAAACCCCAGCACCGTCTGCATCCTGCGGGGTGGCCCGGAGCGTAGCGCTCTCGCCGGCGGCGAGGGTGACGGTGGGCGGAGAGACGTCGATCGCCGCCACTCGTAGCGCAGGGGACGCGGGTTCCTCTGCCGGCGCCTCGACCGGTGCGGGCGCCGAGGTCCCGTCCGCCGGACCGCGCCCGAATGCGAACCAGAGCCCGAGGACCGCCGCCGCGAGCGCAGGGCCCGCCCACAGGGCCTTCCGCGCGCCGCGCCCTGCGCTGCCTGCCGCCGCATCCGTAGGCGGCTGCGGGAGCGAGACGGGAGTCGGCGTGACCGGGGTAGGGGGTGTGGAGCGCACGGCGGACGGCGGTGTGCTGAACTTCTCGAGCAGGGACTCGGCAGTCGTACGCTTCTTGCCCTTGGCGAGGGTCAGCATGTGGGTGCGCACGACACCGCTCTTGCTGTCCGTCACCGTGCCGATTGCCTCCACCGCGGCCTCGACCGAGGGCCAGCGATTCGCCGGGTCCTTCTCCAGCATGCGCATCACGGCGGCGGCGATCTCGGGGGGACAGTCGGGAGCCAATGCCTGGAGCGGTGTCGGCGGTGTATGGCAGTGGTCGTACAGCAGGTTGACCACCGTGCCGGAATGGAACGGGAGTTGGCCCGTGATCATTTCGTATGCCACGACACCCAGCGCGTACTGGTCCACTGCGCCCGTCACCTCCCTGCCGCCGCACTGCTCGGGGCTCATGTATGACGGCGTGCCCACCATGCCGCCGGTCATGGTGAGCGCCTTGGCCTCGGCCACCTTGGCGATGCCGAAGTCCGTGACCACGACCCATCCCTCTTGATCGAGGAGGATGTTGCCCGGCTTGACGTCCCGATGGACGACGCCGTTGCGGTGCGCGTACCCCAGCGCGCTTCCCGCCTGGTTGAGAATCGTCTGTACGACCGGGACCGGTAGGGCGCCGACTTCCTTGATCACCGTCTCGAGCCCGCGGCCCTCGACATACTTCATCACGAAGTAGGCGATCTCCTCGCTGTTTCGAACGGCATACACGGGAATGACGTGCGGGTGGCTCAGGGAGGCGGCCGTGCGCGCCTCGCGATTGAAGCGTTCCTGGATGCCGGGATCCATCAGGGTGAGGGCCGGCGACATCACCTTGATGGCGACCTTGCGGTCGAGTGAGATGTCGTGGGCCAGGAATACGAAGGCCATCCCGCCCCGTCCCACCTCGTCCAGGATCTCGTACTCGCCGAGAGTGGCTTGCCGCAGTTGGTTCAGCAGGCGGCGCTCGCTCTCCGCCACCGACTCATGGCTGGGACGGCGGATTCGTTCGGTGCGCGCCGTGTCCTGGTCGGACCCGACTCGTGAGCCGCAGTTGGCGCAGTATTGAGCGCCGGTCGCCACCTGCGTGCCGCATCGAGTGCAATGACTCATGGCCGAGTCTCTTAGTACTGCGACTGCATGTAACTGATCCCGGCGGCGACGGTCGCGCGCCAGGCGCGTTCGAGGTCCGGGGTGAACTCCGGGTCGTGCTGCCTCACCGTCGTCATCAGGCTCTCCACGAACGCCGGATAGTGGGCCGGATCGATGTCCAGATCCCGCCGACTGTGGCGCTGGGCGACTCGGGTGAGGACGTTCGGGTCGGAGGGCGGCTGCTTGGGAAAGAGCAGCAGGAGTCCGATGGCGTGCTTGAGCAGGTTGTGCTGCCGCGTGAAATCCGTGTTCGCGAAGAGCGACTCGATCTCCGGGGCGTTCTCGAAGAAGTTCCGGTAGAACGACGGGAAGAAGTCCGGCGCGGTGCAGCACCGGTCATAGCTGGCCTTGGCCGCGACCATGTCCTGCTGGCCGGCGGTGGCTGATTCAGGGCGCATCCCCTCCAATTAACACCTCGACGTTCTCCGATCAATACTGTCGGAATTTCCTCATTTAGGCGAAGCGGCCCGATAAGAGGCCTAACTAAAAGGCCGGCAGGCACTTACGTCCTGCCGGCCTGGCCTGGGGATTCGCTGTGCGGGGTCTAGGGCAGGGCAGGCTCGACTGCGATGCCCTCTATGTCCTCGAATCGGGCGATGAGCCCCAACCGCCAAACGACTCCGCGACGGCCACTACCAACTCGTTCTCGCCCCGCTGCAGCGGGAGGTAGACCGCGTCGTTATCGATGGTCACCACGCCGAGGTAGCGCTGCGAGCGGGAGCGATACGTGTTGTCGCCCGAGAACACGACCTGCCCGTTTAGGAAGATGCTGCCCCGGTCACTGAGGCCGAAGTTGAGCCGCTTGACCTGGTCGCGCTCGGAATGGACCACCACCCGCGCGAG
>JBDHBX010000014.1:0-173608 GCA_039592335.1 Gemmatimonadota bacterium | reverse complement strand
CGCGGGCGGTGCGGTCACGTGTGGGATAACTCCACAGAGTCGCGCATATTGCTGGGGCGCCAACACGTTTGGCGAGGTGGGTGATGGGTCCGACCACACCGTCTGGGAGCGGACGGTGCCAACCGAAGTACTCGGACAGCAGTAACGTGCGAGCCTTCGGCCGGCGTCCATTAGCGCGTACCCAACCGCCCGAGGGTGCTGTCGAGGGAACGCTTCAACTTCTCGACAGCGCCGTCGACGGCCTGCTCCAGAGTCGCCGCCTGATACCTCACCGAGATCGGCTGAAGGCCGGCGAGACGGGCCTCCAGCAGGCAGCGTTTATCCTCGGTGCCGAACTTCTTGTCGCTGCTCTCGTCGCTGAGGTGGACCTCCACCCGTGTGATCTGCGCGCTGAACTGATCCAACGCGTCCCTCACCGCCGCTTCCACCTGTTGAGCCAGCCGGTCGTTACCCTCGATATTGCTATCGGTGTTGATCTGAATCTGCATAAGTCCGTCTTCCTGTGGCTATCGTAACTGCGATTCAGTACCGGTAGATCGCAGCTATTCCGGTCTTCGTCGGCATCCGTTCGGTGGGGACGATAACGACTTGTCCGCCCATCTTGAGAGCTAACGTCCCTAGGTCGTCGAGCACGTCATCAACCTCCGGGTGTGTCAAGTTGTCCAACTCGATGTCGCCGGTCGCGGCATTGATCCGGCCGGGAACTTCGCGGCGGGCTTCGATCAGCAGTGTGGCGACCCGCCCGGCCATGACCGCCTTGGCGACCTGTGCTAGCTCGTCGTCACCGAGCCCCTCGGACCTTGCGTTGCCGAACTCCTCGACCAATGCGGCCAGGCGCGCCAGATAGCGAGGCTCCATAAGCTGCCAGGTGCGCTGGCGGAGTTCGTCGATCGACGATAGGGCATCTGGGTGGATATCGATGCTTTCCTGTATCAGAAACGGATTGTGGCTTACATCGCGAAACATATGATGATGCTCCGGCAGCGCCGCTAGGATCAGCGGCAGGCCCGATGGCTGAGAGTGCTGCTCCAGGACCGCGCGGTCGACGGCGCGGAAGAAGCGTTCCGTGTCGATGTCCACCTCAGACTCTCTCCCGCCGTGGCCGTGATGCATGGGCGAGTGCCCGCCACCTACACCTCCGTATGAGGCAACGGTCTGGTGTGGCTCGGTCAATTCTTCTCCCAGCGCCTCGGTGATCGTCCGCGGGACACCCTGGGCCGGTTCGATCTCGTCCAAAGCATCACGGTTACCCTCGAAGAACTTGATCTCCTTTCGGTTCAAGCCGAGAACGTGATAGCGGTCGGCTGACTGAAGGATGCGCATCAGGGGTTTGTTGTGGAAGCTATCCGCCACGACAGCCAATTCAGCGACCGGCCGCTGAAGCTTGTAAACCCGGAACATGCCCGTTGCACCCAGCACTGCCAGGCCGTCGAGGGTGTGATTCCAGAAGTCGCGGTCGTCAGCCAATGCCAGGAACGGTTCCAGCAATGGCCGTATCTCGTCCTTCGGGAATTGTTGCAGGAGCGACTCCTCCAGCGCCTTCACAAGATTCCCGAACCGTACCGGATCTTGCTGATTGTCCGGATGGTGCCGATGCGTCGGCTGATAGAGCGAAAGGCAAGGGGGATCACAATTGTCCAAGAGCCCCGCTGCGTAGTCTTTATCGAGCGTGTTCACTGTGTTTCCTCTCTGTTACGCAATACGCGTCATCCGGCTGCGTGCTCGACAACAATGCCGCCTAACGGATATGCGCTTAAGCTGCGCCCTCCGACTGTCCACCGGCTGGCCCCGTGGGAGCGGTGTTGCCGCTAGCCTCCAGCGACACCCGCACGGGCACCCGGGTCCGCGTCGCGAACACGAGCGCTGGGTACGGTCCCATCGTGTTCTCTCCACACGGCACGCGAATCGTGTACCATGCCTCTCATTCTGAGACATCCCGAGGAGACTTCTGCGTGGTTGAAGTGCTGCCTAGTCGCTACCCGGCCGGTGTCTCCTCGGCCAGCTGGGGGCGGGCTCCCGAGCCGCTGATTTGGAGGGTCGCCGGCGCCTGAGGCTCGGGATGTGGCGTCGCCGCCGTCTGCGTCCACCGCTCTTTCTCCGACTGAAGATGGGCACTTGGGTCGTGTTGCAGCGCTCCCTCCGGAAGCCACTCCCACAGCGGCCCCAGGTCCTGTCGCATCCAGTTCACGTAGAATTGTGGGATGTCGGTTGTCTCCTGCTCGAAAAAGTCCCTGAACTTCCGATCGGTGTGGAGCCGCCGATGCACTTCAGTGTAATACTTGATCCGACCCAGGGGCCCCTGTGCGGACATAGCCCGCAGCACGTTCATCCACCGCGAGAGCCCGGGCTTGACCGCTCGGTAGCGGTTGAGAATCGCGCGCCAGGAAAACGTGTACTTCGTGACATCGATGAGGTGCTCGTAGAACTCGGACCACATATAGTTCTTCGGCCTCACGTTCATCGCGTGCTGTGCGTTCAGGAAGTGGAAGGGAAAAGGCAGAACGCGACTGGCTCGCTGGTATTCGAGGTTGCGTGGGGCGGCCTGCCCAAACGCAGACAGCAGCGAATACGCAGGATAGGCACCGGGTGCCAGATCCACGAATCGCTTCGTGAGTTCAAAGGGTACGGGTCCCTCATCGACGTCGAGTCCGAACACGAAGTTGGCTTGGACGTAGGGGATGTAGCGCAAGATCATGTTGATGTGATCGGACACCAGCCGCACCTTTTCCATCCCATGTCGCCTACCGGTCTTCGATTTGTTGCCCTGGTCGAACCACGACTCGATTCCGGGGAGAATAGCCTTGAATCCATTTCGCTCGAGCCGCTGCAGGTGCGGCTCTGACAGCAGGGAGAGGCTGCTTTCGGCCAAGAAATCGACACTCCCTGGAGGTACAGCCTCCTCAATCGCATCCATGCAGTCGTGAAACCGGACGCCGAAGATGGGATCGTGCCAGGCGACACGCGGACGGTGGAATTTCTGCAAGAGGAAGCGCAGGTCCTCCCTGATCACATCGAACCGAAGCGGCTGATACGGAACGACCGAGTCGATGCAAAAGCTGCAGGTGTACGGGCACCCCAGGCTAGCGATCATCGGCACCACACTGACGAGGGGCGCCTTGTGTAGCGTCGGCTCGACGAATTTCCAACGCTCGCGCACACCGGGAAGCGCGATGGGCTGCTGCTTCGCCGCAATCCGAACCCCGACAGGGCGGTGCCGGGAGCAATCCTGCAGCACATCCCGGATCACCGCCTTATCGGTGAAGCCCAGAACGTAGTCGAAGTATTTCAGCGCGTCCTGGGGGTAGCACCGGGCATGCGGGCCACCGAGCGCCGCGACGGCACCTCGGGTACGGAAGAGGTTGCTGAGGGCGTATGCCAGTTGGGCCGCCTGGGTGAAGGCGCCGATGAAGACGAGGTCAACGTGGTCCGGTAACTCGTCGACCAAGTTCTCGAACCCCGTGTAGCAGACCAGCGTGACGTCATGTCCTTCCTCTTCACACCAGGCGCCGATTGCTTGTGGCATAATGCTCGCGAAATTGGCATGCACGACACGGGCCCATAATGATCGCGTGGGAGCTTTCGTGACGAGATCGATGATTCCAATGCGGAGCTTTCGCATGGCGCGTCCTTTCGAGCCGCAGCCGAGCACGAACCCGGACGTGACGGGTGCACTACGCTGCGCCAGCGACGATCGAGCGCATGCTCGGGACAACTCGTGCGGCACAGGTGGGCCTTCCCCGTCGACGTGGTCAACGTATCCGGCGGCTGGCAGGCGAGCGCTGAGAAAACGCGCAGCTGCCCGACCGTCGTAGACGCGCCCTTGCGCAGCTGCCCAATCGCCGGAGCGGACAACTTCGGCGGCCAGGCCCCGTCTGGGATGGCCGGATCCAACCCTCCCGCTCCGTGGAGCCAGACGCGAGTGCGCCTGCGTTACCTGGACCGGCCGAGATAGCGCAGAAACTCGCTGTCGGTGCTCAGCACCAAGACGGTATTCGAGTCCAGGGTCTCCTTGAGTACCTCCATGGTCTTGAGGAAGCGGTAGAACTCCGCATCGCGGTTGTAGGCCGCGGCGTAGATGTCCGCCGCCTCGGCGTCGGCCCGGCCCTTGATCTCCTGAGCCTGGCGATAGGCCTCCGAAGTGATCCGCTGGAGCTCCCGCTCTCTCTCGCCGTTGATCCGGGCCGATTCGCCGCCGCCCTCCGAACGAAACTGTTCGGCGATCCGCTTGCGCTCGGAGATCATCCGGTTATAAACCTCGATACGCACTTGCTCGACGTAGTTGATCCGCTTGAAGCGGAAGTCGAGGATCTCGATTCCCAGATCCTCGGTACGGGCCTGCGCCGCCTGCAATACCTCTGCGGCGAGCAATCTCCTTCCCTGCTCGATCGTTTCCTGGCTCTCGGGCGCGACGTCTCCGGCAACCTCTTCAGACACGGCGAACTCGCGGTTGCTGCTGCGCACCACTTCGATCAGGTCGTGCTTGGCGATCACGTTGCGGGTCTCGCCGTCGAGGATGTCGTCCAGCCGGGACTGCGCCCTTTGCTCGCCGCGCAATCGCTGGAAGTACAACAGTGGATCGGTGATCCGCCAGCGGGCGTAGGTGTCCACGTGGATGAACCGCTTGTCCCGGGTTGGCACCTCATTCGGGTCGCCGTCCCATTCCAGGAAGCGGTTGTCAAAGTAGTTGGCCCTCTGAATGAAGGGGACCTTGATCTTCAATCCCGGTGTGGTGACCGGATCGCCCCTCGGCTCGCCGAACTGGGTGATCACCACCTGCATGGTCTCGGGGACGACGTAGATCGTTCCGCCCACGACCAGCACGCCTAACAGCACCAGGATGCCGATACCGATGATCACGGCGTTTCTCATGGTTTCACCTCCCGGGTCACCGGCAGCAGCGGCAGGATCCCTTGTAGATTTTCGTCCAGCACGATCTTCTGCCGCACGTTCGGGTATACGGCCTGCATCGTCTCGAGATAGATGCGCCTGCGGGTCACCTCCGGCGCCCTGCGATAGGCAGCCAGCAGCGACCTGAACAGCTCAGCGTCACCCCGTGCGCGGTTGACACGATTCGTGGCGTACCCCTCGGCCTGCTGGATCGTCTGCAGTGCCTCGCCGCCCGCACGAGGAATGACGGCGTTGTACTGGGCCCGTGCCTCGTTAATCATCCGCTCCTTTTCCTGCTGGGCCTGGTTGACCTCGTTGAACGCCGGCCGGACCTGGTCGGGCGGGTTGACGTCCTGTAGCACGATCTGCTCGATCTTGATGCCGGTCTCGTACTGATCGCACAGCTCCTGCAGGCGACGTTCCACCTCCGAGGCGATCTCCTGCCGGCCGATGGTGAGAACCTCGTTGACACTCCGGTCCCCGATCACGGCTCGCATGACCGCCTCGTTCATGGCGCGAAAGGTGTCGGAGCGGGCTCTTTCCCTGGAGTCGTACAGGTTTCTCACTTGGAACAGGTACTTGTAGGAATCGGCGACCCGGAACTGCGTTGTCCATTCGACCACGGCGACGTTGAGATCGCCGGTCAGCATCAGCGACTCGTCGGTGAATGCGCCCGCCGTATACTGGGTGCGCACGCCGGCCGTAGCGGTGCGAAAGCCGAACTCCACCTTGAGCTGCCGCTGCACCGGTACCTTCATTACGGTCTGAATCGGCCTCGGCCATTTGATACGGAGCCCTGGTTCGGCCTCTCGGGTGTACTTGCCAAAGGTCAGCACGACGCCGACCTCTTCAGGCGCCACCGTGAACACCGAGCTCACGAGCACAAGGGCGCCCAGCAGGACCAACAACCCGATGCCGACAGCTCGGGGGTTCCGGATGTTCGGCAGCCGGAACCCGCCAAGGCCGACCTCGCGAGGTCCTTGCGAGTTCATAAACGCCTCCTCTTATTCGGATTGGCGAGGTGATGTCCCCTAGCCATCTGTAGTCTAGCTCCGAGCCGTCGGCTGCGCTGGAGTCGATGAGCATGAGGATGTGTGGATGCCGGAGTTTCGCGGCTATGTCGCTCTCCCGGAGGAACCGCTCGATGGCGCAGCGCTCGGCAAGGGCGATGGTGAGTCAATACCGCCCCGGCCGGGAGGTACCTCTCGCGCAGCCCACGGCCCATCCAAGGTGAGCAGAGGTGTCGGTCAGATGTGACCGATTGTGACGTTCAGGGCGGGGAAGTGTGACAGATCGTGCGGTCTACCGCGGGAAGTGCGATGGGATGTCGCGATTTGGGCCCGGCCCGCTCCGCTCTCCAGGCGCGTGCCCTCAGCCATCCGGCAGGACGGAACGGTTGCCGTTCGGGTTGCCGTTTCTCCCGGCAAAGTACGGCATCGAGTACGGCAAAATGTCGTTGCCAACGCTCGGAAGCCCAGAAAAGCCGACAAATTGTCGTTCTTGCCTGCTCCCCCGATCCGAATGGGGTTCAGGGGGTCGCGGGTTCAAATCCCGCCGTCCCGACTTACTTAAGTGACAACATCACTTGTAGTTACGATGCGGCCGTTTGTTGAACGGCCGTTCGTTTTTCGCGGTTGTGTGCCAATAGTGTGCCAAATTCAAGTGACCATCTCGCCGGTCATTGCGAAAAATCCTATCTTAGCCGACCACGTCCGAGACCACCTCCCGGCTCTCGACCGCCCTCGCCGATCGCTACCGCATCCAATCCTGCCTCGGCGAAGGGGGCATGGCCACCGTCTATCTCGCCGAAGATCTCAAACACGATTCGCAAGGTCGCGCTCAAAGTCTTGAAGGCGGAACTCCTGGCAGTGTTGAGTGCCGAGCGGTTCGTGCAAGAGATCAAGACCACCGCGAGACTCTGCAGCGCCAGAAATGGAAAGGAGGACTGAAGGATATCCTACAGCCGGCCTCAGCGACGGTTTATACCTCGCTCCGTTCGACTGGCACACGCGCCGCCTTCTGAAAAAGCAACGCCGATCCAACGAAGAGCACGACGAAGAACGCGTTCACCCCCACGATCTCTCGCGGCCCGTCTACTGGGGCACCCAACCCGGCGATGAGCGCGATCACGGCGATCAACGCCTGGGTGAACGCCGCCGCGAACAACCCGCGTGCCATTCCACGGGGTCGGAAGCGCGCGATGATGGCACCGATGATACCGACTGCCAGCACCCCGCCGTACATCAGGTTGGCGTCGTTGTCCTCGGACCCGATGATGCCAACTGCGCCGTTCACCCAGACCAGGATGAACGCGGCCACGAGCGCAACGCCAACGCCGACGCGGTATGCGGCGTCGCCTGACTTCCTCACTGCCAGTTCAAGGGGAATGCCGACGCCGAGCAGAAGGGCGCCGGCTAGAGCGAAGTTGGCCACACTCCAGTTCACCTCATCGGTGAACTGCATTGCAACCAGGGGCAGCAGCAGGACAACCGCCGCGGCTGACCAACCCGCGATCCTCCAACTGCTCGTGCGCCGTTCGCCTCCGCTTCCCGAGTCTCGTGTCACTGCCCTGTCTCCATGCCCGTCCATGTCCATTGCCAGCCACGATTCGGAAAAGTACTTTATAATACAAAGTTCGTCAACCGCTTAGTATCCTCGAAGCGGCGGGGCGCCATCACTCAACGTCTTTTTGTCTACGGCTCGTTGGCTCCGGGCGGATCCAATCATCACATCCTGGCCGGGATCGAAGGCGATTGGGTCGCCGCCTCAGTGCGGGGTCACCTGCGCGAGGCGGGCTGGGGTGCGGCAATGGGGTATCCGGCCATCGTTCTCGACGATACCGCCGACCCGGTCTCCGGCTTTGTCTTCGTCTCCGATCAGTTGCGCGAACACTGGCCGGAACTCGACACCTTCGAGGGCGAGGAGTACGAACGGGTCCGGACCTCGGCCCGGCTCGAGGATGGAACGAGTGTCGCGGCGTTCGTCTATGTGCTACGGGGGTGACGGCCTCCCGTAGTCACCACCACGCGTGAAAGGCTCTCACCCGCAGATACACCTCGTCCGTGGGCGCGCCTGAGACGATCGTGCCCACCTTCTGCCATGTCACGTCCGCTCTGAGTTGCCAGGCTGATCCAAAGCCGCGCTCGACGCCTACGCCGACGCGCACCCGCTCGTCGAACTGACTGGCGTCACCGGCCACCGTCAGGAAGCCTTCGATGTGCAGCAGGAGTTGCCAGAAGGCCTCACCCGTGATGCCGCCCCAGCGGAAAACAGGTTGCAGTTTGTAGCGGATACGGAACGAGGCGTTCAGACTCCAATCTGCCGTTTCGAACTCGAACCGCTCCTCGAGTTGCAGCCGGTGATCCAAGTGGATCGGCGACGACGGCCAGGTGGCGGCGATCCCCTGGAAGGGCCGGATCTCCCAGCGATCGGAGCTAAGCTCGTTGGCGGTGTACCAGCTCCCGATGCCCCCCGATAGCCGGAAGGGCCCCACTGGACCGCGTGCTCCAGGCACCACCACGAAGCGCCACCAGCCCGTCTGTTCGAGTTCCGATCTGACTCCGAGCTGGGCGTGCAACTCGACGCCGGAGGGCCAGGTCCAGCGCGGGTTGTAATCGAGCCAGAGCTGGGTGCTGACCTCATCCTGCGCTAGGGCGACGGGCACCGGCGCGGCGAGTACGCCGATGGCGGCGGCGAGGCAGGCGGGGCGAACTCGCCAAGACAGGCCTCTCCGCTTGACTGCGTCCCAGCACAGAGGCTTAAGCCGAGGTACGAGGCGGCCGGTCTTCTCACTCAGGCCCCTTGGCGTCAGGTTTCGGTCGGGCGCCCCGCGCGGGCGCCGATCGGCGCCCGAGCCCTGTTTCCCTACCACTCCGAGATTCGCGCCCAGCGGTGCTGGCGCTAGAATCGCCGTGCCACAGAGATTCCTAGCGCCCACGAGTCGTATTCCTCCTTGAAGTCGTAGCCGAAGGCGACGCCCGTCATCCAACCGTTCGCGATGGCGAAGGCGTACTCGAAGCCGACCTTGACGACGAAGAAGTTCTCGTGCTTCTCGAGCTCGACGCCGGGCCCGGCATACAGCTCGAGTCCGCGCGCAGGCTCGTAGATCCCGACCAGTGCGCCGACGTAAGCGTACTCCCGCGGAATGGTGGTGTCAGCCGAGGTCTGCACCACGTACTTCGAAAGCTCGAGGTCGTTGTACAGACCGACGCCGAATCTGTGGCTGATCCAGAAGCTGTAGTCGACTCCGATCGTCGGGACGAGCACCGTGCCTTCCGGGTCTCCCTCGTGTGGGTCTCCCTTGGGCACCCACGTGTAGCCGGTGAACAGCGCGAGCGAGTGATGCTTGAGCGGCTCGTGCTCCTCGTGCTCTTGCGCCGCAAGCGGTCCCGCGATTGAAGCCAACATCACGAGCGCCGCGATTCCCTTCGTCGTCATAGCAACACCTCACGTACGGCATATGCCGAGTCGTCGAACGGGCCATGTGCTGCGAAGCGCCCCACCCAGCCCCTGAGGGGTGCGGCGGAGTGATCCCGACCAGGCCCCGGCCCGGACGGGCGGCGCTGTGCTCGGTAGACGTTGTCTGCCTTGCGGGCCCGCGTCTGCCGCTGGCGAGCGCTGGCGCGGCTCTGTCGGTAGCGAGCGGTGTGGGAGCGGTACGTGGCCCGCGCCACGGGTGGGCGCGGCCGCCACCACGGCGGTCTCCGGAGCCAGCCCCACGGCGAGCGGTAGATCGCGCGCGGCGGCCGGAACACGACGCTCAGAAGGGCGAAGCTGCTGACCACGATGACCGTCGTGGGCGCGATGACGTAGCCCTCACCGTAGAGCGCTTCGTCACCCTGCACTTCGGCGACGACCTCATCCCCTTGGATCTTCTCCACCATCACGCGGGCCACGTCCTGGTAGGTGTCCTCGCCCAGCGCGGCCTGGAGCACGAACACGTGTGCGTCGCCTTCGGCGTATTCCATGACGCGAATGAAGTCGACCTCACCGTCCTGGTTGAGATCGAGGTTGTTCACTCCCGCGTCGGGATCGTTGAGCTTCTGCTCGAACTCCTCGATGCTCTCGGACTGCTTGAACAGCTCGATGACGGCGTGGAGATCGAGGTCCTCCCCCGGGCCCGAGACGGCGGTGACTTCCTGGGCCGCCACGGGCCAGGGGAGGAGCGCGAAGAGTCCTGTAACAAGCATGACGAGAGGCTTCATGGCTTCTCCCTCCCGATTGACGAATCACATTAGGCCCGTCTTGGCACACGCCCGATGGCGACGGGAAGCGGCACGGGTCTCAGCGCCCTGGGTAGCCTCGACGCTGCGCGGATTCAACCGCTCCCGCCGCTGCCTGTGCCTGCGCGGTGGCAGGGAGCAACACGGCGAGTGTGAGTGCCGGTGGCAAAGGTCTGTATAGCTTCATGACCCTCCTCCTTCTGAGACAGCATCAGCCGCATCCGATCCACCCACCGGGATGTCGAGCCCCACGAACAGCATCCAGTTGCGAATCGCGTCGCCCGCGTGGCCCTTCACGGTGTTGGTGAGGCCATAGTAGAACTTGACGTCGAGTCGCAAGCTCCTCATCTGAAGCTGCGGCTTGAAGGCGTAGCTCAGACTCGCCACCAGGCCGGCGTCGAACGTGTTGAGCGAGTCGGTATTGCTGGCGTTGAGGTTGAGGGCGCCGCGCTCCGCATCGCTGACCAGCTCGTCACTGGCGCCCGTCAGGATCCCAAGCGAGCCGCCGACCCCGATGTGGAGCGGCCCGGTCACGTACTTCACCAGGAGTGGCAGCGTCAGGTAATTGGCCGAGCGGGTAACGGTACCAGCCGCCGCAATGGAGTCGAGCGTGGGGTCGCCCGATGGTGACGAGAATGGGCTGCCAGGCGTGGTATTGGCCATGCCTTTCGCCCCGGCCGGCGTTTTGACGGTGAGCTCGGGCTGCAGGTGCCAGTGGTCACTCAGCTTGATCTCGCCGTACGCGCCGAACGCCCAGCTGAAGCGCGGGTCAGCCTCCCCGGTGTTCGTGAGGCTCGAAAACACGAGGTCGGCGTTGATGCCGAGCTGGAACTTCTCGGTGGACAGCTTGTCGCCGAACAGGATGATGAGCAGCGCCTGGGCGTTGGCCGTCTGCTGGAAGCCGAGCAGGAGCAATACTGCCAGACAGACTGCCCGCGCGGTCGTCCTGAAATCTCCACGCATATGAGATCCTCCGTAGTTCATGTCACGAGCCTACGCGGCGCCAGGCCAGGGGCGCTGTCCCTTCTGGCCCGCTCAGCGTCCTCCCTGCGGGTACGGGACGCTGGTGCCGTACTTGGCGTTGATCTCGTCATAAATCGCGTTCACGACGTCGGAATAGGGCACGCGCCCTGACGCAATGAAATCCGTGAAGAAGGCCACGCGATCATCGGGGTTCGGCGGTAGCTTCATCTCCGTTGCGGGCGGCGGCCAGATGTCTTCGTCGACAGCTGCCATCCGAACGCGAATGTCATCGGCGCTGACATTGAAGACCATGTAATCCGTCGCGAGCGCCAGCGGGCCATCGTAGGTCTTGCGCACGTCGCGGAGCACGAGCGGTTGCGTGTCGAAGTCGTTGAAGAAGTGATAGCCGACCGCCATCCGCGGCCGCGTTTCGGCCATGACCTTGCCGAACTGAGCGGGAGACGTGTGGATCTGTGTGGCTACGCCGAGGGCTGATACCGGCTCGAACTTCTGCTTCTCGATCATCGTCTCGGGCGATGCAAAGCACTCGTGAATGGCGATATCCGCACCCACCGCGTGCTCGAGCCACCAGCGGTTCGGAAACGTGTCGCTGGAGTACGCGAACTTGAGACCGTTCCACTCGAGTATGAAGCTCACGGGTCCGTCGAAGCTGTGGATGGCGGGAATCGACCTGATCGTGACCCCGTTCTCCTGATAGATGACTTCGTTGACGCCGCGATAGTCGAACTCGGTCACCTGCAGCACGAGCCCTCGGGTGTCGACATTACCCGTTCGTCCGTCGACGTCCCAGCTCAGCATCTCCTGCATGTGCTCCATTGCGTAGGCGATGCCGTACTTGGTCGCGCTACTGGAGGGCCCCCATACGCGGAGGGGGCGCACCCGGTTGGCGATCACGCCACCGACCCACAGCGCGTCCATGTCACCAAAGTGGTCGGAGTGGAGGTGACCGACGAACACCTTGTCCAGGTAGTCGTACGGGATCTTGAGGGCCGAGATCCGCTCGGCCGATCCGGTGCCGATGTCGAACAGGAACTTGTCGCCGTTGCCCAGCTCCACCAGCCAGCACGCCGCGGCCTGTTTAGGCCGCGCATTGGGCATGCCGGTGCCGCAGGCGATCACCCGCATCTCGTCGGGGTCCAACGCCTCGGTACCGGGGTAATAGACCTCCCTATCCTCGATCGCTCCGGTGGGAGAAGCCACTTGCTGCCCCTGCGGCAAGACCGTGCCGGTTTCGAGGCCGACGAATGTGTTGGCATCGGCGGCGTAGAGTGTCGGGACGAAGGTCCGCTCCACGCCGGTTGCCGTGTCCGTCCGACCCAATTGGTAGCCGACGGCGGCCGCCGCGGCGAGGATCGCCAACACCGCATAGACCTTGAATACGCGCTTCATTGCATCCTCCACAGCTAGTAGTCCGGTCGGGCAACCCGCGTGGCGTGCCCTCTATGAATCATCGCTATTGCTCGTCCTCCAGCAGGACCCTGAGGTACGGCGAAAGCCCCCACAACTCCGCACCGCCGGTGCGGAGCGCGCGAAGCAGGCTGATCCCCGCATCATCGGCGGACACCACCTCGGACAGGTCGAGCACGAAAGGACCGCCGATTCGATCGGATGCCCGCCCGACCTCGTCGACCGCGTCTCCAGAGAGCCGGCCGGCCACACGCACGACGGGGGTTGGGCCGTCGTCTGCGATCTCGATCCGCAGCATCGTGGTCCAAGGCAGATTGCAAGGCTGGTGCCGCCAGCTGGGGAGATTGGGCCCGCGACGGCCAACTGATTGCACCGCGGCGAGTTGAGGTCCAACGGGCAGCTCGCCGGGACCTGCATATGTCATGCAGCGTGCGCCGCTCTGTCGGCGTTTGGAGCCCATATTTCGGCGTTCCGTGTTGACATTTCGGCACCCCGGGGATACGCTCGCAGCCCGAGCGGCAGGGCCGGATCATGGCAGACTCCCGACACGACCAGATCGACGGGGCGAAAGCCCGCGAGTTGAGTACTCTCCTGGCGGCGAGCCAGGAGCAGTTTCGCAGCTTCATGGACCACAGTCCGGCACTCGCCTACATGAAGGACGAAGACCTGCGGCACATATATGCGAACCAGCCGTTGTTGGACGGGTTCGGGCTTTCCATTGATGAGTTCTGCGGGACGACCAGTCGTGACTTCATGAGTCCGGAGATGGGTCAGCGGATGGATGATGCCGACACGGCCGTCTTGTCCGGCAAAGCGGACCTTCTCGAGGTGGAGGTGAGCGTCGACGTACGGGGGGAGACTCGCTGGTTTCGCGATACCAAGTTCGCCGTGGTGGGTCGGGCGGGAGAGCGCAGAGTGGGTGGCATTGCGATGGATGTCACGGAGCGCAGGCGGACGGAGCATGAGCTGCAGCAGCAGGCACACTTCGAATCCCTGCTGTCCGACATCTCCGCCAGCTTCGTGAATGTCCCTTCCGATCAGATGGACGCCACCATCGCCGCTGCTCTGGAGCAGGTTGGCACTTGTCTCGAGCTGGACCGCTGCACGTACGGTCACCTGTCGCTGGACGGGACGGAGGTCCACATCACGCACGTGTGGAATCGCGACCCCCTCGATGGCGTAGCGGCGTCGTACGCCGCCGCGGACTACCCTTGGTTCCTCACGCCGTTCGTCACCGGGCAGGAGCTCCTGTGGTCGAGGTCCAAAGGTCTGCCACCCGCCTCCGAGGCAGACATCCAGCTACTCGAGGCGCTGGACATGCAGTGCTTCGCCGGGATCCCCGTGGTCGTCGGTGACGACGTCGTTGGGTGCCTCGCCTTCATCAGCTGCACGAATCCCCGTCCGTGGAATCCTACTGCGGTTGGGCGCCTTCATCTCCTCTCGCGGATCTTCGGAAGTGCCATCGAGCGTCAGCGACAAGACCTCGAGTTACGGAAAGCCTACGACGAGATCCGGCAACTCAAAGAGCACCTCGAGGCGGAGAACATCGCGCTCAAGCAAGAAGTTGCGGCGTCGTTCGCTGGTTATGAGATGGTCGGTAAGAGTCCTGCGCTCAGGGAAGTCCTGTTTCAGGTGGAGCAGGTTGCGGCTACCGACTCGACGGTGCTGCTGCTCGGTGAGACTGGGGTCGGCAAGGAGCTCGTGGCGCGGGCGATTCATGCACAGAGTCGGCGCTCGGATCAGACGCTTGTCACGGTCAACTGTGCGGCGCTTCCGAGTTCGCTGATAGAGAGTGAGCTGTTCGGACACGAAAAGGGTGCATTCACGGGAGCCGCGAGTCGAAAGATCGGCCGCTTCGAAGTAGCCGACGGGGGGACGATCCTGCTCGACGAGATAGGGGACCTCGAGGCCGCGGTGCAAGTGAAGCTCCTACGAATCCTCCAGGACGGCCAGTTCGAGAGGTTAGGATCGTCCGAGACCAGAGCAGTGGATGTACGCGTCATTGCGGCCACGAACCGAGATCTATGGACGATGGTCGATCGAGGCGAGTTCCGAGACGATCTGTACTACCGTCTCGGGGTCTTTCCCATCCACGTTCCACCGCTGCGCGAGCGGCGCGACGACATTCCGCTGCTCGTCTGGTACTTTGTGACGGTCTTGCGAACCCGATTGGGCAAGACCATAAGTACCATTCCACCTCGCACGATGCGGGCGTTGAGCGCTTACGACTGGCCGGGCAACGTGCGCGAGCTCCAAAACGTGGTGGAGCGCGCCATGATCACCTCGCGGGGGTATAGTCTCGAGCTTGGCGCGTTCTTGCCTTGGACGCGCGGCAGGGAGAGCGCGACCGCAACGAGAGCGAAAGACCACGGCATGAGACTCGCGGACGCCGAACGCGCACACATCGTGGCGGCTCTCGAACGCTGCAACTGGAAGGTCGGCGGGCTGGATGGCGCCGCCGAGCGGCTCGGTCTCAAGCGGTCCACCCTGCAGTCGCGCATGAAGAAACTGGGGATCGAGCGGCCCGCTTGAGGTGCGTGCCGGAGCGCATCCTCGCGCTGATGATCGCGCTGATCCTCGGGAAGCACCAGGCCGAGGTCAGCTCCGTGGCTGAGATCTTGACCCTGAACGGGTTCGTCGTCGCGCTGTTTGTCGGATCGGCCTGGCTGTTTCGGCATGCCACCCGGGAGCAACGTCCCGCGGGCCGAAGGCCAGCGGGCTGACAGAATGGACGCTTTCTGCTCCACGGAGAGGCACGAGTGACCACTGTCTTGTCGCTGGATGAGATCAAGGAGCTGGTTGATATCCCGCAGTTGATCGAGGATATCGAAGCCGGCTTCGTCCTCTATTCGCAGGGCCAAGTGCAGGTACCGCCCGTGGGATTCCTGCACTTCGACGATCCGCCGGGCGATGTGCACATCAAGTACGGATTCGTCACCGGTGGTGAGTTCTACGTCATGAAGATGGCCTCGGCGTTCCCGAACAACGTGGCGCTGCGTCTGCCGGTCGGCAACGGAGTGATTCTCGTCTTCAGTCAGAAGACCGGTGCGTTGGAGCTGGTGCTGTTGGACGAGGGCTGGCTCACCGACATCCGGACGGCAGCGGCCGGCGCCGTAGCGGCGAGGCACCTCGCGCCGTCAACCGTCAATCACATCGGCATTGTGGGTACGGGCGTTCAGGCAGCACTGCAACTGGAGTTGTTGCGACACATTGTGGACTGCCGGAGTTGCATCATCTGGGGAAGAAACAGCACTAACGTCCGTGCGCTAGTCGAGAGGCTTGAAGTGAGGCCGGACTTCCGTGCATGGGACCTGGAGTTTCAAGAAGCACCCGATATCGATTCTCTGACGTCCCAGTGCGAACTCATCGTCACGACGACGTCAGCCAGGGCTCCCCTGATTCGGGCCGACCAGGTGCGACAGGGCACGCATATCACGGCTGTGGGCTCGGACGATCACGGGAAACAGGAACTGGAAGGAGCGCTGTTGGGCAAGGCTGATGTCGTGGTTGCCGACAGCATCGCCCAGTGCGTCGACTACGGCGAATGTTTCCATGCCGTGCAACATCGCCTGGTGGACGAAGGCGCCATTCGCGAGCTTGGCGCCGTGATAGAGAATCCGACATCGGGAAGAGCGGATGACCACCAGATCACCGTCGCCGATCTGACGGGCGTTGCGATTCAGGACATCCAAATCGCCACGATGGTCAACCGTGCATTCCTTGGGAAGCAGACGCGATGACACGCGTGGAAACATAGCGGCTCGACCTGAGGCAGCTGGTGCTGGATGCCGAGGGACGAACCCTCGCGGGCGATGGCAATTCCAGGAGTCTGGTCCTAGAAGGTGACGATCACCCAGGATTGAGGTTCTTGCCATGAAGAATCAGCTTTCCCGCCGCGCTTTCCTGCAAAGGGGTGTCGCGGCCGCAGGAGGAGTCTTCGCGGCCGAGTCGGTACTCCTCGGTCCGCATCCGGCCGAGGCGGCCAGGGGCCGTGTCCCGGCGAGTGACGGCGTCCGGTTCGGAATAATTGGCGTCGGCATGCAGGGGTCGGGTCTGCTCGCCACCGCGCTCGCACTCGGTGGTGAGTGCGTCGCAGCGGCAGACCTGTACGACGGCAGACATACGCTCGCCAAGGAGATCGCCAGAGACTCGGGCCTTCCGACAACCCGCCGCTATCAGGACCTGCTCGACCGCACGGACATCGACTGCGTCATCGTTGCGGTGCCTGACCACCATCACCGCCAGATCGTCGTGGACGCCGTGAGCGCGGGCAAGGACGTGTACTGTGAAAAGCCGATGTCCCATACCACGTCCGACGGTATGGCCATGGTCGCAGCCGCGAGAAGGCATGGTCGGATCGTGCAGGTCGGCTCGCAGCGCGTCAGTTCTGCTCTGTGCGCCAAGGCCAATCAGTTGTACCGGGACGGTGCAATCGGCGAGGTGTCGATGGTCGAACTGTCGCTCGGTCGCAATACGCCCACGGGAGCGTGGCAGTACCCGCCGCCTCCCGACCTCTCACCGCAAACCATGGATTGGGAAGCTTGGCTGGGGTCTGCTCCCAAGATCCCCTTCGATCCGCTCCACTTCGCGCGCTGGCGCTGCTGGAAGGAATACGGCACGGGAGTCGCGGGTGACCTGATGGTGCATCTCATCTCCGGCATGCTCTACACGCTGGGATGGAATGAGCCTCCGCGGTCGGCGCAGTCGCTTGGCGGCATCGTTCGCTGGAAGGACGGCCGCAACATGCCCGATCTGCACGCTGTGCTGTTCGACTATCACGGCGTGCCCGTCTTCGTTCGTCTCGGCCTCGGTACGGAGACAACGGAGGTCGCCCGCTTCATGGGACCGAACGGAATACTGGAGGCGACCAGCCGAACGCTCGCCCACTTGCCGCAGTCGGGAGAGGACCGATCACCGAGTTATTACGCATACGGGTTTCCCAGGGAGCTGCGCGAGGAGTACTTCGAGATGTGGCATGCCGAACACGATCCCGAACCCGGCAAGGAGCCGGTCGACGCCTCTACTACGTATCACGGACAACACTGGGATGACGACACCGCGCACGTGTGGGGCTTCTTTCAAGCCGTGCAGACTCGCGAACCGGTCGTGCAGGACGCCGTGTTTGGCAACCATGCGGCGATCGCCTGTCACATGGCAAATGAGTCGTTCTTCCGCCAGGCCACCGTTCGCTGGGACCAGGCTTCCGGGACCGTCAAGAGCTAGAGAGGGACGGAGGGCGCTTCAATGAGGAGACCGGCTCGCGTCGGGCTCAAGCGGCCTTGGCAATGGACCAGTTGACGCCATGTTTGTCATCATTGGGACTACCACGGCCGACCTGCTCATCCTGAGCCAGGCGTCACTGGCCAATCCAGGCGCCGACGGCTTTACAGCTGGTAACGTGGTCTTTACAGATACCCCTGCACGGTTGCTAATGGGGGGCAATGGTGGCAACAGCGCGTACGTTCTGGCCGGACTGGGCGTGCCAACTGCCCTGTGTAGCTCCGTAGGGCAGGACAAGTTGGGCGATGCGTTGGTGGATTGGCTTCGGGCCCGTGGGATCAATCTGGATGGTCTAACTCGTAGCGATACGCATGCCACCTCCACATCTGTCATTCTCATGATGGATGCGGCCAACCAGGTTGTTTTCCATCATCCTGGTTCAACGACCCAGATTCGGTTCGAGGCCATGCCAGAAACGCTCTTCGCCGGAGCTGACGTCCTGCTGGCCTCGAGTTTTTCCCTCATGCCCAAGATGCGCGCCGGTGGATTCGCTCAAGCGTTGACCAAGACCCATCAGTGCGGAGGTGTCACCGCGCTGGATATTGGCCCCGCCATCGGCAATCCTGTCACCCCTGACGACATCCTGCCGCTGCTGCCTGCCCTCGATTACCTCATCGCGAACAGCTACGAGCTAACCAGGCTCACGGGCGTCGATGACTGGGAAGTTGCCGCGACGCACCTGCTGGAAGCCGGGGTGCAACACCTTGTGATCAAGCGGGGCGAAGATGGGGCCTCGATGCGATGGGGTGAGGCTCAGGTTGACATACCGGGCTTCAAGGTGAAAGCCAATGTCTCGGTGGGAGCTGGCGATGCTTTCAACGTCGGCTTCCTGTACGGCGTGCAGCAGAAGTGGCCGCCGGACCAGGCGATCCGCTTTGGGAACGCGGTTGCCGCGCTGCTTGTTACTGGCGAGCAGGGGGTACTGGACTCTCCAACACTAGGCCAGGTAGAGACATTCTTGGCAGCTAATGGTTGAAGTCACCGGTGATTACGACGCTTGTCCACGGTGGCGATCGATTCTCACGAGGGGCGAGTGACACGCTGATCAATCAGACAGTCGACACTGTCATGTAGCCACAGGAATGAGGCCGGCAGTGTGGTCGACACTTCTTCTGACAGTAACCTGGCAATTGCCTGCTTCTTCCCGTCACCGGCCACTAACAGAATGATTCTTCTGGAAGCCAATATCTCCTGCATTCCCAGAGTTAATCCGAAGTGAGGCCTCCTATCCATTGACCGCACCATGGTATGTCGACGTGTCTCCTCTGACAAGCGCGCCACGTGACAATCGGGTATCAGATATGGTCCAGGCTCATTGAATCCAATATGGCCGTTGATACCAAGTCCCAGTATGCAGACATCAATTGGCCCCTGCTGATCTAGCTCCGACCGGATTCTCCTGCATTCGTCAGCGGGCACGGAGGGTGTTGAGGCAAACGATATGTACCGTTCCGCCGATATTCCCATTGGATCCACCAACCGTGTTCTCAGGTAACACTCAGCTGATCCCGGATCATTGTCGGGAACACCGCCCCACTCATCCAACTTCATTATCCTGAGTTCTTCAAAGAGCTCTCTATCCGCTTCTGACTTCCTCACTAGCTCATTATACAAGCCGATCGGCGAGTTGCCGGTGGCAGCACACAACAAGAGATTCCTTCTCCTCTCGATTTCGGAGATTACGAGCGACCCTGCCTGGACGCTCAAGCTTTCATAATCCTTGCAGTAGATGATTTTCACTTTAGACTTTCGCTCCCGGCGACACATCGGATGCAGGAAGAACTGTCTCCCCTATGTCGTCTAGCAATCGGACGTCATCTGCCGAGAACGACTGAGCGCGATTCTTCGCGACTGGGCGCCCTGACAGGAACACTCTTGATCCAAAGATCGTGCCGCCGATGATGGCTGCCGTGAACTCAACGGCCTCTCGTCGTTGCATAACTCCTCAGGTCATGTCGTGCCAATCACGATTTCCAGAGCTTGTACGGCTTGTCGACATCAGTCTCAAAGGGCAACATTACCTTTCTTCCCGTACCAGCTGATTCATAGGCCGCCAGGATTACCTCCAGAACCGCCCTTCCATCTTCACCCGTCACCTTTGGCTGCATGTCATGTTTCACGCAGTGAACGAAATGCTGGAACTCCTGAGGAAAGCCATAATTCCAAATCTCCTCATACATCGTGAAGCTCCATCCAGCGGTGAGACCGGCCTTTTCAACAGCGTAACCAACTCCTCGTGTGCTGTAGGTCTGGATCGAGCTGCCTTGCAGAACATCAGCATAAGCTACTCCCTCCGAGCCATGAATCTCTGCCCGGTCGTCCATGCCTCCCAGCTTAGTCCAACTCTCCTCGGCTAACGCGATGACGCCGTTCTCGAATTCAAGAACGATGATTGAATTGTCGTCACCTCTTGTCTTGGCCGTATGGACACTCGTGCTCATCTGTGCGTATACGGACGTGATGGGGTTTCTGCCGTTCAGCCAGCGGAAGAACTCAACGGCGTGGCATCCCATGTCCATGGTTACCCCACCACCGGATCGCTCCACATCCCAGAAGTGATCTGCATGTGGCCCATCATGTTTCTCAGATTGCTTCAGCAATACGGGCTGTCCCAGGGCACCTTCATCCAAGAGCCCCTTGAGTCGTACGTATTTTGGAGTGAAGCACAGTTCTTCGGCATACATCAGTTTGACATTCGCGTCTTTGCAGGCCTCAATCATGCGGTCGGCTTCAGCGAGGTTCATGCACAATGGCTTCTCGATCACGACATGCTTTCCGGCCTTCGCTGCCTCGAGTGTGATATCGCAATGCAGGAAGTTGGGTACACCTATGACGACCATATCTATGTCGTCCATGGCCAACATCTGATCGAGAGCAGTGAAGTGGTGGGGTATGTCGTATTTCTCAGCAAGATCGCTTGCGTGACTGCCAGTTGGCGACATGACCGCCAGGAGCTCCGCGTCTGCAACCGATTGCAGGGCCTCGGCGTGGATCGTGGAGATGAACTGCGACCCGATAAGTGCTATGCCTATCTTGTCAGTCATAGGGAGTCCATGTTAGAAATGGCCATTGTGAAGCTGATCGGCGGCGAATGAAGCGGCCCTAGCCGTGAGTGCCATATAGAGATGCGAGGGACTCTGGATCCCTGTGCTAGTCATGCAAGCACCATCTGTTACGAATACGTTCTTGCATGCATGCATTTGATTGTATTCGTTCAAGAGTGAGGTGTCGGGACTCTTCCCCATTCCCATCCTCCGGATATGGCAGAGCCTATGACGATTGGATCAAACGAATCCGTTCCCACAGGTACCTTCCGGTTGGAAGTGGATTTTCATCTCGTACCATAAGGTGGCGACAATCATTGAGAAACAGGTGTTGCCTGATCATGAATGGGCGACACCTTTCGATTCCAGAGTATATCGACGATATCGAGGACCCGCTATTGCCGGCGCACTGTGTTCGACTGTCGTAGTGGCTTGTGTGCGAGTCGTGAGCGAGGTGGCCCTCCTGGCGCGCGAGTGGAATGGCCTGCAAGTTTAACGGATAATCCTAGAAGCGAAGCACTGCACTCACCCTGGAGGGACACGTGACAAGAGGCAAGTTCGTCCCCATGGCTCTCCCGCTGCTCATGCTCCTTGCGGCATGCGCCGGCGAGCCAGCGGAACGCGAGACCGAAGTGATGGTGATGCCTGTCAGCACATCATCGGACGTGGCGATGGCGCAGTTCAGACAGGGCCAGTATGCCTTGGACATGGGCCGCTTCTTCGATGCCAGAGAGCATTTTGAGGCGGCGGTCGGGGCCGACCAGAACTTCGCGCTGGCTCATCTGAGATTGGCCAACACGGCGAACTCCACGGCCGAGTTCATGGCAGGCCTGGAATCGGCCGAAGAGCACGCAGCGGGCGCCAGCGAGGCAGAGCAAGTCCTGATCGGCATTCCGCGGAAGGGTCTAGAGAACGATGCCGAGGGACAGCTGCAGCTGGCGCAACAACTGGTCGAGCTGCTGCCCCAAAGCCCCCGCGCCTGGCTGACCCTGGGCGGCATTCAGTCCGGGCTCAACCACATGGAGGCGGCACGCGAGTCGATGATGAAGGCTGCCGAGCTCGCCCCCGACTTCGCCCTGGCCTACTCCACGCTGGGTAACTCGTACATCTTCACCGAACCGAAGGACTTCGACAAAGCCGTGGAGTACATGTCCAGGCTCGTGGAGCTCGCCCCCGACGAGCCCAACTCCCACGACCTCATGGGTGATGCGTACCGGGCGCAGAATGACTTAGTGAGCGCGAGGGAATCGTACACGCGAGCGGCCGAGCTGGCTCCCGACGACGCGTCGCCGGTCCAACAGCGAGGTCACGTCAACTCGTTCCTGGGCGACTATGAGGCGGCCCGTGCGGATTACGATGCGTCAATCGCGCTGGCCCGCGGGGCCCAGGGGCCGGCCTTCGCCGTGTACCGGGCCTTGGTCAGCGTGCACGCCGGTGACCCCGCCGCGGCGGTGGAGGAGCTGAACCAGCTCGTCGCTGCGATTGACGGCATGGGGATTCCAGGTCCGCGTGGCCAGAAGATCTTCGCCCTGACCACCGCCGCCCAGATCGCGCTGCACCACAACATGTTCGACGCGGCGGAGTCGGTACTCGAGCAGCGCGCAACCCTTCAGCTGGAACAGGCGGAGGAACTGGGCACCGATGCGGCCAGACGGGGTGCGCGCGCGAACATCGCCTACTTGGAGGGGAGGCTCGCCGCCCGCAAGGGCGATTATCGAACCGCCACAGCGAAGGCGCGCGAGTTCATGACACTGCTGGAGACGGACGCCAATCCAAGGAGAAACGAGCCGGCGCATGATCTGTTGGGCCTGGCGAGCCTGCTACAGAGCGACTATGCAGCGGCCGTAGGGCACTACGAGCAGGCGAACGCGAACATCATCTACACCCAGTATCACCTCGCCCTCGCCCACGAGGGTGCCGGCAACGCTGCGGAGGCGCAAGCGATCTTCAATACGATCGCGTACAACAACTTCAACAGCCCGGGATATGCGCTGATAAGAAGGGACGTCATCGCGAAAGCCGGGTCAGGATAGGTGTAACAAACGGACCGTCCGGCTCGGCGCATGTCGAGCCGGACGGTCCCGAATCCTGGAACGCGGCGTTACTGTGTCGCCGCTAAAACGCCGATCCCGCGTTCGGCCGCCGCCGGTGCCGCTCCCGCGGCTCCTGGGACCGCAGCACGACGCGCAACACGCCGGTCTCCAGGTCGACGTCCCACAGCGTCACCCGCGGCTGGAGAAATCTGGCCAGGTCGTCCATCGTGAGGGTCTCGGGTGTGGCTTCGAGGAACTCCAGCACCCGAAGACGCATCGCCGCGTAGGTCCCGCCGTAGCGCTCAGCCGCGACCCGGAGTCCGATCTGGTCGTCCAGCATGCGCCGTACCGCCCCCTGCGTGACTTCCAAGAGGCGCTGGATGAAGTCCATCAGCTCCGCACCCCCATTCTCGGCGCGACGCGCCTCGAGCTCCTCGGCCGTCTTGGGCTCGCACAGCTCGAGCAGCTGGCGTCGGACCGTGGGCTTCAGGGCCGACCGGCGCTTCGGCTCCGTGGCCTCCCGCTCGGCGCTGGCGCACAGCGCGAGGTCGTTGCGGCTGAGACGCAGGAACGACGTCATCCGATCGTACAGGTCGGTCTGGCCCGGCTGCGGTGGGCGCCGCCGGCCGGCGATCAAGTCGTCGATGTACTCCTTGGGAAGCTGGACAGCTTCGGCCAAATCCTCCGCCGAGCGCTCCGTTTCCCTCAGGCGCTGGCGCAGGAGCTTTCCCACGGGCATGGGCTTCTTCAACGGGACCGATGACTTCAAACACTCCTCCTCTCAACGACTGCCTACGCTCAACACGTGTTTGCCCACTGGCGGCGCGGAGACGATCCCGGGCGCCAGGGAGGACCAGCCTGCCTGGTGTGTAGGATCAGATGATCGGTTCTTGGGGACCCGGGACCATCCCGACGATGTCGGGGTCCACATCAGGGTCGTGAGGTAGGTCCGACTTCTCGGCCTTCTGCGCCTTCCTCTGGGCACGCCGCTCCTCTTTGGCCTTGCGCTTCTCCTTCTTGGCGAGCTCGCGCTGCCGTTTCGCCTGCCTCGCTGGTCCGGGTCGAGCCATGAACCACTCTCCATTCCGTGACGGCCGCACGAAAAGTAACACAATCGGAGGTCTGGCGCATGGCCACGTTCTACATTAGCTTCCAAGCTTGTAGGTCGAACCGCGAGCTGGCATCTTCTCACTTCGGTAGAATGGTCCCCGCTCAGGATGGGTACCGACGCCGAAGACGTCGCTTCATCCCCCAGGTTCAGACAATCAGCGATCGTGCGTTCCGGTGACACGGATGTCGCCCGGAGTGTACCCGCGTGTATGGAGGAGTGTTAACAGGAAGATGTCATTCGAATCACTGGGGCTCGCGCCCGAACTCGTGCGGGCTGTCGAGGAGCAGGGCTACGCCGAACCCACTCCCGTCCAACGGGAGGCGATTCCGTTGGGCCTGGAGGGCCGCGATCTGGTCGGCTCGGCCCAGACTGGGACCGGCAAGACGGCGGCGTTCCTGCTGCCGATTCTGCAGCGACTCAAGACGGGCACACCGGGCAACCTCAGGGCACTCGTCCTGGTACCCACCCGGGAGCTCGCGGAGCAAGTGTTGGACAGCGCCCGGGCGTACGGCCGTCACTCGGGCGTGCAGTCCGCGGCCGTCTACGGTGGAGTCGGCATGGAGCCGCAGACGCGTGCGCTCAAGCGCGGGGTCGATATCGTGATCGCCACCCCGGGGCGGCTGCTGGACCACATGCGTCGGGGACACGTTAACAGCTCCAAGCTCGAGGTGCTGGTCCTCGACGAGGCGGACCGGATGCTCGACATGGGGTTCGCGCCCGATGTGCGCCGGATCCTCGACTCCCTGCCCGCCGAACGCCAGACACTGCTGTTCTCGGCCACCATCTCGGGCGACGTGGACCGGCTGGCGCGTCGCGCGCTCAAGGAGCACGCCGCGGTCGAGATTGGCCGGCGCGCCGAAGCCGCCGACGGAGTGGAACACGTCTTGGTGGCCGTCGACAAGTCCGAGAAGCGGAACGTGCTCGCCATGATGCTGGATGAGCTACCCCAGGGGCGCACCCTGGTGTTCACCCGCACCAAGTTCGGAGCGGACAAGCTCGCTCGCCACCTGCGCCGCGAAGGCAACAGCGTGGGGGCGATCCATGGGGGCAAAACGCAGAGTTCGCGCAACGAGGTGCTCGAGCGGTTCAAGCAGGGCAGGACCCGCATCCTCGTGGCGACGGACGTGGCGGCCCGCGGCATCGATGTCGAAAACATCGTGATGGTGGTGAACTACGATGTCCCGCACGACCCCGAGGTCTACGTGCATCGCGTGGGTCGCACGGCACGGGCCGGGGCGCAGGGCGTGGCGTTGACGCTGATGTCGCCCGACGAGTGGCTGATGATGCGTGACGTCGAGAAGCTGATGGGCCGTACGTTCCCTCGTGAGGTCGTGCCCGGCTTCGAACCCGCTGTCGGACCGAGCCAGCCCCATCTGCGGGACACGATGCCCAAGCGGCAGGGGCGTTCGGTCATGCCGCGGAGGGGTGGCGCCCGCCGACGCTAGCGGGACAACGCGCCGCAGCGCGGGACTATCGGCCCGTCAGCTCCAACTCCATCCGATGGAGAAAGCGTACGGGGCACTCCGTCACCTCGTGGGGCGGAGTGTACTGGACCAGTTATCTGCATTACGTTTCGGGCCTCCAACCCAACCGCGAGTGCTTCATGTCAGCGATGAGATTCTGCTGCGTCATGGTGATGGTCTCGGCCTGTGCCTCCGGCGGTGGAGGCGGGAGCGAGTCGGCGGCGGTCCCGGAGTCCGGGGCGGGACACGCCTACGTCTATCAAGCCGGCGACGCCATCTACCGCCAGGACACGCGAGCCGGGACGAACGAGCGAATCGTGCGTGATGTGGGGGTGGTGCTCGCCGCGACTCCCAGCCCGGACGGGCGCAAGCTCGCCATCGCGTTCGGCAGTGGTGGGACGACGCAGGTCGTCGCGATCGACAACGAGACGGGGTCGCTCACCGAGGTGCACGAGGGCCCGACCGACGCCGTCTATACCCTGGTGTGGTCGTCGGGCGGTGACCTGCTCGGCGTCGGCGTTCAGCACGCCAGTGGTGGGGGGGTGAAGCTGCTCGACGCCTCGGGAACCGTGCGCGACATCGGCTGCGAGGCCTCGGACCGGTTCGTGGCCTTCCGGTCGTCTTCCGAGGCGATCGTCTCCGATGGCACCAACTTCCACACCGTGCGGAGCCAGGATTGCGGGACGCTGGCCACGGTGGCGCGCCTCGGCAAGTCGGACCTGGAGTTCGCTCCCAACGGCCGGCGGGTCGCTTACTACCAGGAGCGCACCGTCACCTTCACGAACCGGCCGCAGCCAGAGGTCATCAAGGAGCTGTGGATCGCGCGTCACGACGGGCGGGGAGAGCGGCTTGTCGCCGACTATCAGAGTCGCCCTCAAAATGCTGAGTGGTCCGCGAACGGCGACATCATCGCGTACGAGGTGGTGTCGCGCCGGTGGACGAACACGCTGCACCTCGTGATGTACGACGTGCCGGGGAATACGTACATCTACGAGGCGGAGGAGAAGGAGTTGGGTGTGCCGAGCGACTTCAACGTGTGCTGGTCACCCGACAACCACCGCATCGCGCACGAACGCACGTATGCGCGGGTTGGACAGGCGCAGACTTACACGACGCGGCACGTCGTGGTGCGAGGATCGCCGTTCGGGGCGGCGGCTCGACCCCGGCGGCAATCGAGCAATGAGAAGGTCGTGTTCGAGGAGCTGATCGGCGAGGAGCCAGGCGGGGTGCGTGCTGACGATGGATTCGCACACTGTCAGTGGATCGGACGGCACCACTTGCTCATCGCCACGCGCCAGGGACAGCGGGTCATCGGCGTGGATGACGGGACGGTGCACGAGTTGCCGGCCGACCGGCGTGTGCTCGCCGCGGCGGCGTTCGGGGGATCGCGCTAGCGGTCCTCCTCCGGCCGTCCCAGCGTCAGCGGGACCTTCACCAATCCACCCCTGGTGGACAGCACGTGCACGGTGCCCTCGACACCAGGGGTGCCGTACGTACGCACCACGAAGGTGACGGACTTCCGCTCCCCCGGCTCCGTCCACCCTGCCCTGATCACCTTGTCCCGCCGGCTCGGGCGCACGATGCGGACCGTGGGGGTCTTCCCGCGGGTGAGCGACGAGTCGAACCGGAGTCGCACCCGGTCCTCCTGCACGATCTTCACGAGCTGCGCCTGCTTGAGGGCCGTGGGCAGCTGGCCGCTGTTCGTCCAGCTGACCGTGACCTCGTAGCTGGTGCTGTCGCCGTTGCTCTCCAGTGCGCGCGCGCTAGTCTCGACGTCGTCGACGAGGGGGAGATGCAGTGCCATCTCGAGATTGAACAGCGCCTGGTTGCGCACCCACCGCTCCAACTCCTTCGGCGGCCCGTTCTGGGCAAAGAACTTGGGGTGGAATCCGCCGAGCTCCACCTGGCCGAGCGTCGGATGCTCGAACGGCGCCCACTCGCGGAAGCCGCGGCCACCGTTCTCCTCCTCGTCCCACGCGAGACCGTCCACGTCGTCCAGCAGGCCGTCGCCGTTGTAGTCCTTCATGCGGCCGCCGTTCCATAGCTCGTCGCCGTACCAGATCGCCCCGTAGTACCAGTACCCGAAGTCGGGGCTGTGCCCGAACAGCGGGCTCGGGCGCGTGGAGTCACCCGTGAACGGGCTCACCGGCACCCGCGTGCGATAGACGTCGTACACGTCGCCGGCCCACGGATAGCCCGTGAGGTCCATGCCGAGGCTGTCGAAGTAGACGTAGTACGCCAGGTCCTCGGGGTACATGCGCTCGGCGCTCTTCGACGTGGAGGGCGGCCGCAGGTGCATTGGCACGCGTGTGTCCATCGAGTTGGCGACCGAGATGTTGGGATGCGTGAGCACCCACATCACGGTGGCCCGCGTCTCGCTCTCGCTCAGGGGGAACGCGCCGGCGCCGGTCTGGGTGTAGCCGCGCCCGGTACGGTCCTGCCCCGGCTCCGGCCGCCAGTTCTCGGGGTAGTTGCGGTGCAGGTCGAGGCCCCCGATCCCGTCCTCGTTGTAGCGCCCGTCTCCGTCGTTGTCGATGCCCTCGGAGATGACGATCCACTCGCCCTCGCCCTCCGGTACCCGTCGCATCAAGCGGCCAGATGGATCGCGGTCGTCCAGGATCCGGTTCGCGTCGTCCTCTTCGTCCGGCCCCGGCCGGTAGCGGATCTGGTAGATGACCCCGTCACCGTCCAGGTCCTCCGGCGGATCCTCGTCGATGAGCCCGTCGCGGTCGCTGTCGTGCGGCCGCACCGTGCTGCGGTTCGCCTGCGCCGTGTGAAGGTAGAGGTTGGAGCCGTCGCGGTTGTTCTGCGGCTTGAGATAGACGGCCCGCGTGTCGATCAGGTCGGTGATCGCCTCATCCTCCCCATAGCTCTCCAGCAGGTGCCGGATCAGCCAGAGCACCGATTCGGAACTGGTGATCTCGCCGCTGTGGCGCCCGCCCTCGAAGAAGGCAGCCGGCTTGTCCTCGGCCTGGCCGGTCTCTTTGTTCGTGATCGTGACCTGCAGGATCGCGCGGCCCTCGAAGCTCCTCCCTACCTCGTACAGATCCACGATGTGGGGGTACTCCTCGGCCCAGCGCTTCAACCATTCGTACATGACGTCGGCCGTGTGGTACCGGTCGAAGGTGAGCTGCTCTCCGACTTCGTACTCCACCCCGGGGTGCCGGTGCTGCCGGAAGAAGCTCACGCCGTGCCGCTCGCCTTGCACCGTGTACCAGGTGGTGTCCTTGCCCGATTGCGGACCGGACTGCGCACGCAGGGAGCCGGCCGGGGCGACCAGCAGGCAGGCCAGCGCGAGAACTCCGAACCGCCATCGCATCACTTCGCTCCTCCGGCCGCCTCACGCAACAGGTTGCGCGCGATGACCAGCCGCTGGATCTGGTTCGTGCCCTCGTAGATCTGCGTGATCTTCGCGTCCCGCATGTACTTCTCGATCGGGTAGTCCTTACAGTACCCGTAGCCGCCGAACAGCTGCACGCAGTCGGTCGTCACCTTCATGGCAACGTCGGTGGCCATCAGCTTGCACATGGCCGAGACCTTCGTGATGTGCCTGTGGCCCGAGTCGATCACGCGAGCGGCGTGATGCACGAGCTGCCGGGCGGCCTCGACCTGCGTGGCCATGTCGGACAGCATCCACTGCACCCCTTGGAACGAGCTGACCGACTGCCCAAACTGTTGCCGCTCGTGCGTGTACTGCATGGCTAGGTCGAGTGCGCCCTGCGCCAGTCCCACAGCCTGCGCTGCCACGCCCGGGCGCGCCCGGTCGAGCGTGATCATGGCGTGCTTGAAGCCCTGGCCCTCGCGCCCGCCCAGCAGGTTGGCTTCGGGCACCTTGCACTTGTCCAAATGGATCTCCACCACGGGCACGCAGCGGATCCCCATCTTGTCCTCGTGCTTGCCCACGCTGTAGCCCGGCGAGCCCTCGTCGACGATGAACGCTGATATGCCCCGTGCGCCGCGGTCAGGGTTGGTCACGGCGAAGATCGTGTTGTACGCGGCTACGGCGCCGCCAGTGTTCCACTTCTTCTCGCCGTTGAGCACGTAGTGGTCGCCGTCCTTCTCGGCGCGGGTCGTCATCGAGCCGGCATCGGATCCGGCCTTGGCCTCGGACAGTCCGAACGCGATGAGCTTCTCGCCCGCGGCGATGCCGGGGAGCCAGCGCTCCTTCTGCTCGTCGGTGCCGCCGACGATGATGGGGAACGACCCCAGCGCGTTCACCGCGAACCCCACGCCCATGCCGCCGCACGCCCGCGAGAACTCTTCCACGACGATGCATAGGTCGAGCACGCCGCCGCCCATGCCGCCGTACTCCTCGGGAATCCACACGCCCGAGAGGCCCGCCGCCTTGATGGCTTTCTGGACCTCCCACGGGTACTCCTGCGCGACGTCGTACTTGGCTGCCACGGGTCGCATCGTGGTCTCGGCCAGCTCCCGCGCGCGCTCCTGGAGTTCGATCTGCATGGGGGTATAGAGCTCTTTGATCATCCCTTCGTCTCCCGTGTTTCCGCGTCCCAGAGGGTGAGGGCCGCTGCTGCGGCAGACCAATACTATCAGGTCGGTCACATCCGCGGCTACCGCATGTCGGCCGGCCCGTGGTAGGGCTCTGGACGCGTTTCCCCCCGGGTTTTATCATCGCAGCGACCTCGGTGTGGGGGCTGCAGGGTGACGGACGTGCTGGAAGGTCTCAAGGACGCGCTGGCTGACCGCTACGCCATCGAGCGTGAGCTGGGGCGCGGCGGCATGGCGACGGTGTACCTGGCGGACGATCTCAAGCATCGCCGCAAGGTGGCCGTCAAGGTGCTGCACCCCGAGCTGGCCGCCGTGCTCGGGGCCGAGCGCTTCCTGCGCGAGATCGAGATCGCCGCCCGCCTCACCCACCCCCACATCCTGCCGCTGCACGACTCCGGCGAGGCCAGTGGCTTCCTCTACTATGTCATGCCCTACGTGGAGGGCGAGTCGCTGCGCGACCTGCTGCAGCGCGAGACCCAGCTTCCCCTCGAGGACGTGGTGCGCTTCGTGTGCGAGGTCGCCGACGGCCTGAGCTACGCGCACAGCCTCGGCGTGGTGCACCGGGACATCAAGCCGGAGAACGTGTTGCTCTCGGGCGACCACGCCCTGGTGGCCGATTTCGGGATCGCGCGGGCCGTGACGGAGGCGGGTGGGTCGCGGCTGACGGAGACGGGGCTGAGTCTGGGCACACCGCACTACATGAGCCCGGAGCAAGCAAGCGGGTCGCGCGAGGTAGACGGCCGGAGCGACGTCTACGCGCTCGGGTGCGTGGCGTACGAGATGCTGGTGGGGGAGCCGCCACACTCCGGACCCAACGCGCAGGCCATCATGGCCAAGGTCCTGACGCAGCCCGTGCCCAGCGTGCGGGAGGGCCGGGACACGGTGACCCCGGGGATGGACTCGGCGGTGCACAAGGCGCTGGCCAAGCTGCCGGCCGACCGGTTCGCCACCGCCGACCAGTTCAGCACCGCGATGCGTGAGTCACTGCAACCCGGCGCTGCGACGATTGGGGTGCCGGTTGGGGTGCCGGCCCGCCGGCCAACCGATCGTCTCTGGAAGGCCGCCGCGATCGCCATGGGTGTGGTGGCGATCGGAGCGGTGGCGCTCCTGGGTCCGTGGTGGGGAGGCGGCGGGCAGGGTGGCGCGACGGTCTATCGCCTGGCCGTGCCGATCGTGCCGCTGGCGGTGACCGCTCACGCTCCCAGCGCGGCCGTGGCGCTCTCCCCGGACGGGTCGGTGCTGGCGTACGTCTCGGGCGAGGGCGGGTCGGGCCAGATCTACCTGCGGCACCTCGGCGCGCCGACGTCCACCCCGGTGCCCGGGGCCGAGAACGCTCAGAGTCCCTTCTTCTCCCCCGATGGGGAGTGGTTGGGATTCGTGGCCGACGAGAGGCTCACGAAGGTGCGGCTCTCGGACGGCACGCGCGTGACGATCTGTGATGCGCCGGAGATGCACGGCGCGAGCTGGGGAGCCGACGGCACCATCGTGTTCGGGGGGACCGCCAACAACCGGTGGGGCCTGTCGCGCGTCTCGGCTGACGGTGGCACGCCGGAGTCGCTGCTCGTGCCCAGCGATTCCGCCGAGTTCTTCCTGGTCTATCCCGTGCTCCTGCCCGACGGCGATGCCGTCGTGTTCACCGCGGTGAACGGTAGCGGCCAGGCTCTCAACATCTCGGTTCTCTCCCTGAGCACTCTCGAACGGGAGGTCCTCATCGACGGCGGGGGCAACGCGCGCTACCTGCCATCGGGCCACCTCGTGTACGCGCAGCGTGGTGGGCTTTACGCCGTGCGGTTCGACGCCGCGGCGCGAGCGGTCATGGGGTCTCCTGTCAGGGTCGTGCAGGATGCGCTCGTGGGATTCCCGCGGGAGCCGGCGATTTCCCACTTCGACGTGTCCGCCGACGGCACGCTGGTGTACGTGGCGGGAGACGCGGCGGAGGGCCTCGAGGAACAGCTGGTGTGGGTCGATCGCGGCGGCCGGGTTGAGGCCATCCCCGCAGCGGGCGCGCATGCCGCCGGCGAACGCATCTTCGGCTACATGGGGCCGCGGGTCTCTCCCGACGGGGACCGCGTCGTGTTCTGGGACACCGATCCCGATGCGCGGACGGGGGTCCAGGGCTTCAACGGCGATGTCTGGCTGTCCGATCTGTCGCGTGGCACGCTCTCACGGCTCTCGTCCGACTCACGGGAGGACTTCTGGTCGATCTGGACCCCCGACGGCCGGTCCGTGGTGTCGACCGGTGCCAGCGGGACGGGCAATGCCGTCGGGCTCTTCTCCCGAAGGGCCGACGGCGCCGGTGCCCCCGTGCGACTCACGGTGGCCGAGGGCTCTACGTGGCAGCAACCCTACTCGTTTACAGAGGATGGGACGCTCCTGTTCTTCCACCAGAGCGAGGGGGGCACGCAGCACGACGTCTGGGTGCTGCCCAAGGCCGAGGGGGCCGATCCCCGGCCCGTCCTGAATGGTCCGGCAGAGGAGTTCCAACCGGCCGTGTCGCCCGATGGGCGCTGGCTCGCGTACGTCTCGAATGAGTCGGGAAGGGACGAGGTCTACCTGACCGATTTCCCGGAGCACCGCACGCGCTGGTCGGTCTCCGCTGGTGGCGGGAGCGAGCCGGCCTGGGCGCCCGACGGCCGGGAGCTGTTCTACATCCAGGCTGTCGGGAGCCAGACGGCCCTGGTTGCCGTGAGCGTCGAGGTGGAGCCTGCGATCGAGCTTGGCCGGCCCGAGGTGTTGTTCCAGGGTCCCTTCATGGGTGCGCTCATCCCCTTCGGACGAAGCTACGACGTGTCGCCCGACGGCCGGCGCTTTCTCATGGTGCAGCGCCCCGAGCAGGGCGGAGCTTTGGAGAGCCTGACGGTGGTGCTCAACTGGCTCGACGAGCTGAAGGAGCTGGTCGGGTCCTAACCCCCCTCCACCCCATCCCAGCAGTAGGTGCAGAGCTTTGCCTTGGGCAGACCGATCGCCGAGACGAGGTCGTCCAGCCGCTGGTAGCGCAGCGAGGTGAGCCCCAGACGCTCCCTGATCCGCTCCACCATCACGCAATGCCGCTCGGAGTCGGGGTCGGCGTACTGCTCGAGGTTGGTCGGGTCGTCGCCCTCCAGCTCGTGCACCGCGCTTCGTCCGGCTAGGTCCAGCTCGGACCTGGAGCGGGAGAAGTTGAGGAACTTGCAGCCGAAGACGAGCGGCGGGCAGGCGGGCCGCATGTGTACCTCCTCGGCACCGTACGCAAAGATCCGCCGGATGATGTCCTTGAGCTGCGTGCCCCGCACGATCGAGTCCTCGCAGAACAGCAGCCGGTTGCCCTCGATCAGCTCACGGATCGGTATGAGCTTCATGCGGGCCACCAGGTCGCGCACGCGCTGGTCCTGTGGCATGAAGCTGCGGGGCCAGGTGGGCGTGTACTTGACGAACGGCCGGCGGTAGGGGACGCCCGCCGCGTTGGCGTAGCCGATGGCGTGACCCGTTCCCGAGTCGGGAATGCCGGCCACGATGTCGACTTCGGCGTCGTCCCGCCTGGCCAGGGACTCCCCGCAGCGATAGCGCGTCGTCTCGACGTTGATCCCCTCGTAGTTCGACGCGGGGTACCCGTAGTACACCCACAGGAACCCGCAAATCTGCATTGCCTCGCCGGCCGGTAGCAGCGGCTCGACTCCGTCGGCGCTGACCCGCACGATCTCACCCGGGCCGAGGTACCGCGTTGTTTCGTACCCGAGGTTGGGGAGAGCACACGTCTCGAACGTGATGGCGTACGCTCCCTCCTTCTCCCCGGTCACCACCGGCGTGCGCCCCAGTCGGTCACGCGCGGCGTAGATCCCCTCGTCGGTGAGGAGCAAGATCGAGCACGACCCCTCGATCACCTCCTGGGCGTGCCGGATCCCGTCCACGAACGTGTCGCCCTGGTCGATCAGGTGTGCCACGAGCTGGGTCGGGTTGACCTCGCTCCCGGTCATCTCGGAGAAGTGTGTCCCGTTCTTGCTGAGCGCCGCCTGCACCAGCGCGTCGAGGTTGTCGACTTTGGCCACGGTGACGATGGCGTAGGTTCCGTGGTGTGAGCTGATGATGAGGGGCTGATCCTCGTAGTCACTGATGACCCCGATGCCCGTGGTGCCCGTGAGCCGCGAGACGTCGTCCTCGAACTTGCTGCGGAACTGGGCGTTGGTGATGTCGTGGATGATGCGGGTGAACCCGGACCCGTTCCGCACAGCGAGCCCGCCCCGCATGGTGCCCAGATGCGAGTGATAATCGGTGCCGTAGTAGAGATCCGGTACGCAGTCTTCATTCGAGACGACGCCGAACAGTCCGCCCACAGCCCCCTCCTCGTGGCAACTCGGTGAGATCGTTGCTTGGCGACGACAGGAGGCAAGGTACGACGACGGTTGCGGGGAGTCTACGGGCACTGCCGGATGTCAGAGCGCCGCTTACCGGCTGGGGTCCGGGGGCGTACGTTTGCCACGATCAGTCCCATCGCGATCCTCTCCTCGGGAGATGATGGGTGAACAAGCCCCTCGTTTCGATCGCCATCGCCGCGCTGGCACCCATGACGCTCCAGGCACAGCAGTTCACCGACACCACCGGCGCCGTGCAGGTGGCGCTGATCAAGATGCCGTACACCGGCGCCCGCAACGTTCCCGAGATTTCCGGGGTGCCGGACTACCTGGAGAGCGGCGACATCGGCCGTCGCCTGGGGCGCCTCGGCGCCACGGTCAAGCGGGTGGACGAAGTCAAGCTCACGTCGGACCAGCAGCGGGAGTACGGCGAGTGGCACCGCATGGGGATGGCCAACGGTCACCTGGCTGAGATCGTGGCCAAGAACGTACGGCGGGGGCAGCTATCGGTGGGCCTGTTGGCGAACTGCACGTCCCTCCTCGGCGTGCTGGGAGGCCTGCAGCACGCGACGTCGGAGCCGCAACGCATCGGCCTGGTGTTCATTGACGCCCACGGGGACTTCAACACCCCCGAGACCACCCTGAGCGGGATGTTGGGTGGAATGCCGGTGGCAGTGTCCGCCGGGCTGGCACTCAAGAACCTCAGGCTGGAGTCCGGACTCGACCCGGCGCTTGCGACCGAGCACATCGTGATGGTCGGCCTACGCGACGTGGACCCGCTGGAGCGGGAGCTGCTGGATTCTGCTGCCGTGGAGGAGTTGTCGGTCGACGACGTTCGCGCCGTCTCCGATGCGCTACACGTGCAGATGCGCCGCCTCTCGGACGTGGTCGATGTCATCTACGTGCACGTGGACATGGACGTGCTGGATCCCGAGGAGGTTCCCGGTCACTCGCTCACGGTGCCGGACGGGCCCACGAGCCGGGAGCTGGCCGCGGCGATCACCGCGATGTTTGAGTACGAGAAGGTCGCCGCCTTCGGCGTGGCCTCGACGCCGGCGAATGAGCGTGACCCCGACGGGAAGTCCTTGCCGGCGAATGAGCGTGACCCCGACGGGAAGTCCTTGTAGGCGGCCTACCGGCTCATCGAGGCTGCCGTGGCGGGCGTGCAGGGGCGTGGTCGCACGACGGCGAACTAGGGTTTCCCCGCACAGCGCGCGCCCGAAGTCGGCCGCCTAGGCTCCCTGGACCATGCAGCGCTCGGTACTCGCCACCGTGATCGCGCTCCTGCTCATCGCGGCGCTGTTTGCGAGCCGCGGCGTGCTGCGCGAACGCCCTCCCGAGATCCACGAGCTCTCGGGCCTCACGATGGGCACCACCTACACGGTGATGATCGATGTAGCTGATCTCACACCGGCTCGCTCAGCCACCGTGCGGGACACGATCGAGGCGTGGTTCCAGACCGTGAACCGCCTGATGTCCACCTACGACAGCGCCTCGGAGCTCTCTCGCTTCAACCGCCACGAGAGCGTGGTGCCATTCCCGGCGTCACCGCCGACGCTGGAGGTGTTCGAGGTCGCCCGGCACGTGAGCGAGCGCTCGGGCGGCGCCTTCGACGTCACCGTAGGGCCGCTGGTGGATGCGTGGGGCTTCGGGCCGGCGGGGCGGCCGCCCACGCCCCCTGACGAGACGGCGCTGCGGCGCCTCCGGGAGCGGGTGGGGTACGAGCGGATCATCATCGATACGGCAGCCGGCACCTTGGCAAAGACCCACCCAGGCACGGTGGCCGACCTCTCGGCCGTGGCCAAGGGATACGGGGTGGACTTGGTTGCCGAGGCGCTCGACGCGATGGGGTTCACGGCGTTCATGGTGGAGGTCGGCGGCGAGATTCGGGCCCGGGGGCGCAAGGCGGACGGCTCCCCGTGGCGAGCCGGGATCGAGTTGCCGGAAGCCGAGGTCCGCTCGGTGTACCGCCCAGTGGATCTCGTGGACATGGCGGTTGCCACCTCCGGGGACTACCGCAACTACTACGAGGTCGATGGTGTGCGCTATGCGCACATCCTTGACCCGCGCACCGGCCGCCCGGCGCGCCATGCCGGCGCCTCGGTGAGCGTACTGCACGAGCGGGCGGCGGTGGCCGACGCCTGGGCTACGGCGCTCAGCGTGCTGGGGCCCGAGGGGGGGTGGCGCCTCGCCGAGCAGGAGGGGATCGCGGCGTACTTCCTCACGCGCGTGGGCGAGGGCCTCGAGGCGCGGGCCACGAGCGCCTTCGAGCGGCTCGCGGGTCCCTGAGGCCACCCGCCTCCCTTGCCATCGACGGCCGACCTCGCCAAACTTGGCGATTCCTGTTCCAGACCCGGAGGCATCCTATGCACCGCAGCCTGTTCCTGTTCGCTGGACTTCCCCTGTTAGGCGGCCTGGGGATCGCCGCCGCCTACGATGGCGGGTCATCTCTCGCCAAGACCGGTCGCGTCAACGTCACGGCTCAGTGCGTTAACGGTGAGGTGAAAGGCAACGTTGCCCCCTCGAGCCTGCGGATCGCTCAAGACGACGACGTCGAGTGGACGATACACGAGACAGGGCGCGTGGACTCGATCCGCGTGTATCCCAAGAAGAGCGACCGCTGGCCCTTCAAATCCAACAAGCCCAAGGGTCGCCGGGATGATCCTGCCCAAGCCGGCGACATGGAGCCCGATCAGGCCGGTGAGACGTACCAGTACAACGTCGAGGTTTGGTGCTCGGACAATCTCGGCGATGAGCTACACGAGGTCATCGACCCCGACATCATCATCGAGGAGGCGTCGCGCTAGCGGAGCTGCCGCGTGATTGCTGACGAGCAGTACGACCCCACCGCGCCCAGTCCATCTCCCATGAGCGCCGAGGAGCATCCGGAGCGTATAGGACCGTTCCGCATTCTCCAGGTCCTCGGCGAGGGTGGCATGGGAATCGTGTACGAGGCCGAGCAAACCGAGCCGGTGCGCCGCCGCGTGGCGCTCAAGGTCATGAAGCTGGGGATGGACACCAAGGAGGTGGTGGCCCGCTTCGAGGCCGAGCGCCAGGCGCTCGCCGTGATGGAGCACGCCAGCATCGCCAAGGTGTTCGAGGCCGGCGTCACCGAGCGGGGTCGACCGTACTTCGTGATGGAAGCGGTGCGCGGGGTCCCGATCACCGAATACTGCGATAACCGCAAGCTCTCGACCCGAGAACGGCTCGAGCTGTTCGTGCCCGCCTGCCAGGCGGTGCAGCACGCGCACCAGAAGGGGGTCATCCACCGCGATCTCAAGCCGTCCAACGTGCTGGTGACGGAACAGGAAGGCGCCCCGGTCCCCAAGATCATCGACTTCGGGATCGCCAAGGCCACCGGTCAGCGGCTCACCGACAAGACGGTCGTGACTGCCTACGGGCAGGCGATGGGCACTCCGGCCTACATGAGCCCCGAGCAGGCGGAGATGTCCGGCCTCGACGTCGACACCCGCACCGATATCTACAGCCTGGGCGTGTTGCTGTACGAGCTGCTGGTGGGGCACCTGCCGCTCGATCCACACGAGATCGGCATGCAGGCGTTCATCGCGAGGCTGGTGATGCGGGAGACCAACCCGCCCACGCCCAGCGCGCGGCTCAGCGGCCTAGGCCACACGGGGGGTGATGTCGCCTCCAGCCGGCGCACCGACGCGGGGACCCTGCGACGGGAGCTGCGGGGCGATCTCGACTGGATCGTGATGAAGGCGATGGAGCAAGACCGCGCGCGGCGTTACGAGACCGCGAACGCCTTGGCGTTCGAGCTGCGGCGTTACTTGAACGACGAGCCGCTGCTGGCGCGGCCGCCCAGCGCGGTCTACCGGATGGGGAAGTTCGTGCGGCGGCACCGTGGTGCCGTTGTCGCCGCCGCGGCTGCCGCGCTCGCGCTGGTGCTGGGATCGGTGCTGGCCACGGCGGGCATGGTGCGGGCGACGCGTGCGGAGCGGGTGGCCGCGCAGGAGGCCGAGGCGGCGCGACAGGTGTCGGACTTCCTGGTCGGCCTATTCGAAGTCTCCGATCCCGGCGAGGCACGGGGCAACACCATCACGGCGCGGGAGATCCTCGATCGGGGGGCGGAGAGGATCAGCACGGAGCTGACCGACCAGCCCCGCGTGCAGGGTCGACTCATGGCGACGATCGGTGACGTATACCGTGCCCTCGGGTTGTACGACACTGCCGGCGAGTTGGTCGAGCGGTCGCTCGTCATCCGGGAAGAGGCGCTCTCCCCGGAACACGAGGATGTCGCTGCGAGCCTGGATCTCCTGGGGTCGGTATATCGATACCAGGGGCAGTACGAGGAGGCGGAGGACGCGCGGCAGCGCGCACTCGCCATTCGCGAGCGGCTGTATGGGCCAGACGATCTTCGGGTCGTCGGCACCCTGGAGGGCCTCGCCAACACCTACACCGAGCAGGGGAAGTACGACGAAGCGGAGCCCCTGATGTTGCGCGTCCTCGCCATCCGTGAAGGGCTCATGGACCGCGACGATCCCGAGCTGGCTCGGACGCTGAGCAACACCGGCGCAATGTACTGGCGACGAGGGAACGTCGAGGAGGCAGAACCGTACCTGCGGCGCGCGCTGGAGATTCGGGAAGCGGTGCTCGGGGCGGACGACCCCGATCTGGCCGACGGCTTCAACAATCTGGGGGTACTCTACTGGACGCTGGGGCGGTACGACGACGCCGAGATGTCCTACGGAAGGGCGCGGGACATCTACGAGCGCACATTGCCGCCCGACCATCCCTACATGGCCGCCATCCAGAACAACCTGGCGGAGACTCACTGGGCCCAGCGCGAGTATGTCCAGGCGGAGTCACTGTTCGTGCGGGCGCTCGCCATCAAGGAAGCGACGCTGCGTCCCGACCATCCTTCTACAGCGGTTACGCTGAACGGCCTGGCGAACGTGTACCGCGACCAGGGGATGGTCGACGCGGCCGAGACGCTGTACCGCCGCGCTCTCCGGATTCGGGAGCGCGCGCTTCAGCCCAACGACCCGCGCATCGCCGAGACCCTGCGCGACTACGCGGCCATGCTGCGGCGAGCCGGCCGCGATGCGCAGGCCGCGCAGCTCGAGGAGCGGCTTCGGACGGTGGAGCAGAGCAGCAGGTAGCCGCTGGGAACCGGCACGCCCTCCCGGGCGTGTCACAATCAAGTCACCGGCGTAGCCCTCTCCCGGCCGCGTCGGCATACTTCCTATCTCACCACGCACCACCCTGGCCAGGAGGTACTCATGGCAGCTGAGGCATCGCACGGCCGCTTCACCTGGTACGACTGCATGACCAGCGATCCGGCGGCGGCGCAGTCGTTCTACACAGAGATCATCGGATGGGGCACCCAGGAATGGGAGGGTGGCTCAATGCCCTATACGATGTGGACCAACAAGGGCACGCCGATGGGAGGGCTGATGGAGCTCCCCGAGGAGGCGGCAAAGCAGGGAGCGCCGCCGCACTGGCTGGCCTACGTCGCCACGCCGGACCTCGACGCCACGGTGACCCGGGCGCAGGAGCTCGGCGCCAAGGTGTACGTGCCGCCGACCGAGATTCCCGAAGCCGGTGCCTTCGCGGTGTTGGCCGATCCGCAGGGCGCCACCTTCGCCGTGTACTCGTCGCCGCAGGAGCCGGGACCCGAGCGACCCGCCGAGATCGGTGAGGTGTCGTGGCACGAGCTGGCCACGACCGATCACGAAGGCGCCTTCGGGTTCTACGCTAAGCTGTTCGGCTGGAGCGAGGCCGATCGCATGGACATGGGCGAGGCGGGGATCTACCAGATGTTCGGGCGGGGGCAGTGGCCGCTGGGCGGGATGTTCAACAAGCCGGCCGAGATGCCCGGGCCACCGTTCTGGCTCTACTACATCAAGGTGGACGACGTGGACGAAACCGTCGAGAAGGTCAAGCAGCTGGGCGGCCAGGTGCTCAACGGCCCCATGGACGTCCCGGGCGAAAGCGGAGACCGGGTGGCGCAGTGTCTGGATCCCCAGGGCGCGGCGTTCGCGCTGCACTCGGGGTCGGGGACCTGAAGACATCGCGCCGATCTCGACAAAGTGGGGATGGTGTTACAATCCAGCGTGACGCGATGCGCGTCCTTCGGGCAATGGCCCGCACGAGAATCTCCAACGGAGGTGGGACGATGAGGAAGGTGTGGGTGACGTTGCTCTTCGGGTTGGCACTGGTGGCCCTGGCGCCGCGCGCCGCGCAGGCGCAGGGCTCGATCGGCATCCAGGGCGGTCCCCTATACAGCGTGATGCAGGGCGATGCCATCACCGACCAGGACTACCGCTGGGGGTTCCTGGTGGGCGCCCACGGGGAGTACCGGTTCAACAAGTACTGGAGTGTACGCCTCGAAGGAAACTGGGTGCAGAAGGGCGGCAACAACCTCGTGGTGGGGACGGAGACGTTGAGCTTCGTGAACATCAAGTACATCGAGGTTCCCCTGCTGCTCAACCTGTACATTCCGCTGGGAACCGCCGTCGACTTCGGCGTGTACAGCGGTGCCACCATCGGCTTCAATGCGAGCTGCAAGTTCACCCTGACGACGGGCACTAGCCCGGTGGATTGCGCCACGGCGCCGACGGGCGACGCCAAGAGCACCGAGTGGACGGTCCCCTTCGGTGCCGAATTCGTGTGGAACGTAGAGTCGCTCAAATCGGCGCTGATTTTGGACGCCCGGTTCATGCTGGGGCTCACGGATGCGTTCGAGAGCGCCACGGCCAAGAACCGCTCGTTCACGGTTCTGTTCCGGTGGGCGTACTTCCTGCCGGGGACCTGAGCACGCAGGATCATGCGTGGTAGCCGGCCGAGCCGGCCCGCTGCCAGCATCAGTGATTACTGACGGCCCGAACCGCGCAGGGGGCCCGGGTGCCGTGAGGCGACCGGGCCCCATATCTTATCCACGCCATGAAGATCCTGCCCCGCTCCCTGCTGCTCGCGATGGTCCTCTCCTGCGGTGCCACGTCGCTCCTTTCCGACGCCCTGGTCATCACTCGGGCCATGCTGGCATCCACCATCGCCGAGATCTTCGTGGAGCAGGACTCGGTGGTGGTCGAGTTGGAGATCGGCGCGCAGGATCTCGAGGCGTTCCGCAACCTGCTGCCGGACGAACTGTACGAGCGCATGGGGTACGAGCCGGAGCCGTGGATCGACCGGCTGCAGCGCTTCGTGGCGGAGGACTTCGTAGTGCGGGACGAGCGGGGGCGCTCCCTGTTCGGGTACCTGCGGTCGATCGAGCCGCGTGACCGGACTAAGCGCGACGAGGTTACGGGTGAGCCGGTTCCGGTGGCGCCGGGCGAGGAGGAGCCGGTCGTCTTCGCGCGGCTGGCGTACCCCACCGGTGGGCGGCCCCCTCGACTGTCGTTTTCGCCGCCCGGCAGTGCGCACGGCGTGGCGACGGCGAACATCGGATTCGTCACCTATCACCACACCCTCCCCATCAACGACTTCCGCTACCTCGGTGTCGAGGAGACGCTCACCCTCGATTGGGAGGACCCGTGGTTCTCGCAGTTCGAGAACCGCAACCTGCGGCGCCAGTTCTTCGCGCCCATTTCGGCGTTCCTCTACGTGGAGCCGTACGAGGTGCGCAAGGAAGTCGTGCTCAGGCCCAAGGACCTGCAGCAGTGGGTGGATCTGGGGCTCACGGGCAGGGACACGATCCGCGTAGAGGAGCAGGACGCGCTCAAGCGGGAGGTGGTGGAGTTTCTGCGCGACCGCAACCTGGTCACGATCGACGGGGAAGCCGTGGAGGGGTACCTGGACCGGGTGCACTTCATCTACCGCAGCCTGCGCACCAGCGGGGTGATCGACCCGCCGCAGGACATGGACGTCATCACCGCCACGCTGGGGGTGATCTTTACGTACCCGGTGAATGGGCTGCCGGACTCCGTAGCGATGACGTGGGAGCTGTTCAACGAACGCATCCCCATGGTCCCCAGCGCGGCCACCGACGAGGCCGGCTCCTTGCCTTACATCCTGAGCCCGGGGGATGACGTACTGCAGTGGCAGAACTTCCTCACCAACCCGACACTTCCCACCTTGGTCGAGGTGACGTCGCCGCCGCGGTTCCATCTGGCGTTCATCCTGGCGGCCGTACTCGGCGCCGTAGGATTGCTCGTCTTGACTGCCCGGCACGGGCGTGACGCGATGGCCCGTCGCCTCCCCCCGCGCTCCGCCGTCGCCGCCGTCGTCGCCTCGCTCGCGATCCTCGGGCTGAGCCTGCCGCGAGCGCTGGGGTGGAGCGTGGGTGGCGAGCAGGCGGAGGAGGTGATGGCGGGGCTGCTGCGCAACGTCTATCTCGCGTTCGACTACCGTGCGGAGGATCAGATCTACGACATCCTCGAGCGGAGCGTGGGCGGTGAGCTGCTCACCGACATCTACCTCGAGACCCGCCGCAGCCTCGAGCTGGAGAACCAGGGCGGGGCGCGTGCCAAGGTGAAGGACGTGGAGATCCTCGAGGGTGACTACCGGCCGGTGGACGGCGGAGCCGGCTTCGAGTCGCACCTGATATGGAACGTGATGGGCTCGGTCGGTCACTGGGGCCACATCCATCGGCGCACCAACCAGTACGAGGCGCGCTTCACGGTGCGGGCGGTGAACGGTGTCTGGAAGATCACCAGCCTCGAGCTGCTGGAGGAGCGGCGGCTGTGATCACTGTCGAGCGCCTCGAGTTCCGCTACGCCGAGGGGGATTTCTTCCTGGAGATCCCGGCGCTCCAGATCGAGCGCGGTGAGACGGTCGCGTTCATCGGGCCCAGCGGCTCCGGCAAGACGACGCTGCTGAACCTCATCGCCGGCATCGCCCTGCCACGCGCCGGCCGGATCACCACTGGCGACGTGGAGCTCACGTCGCTCGACGATGCGAGCCGGCGCAACTTCCGGATCCGCAACATCGGTCTGGTGTTCCAGGAGTTCGAGCTGCTGGAATACCTCAGCGTGCTCGACAACATCCTGCTGCCCTATCGCATCAATCCGTCCATGCGGCTCGACCGCGCGGTGCGCGAGCGGGCGAGGGAGCTCGCGGCCGAGGTGGATATCGGTGACAAGCTGGACCGCCACGCCACCAAGCTCTCCCAGGGGGAGAAGCAGCGCGTGGCGGTGTGCCGAGCGCTACTGCCGCAGCCGAGCTTGCTGCTGGCGGACGAGCCCACCGGCAACCTCGATCCTAACAACAAGGGACGGGTGCTGGACATCCTGTTCGACTATGCGGGCAGAACCGGCACCACGCTCGTCACGGTGACCCACGACCACGACCTGATCGAGCGCTACGGTCGGGTGGTGGACTTCCGCGAGTTCCACGCATGAGGGACAGCCTCTATCTCGCGTGGCGCTATCTCGCCTACCACCGGATCAAGACGGCGATCCTGATTACGTCGATCACGCTCATCGTGTTCCTGCCGGTCGGCCTGCGGGTCCTGGTCAACCAGAGCGCCGATCAGCTCACCGCCCGGGCCGAGGCCACGCCGCTCATCGTGGGTGCCAGGGGCAGCCCGCTGGAGCTGGTGCTCAACAGCCTCTACTTCGAGTCTGACATCCCGGAGACGATGAGGTACGCCGAGGCGATTCGGCTCGATACGATGGGCTTGGCACAGCCCATCCCGCTCTACGTGCGGTTCACGGCCCGCGGGTACCCGATTGTGGGGACGACGCTGGAGTACTTCGCGTTCCGTGGGCTGGAGGTCGCGGCGGGCACGGGTCTCACCATGCTGGGGGATTGCGTGCTCGGCGCCCGGGTAGCGGAGCAGCTCGGCGTCGAGCCGGGCGGCACGGTCGTCTCCTCGCCCGAGAGCGTGTTCGACATCGCCGGCGTGTACCCGCTCAAGATGCGCGTGGCCGGCGTGCTGGCGTTCTCGGACAGCCCTGACGACCATGCGATCTTCGTGGACGTCAAGACGGCGTGGGTGATCGAGGGGCTGGTCCACGGGCACGTAGATCTCTCCCAAGCCGGGGCCGCGACCGGCATCCTGCGGCGCGACAGCAGCGTGATCACGGCGAATGCATCGCTGGTGCAGTACCAGGAGATCACGGCCGACAACATCGAGTCGTTCCACTTCCACGGGGACTTGAGCACCTATCCCATAACAGCCATTATCGCGGTGCCCCCGGATCAGCGTTCCGAGGCGATCCTGCGGGGGCGGTACGAGTCGCCCGACGAACGGTCCCAGATCGTGGTGCCCGTGTCGGTGATGGACGAGCTGCTCGACACGATTCTCACGGTGCAGACGTTCGTGATCGCCGCGGTGGTGGTGGTGGGGCTGTCCACGTTCGCGACGGCGATCCTGGTGTTCCTGCTGTCCCTGCGGCTCAGGCGGCGGGAGATCGAGACGATGGTCAAGATCGGTGGCTCGCGGGGGAGCATCGCGTGGGTGATGACGTCGGAGATCGTGGTGGTGTTGCTGATGGGTGTGCTGCTGGCGACCACGCTCACCCTGCTCACCAGCCAGTTCGGGTCGTCCGCGATCCGCGCGCTGATCTTCTAGCGTTGAGGGGACGAGGAGGGAGGTCGTGATGGAGCGGCGGCGAGCGTGGTCGAGCAAGCGGCGCCTCGTGTCGGCGGTTGGCCTGGGCGCGCTGCTCGCATGTGGCGGTGACGAGCCGCGGGAACAGGCGGCGGCGAGTGAGGGCGGTACGCCCGTCGTCTACACCGTGAATTACCCGCTACAGTACTTCGCCCAGCGCATCACCGGCGACGTGGTGCGCGTGGTGTTTCCCGCACCGGCCGACCTGGATCCGGCCTTCTGGCAGCCCGAGGCGCAGGTGGTGGCCCAGTACCAGGCTGCCGACCTCATACTCCTGAACGGGGCGGGCTATGCCGCGTGGACGTCGCGGGTCAGCCTGCCCGCCGCCAAGCTGGTGAATACCTCTGGCGTATTGGAGGATGCTTTTCTGCGCGTCGAGGGCGTGGTGACGCACGCGCACGGCCCCGGCGGCGAGCACGCGCACGAGGGGATCGCCTTCACGACCTGGCTGGATCCGACGCAGGCGATCCAACAGGCAGCCGCCATTCGGGATGCGTTCGCGGCCGCGTGGCCCGAGCACGCGGCGACGTTCGATGGGGGCTTCGCGGCACTCGAAGCCGATCTCATGGCGCTCGACGAGCAGTTCGCTGCAGCCGTGGTGCTCGATCCCGCCCGCCCGATGCTCGCCTCGCATCCGGTGTACCAATACCTGGAGCGACGCTACGGCTTGAACATCGAGAGCGTGCAGTGGGAGCCCACGGAGCACCCCGGCGGCGGCATGTGGCGCGACTTCAGGCGACTGCTGAGCGATCACCCGGCCAACTGGATGCTGTGGGAAGCAGAGCCCCTGGCCGAGACGGCAGCGCGGCTGCGGGAGTTGGGTGTGCAGCCGATCGTGTTCGACCCGTGCGGCAATGTGCCGGATAACGGTGACTACCTCAGCGTGATGCAGGCCAATGCCGAGCACCTGGCGCGCGCCTATGGGAGGGTGGGCTCATGACGCCGGCCCGAAGGCGTGAGCATCGCGGCCCGCGCGTCGCGCGCCGGGTGGTGCTTGCCACGGCAGCTGCGCTGACCTGCATGACGGCACCTGGCCTGGCGCAGGTCGAGCCGGTGGATCTGTACAGCAGCGCCTTGCGCATCCGGCTGTCCGGCCGGCTCCACATGCAGTGGAACACGACCTCGGTGGACTCGATCGGCGGCACCGACTTCATCTTCCGCCGCTCGCGGCTGACGTTCGATATCACTTCGACCTTCAGGGTGAACCTGCGGTGGATGATCGACTTCACTGAGTTCAATGAGGTGGGCGTGCGGGATGCGTATGCCAACGTCGCCTTCAGCGATGCGTTCCGCCTCACCCTCGGCCAGTTCAAGCGTCCATTCGACGCCTTTCAGCTCGCCAGCTCCAACCGGTTGGCCGTCATCGAGCGTGAGGGGCGGGTGCGCGGCGTGAGCGACTGCCTCGTCATTGAGGATCTGTGCACATACAGCAGGCTGCTGGTGGACCTGCAATACGTGGACCGCGACATCGGCGTCATGGTGGATGGCGTCTTCGGCGGTAAGTGGGGGTATCGTGCCTCGGCGACCAATGGCACGGGCCAGAACACCTCCGACGAGAACGGCGCGAAGTCCTACAGCGGCAGGATCACCTATCGGCTACGGGACAACGTCAGGTTGGGAACCAGCGCCGCGCTGCACGACTATCCCAACGATAGCACGGGCAACGACGAGTACGCCCCGGCCGTCAACTTCGACGTGGAGGTGGGCAGCTACGAGGGACGGTACCACCTCTTCGCCGCCCTGGCGTGGGGCGGGTTCTGGTCGAACCTCGATGCCGCCGGTGACCCCTCGGACTTCCTGACGATTCACGTGCTCGGCAGCATCCGCCGGCCGCTCACGATTGGGGGCGACCAGCTCTTTATCGAGCCGATGGGGCGGGTGAGCTGGGCCGATCCCGCGCTGGATGATCCCGAAGGCGGCGGTTGGCTGCTGACGCCAGGCGTCTCTCTCTTCCTCAGGGGTCTCAACCGCCTGGCCATCAACTCCGACATCTGGATCCCGCGTCAGGGGACCACGGAGTGGTCAGTCCTCATGCAGATGTACTTCGTGTTCTAACGCGCCCGCGTCCGGCGTGACGTGGTTGCGCCGCCAGCCGTTCGTTCACTCTCCTCCGCTGCACTCCATCCACTCGGGAAGCTCCGCCGGCGGCGGAGCCTTGCCGTAGAACACATCATCCAGCGTGATGGCCAGCCGGCGGAACGGTGCCGAGCGCCGCACCCCGGCGCGCACCAGGTTGTGCAGCAGGTTGTTCGGGTGAGAGTAGGGACAGACCCGCACGCACCGGGCGCAGTCGGTGCCCAACTTGCACCACAGGGTGAAGCAGGCCTCCTGGTCGATCTGCCAGCGCCTCACCCCGTCGATGTCGACAGGATCCCCGGATGAGATGGCGTCGCTGGGGCACGCCACCGCGCATTTCCGGCAGTGAATGCAGAAGTCGATCATCGAGGCGTCGCGACGACGGTCGTCGGGCACCAGCGGCAGCGTCGTCGTGACCACGGCGAGCCGCACACGGGGCCCAAGCTCAGGGGTCATCAGGAGTCCCATGCGCCCGATCTCACCCAGGCCCGCGTCCCGCGCGACCAGCGGGCACACCACCCGGTAGTTGCCGTCGATGTGCGCCCGGGCGGGGTAGCCGAGGCGGCGAATGAAATCGGCCAGCTGCGCGGCGATCACGCCCGCGGTGACGTACTGTTGGGCCGATTCCATGACGGTCGGCGCCAACGGTGCCCGGTCGAGGGTGGCCTTGTCCATCTCGACGGTGAGCGCCAGGGCGTGCGTGTGGTCGAGGTGCACGGGCCGGCCCCACTCGGGCCCCCGGCCGACCGTCGTGTACAGGTGGTAGGCGTGCAGCCGGGTGGCCCCGACAGAGATCGCACCCAGCTTCAGTGTCCAGCGTTTGAGGAAGCGTGTGACCGACTGCGCATCGCAGTCCACACGTTCGCGTGCCGGGGTGCCGTCCACGTACGGTCGTAGCCGCTCGATGGTCCAGAAGCTGGCGTCGGCCGCGGGAAAGGCGAACGGGTGAAAGGCGCTCGACCCCTTCGTGAGCAAACCTGGCTCGGCCCGGAAGGCGTTGTCCGGCGCCCGCTTCTCGGGACGCTCCCGATAGTACTCCGCGAACCGCTCGGTCCCCGGCTCCAGCAGCCTGCGTGAGAACATGATGTCGCGCTCATCGATGCGCTTCGTGGGGGTGTCGTCCTCGAGCCGGCGGGCGCTCCCGAGCGGGAGCAGCCACACGAGGATCCCCAGAGCAGTCGCCCCAAGCAGCCCGATGGCCACCGGTGCGTCCGCCGGGAAGCTGAATACGCCCACGAGCACGAAGGGCAGAGGAGCTACCACGGCCAGCAGTAAGAACAATGCGGCGGCGCGAGGCTCGCCCTCCCGCCTTGAGGTGATCGTGGCGTGGAGGAAGAGCACGAAGAGCGCAGTGCCCACGCCCAGGGTGAGTAGATCCAGTGGCGACATGTCAAGTATGGGCATTCCCTCTCCGGCTCTGGTTGCGCCGTGCGCTCGCGCGCGGGAGCGCCGTGGCTGGATAAAGTTCGCCACGGCTGGGCGATGTGCAACCGAAGCTCTCTCCATTGCCGCCGGGAACCTCTGCTTCGGCTCGCTCGTACCAGACACGGAGGGTGTGAGAATCGTAATCTCTCACGGGGGAGGGCTTGTGCGCAGACTGCTGCTGGGAATCATCTTGCTTGGCCTCACGGCCGCCGTCACGTCGCCCGCCGCGGCCCAGGTCGCCATCGGCGCCAAGGGTGGCATCAACTTCTCCGATTTCTCCGCGACGGACAACGGGGTAGCCGTTGAGCCGCCCTTCGAGTCGAGAACGGGGCTGCTGCTTGGTGCCAGCGTGGGCGTGAGCGTCACGCCGTGGCTCGCGCTGCAGCTCGAGGGCCGCTACTCGCAGGAAGGGACGCAGCAGGAGGAGATGGGCGTCAACGTCCTGCTGCGATTGTCGTACGTCGATGTCCCGCTCATCGCCAAGTTCATCATCCCCACGAAGGGCGGCCCCGTATCGCCCTATCTCTACGCCGGCGGCATCGTCGGGTTCGAGGTGGCGTGCGGCCTGCATGCCGAGGTGCCGGCGCTGGATCTGGCGATGGACCTGGACTGCGAGGAGGAGGGCGTCGATCGCAAGAAGACCGACTACGGCCTCGTGTTCGGCGCCGGCACCGACGTGCGGCTCGGCCCCGGAGCGTTCACGCTGGACCTGGAATACGCGGTAGGGTTGCGAAACCTCTCGACCGAGGCCGGCAGTGAAGCGCACTCCAGGGTGTTCTCGGTCGCGGCGGGCTACCGGGTGTTCTTCGGGGTGTCGTAGTCAGTCGGTCGGACCTCCCTGCTGGTGCCAATCGATCTGCCAGCGCACGCCGTCCAGCGTTCCACCCAGGTCGCGGGTCCTCTCCAGGTCCGTGCCGGTCTCCCACATCTGGATCGCGTCCTGGCTCGAAACAACGTCTCCCACGACCTCGGACGACCGCTCTCCCTCGGGCTGCAGTGCGTCGGCCAACTGCTGGGCGCCGGCATGGTTCTCCACGATCAGCCGCACCTCGACGAGCTGCGTACCGGCCCTATCCGCGAGGCTCCGCAACGCCTTGAGCGCGCTGGCCAACAACTCGGTGCTCATCAGACCTCCCTCGCGAGCTGGGTTCTGAGGGCGCAACGGTGTGATCGTTAAGGTACGGGAGTGAGGGGGAAGTGGCGAGGGGCGGCATGCACACCCCGTTGCAGGCAGGCGATCCTGGGCGGTAGCTTCACGGAGGGCGCCCCACAGCCCAATGCCGTGTCGCGGAGGACCTCATGTTCCGATTCGGAGCCACGCTCGTGCTGGTGCTTGCGCTTGGGATGATCACGTCGCCGTCCGCCGCCGGGCAGGATCGCCCGGCCGCCGTCACCGACTCCGTGATCGAGGTTGGATCCATGGTGTTCCATGAGCGTGGCGGGTGTGCCGACTGCCACGGACGGCGCGGCGAGGGCTCGGAGGCGGGTCCCTCCTTGCGGGATGGCGAGTGGAGGAGCGGTTCCGGCACGTACGAGGAGATCCTGGAGCAGGTCGTTCACGGCAAGCCGCGGACCGAGACCGAGACGGGCGAGCCCATGCCGATGCGCGGCGTGTCGGGGCTGAGCGATCGCGACGTGCGCGCCGTGGCGGCTTACGTCTGGGCGATCAGTCACCCCGAACGCTGACGGCAGTAAACGCGAATCCGCGTGCCCCCACCATCCATCAGATGATGGAGTACCCATGCGACGAGTGACGAAGTTCGCCCTGAGCGCGAGCCTGACGGTGCTGTGGACCCTGCTGGTTGCGCCGATGGTGCTGGCGCAGAACAGCGCCCCGGTTGCCGAGCGCACGGCCGTCCGCTCGCAGGATGCGGTTTACTACCCCGGAACGGGTGACGACTGGGAACGACGCCGGGCGCAAGACGTGGGGATGGACCCGCTCGAGCTGGCGGGGGCCATCGAATTCGCCCGCAGTAGCGAGACCGAGGCGCCGCGCGATCTGGAGCGAAACCACTACCTGGGCTTCGGGCGGGAGCCCCACGGCGAGGCGATCGGACCGTTCAAGACGCGCGGCGACCAGACCGGCATCATCCTGCGGCACGGCTACATCGTGGCGGAGTGGGGCGAGCCGCACCGCGTGGACATGACGTTCAGCGTCACCAAGAGCTTCCTCTCGACGACGGTGGGACTGGCGTGGGATCGAGGAATGATCCGGGACCTCGACGATCCGGTGAAAGAGTACGTCCCCACGGACCACTTCGACTCGGAGCACAACCGCAAAGTCTCGTGGGACCACCTGCTACGGCAGACCAGCGACTGGGAAGGGACGCTGTGGGCCAAGCCCGACTGGGCCGACCGGCCACCCCGTGACATGCCGCTGGCCGAGTACCAGGAGCGCGAGCGCAACGAGCCGGGGAGCTCGTACAAGTACAACGACGTTCGCGTGAACGTGCTTGCCCTCGCCGCGCTCCACGTGTGGCGCCGGCCGCTGCCGCAAGTGCTGAGGGACTACGTCATGGATCCCATCGGGGCGTCCAACACCTGGCGGTGGTACGGCTACGAGAACTCGTGGGTGATCGTGGACGGCGTCAAGGTGCAGTCGGTGAGCGGCGGTGGGCACTGGGGTGGAGGCATGTGGATCAGTGCGATGGACCAGGCGCGCTTCGGCCTGTTCACTCTGCGACGGGGGAAGTGGGAGGACCAGCAGCTCCTCTCGGACGCCTGGGTGACGATGGCGCTCACGCCGACCGAGGCACAACCCACCTACGGGTTCATGAACTGGTTCCTCAACACGGGTCAGCAGCGGCTGCCAAGCGCCCCCGAGATGTCGTTCTTCCACTTGGGTGCGGGCGCCAACGTGGTGTATTGCGATCCTGAGCACGACATCGTGATCGTGGCCCGCTGGATCCAGCGCGGCGCAATGGATGAGTTGGTGAAACGGGTGCTGGAGTCGATCGAGGACGGAGGCTAGCCGGACGATGCGAACCATGGCACGAGTTGCGAGCGGAGTGATCGCGCTGCTCTCGGTGGCGACGGTCGCTGCGGGGCAGGAGGGCGTCACGCGGTATGTCCGCTACGCCCACGAGGGGATGGAGGCGTACGGGGTGCTGGAGGGAGAGACGATCTACCCACTGGACGGAGCGCCGTTCGATACGCCTAGCCGTACCAGCATGGCGGTCCCGCTGGCCGAGGTGCGGCTGCTCGCTCCGTGCGAGCCGTCCAAGGTGATCGCGGTGGGTCTCAACTACCAGAGCCATCTGGGCGAGCGGGAGCCGGCGGCGTATCCGGGGCTGTTCGCTAAGTACCCCACGTCGGTCATCGGCCCCGATGAGCCCATCGTGATGCCACCCGACGCGTCGAACCTGCACTACGAGGGCGAGATGGTGATCGTCATCGGCAAGCTGGCGCAGCGGGTGTCGGAGGCCGAAGCCCTGGAGTACGTGTTCGGGGTGACGGCCGGCAACGACCTGAGCGAGCGCGATTGGCAACGGTCGGACCTCCAGTGGCTGCGGGCGAAGGCGTCGGACGGGTTCGGGCCCGTCGGGCCGGTGATCGCGCGGGGCCTGGACTATGACGACCTCCTACTCACCACGCGGGTGAATGGCGAGGTGCGCCAGCAGGAGCGCACGCGAGACCTCATCTTCGACGTCGCCGCGATCGTGAGCTACGTGAGCCGATACGTGACGCTCCACCCCGGCGATCTGATCTTCACCGGCACGCCCGGCAGCACGCGAGCGATGGCGGTGGGCGACGTGGTCGAGGTGGAGCTGGAGGGGGTTGGCGTCCTGCGCAACACCGTGGTGCGCGCGCCAGCTCAGCCCTGATCGACGTGTTCCAACGCTATTGAGACGAAAGTCCCAGACTGGGCTGCATCCCGAACGAAAGGCCTCCCTATGCGCACGCTCATCGTCACGGCGGCACTCGTACTCTCGCCGGCGGCACTCGGCCTCCAGGTGCTGGCGGGCCAGGATCACCCCCGCTCGAGCGCACCTGAGACCGTTCACGCCTTCCACGCCGCACTGGCCGCCGGCGACAGCGCGACCGCGCTATCGCTATTGGCTCTGGACGTCGTGATCTTCGAGAGTGGCGGTGTCGAGGCCTCCCGCGACGAGTACCGCTCCCATCACCTCCCGGCGGACATGGAATTCGCACAATCGGTCAGCCGCGAGATCACCAGTGAGCGCTCGGGCTCCGCCGGCGATGTCGCATGGATGCTTACGGAATCGCACAGCACGGGCACGTTCCGCGAGCGACCGATCGACGTCCGGGGCGTCGAGACGATGCTGCTGCGCCACACCGCAGACGGCTGGCGCATCGTGCACATCCACTGGTCGTCGCGCCGGGTGCGGACCGACTCCGGCGGCTAGGTGGTTAGCGCCTTGCGCGCCACCTGCCAGCGGCGCCACAGCAGGTAGATTGCCGGGATCACCACAAGGGTCAGCACGGTGGCTGAGAGCATCCCTCCCACCATGGGCGAGGCGATGCGCTTCATTACGTCTGCGCCGGTGCCTGCGCTCCACATGATGGGCGCGAGGCCGGCGATGATCGCCGTCACGGTCATGATCACCGGTCGTAGCCGCTCAAGCGCTCCCTCCCGCACGGCGTCGGCAACGTCTGCGCTGCTTCGCATGCGGCCTTCGAGGCCGCGGCGGTGGAAAGCTTCATCCAGGTAGATCAGCATCACGACCCCGGTCTCGGCGGCGACGCCCGCGAGGGCGATGAAGCCCACCCAGACGGCGACGCTGGTGTTGTAGCCCAGCAGCCAGAGGAACCAGATCCCCCCCACCAGCGAGAACGGCAGCGCGAGCATCACGATGAGAGACTCGGCGACCCCGCGGAAATTCAGATACAGGAGGAGGAAGATGATCGCCAGCGTCACCGGGACCACCACGCGCAGCTTCTCCGCCACCCGCTCCATGAACTCGTACTGCCCGCTCCACACGAGGGTATACCCCGCTGGCAGGACGAGCTGCTGTGACACCACCTGCCGGGCCTCCTGCACGTAGCTGCCGACGTCGACCCCCTCGATGTCCGCGAAGATGGTAGTGACCGGGAAGGCGTTTTCGGTCTTCACGGCCATCGGGCCCTGGAGCACCTCGACGGTGGCGACCTGCCCCAATGGGATCTGGGCGCCCGCCACGGTCGGTACCAGGACCTCACGCAGCTTGTCGACGTCGTCACGCAGCTCTCGGGGGTAGCGGACGTTCACGGCGTAGCGCTCGCGACCCTCCACGGTGACGGCCGCGGTCACGCCGCCGACCGTCGCCATGATCGCGTGGTGGACGTCTCCCACGTTGAGGCCGTATCGAGCCGCTTCCTCGCGGTTGATGTCGATGTCCACGTAATAGCCCGATACGCCCCGTTCGGCGAACGCGCTCCGCGTGCCGGGAACCTGCTGCATGATGCGCTCGACCCGCTCGCCGAGCATTTGTAGGGTGTCGAGGTCCGACCCGAAGATCTTGATGCCGACGGCCGTGCGAACGCCCGTGGCCAGCATGTCGATCCTCCCCTTGATGGGCATCGTCCAGGCGTTCGTCACACCGGGCAGACTGACCATTCGGTCCATGTCCGCGATGAGTCGTTCATACGTCATGCCGGGGCGCCACTGGTCCTTCGGCTTGAGCGTGATGGTTGTCTCGAACATGTCGAGTGGGGCCGGGTCGGTGGCGGTGTTGGCCCGCCCCGCCTTGCCGAGCACCGTCTCCACCTCGGGGAACGAGGCGAGCACGCTGTCCTGCCAGCGCATAGTCTCGCGCGCCTGCGCGATTGAGACGCCAGGCACGGTCGTGGGCATGAACAGCACCGAGCCCTCCTGGAGCGGCGGCATGAACTCGCTCCCCAGCCGCCGCCACGGGACGATGGTGACCGCCAGGATCAGGGCCGCACCGGCGAGCACCGCCCAGGGCCGCCGTACCGCGAACCCGATGACGGGGCGGTAGGCCCAGCGGAGCGCGCGGTTCACGGGATTCCGTGCCTCCGGCTTGATCTTGCCCCTGATGAGGTAGCCCATCAGCACCGGAACGAGCGTGATGGACAGGAGCGCCGATCCGGCCATGGCGAACGTCTTGGTGAAGGCCAGCGGCTTGAAGAGCCGCCCCTCCTGCTGCTCCAGGGTGAACACGGGCAGGAAGCTGAACGTGATGATCAGGAGGGAAAAGAACAACGGCGGCCCCACCTGCTTGGCGCTCTCCAGCACGATCTCCCACCGGTCGACCGTGCCTTCGGCCCGCTCGAGGTGCTTGTGCATGTTCTCGATCATCACGATGGCGCCATCCACCATGGCGCCGATGGCGATCGCGATGCCGCCCAGGCTCATGATGTTGGCGTGGGGAGCGTCACGATGGCCACGAGGGCCGACCGGGCGTGCAGCAGAAACAGCACGGCCACCGCGGCAACGATCAGCGATTCCTCGATCAGCTTGTCGCGCAAGTTCTCGATGGCACGGTGGATGAGGTCACTACGGTCGTAGGCCGTGCGGATCCGCACGTCGGCGGGAAGACCCTCCTGGATTTCGGCAACTCGCTCCTTGACGTGCTCGATCGTCTTGAGGGCGTCCGAGCCGAACCGCATCACGACGATGCCGGCCACAACCTCCCCGCGGCCGTTTAGGTCCGCCGCGCCGCGCCGCGGCGCGGGGCCGAGTCGTACGGTAGCCACGTCGGCGACGCGGATCGGCGTGCCGCCCGGCGTGGCGCCGACGGTGACGTTCTCGATGTCGGGAATGCCCTTGAGATATCCCAGGCCGCGGATCATGTACTCGCGGCCCCCCATCTCGAGCACGCGGGCGCCGATATCGACGTTGTGCGCGCCGATCGCCTGTGCCACGTGGGTCACGGGAATGCCGAACGCCCGCAGCCGCTCGGGGTCCACCTCCACTTGGTACTGCTTGACGAATCCGCCCAGGCTCGCGACCTCCGACACGCCGGGTACGGAGGTGAGCTGGTAGCGGATGTACCAGTCCTGCAGCGTGCGCAGCTCGGCCAGGTCCAGGCTGTCCGACTCGAGCACGTACTCGAACACCCACCCCACGCCGGTTGCGTCAGGGCCCAGCGTGGGCTCCACGCCGGGCGGGAGTTGCTGGCGGATGCCGTTGAGGTATTCCAGCACCCGCGAGCGGGCCCAGTAGATGTCGGTCCCGTCCTCGAAGATCACGTACACGAGGCTGAGGCCGAAGAACGAGAACGCCCGCACCACCCGTGCACCCGGCACCTTGAGCATCTCCGAGGCGATCGGATAGGTGATCTGATCCTCGACGATGTCCGGGGACTGTTCCCGGTAGTCCGTTTGGACGATGACCTGAACGTCCGACAAGTCGGGAATCGCGTCCAATGGAGTGGTGCGCATTGCCCACACGCCGCCACCGATTAGGGCGGCGGTGGCCAGCAGCACCAGGAACCGGTTGCGCAGCGACCACGCGATGACGGCGTTAATCATGGCGGTGCTCCGAGGTGTCGGGGGGTTCGAGCACCGAATCAAGATCCGTGTGCTGCATGCCGGGCATGCCGCTGCCGGTGCTGCCGAGTCGAGACTCGGCGTCTACCAGGAAGTTCGCGGAGGCCACGATCTCCACGCCTTCCTCGAGCCCGGCGAGGACCTGGACCAGGTCACCCGCGCGCGCGCCCAACACGACCTCGTGCGGGTGGAGCGATCCGTCTTCATGCCGGTGGAACACGAGGCTGCGCTCACCCGTCTGGACCACGGCCTGTACCGGAACGGCGACCACGTTGCCGATCTCGGCATCGAAATACATGGTGGCGAACATCCCGGGCTTGAGCCTCATTTCGGGGTTGCTGACGGTGACCCGTATGAGGTTCGTGCGAGTCTGCTCGTCCACGACCGGGTAGATGAAGCTCACGCGGCCCATGATGTGCTCGCCGGGATACGCCGAGACCTCGATGTGTGCCCGGGCTCCGGTCCGCACGAATTGGAGATCCTGCTCGAACACGTCGCCCTCCACCCAGATCTCCGTCAGGTCGGCGAGCCGGTAGAGCTGCATGCCCGCGGTGACACGCTGGCCTTCTACCACGTACTTCTCGAGGACGATTCCCGTGAACGGGGCCACGAGGGTCAGTGCCTTGGAGACCTCGCCCGTTTGCTCGATGCGTGCGATCTGATCGGCCGTGATGTCCCAGTACTCCAGGCGCCGCCGTGCCGCCGCGAGCATCTCCTGCGCGCTGTTCCATGCCTCGCCGGAACGCCGGTCGACACGGTCCGCCATCCGCTTGGCCGTCAGCAGCTCCTCCTGGGCCGCGACCATTGCGGGGCTGTAGAGGGAGAGGAGCGCCTGCCCGCGGCGCACCGGCTCTCCAGTGGAGCTCACGAAGAGCTGCTCGACGAAGCCGTCGATCTTGGGCGTAACGTCTACCAGGTTGGGCTCGGGGACCTCGATGCGGCCCACGGTGCGCACGGTGCGGGTCAGATCCATCCGATGGACGGTCGTGTAAATCACTCCCAGCGCACGTTCCTCCTCCGCCGAGAGGTGCACGGCTTGCCGGACCGCGGTGCCGGTGCTGTCGGTCGCCCCCTGCGTGCCGCCGGCGAGATGCGCTGCGTGTTCCTCTGCCGTCATCTCCGGCATGGCCGAGTCGTTGTCTCCACTACCGCAGGCGGCGAGTAGCAAGGGGGTGAAAATGGAGAGTGCGTAGGCGCGGTTCATTGTCCACCTCCGAGTTCGGTGCCCACCAGCGCCTCCAGCTCGGCGAGTGCGCGGTGGTAGTCGGCGGCGAGCCGCACCGTCTCGATCTCATAGCGATTGACTGTCATTTCGTTGGCCACGAGGGTCATGTAATCCACGCGGCCGACACGGTATGCCGAGAGCGCCGACTCGACCGCTGCGCGCGCCTGCGGCAACACGGAGCCGGCATAGAGAGAGGAGAGGTTGCGCGCCCGTTCGGCCTGGGCCCGCAGCTCGGTCAGCCGAGCGAACGTCTCGTTGTAGAGATCGCGCGCCCTGGCTTCCTCCGCCGACTTCACGGCCTCCATCTCACGCCTGAGCGGCAGTTGTCGTGACCCGGCGAAGAGGGGCACACTCACGCCCACCATGAGCGTCACGAAGTCGGTGTACTGGGGGCGCTGACCGTATCCCAGCGTGACCATGAAGTCCGGGTAGAGTCGGCGACGGGCCGCCCGGTACCCGGCGTCGGCAGCCTCCACGCGCCGGCGGGCCGCCGCCAGCGCGGGTCGGGCCTCGGCCGCGACGAGCATGAGAGAATCCACGGGCAAAAGCGGCCCGCCCGGTCCGGAAAGTTCCAGCAGTCCGATGGGGATTGTGGCGTACCGTCCGAGCAGCGCGTTGAGGCGGGCAGCCGTCGCGACGCGGTCCTGCTCCATGACCGTGATGTCCTCGGTCATCTGGGCGATCGCGATCTGCGCCTGAAGCACGTCCTGCTGCAGGCCGCTCCCCACGGCGTAGAGCGCCGAGGAGACGTCCAGGAAGTTGCGCAGCAGCTCGCGCGTCTCCCGCATGATGTCGAGCGCGCGATCGACGTAGGCGAGCCGGTAGTACACCGACTTCACACGGGCCAGGAGTTGTGCCTCGAGTTCGTCGACCTCGAGAGACTCTGCGGCCGCAACGTGCGTTGCCCGCTCCTTGGCGTACCCCAGCTTGCCGGGCCAGGGGATCTGCTGACGCAACTCGATGACATTCATGGTCATCGGTTGGTCGGTTCCGAAACCGTCTATCGGTCGGTTGCGCAGGCCGACGGCGAGGACCGGGTTGGACCATGCTCCCGCCTGCGGTATCTGCTCGGCGGCGGCGTCGGCCCTGAGCCGCATGCTCTGGAGCATCGGGTTGGCGTCCCGCGCCAGGCGCAGGGCCTCGCCGAGGGGCAGCGTGTCGGCCGTGCCTTGCGCGCTCGCGTGGTCCGCCAGGCCGCTCATCAGGGCCAGGACCAGTACGACCACTCGTCCAGGTGCCGTCCGCGCCGGCGCGGCCGCCGGCCCGAACCATCTCGTCGTTCGCATGAGTACCTCTCCTCGGCGTCAAGAAGACGCGTTGCTCTCCCGCGGCGCGACGTCGCGCGCGGGCACACTACGGCTTAGGAGAGGCTAGGCTTGGGGAGGTGGCGTGAGCGGCGCGGGAGCGTTGCTGGCCAGGTGCTCCCGGGTGAGGACTGCGTCCTGGCCGTGCTCGGGTGTGGTCGGGATCTCGGGTGTGGCTGCGTACAACGCGCCGGCGGGTGCAACGCAGCAACCGGTCATGTCGTCGCACTCGGCGCATCCGGCACTGTTGGCCACGCCGGCACCGCGCGGCCCGTCGTGATGGTGCCCGTCCGCCGCGGCCACCATCTCGTGCGTCGTCATGTCGCACAGCACGGGCCGGGAGGGCAGCCCCACCAGGGCTGCCGCCATGAGCGCGGCGAAGACCGTCCGCGCGAGCCGGATCTGCTTCATTCTGACGAGCATGGTTGCGGACAGGGACTATACCCGTATCCAACCTGAAATGAAACCCCCTTCACGATTCCGTGGGGAGTGACCGTAACTGATGCGGTTGTAACAGGTTACGGCTACTCGGCCTGGCCCGGCGCCCCTCGGCTCATCACCAGCGTGAGCACCATCTTGAAGCGCTCGACGGCGGTCACGGCGTGCGCGACGTTCCCAGGGATGAGGATCATCTCGCCCGCGCGGAGGTGGAAGGGCGTGCCGGAGAGCGACACCTCGGCCTCGCCCTCGATCACGTGGACGACGGCGTCAAACGGGGAGGTGTGCTCCGAGAGGCTCTGCCCCCGGTCGAACGCGAAGACGGTGAGGACGCCTGCCTGCTGCTTGAGGATACGGCGGCTCACGATGGAGCCGTCCTGGTAGTCCACCAGGCCGGCCATGGGCGTTGGCCGGGTGTGTAGGTCGGCTTTGGTGGATCGTTCTCGATCGGTCATGGCTGGCTGCGCGGTGCGGGTTACCGCCAATCTTCACCACCGGCCCGAACTCGACAACTCGGCGCCGCCTTCGGCGCCCGGATGAACACCGGGCGGCGAGCCGGGGTACGCAAGAGAGAGCGGTCCGCTGGCATTTCCCGCGGGAACCCCGTACAATCGTTGGACATTCCCCAACCGAGGAGGTGAGCCCATGGCCACGGTGCAGGACATCTTGGGGCGGAAAGGCGGGGAAGTCGTCACGATGGTCGGCGGCGATTCGGCGCTGAGTGCCGCTCGTTTGATGAACGAGCGCGGCATCGGCGGTGTGGTGGTGACCGAGGGCGACGCGGTCGTCGGTATCTTCACGGAGCGGGACGTGCTGCGGCGGGTCGTGGCCGAGCAGAAGGACCCGGCCGCGGTGACCTTGAGCGACGTCATGACGTCTCCCGTCATTACCTGCCGGCCCGAGGCCCGGGTGGAGGAGTGCATGGCACTCTTCACGGAGAAGCGGGTACGCCATCTACCGGTCGTGGATGACGACGGCCTCCGCGGATTGATCACGAGCGGCGACCTCCTCGCCCACCAGGTGCAGGAACAGAAAGACACGATTCAATACCTCAACAGCTACGTGTTCGATATTCGCTCCTGACCGCAACACGTAGCAGGACCCCGAGCATGGCGCGCAGGGCATTCATTCTCCTGGGCGCGGCCTTCGTTGGCCTCGCCCTTGCTCGGTCGGCGCCGGCGCAGGACGCGCCCGCCGGCCGTTTCCACGTCTCGGACACACTTCCCGTCGATCCCGACGTCACGGTCGGGCGGCTGGAGAACGGGCTGCGCTATTTCATTCGTGTGAACCGGCGTCCGGAGCAACGTGCGGAGCTGCGCCTGATCGTGAACGCGGGCTCGGTGCTCGAGGACGACGACCAGCTGGGCCTGGCCCACTTCGTCGAGCATATGGCCTTCAACGGCACGGAGCACTATCCCAAGCAGGAGCTGGTGGACTACCTGGAGAGCATCGGGATGCAGTTCGGTCCCGACGTGAATGCGTACACGAGCTTCGACGAGACCGTGTACATGCTCACGGTCCCTACCGACAGCGCGGCGATCCTGCGGCAGGCCTTTCAGGTTCTGGAGGACTGGGCGCACCTCCAGACGTTCGACTCCACCGAGATCGAGCTCGAGCGCGGCGTCGTGCTGGAGGAGTGGCGCCTGGGTCGCGGCGCTGCGGCCCGCATGCGGGATGAACAGTTCCCGGTGCTGTTCCAGGGATCGCGCTACGCGGAGCGGCTCCCAATCGGGACGCCGGAGATCCTGGAGACGTTCGAGCACGAGGCCCTCGAGCGGTTCTACAGCGACTGGTACCGACCCGACCTGATGGCCGTGGTGGCGGTGGGCGATTTCGATGCGGAGACGGTGGAGTCGCTGATCCGACAACATTTCGGTGGCCTGCGCGCTCCGGACGCCGTGCGACCGCGACGACTGGCCGAGGTGCCCGACCACGACGAACCGCTGTTCTCAGTGGCGACGGACGAGGAGGCGACCGGCACACGGGTGACCCTCTACTTCAAGCAGCCGGTCCGGTCGGAGGGAACGGTCGGTGACTACCGGCGCAGCATCGTCGAGATCCTCTACAGCGCGATGCTCAACCGGCGGCTGTTCGAGTTGAGCCAGCAGGCGGATGCTCCCTATCTCGGTGCCGGCTCGGGGCAGGGGCGCATCGTACGGTCCAAGGAGGTCTACCTGCTGGTGGCCGGCGTGCGGGAGGACGGGGTCACGGACGGACTCGAAGCGTTGCTCACCGAGGCCGCGCGTGTCGCCCAACATGGCTTCACCGCGTCCGAGCTCACCCGGATCAAGGTGGACTATCTCCGCGGGATGGAGCAGGTGTACGCGGAGCGGGACAAGACCGAGTCGGAGGCGTACGCCGCGGAGTACACCCGAGCCTTCCTGGAAGGGGAGCCCTTTCCCGGCATCGCGGTGGAACACGCACTCACGCAGGAGCTGGTCCCGACGGTCGAGTTGCACGAGGTGAACCGGCTTGCCCGGCAGTGGATCACCGACGGTAACCGGGTGGTGTTGGTCAACGGGCCCGAGAAGGAAGGGCTCGCGATGCCTGATGAGGTCGCGCTGGAGGCGGTGTTCACCGCGGTCGCCGTCAAGGAGATCGCGCCCTACGTGGATGAGGTGGCGGATGCTCCACTTCTGTCGGAGCGGCCTCGAGGCGGGGCGGTGATGCAGGAAGAGGCGATCGAAGAGCTGGACGTCACCGTGTGGGAGCTTGCCAACGGCGTACGGGTGATCCTCAAGCCCACCGACTTCAAGGACGATCAGATCCTGCTCGACTCGTGGAGCCCCGGCGGCACCTCCCTGGCCCCGGATGCGGATCACGTCGCAGCAATGACCGCAGCGTGGGTGATCCAGCGGGGCGGCGTGGGCGAGTTCAGTCTGGTCGACCTGGAGAAGGTGCTGGCGGGGAAGGCCGTGGGGGTGAGCCCGTACATCTCGTCGCTGTACGAGGGTCTGTCGGGGAGCGCTTCCCCGCAGGACGTGGAGACGCTGTTCCAGCTCGTGTACCTCTACTTCACGACTCCTCGCAAGGACCGCGACGCGTATCTCGCGTTCCGGCAGCAGATCACGGAGGGACTCCGCAACCGGGCTGCCGACCCTGAGGGGACCTTCCGCGATACGGTCGACGTGACCCTGTGGCAGCACCATCCGCGGCGACGGCCGGCCACCGTTGAGCTGTATGAGGAGATGGACCTCGACAAGTCGGTCGAGTTCTATCGGGACCGCTTCGCAGACGCCAGCGACTTCACCTTCGTGCTGGTCGGGAATCTCGATCCGGATTCGCTGCGCCCGCTGGTGGAGACCTACCTTGGTGGCTTGCCCTCCATCGGACGCGTGGAGACGTGGCGGGACGTTGGGATGCGATACCCGTCGGGCGTGATTCGCAAGACGGTGCAGCGTGGTGTCGAGCCCCGCAGCCAGACGGTGCTGGCGTTCACCGGGACGTGGGAGTACGGCCGGCGCGACCAGTACGTGTTGCGGGCACTAGGCAGCGTGCTGGAGATCCGCCTGCGGGAGGTGCTGCGTGAGGACCTGGGCGGCACCTACAGCGTGGGTGTGAGCAGCAACGGTGCGCGGCGCCCCAGCGAGCAGTTCTCGGTCAAGATTAGCTTTGGGTCGGATCCGGAGCGCGTCGAGGAACTAGTGGGCGTGGTCTTCCAGCAGATCGACAGCCTCAAGGCACTCGGGCCCACCGATGTCGAGGTCGAGAAGGTGCAGGAGATGCAGCGCCGGGCGAGGGAGACGGCGCTCAGGGAGAACGGGTTCTGGACGCAGATGCTGCTCAATCACGACCGATTCGGCACCGACGCCCGCGAGATCCTGGCGTACGAGGACCTGGTGGCGGCGCTGAGCGTCGACCGGGTCCGGGAGGCGGCACGGCGCTACCTGCGGCCCGACAACTACGTGCTGGTGACCCTCTACCCCGAAGCAATGAACTGACCGACTCGGGCCTCGGCGCCCCCTGCAGGACGTATTATGATTGGGAGGCGGTGACGAGCGAGGTCATCATGGTCGAGACACGTCGGCCCGCCGTCGCGGGCATGTTCTACCCTGCCGATGCTGCAGAGCTCCGGTCGCTGGTGCAAGACATGCTGGCCGAAGTGGACGCGGAGCCCCAGCCGGCGCGTGGCGCCATCGCGCCCCACGCCGGACTCGTGTACTCGGGACGCTGCGCCGCCCAGGTCTGGGCCCGGTTGGCGATTCCGGAGGTCGTCGTGATCATCGCGCCCAATCACACCGGCATGTTCGAGAACCCCGGCGGCGCCAGTGCGTGGAATGTGGGCGCGTTCGAGACCCCGCTCGGCGCCGTCCCGATTGCGCACGACTTCCTCGAACAGGTCGAAGCGCGTTGCCCGCTGCTGCGCCACGATCCGGCGGCGCACCTGCGGGAGCATGCCATCGAGGTGGAGCTCCCGTTCCTGAGAGTGCTGGCGCCCGACGCACAGCTCGCCCCGATCGTGCTGGCATGGGATCGCTGGCAGCCGAGTCGCGAGCTGGCCGAGGCGCTCGCCGCCACCGTCGCCGACTGGCCCGGTGACGTGCTGCTAGTGGCCTCGTCCGACATGACGCACTACGAGTCGGCTGATCGAGCGGCGCGCAAGGACCGGCAGGCGCTCGCCGTGGTGGAGCGCCTCGACGGTGAGGAGCTGCTGGCGGTGTGCCACCGAGAGGGCGTGACGATGTGTGGCCGGGCGCCCTCGGCCACGGTGCTGGAAGCGGCACGGCGCCTGGGCGCCGAGCGGGCCGAGGTGGTGGATTACCGGCACAGTGGGTGGGTCACGGGTGACGATCGGGAGGTTGTCGCGTATGCCGGTGTGGTGGTGAATTGACCGGACGATGAGCGATCAGCGCAAGACCAAGGCGCAGCTCATCGAGGAGTTGGAGCAGCTGCGCGAGCGCGCCGCCCAGCTCGAACGTCCAGGGGGCGACGGGGATCGGACCGAGCGCGCCCTGCAGCGCGAGAAGGCCTTCCTCGACGAGCTGTTCCACTCCGCGCCGGAGGCCGTGGTGCTGCTGGACAACGCCGGCATCGTGCTCCGCGCCAACGAGTACTTCACCACTCTCTTCGGCTACACCCGTGAGGAAGTGATTGGGCAACCGCTCGACCAGCTCGTGGCCCCGGGCGACATGCAGCTCGAGGCGTCGGGGTACACCAGCCGGGTCGCGCGGGGCGAACGGGTCGAGGTGGAGACGGTGCGGCGGCACAAGGACGGCTCGCTGGTGGACGTCTCGATCCTCGGCGTGCCGATCCGGGTGGGGCAGGGGCAGGTGGCCGTGTACGGCATTTATCGCGACATCAGCGAGCCCAAGCGAGCCGAGCGGGCGCTGCGCGAGAGCGAGGAACGCTATCGCACGCTGTTCGAGAACGCGCCCATCGGGCTCGGCGTGGCCGATGCGCACGGCAACCTCCTGGCGTTCAATCAGAGCATCCTGGACCCGGGCGGCTGGAGGCGGGAGGAGATCCAGGAGCTCGGCAACGTGGCCCATCTCTATGCCGACCCCGAGGAGCGGGCACGGGTGCTCGAGCTGGTGCGCAAGCAGGGGTTCGTGCGCCGTGAGGAGGTGCGGTTCAAGCGCCAGGACGGCACCGCCTACGACGCGCTCCTCAGCCTCACGCCCATCACGATCGAGGGACGGTCGGGGTGGCACGCCATGGTGGAGGACATCACCGAGCGCAAGCGGGCGGAGGAGACTCTCCTCCGGGAGAAGGAGTTCTCCGACATCACCATCGACAGCCTGCCGGGGATCTTCTACCTGATGGACGACGAGGGTCGACTCCTCCGGTGGAACAACAACTTGCTCAAGTTCACGGGCTACACCGAAGAGGAGCTCATGGGCATGAGCCCCATGGACTTCTTCCCCGAAGCCGATCGGGAGAACGTCGAGCGGAGCTTGCGGGAGGTCTTCGCCGCCGGCTACGCCACCGTCGAGGCCCATCTCATCGGCAAGGATGGGAGCCGGATTCCGTACGTGTTCACCGCGCTGCGCACATCGGTGGGCGGCAAGCAGTGCATCGTGGGCACGGCGATCAACATCACCGAGCGCCGCCGAGTCGAGGACGAGCTGCGGTTGTCGGAGGCGGTCTACCGGGCGCTGGTGGATCATGCCCCGTACGGGATCTACCTGTCGGGCCTGGACGGGAAGTTGCTGTCGGTCAATCCGGCGCTGGTGGACATGCTGGGATACTCGACGGAGCGTGAGCTGCTCGGCCTGAGTGTGCACGAAGAGCTGTGCGCGGACCCAGAGGAATGTCGGGTCCTGCTGGAGCGCCTCCGGAGCAGTGAGCCGATCGACGATGTGGAGGTCGACTGGCGCCGCAAGGACGGTCGGCGACTGACGGTACGGCTCAGCGGCCGTCCGGCACACGGGGTGGGCGGCAGCTTTGAGGGCTACCAGATGATCGCCGAGGACGTGACCGAGCGTCGCGTGCTCGAAGCCCAGCTGCGACAGGCTCAGAAGATGGAGGCCATCGGCCAGCTGACCGGCGGCATCGCCCACGACTTCAACAACGTCCTCACGGTGATTCTCGCGAACGCCGATCTGGTGGCGAGTTCCGTGCCACGAGAGCTGGCGCAGGTGCGAGCCGACCTGCAGGACATCCAGGGGGCGGCCCGTCGGGGCACCACACTGATCCGCAAGCTCCTCGGCTTCAGTCGGCGTGAGCGGCTCGAGCTGCACCCGACCGATCTCACCCATCTGCTGCAGGACCTCTCCGGCATGCTTCGCCGCGTCGTACCGGAGAGCATCGATATCCAGTTGATTGCCGCCGAGCCGGACGCCGTGGCGAATGCCGATCCTGGTGCCATCGAGCAGATCGTGCTCAACCTCGCCACCAACTCACGCGACGCGATGCCCGACGGGGGCATCCTGCGCATTGAGACGTCGCGCACGTGGCTGGACGAGGGATACCGCGCCACGCATCCCTGGGTGGATGCGGGCGAGTACATCTGCCTCACCTGTACCGACACCGGAACGGGGATGGACGAGGAGACCAGGGAGCGCGTGTTCGAGCCCTTCTTCACGACCAAGCCCCCGGGCGAGGGAACCGGTCTCGGGATGGCCATGATCTACGGGCTGATGAAGCAACACGGCGGCTATGTGCACGTGTACAGTGAAGCCGGCGAGGGCACGACGGTGAACGCGTACTTCCCGGCGGTGACCGCCCAGCCGGAGACCGGCGTCACTGCCGGGCCGGCCGCGGACGAGATGCGTGGTCGAGAGACGATTCTCCTGGTGGAGGACGAGGGGGGGATTCGCCGCGCCACGAAGCGGGCGTTGGAGGGACAGGGGTACTCCGTCTTGCTGGCCGCGGATGGAGAGGAGGCGCTCGAGGTCTTCCGCCGGCGCGAGCGCGAGATCGACCTCATCCTCTCCGACCTGGTCATGCCGCGCTTGGGTGGCCGGCAGTTCTACGAGGCCCTCAAGGAGCGGGGCAAGGATCCCCGGATTCTCTTCACCAGCGGCTATTCCGCGCAGGACGTCCGGGCCGGCTCAGGTTTCTTGCGGGACGTACCCTTCCTGCACAAGCCGTGGACGCTGACCGATCTCTTCCTGCGAGTGCGCGAGGTGCTGGACGAGAAGCCTGCCTGACGCGCCTTGGGCGCTACCGCTGCACAACGATCTCGCTGAATGTCGCCGGGTTCGCCGGGTAGATCCGGCGCGCCAGGGCGGACACCACGCGTCGCCCGCTTCTGGTGGCGACGACCGAGAGGCTCAGGCGCAACCGGTCGCGTCCCTGGAGTGGCAGCGCGAGCTCCACATCGTATCCGCTCAAGGTCGGCCGGGCACCCCAGCGCACCCCTTGAGCGACTCCTGCGCCCCACCCCGTTGGCGGGGTCGCCAGCGTCGAGAGCAGGAACTCCGAGAAGGTGAAGCCCCCGTTGTCTGCCAGGTACTTGGCCATGAACCCATCCACCGGGAGTGAGTAGAGGTGGACGGTCGGCCGCCGCCGTTCCGTCGGCGGCGCCACGAAGAGGAGGAGGTCGTCGGGTGTGAGGCGCCGCCGCTGCACGGAGTCGTTCTGGAGCACCAGGGCGACGTGATCACCCGTCCCCACGCGCGCCCCCTCGTGGACCTGCATTGCTCGGAGAGGAACCTGCAGTGCGAGCATCAGGTGCCCGCCGTCGTGACGGAACGCGACACGAGGCGTCGCCCCGCTGGAGCGTCCACCGGAGCGCAGGTCGTGCCACGTCGCGTCGGCCCACTCATCGAGCGCGCCATCGACGAGGGTCGGTCGAGTGGGGTCGGTCTGGTAGCGCTCCAGCTCCCGGCGGAACTCCAGCGTGCCGTCGCGGCGCTCGTAGTTGGCGTCGCTCGATAGCTCGGCCAGGCGTGCGGCCGTGCGGCGTACGAACGGTGCCAGGTCGTCGCGCAAGGCGCCCAGGGGTGGGCTCGTCGCTGCGGTCGAATCCAGGCGCACCAGGGCCACCTCGAGTCGTGCGAGCGCGCGCTCCATTGCCGTCACGTCGATCGGCGCACCCGGGATGAACAGTGGCTCGAACAGGTTCTGGTCGTCCGCGTAGTCGCTCCAGACAGCGAGGAAGGGAGCCAGCAACCGGGAGGCGCCGGAACCGTACAGGCGCTCCAGCGCCCGGGGCAGCGCGGCGTCGGGGTCGTACCCCGCCGGGTCTTTGGCGTAGGCCGCGAGCGTGGCGAGCGTGATCATCGAGGCGTGGGCCTCGTTCATCGGATTGGAGAGAATGCCGGTGGCCTGCGACGGGAGATCGGAGGCGCGATGCCGGATGGGGCCGAGAAACGGGCGCCACCGCGCGAAGTCGTTCACCGGGTAGTTGTCCCACACCAGCGGCGGCCGGCCGATCAGGGAACCCCAGTCGCGAGCCTGAAGGGCGGTGATCTCCGGCGCCGCCACGTCGACCCCCGTCCAGAAGAACGGCACCTCACGTGCCGTCTGCTGGCCGAGGTGTCGCAGATACTCGCGGTCACCCCAGGCGTTGGTGTAAGTCGTGGGCGTGAGGGTGAGGGAAGCCCCCGTCGTCCGCAGGTCTTGGTGGAGCCGGTTGGTGAGGTCTGCGTGGGCATCCGCCAGGGTCTCGTACGCCGCCCGATCGGCTTCATGCTCCAGTGTCGGCGGAACGTCATCCAGGAAGAGCGCGAAGTCCTCTACGCCGAGCGACTCGATACCGACGAGCTTCTCGAGCAGCGTGCCGTAGTCTCCGGTGTCCGCGTACACCATGCTGCCTCCCGGACTAATGGCGTACACGAACCTGACGCCGCGCGCCCGCGCCGTGTCGACCAACTCCCCGAGCTCGGCCCAGCGATCAGCGGGGTAGGGCTCGCGCCATCGCTGCCGGTGGTAGGGGTCGTCCTTGGGGGCGTAGTAGTACGTCGTGAGGCCCACGTCTCCCATGAAGCGGATCACGTCGAGGCGATCCTGATGGGACCAGGGTGGGCCGTAGAATCCCTCGATCACCCCGACGTGCGAGAAGGACCGGGTCTGTTGGCTCGCGCCCTCGGCGGTGCAACCCTGGGCGAGCGCGACGAGGGTGATGAGCAAGATGCCGTTCGCACGGTGCACGCTGTCGCCTCCCAGGCTACACGCCGAATTGGCGCAGGTGATGGTCCACGTGCAGCCAGGCGAGCCCGCCCCACTGCTCACAGGTGAGCTTCCCGAAGGCAGGGTTGCGCGGCCACTCGGCACGATCGCGCCGCTTGTGGAACTCCTGCAGGCCGTCGCGTAGCCGCGCGCGGTCGTGGGCGAACACCTCCGGGGAGGTCTGCTGGAACTCCGGCAAGGTCCGGACGTTCCTGGGAAAGCGTATGCCCACCGTGAGCACCAGCCAGCGCGCCACGGCCTGGGTGAGCGCGTTCCCCAACGGCTTGGCGGTGGTACGTCCCAGGGCGAGATCGAAGTAGTCGCTCAGGTGGCACAGCATCTGATCCACCGACATCCGTCCCCAGCGCGGTTGGCGCTCCGGGCTCAGACGCTCCACCCGTGCGAGCGCTATCCGGTAGTCGTCGGGCTCGTGGAGCGAGGGCATGGGCCTGATCTTGCGGCCCATCGGGAAATCTCGCAAGCGCCGCTTGCGGATCGTCTGCTCACGAGGTATTCGTGATCGATCCTGCCATGGAGGGGTATCGTGCTCGACCAGATCGTGCCGCAGCAGAGGGATCCGACCAACCCGGGGATCGTGTTGCGCCTGGAGGGCATCGCCATGTTCGTGGTGATGCTGTTGCTGTATCGGGAGCTCGGGCTCAGCTGGTGGCTGTTCGTCCTGCTGTTCCTCCTTCCCGACCTTTCGTTTCTGGCCTACCTGGCCGACACTAAGGTCGGCGCGGTCGTGTACAACGTGGCGCACACGTACGTGCTTCCTGCCATTCTCTTCGTGCTCGGTTTCGTCGGCGAGGAAAGTATCCTGATGGGCCTCGGCCTCATCTGGGGTGCGCACATCGCGTTCGACAGGTTCTTCGGTTTCGGACTCAAATACCCCACGGACTTCAAGGACACGCACCTGCAACGGCTGGTGCGGCTCGACTGATCACGATTGCTCCCACACGTTGTTCTCCCGATTCACGTCGGGGAACACGTGATCGGCGTCGATCTCCACCCGTACTGCCGGTGCCTCTGTACGAATCGTCAGCTCGGCCCGTCGCCTCCCGGCCAGCCAAGTGTCCACGCCGATCTCGCCGAATACCACGCTCCCGTCCGCCAGCGTGATCGTGAGGCGCGCCGGCATCGGTGCGAGGCCGTGATCGCGCACCACGACGGTCGTGTGATCGCGATCGTACGACACCGTCTCGATGCCCTGGTCCAGCGTCCAGGTCTCGAAGTAGAAGGCCCGCCAGAACCAATCCAGGTCGCGTCCGCTGATCGTACTGAAGGTGTTGAAGAAGTCCCACGGCGTGGGGTGTTTGAATGACCAGTTGCGCAGATAGGTGCGGTATGCCCGCACGAACGTCTCCTCGCCCAGCAGGCCGCGCAGGGTGGCCAGCAGGGTGGCGGGCTTGGCGTACGAGGCCATGCTGTATGCCGTGCCCTGGTAGTGGAAGTCGGACCACCGCATGATCTCGCCTTCCCGGCCGGTGAGCGCGAACCGCGCGTATTCCTCACGATTCCCCTCGTCCCAGTCCGGCCCGGGGTAGAACTCCCGCTTGGCCTGGCCGGTGTTGAAGGAGGTCGTGCCCTCGTCCATCCAGGCGCGGCGGCGCTCATCGTTGCCCACGATCATCGGGACCCACATGTGCGCGAGCTCGTGGGCGATGACGCTGTAGAGCGCGGTGTCGCTGCGCTGGTTGTAGTCGCCGATGACCGTCAGCATCGGGAATTCCATGCCGCCGCCGATGATCTCTGCTCCCTCGACTGCCGTCATGTGCGGCCACGGGTAGTTGACCCCGGTCCAGCGAGACAGGAAGTCGATGGAGTGCTGCACGAAGCGCCACGCGTGCTGCCAGCGAGGCGCGGTGCCCCGGTAGAGCGCCTCGGCGCGGGCGTAGTCCACGGTGCCGTCGCCGTCGAGGTCGCCCACCGGCGTGCGGGCAGCGTCCCACATCGAGGAGCGTGTCGCGCTGAACGTCACGTCGCGGACGTTGTCGGCCGTGAAGTGCCACGCGAGGTAGCCGCCGTCCGAGCGGCGGGTGGCCCGCCCAGGACCGAAGTCCATGGCCGTGAGCACGTGAACCACGGTGTCGCTCCGCTCGGCCTGGCGGAACCGCTGGAACACCGGTTCGGGGAAGACGGCCTCGGCGTTCTCCAGCTGGCCCGTCGCCATCACCACCCATCCCTCGGGGGCCTCGACCGTGAGATCGTAGCTGCCGTAGCCCATGTAGAACTCGGCGCCGCCCAGGTAGGGATCGGTCTGCCATCCCACCACGTCGTCGTACACCGCCATCTGGGGGTACCAGTACGCGATGAAGAACAGATTGTCGCGGCTCCAGCCCATGCGCCCCGAGCTGTTCTGCGGCACTTGGAACCCGAAATCGATTTCCATGACGAGGGAGTCACCGGGCTCAAGCGGCCGGGGCGGGCGGAGCTGCATGGTGGTGCCCGTCACGCGATAGCTAGCGTTGCGAAGGATGCTTCCGGGGCGGCGGAAGCCGGCGCCGCGTACCGGTGCCAACTCCATTCCGCTGGCGACGACGCGCTTCAGCTGCACGCCGCCGGTCACGTTGCGCTGCGGGCGGTTCCGCACCACGCCCGGGGCATGGAGGTTTTGCAGGAGCTGGAGATACACCTCGGGAAGCGTGTCCGGCGAGCGGTTGTGGTACACGATGCGCACGCTGCCGTCGACGCGCTTGCCCTCCGCATCGAGGCGTGCGCGAATCGTGTAATCGCTCCACTGCTGCCAGTAGTTGGCACCCGGCTCCCCCGTCGGGCTGCGCGTGCCCAGCTCCAGGGCCTGCTGGAGCCCGAGCGAGACCGTGACGGGGTGGGGGGCGGGACGTTCGTCATCTGTCCCGTCCTGTGCCACGACGCCCCTGGGAAGGAGCGCCAGAGGAAGCAGCAGCGAAACCGCCCAGACTGTCCGGCGCATGATGAACCTCGTTCGAGTGAGCCCCGGAGCGTAGCGATGGAGCCGAACCGCCGCAACTGCGGCACCCAGCGTGTGTTCCCGGGTATCTTTCGTGTGAGTCGAGAGTCTTCCAAAGCGAGGATGCGATGCGGGTTGCCGTCCTGGGCGCGGGCCGTGTGGGGAGTGCGATGGCCGCCGATCTGGCGGCGGATGGCGCCTTTGAGGTTACGGTGGCCGACTGGGACCCTGGGGCGCTCGAGCGGCTGCGCGCCGTCCCGGCGCACCACAAGGTCGAGGCCGATCTCTCCGATGCAGCTGCCGTGCGCGAGCTCGCACGGCAGCACGAGTTGGTGATAGGCGCGGTGCCGGCCAGCCTGGGGTACGGCATGGTCGAAACCGCCATCGAGGCCGGGAGCCACGTCGCCGACATCTCCTTCTTCGAGGAAGATCCATTTGCGCTCGACGAGCTTGCCCGCCGGCACGGCGTGGTGGCGCTGGTGGACTGTGGTGTCTCCCCGGGGCTGAGCGCCCTGGTCCTGGGGCATGTGGAGTCGCTCAGTGACCAGGTGGAGCGGTACGTCTGTTACGTCGGTGGGTTGCCGGTGGACAGCAGCGGCCTGTTCCGGTACAAGGCGCCGTTCTCCCCCATAGACGTGATCGAGGTCTACACGCGATCCGCTCGGTACAAGGCAGGTGGCTCGGTGCGCACCGTGCCCGCGCTGTCAGGCGTGGAGCAGATCGAGGTGGGCGAGGTCGGAACGCTGGAGGCGTTCCTCACCGACGGGCTCCGAACGCTGCTACACGACGAGCGCGTGCCCGACATGCGGGAACTGACCCTGCGGTACCCGGGACATGCCGCGCAGATGCGACTGCTGGCCGACATGGGGCTGTTCGACACCGAGCCGATCGAGGTGGACGGGTCGTCGGTGCGCCCCCGCGATGTCGCCACGCGGCTGCTGTTCCCGGTCTGGGAGTTCGGCCCGGGAGAGGCGGACATCACCGTGCTGCGCGTCGAGATCGATGTCGGCGGTGCCGCTCCGCAGCGCCACGTCTTCGAGCTGCTGGATCGGTATGACGAGCCAACGGGTACGAGTTCCATGGCGCGGACGACGGGGTACACCTGCACTGCGATGGTGCATCTGGTGGCGGCGGGCTTGTGGACCACACCCGGGGTGGCTCCCCTTGAGGTCGTGGGCCGGGAGCCGGGCTGCTACGAGCATGTCGTGCAGTACCTTGAAGAGCGTGGTGTGGTGCTCGAGGAGCGGGTCGAGGCACGTCCTTGAAGGCGCTTGCGGGCGCTCCCCACGAAGGGCCATCCTTGGATGACCGGACATAGGGGAAGTGGCAGTGCCCGGTCCGTGTGTACATGGAAGGCGTGAACCGGGGCGGCGTGGATCAGCTCAGGCTGCTGGATGCGACCACGGTTGCCGAGATGCGTCACCTGAACTCCGCCGACGCCACGACGCGGTTCGGAACGGGGCACACGTGGGGAGCCATTCTGGTGGTCAGCGTGCGCTAGGGATGGGGATGCGGCACCCGCAATGACAACGCTGGAGGTGATTATGCACAGGTGGTACCGGACTCTCGGATTCGCGGGAGCGCTACTCGCGGCGGGCTGCTCGTCACCGCTGCAGGAGGTGGAAGCGGCGCCCACGGGTGCCGCCGACACGATCTCCCGGCCCGAGATCGAAGCGGCCAACGTCCGAACGGCGTTCGAGGTGGTGTACAAGCTTCGCCCGGAGTGGCTGCGCACGAGAGCTCGCTCGGGCGCCGGAGTCGATCCCATTCGAGTGTACCTCGACAACGCCCACCGGGGATCGGTCGACGAGCTCCGCAGCATGTTCGTGGACGACATCGGGGAGATTCGGCACCTGAGCGCGTCCGACGCCACCACCCGGTACGGCACGGGACACACTTCCGGGGCGATTCTGGTCTTCACCTTCTAGCGACGCGGCAAGGGAGTGGAGAGGCGATGGAGGGGATAGGGAGAGGGGCGTGTATGTGGAGAGGGCTCGCCTCGTCGGTCCTCGGTTGCGCGGGGATTCTCTTCGCCGTTGGCCCCCTGGCGGCCCAAACAGCGGAGGAGATCGTGGATCAGGTGGATCGACTCCTCCGGGGCGAGTCGAGCCAGGGCGTGGTGGGAATGGAGGTGATCACCGAGCACTGGAGCCGCGCCTACGAGATGCGCATCTGGTCGCTCGGCACCGAGTACTCGCTCATCCGTATTCTCTCTCCCCGCAAGGACGCCGGGACGGCCACGCTCAAGGCCGGCAACGACATCTGGAACTACCTCCCCCGCGTCGATCGCAGCATCAAGCTTCCTCCATCCCTCATGGGCGGGGCCTGGATGGGCTCGCACTTCACCAACGACGACCTGGTGAAGGAGAGCCGGATCATCGAGGACTATCACATCGAGATCGGATACGAGGGTGTGCGCGACGGCGTCGCGGTGTGGGAGTTCGTGCTCACGCCCAAGCCCGAGGCGGCGGTGGTGTGGGGCCGCATCGAGGAACGGGTGCGCCAGGACGACCTCATGCCCATCTGGGCGCGGTACTACGACGACCGCGGTGAGCTGGCGCGCACCATGACGTTTCAGGACTTCAAGATCATGGGCGGCCGGCTGGTCCCGGCCCGGATGGACGTGGTGCCCGCCGACAAGCCGAATGAGCGCACGACCATCCTGTACGAGGAACTGGAGTTCGACGTCGAGATCGACGAGTCGTTCTTCTCCCTGCGCCGGCTGCAGAGCGAGGCCCGCTGATGGTGGGCGAGAAGCGCTGGTGGCGCATCGGGTGGCGCAACCTGGGGCGCAACCGGCGGCGCAGCATTGTGACGGCGAGCGCGTTGGCGATCGGCTACTTCTCGGTGGTTCTGATGGTGGGCCTGCTTCAGGGACTCGTGGCCGAGATGGTGGAGAACGGGACGGGGATCGTGACCGGCCAGCTCCAGGTGCACGCCGACGACTACCTCCCCGACAAGGAGGTCTACGCCACCATCGGCGGCCGCGACGGCGCGGACGTGGCAACCCTGGTCGCGACCATCCGGGCCGACCCGGCGGTCGTTGCCGCCACGCCCCGCGTCTACGGTGGCGGATTGGTCAGCACGGGGACGGCCACCGCCCCGGCGTTGTTCCTCGGTGTCGACCCGGAGCTGGAGCCGCAGGTTTCAAAGCTGATGGAAAGCCTGGAGCGCGGCCGGCACCCTGTGGCCGGCGCGTACGAAGTCCTGATCGGCAGCGAGATGGCGCGCACGCTCGGGGCGGAGCCCGGTGACGAGATCGTGGTCGTGGCCCCTGCCATCGATGGCTCGTTGGGCAACGATCTCTTCGTCGTGGCGGGTGTCTTCCATTCGGGGTTGGTGGACCTGGACCGGGCGCTCGCGCTCTTTCCCCTCGACGTGTTGCAGGCCCTCATGGCGATGCCGCCGTCCAGGGTGCACGAGATCGCCGCTCGGGTGCCTGATCCCTGGGTCGCCGCCGAGGTGGCGACGCGGCTCGCCGCCGAGCTGGAGCGCGGCAGTTTCCCCGTATCTGCGGAGTCGTGGATGACGCTGCGCCCTGAGATGGTGGAGTACGCCAAACTGAGCGAGGCGATGGAGTGGGTCCTGATGGTGATCGTTTTCGCAATGGCCATCTTCGGGGTCGCGAACACCATGCTGATGGCCACGTTCGAGCGGCGCTATGAGTTCGCTCTGCTCCGGGCCCTCGGGGCCACGCCGGGAGCCGTGGTGCGCTCGGTGCTGTACGAAGCGGTGGCCCTTGGCACGATCGCCCTCGCCGCAGGCGTCGCGATCACCATGCCGGTCCTGGTGTGGTGGTACCACGCGCCGCCCAGTGTGAGCTGGCTCTTCGGGGAGACGACGCTCTCCGGGGCGCTCATGCGGCCGGTGCTGCGGGTGGAGTATCCGTGGCTCATGGGTGGTGCCGCGGCGGCGGCCTTGTTCGGCACGGCCGTGGTGGCGGCTCTCTACCCGGCGATCCGTGCGGCGCGTGTCTCGCCGGCCGACACGCTGAGCGGCCGATGATCAAACGCCGCAAGATCCTGCTGCGGCTCGCACGGCGGAACGTGGTGCGCCAGTGGCGCCGCAGCCTGCTGACCGGGATGGCGATGATGTTGGGGGTCGTGGCGCTCGTCATGGCCCGTACCATTGGCGACGGCGCGCACGAGGACTGGATCGATAGCGGTGTGCGGATGGGGACGGGACACGTGGCGGTGCAGCATCCAGAGTTTCGCTTCTCGCGCAAGCTGGACGATCGGCTCACGGCGGCCGCGCGGGAGCGGGTGTTTGCCGCCCTCGAGGCATCCGACGTCGCTTCCTTCGTGGCGTGGTTCACACCGCGGCTCGAGGTGATGGGGCTCGCAAATTCGCCGACTGCAGCGATCCCCGCGAGCGTCGTCGGTGTCGATCCCGACCGTGAGGCGCGGTTCTCCCAGCTGGGAGTGGAGCAGCGCCTGGTCGACGGCCGGTACCTCCAAGAGGGCGACCGCCTTCACGCCTACGTCGGCCAACGCCTCGCCCAGCGGCTGGATCTGGAGTTGGGCTCGCGGCTCGTGCTGACGGCACAGGACGCCGGCGGGGACATAGCGGGTCAGCTCGTGCGCGTGGTGGGGATCTACCGCACGGGCGTGCCCGAGGTGGACGAGAGCGTCGTACACATCCCGCTGACCACGGCGCAGGAGTGGCTCGGGGTGGAGGGCGACATCACGACGGTGGCGGTGCTGCTCACCTCGGCCTGGGACGTGCCCCGGGGGCTGCGGCGCCTGCGGAATCACATCGACGAGGCCCGCGAGGGGATTGCCGTGTTGGGTTGGCGTGAGGCCATGCCCGAGCTCGACGCCGCCATCAAACTGGACGACTTCTGGGGGTACGTCTTCAACCTCGTGCTGTTCATCATCGTGGCTCTGGCCATCGTGAACACGATCTTGATGTCGGTGCTGTACCGCACCCGCGAGTTCGGCGTGCTGCGGGCGCTGGGGCTCACCAAGCGGGAAACCGCGACGGTCGTGTTCACGGAGGGCATGATCCTCACGGCCGTGGCGGGCCTCATTGGGGTCGTGCTGGGTTTTGGGGTCACGTGGCTGCTGTGGCGCAACGGCCTCGACTATTCCGGGGCGCTCGAAGGTGAGCTCACCTTCTCTGGTGTGGTGCTCGATACGGTGGTCGTACCGGTGTTCCGCGGTGTGCAGGTCATCATGAGCCTTGGGTCGATCGTCATCGTCGGCCTGCTGGCCTCACTCTACCCCGCCTACCGCGCGACGCGCATCGACGTCGCCGAGGCGATGAAATTCGAGGCATGAGCACACAACCCGCTGTTCAGACGGAAGACGTCTGGAAGATCTTCGAGCACGACGGGATCGCGGTGGAAGCGGTTCGCGGCGTGACGATGGAGATCCTGTCCGGGGAGTTCGTGGTGATGGCCGGGCCCTCCGGCTCGGGCAAGACCACGCTGCTGAACGTGCTGGGTGGGCTGACGCGCCCCACGCGCGGCAGGGTGTGGATCGACGGCGCGGATCTCACGACGATGTCGGAGCGCGAGCTCGCGCGCCTGCGGTTGGAGCGCGTGGGCTTCGTGTTCCAGGCGTACAACCTGCTGCCGGTGCTCACCGCACTCGAGAACGCGGAGTTCTCGCTGCTGCTGCGGGGCATGCCGGACGATGAGCGGCACCGTCTGGTGGGTGAGCTGTTCGAGCGGATCGGGATTGCCGGACTCGAGGATCGCCGCCCCTCGAAACTGTCTGGCGGACAACAGCAGCGCGTGGCGGTCGCCCGAGCGGTGGTGGGCGCGCCCGCCCTCGTGCTTGCCGACGAGCCCACTGCCAACCTCGATACGACCACCAGCGTGGCGTTGCTCGATGTGATGGCCAAGCTCAACCAGGAGTTCGGGACCACCTTCGTGTTCGCCACCCATGACCCGCAGCTGATGGAGCGCGCGCAGCGACTGATTCGCCTGGTGGACGGCGCCGTGGCGCTGGACGAGCGCCGAACGGCCGCGGCGTCCCCGTGAGCGTACGGGGAGTCATCGGCTTCTTGCTGCTCGTAATGCCGGCGGGAGCCGCGCACGGGCAACTTCCCCAGTTCACCGGCTATTACCTGAACGTGGGCGTGGCCTCGGGAGCGAGTGCGTTCGCCAATGCCAGCGCGTTCAACTTCCAACGGGCGAGGCTCATGACGGCCCCGATCTATGGGGCGTTCGAGTTCGATGTCGCCTACGAGCACCTATTCACGCTGCGGGACGGCCTGACCGCCATGGCCCTCACGGGTGGGACGACGATCGCAGCCTCCGCGGGCGATTTCCTGCCGCTCCAGTGGACTATCGAGGAGTCGGAGTTCGTGTTGTGGCGACACCGCTTCGACCGGCTGTTGGTGCGTTACCTGGGCGAGAACGTGGACGCGACGCTGGGGCGGCAGACGGTGTCGTGGGCCACCACGCTGTACCTCACGCCGGCGGACCCGTTCCAGCCGTTCGATCCGTCGGATCCCTTTCGGGAGTACCGTATCGGGGTAGACGCGCTGCGGGTGCGGGTCTTTCCCGGGCCACTGAGCCAGCTAGACGGCGTGGCGCGGCTTGCGGAGGTGAACACGAGCGTCACGCTGCCCGGCGCGGAGCCGGTCACCGACACGACGGTCACGGCCGTCGCCCGAGGCCGGGTGGCGTTGGGACATTGGGAGCTGTCGGGGTGGGGCGGGTTGGTGCACGACGAGGCCTCGGTCTCGGTGGCGGCCACCGTGACGGTGGGCGGGGCCGCAGTGCGTGGCGAGGGGGTGCTGCGGCGCTCGGACGCTGAGACGGTGCTTCGCTTCACGGTCGGGGTCGACCGCAGCTTCACGGTCGCCCGGCGCAACCTGTACCTCGCGGCGGAGTACCAGTACGACGGCTGGGGGTACACCGACACCGACCAGCTGCTGCTGGTCGCCACGTCGTCGCCGGCCCTGCGCAGCGAGATGCAGGTGCTGGGGCGGCACGAAGTCGTGGGGTTGGCGACCTTCGAGATCCACCCGCTCGTGTCCACCGACCTGTTGGGGATCGTGAACCTGGTCGATCCCAGCGGCCTGGTCACGCCGTCCATCACCTACTCGGTCCGTGAGGAGGCCACGGTTCGGGCCGGTTTCTTTCTCGGGGTCGGAGCCGAGGAGGGAGACCTCGTGCTGCCGACCGGCATCCGGGCGCCGGGATCCGAGTACGGTACGGTGCCTGTCACCGGATACGCATCCGTGACAGTATTCTTCTAGGCGATCTCGCAGAACGAGGAGCAGTCATGGTCAGGGAGACGGGCCTGTGGGGCACGGTTCCGCGCATCGCGGCGGCACTCGTGGTGGCGAGCGCCATTCTCTATTGGGTGGGCTGGATTCCGCTGCCGACCCAGGATCGCTCGACGGTCATTCTCGTGGGCATTGATGCCCTGCGGTGGGACTTCCTCGACAAGGCCCCTACGCCGCACCTCGACCGGCTTGTGGCCCGCGGAGTGCGGGCCGAGCGAATGATCCCGGACTTCCCCACCAAGACCTTCCCCAACTTTCACAGCATCGCCACGGGGCTGTACAACGAGCACCACGGGATCGTGGCCAACAACATGTACGACCCCGTGTTCGACGCCCGCTTCAGCATGGGGGACCGCGACGCGGCCATGGACGAGCGGTGGTGGGGCGGCGAGCCCATCTGGGTCACGGCGGAGCAGCAGGGGCTCACCGCCGCGACCTTCTTCTGGCCCGGTACCGACGTGCCGATCCAAGGGGTGCGTCCCACGTACTGGAAGCGGTACGACGGGCGCATCCCCAACCGAGAGCGGGTGGAGCAGGTGCTGGCGTGGCTGGACCTGCCCGAGGATGAGCGGCCCTCACTCGTGACGCTGTACTTCAGCGACGTGGACTATGCAACCCACGACCACGACCTGGACGCGGAGGAAGTGCGCGAGGCGATCCGGGGCGTGGACGAGATGGTCGGGCTCCTCATGGCTGGACTCGAAGAGCGAGGCCTCGCGGGGCAGGTCAATGTCGTCGTGGTGTCCGACCACGGCATGGCCGACACCGAACCGCACCGCATGGTCATCGTCGATGACTACATCGATCTGTCATCGGTGACGGTGGTGGACTGGAATCCCGTGTTCGCCGCGATTCCCAAGGCGGGCATGGAGGACGCCGTGTACGAGGCGCTCTCGCAGGCCATGCATCTGACCGTGTTCCGCAAGGAGGATATCCCGGACCGGTACCACTACCGGGATCATCGCCGGATCCCGCCGATCGTCGCCGTGGCCGAGGAGGGTTGGTCGATCTCCTCTCGCGAGTTCTACGCGCGGCGCCCCGGCCGGTACGGTGGGGCCAACCATGGCTACGACAACGAGCTGCTCTCGATGGGCGCCACGTTCATCGCGGCGGGGCCGGCGTTCAAGCAGGGAGTGGTGGTCCCGGCGTTCGCGAACATCCATGTGTACGAGCTGCTGTGCCGGGTACTGGGACTGGCGCCGGCGCCGAACGACGGCTCGCTGGAGGCGGTGCGTGGGATGTTGAGGGAGTAGTCTGCGAGGTTCGTTCCGGTAGCACCGCGGCCTCGCTTCGCCCCGCGCTTCCCGCTCCCCGTTGCCCGCCCTCCTACTCCCCCATGATCGCGCGTACCCGCGCGATCAGCATGTCCACCGCCACCTTGTTGTAGCCTCCCTCGGGGATGATGACGTGGGCCCAGCGCTTACTGGGCTCGACGAACTCCAAGTGCATGGGGCGGACCGTCTCGATGTACTGCTTGATTACCGACTGGAGGTCGCGCCCGCGCTCACGCAGATCCCGATCGATGCGGCGCAGAATCCGTAGATCGGGGTCGGTATCCACGAACACCCGGATGTCCATCAGCTCGCGCAGCTCGCGATCGGTCAGGATGAGGATGCCTTCGAGGATGACGGTGCCGCGCGGCTGGGCGGTGACCGTCGCCCCGGTGCGGGCGTGCTCGGTGAATTCGTAGACCGGTACCTCCGCCGGTTGTCCATCCTTGAGCTGCCGCAGGTGCTCGACCAGCAGGGGAGTCTCCAGCGCATCCGGGTGGTCGTAGTTGATGTGCACCCGGTCGGCGTGTGGGACGTGGCTGCGGTCGTAGTAGTAGGAGTCGTGCTGGATGAAGGTCACGTGGTCACGGCCCAGGGCACGGATGATCTCCTGGACCACCGTGGTCTTTCCGGAGCCGGAGCCGCCGGCGACGCCGATGACGAGTGGAGGCACGATTCAAGGCTGCGCCGGCGGCGGGCGGGCGTCAAGCGGGATCGTGCTACTGCAGGGCCCGGCGCACCACGGAGCGGCCCTTCCACGTGACCCGCCCGGTCCAGTGGCTCACGGCGGAGTCGAGCTGCAACAGCGCGCCCAAACCCAGGGTGATCGGCGCGCCAAGCGTCACGATGGTCGGGACGCGCGCGAATCGATCGGACACCGCTTTGAGACCGAACCAGCACGCGATGAACCAGGGGGAGACGAGCGGGGCCGCCACGAACAGCGCCAGGTAGAGCAGGTGCTGCCCCAGAAAGCTCCAGGGCGTTTCCCCCATGAACGGGTAGACGTTCTTGCGAAATCCGGCCCAGGCTTCGCCGAGGTTCGCGTACATCCACACCTCCACCTCGTTCTGCAGGTCCGCCATGTAAGGAATGACTCCCCGGCGCTTGAGGTACTGCCCGATGCGGATGTCCTCCAGGACTTCGTCACGATTGGCCCGATGCGGCGCCCAGCGCTCGTAGTCGGCTCGCGCGATCATCCAGCACTGCCCATTGAGGCCGCTGAGGCGAGCGAACGGCGTGCGGGGCACGAGAGCGAGGGGAAGCTGGCTGAGCAGGATGAACGGTACCAGACTCACGAGCAGGCCTCCTCCACCACGCAGATGGGTGAGGCCGGTGAGGGCCGAGCCGGGCGGAAGCGACTCGAAGCGGCCCACGAGGCGGGCGAGCACGCGAGGGTCCTTGAGGGCCGTGTCGGCATCCAGGAAAAGGAGCAGCTGGCCGGTTGCCTCGAGGCTGGCGCGGTAGAGCGCGTGCACCTTCCCCACCCATCCGGCTGGCGGTGCGGACCCTCGCATGGTCTTCAGCCGTGGGTCCCGAACGCGCTGCAGCACCTCCCACGTGCCGTCCTCCGAGCCGTCGTCGTAGACGATCACCTCGAGACGCGAGTACTCCTGGCACAGCAGTGACGGGAGGAGCCGTTCCAGGTTGGCCGCTTCGTTGCGAGCGGGGACGAGCACCGTGAGGGGCGGCTCGGGCGGCGTGGGGTGCTCGCGGGGTCGCGAGCGCCGCAGCTGCCACAGGTTGGTGAGCAGCGTGATGCCCATGAGCGCGTACAGCGCGCCGAGTACCAGCGTCAAGACCGTCACGACCGTGGAAGGAAGAGCCGACCGAAGGCGGAGAAATCCCAACGCTCGTGAGCGCCGGGCGCCCCTTCCAGGAGCACGGTGTGCTGCCCGTCGGCTGGCGTCTCCAGCTCTCGCAGCAGTCTCTTCAGGATCTCCCGTTCCGTTCCGCGGACTCGTGGCTGTGGTTCGGCTCCGGTGAGCCACACGATCGGCCGCGCCTCATGAGAGCCGCCGAGACGCAGTGCCACTGGCCACCACGAGGCCGCGGGCAGTGCCCGTTGCAGGCGCGTCAGGCGACTTGCCGGAAACGGCGTCATCCCCTCGTCGGCGTCGTGTAATGCACCCTCGGGAAAGTACAGCAGCACGGTGCCCGGGTCATCGCGCATGGCTCGAATGGTGCGACGGATCGTGGCGCTGCGGCGGGCGGGGTCTGCGGCCGGGAACGGCAGCGGGCCGAGTGGGGCCAGGAAGGGGAATCGGTCCAGCTCCTCCATCCAGACGATGCCGCGGCGGCGTAACACGCAGGCAATCAGCCAGCCCAGTACTTGCGCGTCGTGGAACAGGTGGTGGTTGGCGAGCAACACGACCGGCCGGTCGCGCGGGGGAGGCGACAGGTCCCCGACCCATACGATGCGACGGAAGGTGCGGCGCAGCGTGCGCTCCAGCAGGTGATACGCGACGCGCCGCGACAGCCCGCTCATTGCGTGCGCGGGCGACTCGGCGCCCGACGCCATAGCGCCAGGAGCGGGATGGCCAGGGCGACGACGCCGGCCAGCACGGCGGCGCCCATGCCCGCGAGCGCGCAGATGCCCACCGAGAGCGCCCCGTTGACGACCCACACCCACAGCGGCCAGGCCGAGGAGGTGCGCGGCGGACCGCCGCCCAGAACTTCGTACCCCCACATCAGGACCAGGGAGGTGCCGTACCACCCCACCCAGTTGAGGGCCGGCATGCCGTAGAAGAACCCGTCGACTTTCCACTCCCAGATCGGGAAGCCCATACCCATGGCCGGATCGAGGGCGACGTCCCACAGGACCATGTAGAGCGCCGCCACCAGCACACGTTGCACGCGAGGCAGGTCCAGACGGGTGGCGAGGTCGAGCGACACCGCGGCCACGGCGTACCACGAAAGCGGAATGAAGAACGGCACCGCGCCCATGATCTTCGGGTTGAGGAACGCCGTGTACTCGTACTCTCCGAACGGGTAGCCGGTGCCCGTGCCGACCAGCTCCGCCATCATGCCGACGAAGCTGCCCCACACAAGGAAGAAGACCGACGCCTTCCAGCGCAGGGTCGGCAGGTAGATGAGAAAGACCACCAGCGGCAGCGCCGTGAGGTTCAGCCACGTGGGCACCTTCATGAGCCAGGGGAGCAGGCCACCCGCTCGCGCCGCAAAGACCGGGGCGTACCGCATGAGGGCGATGCCGGCGAGGCTGAAGACGACCGTGCCCGCGAAGATGGTAGCGCTGGCGATCACCAGCGTGCGCTGGCTGCGTGGGATGGCAGCGGCGCTCATCGCAATCCACCCGCGACCGTGATCCGCGGTGCGGAGGCTGGCGCGCCGGTCTCGCCCAGCGCCACCCGCCTGAACTTCTCCGCCAGATGTCGCACGAACTCCTGAAAGGCCATGCGCCCCGGACAGAGCGGAACGGCATCGAGCGCGTTGCCGATGTACTGCTCGAGCAATGCCACGCTGCGCGACACGCCCAGCTGGTGCGCCGCGTTTGGCCGGCCCAGCGCCGCGTCCGATCCCCGTCCGATGGAAGCCTCGTCGGCGAGGTCGTCCGCTACCTGATAGGCCTTACCCAGCCAGGTTCCCACTACGTGCCAGGGACCGGGGTCGTGTCCCACCGCAATCGCGCCTGCTGCGGTGGCTGACTCGAACAACGCTGCCGTCTTGGCACGGTGGTACTGCTCGAGGTCGATCTCGGGCTCGCCCTCCCACGCCTGACCCGCCACCGCGCCGTGCGGCGTGCCGACGCCGCGCGTGATGGTGAGGGTGAGGTGGCGCGCGCGCTCCGGGTCCACGGCCGCGTACCGCGCCAGGACCTCGAACGCGCCGATGATCAGGGCGTCGGCTGCCAGGATCGCCGTGGCCTCGCCGAACGCCTGGTGCAGGGCGGGGCGCCCTCGCCGCTCTGCCGCATCGTCCATCGCGGGCAGATCATCCTGCACCAGCGAGGCGCAGTGCAGCAGCTCCAGCGCGACGGCTGCCGCGTCCGAGAGCTCTGGGCGGTCGTTCCCAAGCGCCTCGGCCACGGCGTAGCAGAGTCGCGGCCGCAGCCGGTTCCCCGCGGGGAACACGGCGTCGCGCAGGGCGTCGCGCAGCCGGGGCGGACAGCCGTGCTGGGTGAGTTCCGACACCGCACGCTCCAGAGCGCGCTCGAGCCGGTCGGGCGTAGGGGTCATGACGTCTCCTGCGAGATGCTGCTGGGAGCGATGGGGTTGGCAAGTGCGCTTCTCGGCGGGGCGGTGGCGTGCCCACGGCCCGGTGCAGCCAACTCGACTAGGAAGCGGGCCTCGGGGAGCGCGCGGTGTTCGCCGCGCCGTGGTCTCCCGAGGCTGGTCCCTATGGCGGTGGCGAGCAACCATGCCTTGCGGACCGGGGAAGTGACGGCGCGCCGCGTGATCGAGTCGTAGCGCCGCTCGGCTATCACGCGCCCGATGTCGGCGTAGATCAGTCGGGCACCCCAGATGGCGCTGCGAACGCGCACGGGAAGCCGGCCGATGCCGGATTCGGCGCGCTCGTACAACCGCCGTGCGGCCTCGAGTACGCGCCGTACCACCGATCCAAGCTCCGGCGTGAAGGATGGCGCATCGAGCCAGCGGGCCGGGTCGATGCCGGCTTCGTGCAGCCACGACGTCGGCAGGTAAAGCCGGCCACGTGCGGCGTCCTCTCCCACGTCCCGGGCGATGTTGGTGAACTGCATCGCCACGCCGAGGTCGCATGCCCGGGCCACCGTCTCGGCGTCGTGGCGTCCCATCACGCAGGTCATTGCGACACCGACGGTGGCGGCCACGCGCACACTGTAGGCGGTCAAGTCGCTCAGGGACTCGTAGCGGCGATGCTCGAGCTCCCACGCGAAGCCCTCGAGCAGGGCATCGAACACCCCCCTCGGGATGGCATAGTGCGCCACCACCGTACCGAGAGCGCGATCGATGTAGTCCGCGGCAGGGAGTGCTCCGTAGATGCGGTCGAGGCGGCGGTGCAGATTCTCGAGGCCCGCGTCGTCGGGCGAGGGGCCGAGGTCGATCGCGTCATCGGCGATGCGGCAGAACGCATAGACCGCGGCTGCGGAATCGCGAACCTGCCGGGGTAGCAGCAGCGACGCCGCGTGGAAGCTCCTCGACCCCTGCCGGAGCAGAGCGCGACACCGCGCGAAGTCCTCCGATGGCATGTGGTGCGTGCTAGTCGAGAGCATGGGGATCGGGGACCAGCGTGTCGAGCACGCGTGCGGATGACAGCACACCGGGAACGCCCGCGCCAGGATGGGTGCCGGCGCCGACGATATAGAGCCGCTCGATGTCTTCGCTGCCGTTGTGCGGACGGAAATAGGCGCTCTGGCTCAGCACCGGCTCGAAGCTGAAGGCGGCGCCACGAAACGACAGCAGCTCGTCGCGGAAGTGCTGCGGGGTCAGCACCCGCGAGACGACGATTTCCTGCTCCAGCCCGGGAAGCACCGTGGCCGCGAGGTGCTTCGCGATCCGCTGCCGGTAAGGTTCGGCCTCGTGCGCCCAGTCGGTGCCGCCCGCCAGGTTCGGCACGGGCGACAGCACGTAGAACGCATCGCACCCTTTCGGCGCGAGCGACGGATCGGTGGCGGTCGGCCGGTGCAGATATAAGGAGAAGTCCTCGGTGAGCACCTTGCGTTGGAAGATGTCCTCGAGCAGCTCACGGTACCGCGGGCCGAGGAGAATCGTGTGGTGTGCGACGTAATCATAGACACGGCGCGTGCCGAAGTACCACACGAATAGGCCCATGGAGTACCGCGCCCGCTCGATGCGGCGGTTGGTCCAGCGGCGGCGCGCATGGGCCGGGACCAGATGACGATACGTCCACGCCGCGTCCGCGTTGGACACCACGATGTCGGCCGGCAGCGTCTCCCCGGACGCCAGCAGCACTCCGGTTGCCCGGCGACCGCTGAGCGCGATTTCGCTGACCTCCGCACCCAGGCGCACCTCACCCCCGAACTGCTCGATGAGGCCCATCAACCCCTGCACCAGCGTGCCCGTACCGCCCATGGGGAAATGCACGCCCCACTTCCGCTCAAGGAAGGTGATGAGCGTGTAGATGGAGGTGGTGGAGAACGGGTTCCCCCCCACGAGCAACGGGTGGAAGCTCAACACCTGTCGCAGCTTGGGATGGCGCACATGCTGCGACACGAGGCCATACACGGTGCGGTAGCTCTTGAGCCGGAGCATGCTGGGAACGATCCGGGCCATATCCCACGCCGAGTCGAACGGCACGTGCGCCAGCTGTTCGAAGCCGACCCTGAAGATCTCCTCGCTCTGCCGCACGAACGCCTCGTAGCCGGCCACATCGTCGGGGGCGATGCGCGCCACCTCGGCCCGCATGGCCTCGGCCGAACCGCTGTAGTCGAAGGTCGTGCCGTCGTCGAAGCGGACCCGGTAAAAGGGGCTAACCGCTCGAAGATCGATGTCGTCGGCCATGCGCCGTCCGGCGAGGCTCCAGAGCTCCTCGAGCAGAAACGGTGCGGTGATGACGGTTGGGCCGGCGTCGAACGTGAATCCGTCTTGGCGGAAGACGCGCGCGCGTCCCCCAGCCTGCTCGAGCCGGTCGACCACGGTCACCCGGTAGCCGCGTGCGGCAAGCCTGACGGCGGCGGCCAGCCCGCCGAAGCCGGCGCCGATCACGACGGCGCGCCGTACCGCGGGACCGGCAGCCTGGCCCGGACGGCGGTTCTCAGCCGGTGCCGGGCTGGTCATGCCGCTGCACCGTCGTGCTCGAAGCGGATCGACCCCAGGATAGCCCTGAGGTTCTGGAGGTCACCGAGGATCATTGCGCCGACACTGGTGAGGGCTTCGACATAGGCCGCTGCACCCAAGCCTCCGACGAGAATGGGAACGCTCGGTGCGAGGTCGGCTCGAAGCGCGGCAATCTCCCGCGCGAGCAGGGAGTCGTCAAGAGGGTAGGTGATACTGAGGGCAACCGCACGGGCGTCGGCCTGGGTCGCCGCCGCGGCAATGTCGCGGCCTGGCACGTCGGTACCGAGGTAGGCGACCCGCCATCGGTCGGCGGCGGCGGTCGCGGCCACTACCAGAGCCCCAAGCTCGTGGAGCTGGCGAGCCGGAGTGGCCGTCACCAGCGTCGGTGCAGCGTCTGCGAGATCGCGCGGCTGCGCGAGCTCCGCTAGCGTCGTGCGCACGATCGCGGATGCCATGTGCTGGTGGGCGATGCCGAGGTCCCCGCGGCGCCACAGCGCGCCGATCGTACGCATCAGCGGGACCAGGATGTGATCCACCAACTCAGGGGGCGAGAGGGCGAGCGCGGCACAGGTCAGCACATGTCGCAGGCCCCCGCCGTCGAGGCACTGCACTGCCTCGAGCGCCTCACGCCGCAGTTGCCTCGGGTCCGGTCTGGCGATCGGTGCAGAGGTGACGCTGCGCGGCGCAGTCGCGGCGAGATCGTCATCAATCAGCCGTCGGATCTGATCGTCGCTCAGGTCGGCGAGCTGGCCGATCGTGCGGCCCGTCTGCGTGGCGGGCCGGAGCAGCGCCAACCGCCGGACATCGGCGTCGGAGTACAGTCGCCGGCCGGAGCTGGCGCGCTCGGGGTGCACCAGCCCGTAGCGCCGTTCCCACGCACGCAGCACGTCGGGCGTGAGGCCGGTGCGTCTGGCGACCACCTGAATCGGGTGTCTCGGCTTGTCCCGCGCCCCTTCGCTTGCCATATCCAAATCCCCGTAGAGAATTCCTGTACAATATATGTCCAGGACATCCAATGGCCAAGACCCAGCTCTGGCACCTCGGTCGCCTGGGTTGTGCACGCTCCCTGGCCGCCGGCACCTACCCGGACCAGCTCTCGAAGTGATTGTGGTGTATTGGTTTACGGAGACGGGCCTGAGCCTACTCGTACCGCAGCGACTCCACCGGGTCCACCGCCGCCGCGCGCCGCGCCGGCAGAATGCCCGCGAGCAGTCCGATCATCACGAGGATCGAGACACAGATCAGGGCGATGGGCCAGGAGAGGATGGGATTGGCGATGTAGGCCATCGCCGGGTTCTCGCTGGGGACGGCATTCACAAGACTGACGACTGCTGCGGAGAAGAGCAGGCCGCCGGCGCCGCCCACCAGCGCGATCAGCATGGCCTCGAACATGAACTGGGCCATGATGTGCGGCTTGCGCGCGCCCACGGCCAGCTTGATGCCGATCTCCCGGGTGCGCTCCTTCACGACCACGTACATGATGTTGGCCACGCCGACCCCGGCAACGAGCAGGGTGAACGCTCCCACCAGCCCCAGGAAGATCTGGATCCCCAGGCCGATGGCGTGGGTCAGCTTCTGGTCTTCGATGAAGTCCCACATGGGCAGCGCGCGCTCGTCGGTCGGGTCGAACTGGTGGCGTCGGCCCAGGACGCGGAACAGCTGGCTCTTTACGACCTCCGCCTCTGCGAGGCTGCGCGGCCGCACGATCAGGTGGTTCACGGTGCGGCGGCCGTAGATGGTCTTGAACGTGGAGGCGGGGATGACGGCCCGATCCTCGTCGGGACCGTTGTTGCTCGAGTCCTGGAACTTCTCCTGCATGACGCCGACCACGGTGAAGGGTAGGCCGTCCAGCGTCACGGTCTGACCGACCGGGTCCACGTCGTCGAAGATGCGTCGGGCGATGTCATTCCCCAGGAACAGCACCCGCCGCCGGCGTTCCAGATCCTGCTGGTTGATGAACCGGCCGCCCTCCCGGGGAAACATGCGCCGCATCTCGGAGAACTCCGGGTAGATGCCCTCCATGTAGGTGTTGGTCTTAGTGTCCCCCCACTTGAGGCTCGTGCCCCAGCGACCGTAGGAGGGGCTCCCCATCTCGATCTCCGGGATGGAGCGGAGCAGCAACTGCAGGTCCTCCTCGGTGAGTCGGATACGCCGTCCGGTCGGTAGGCCCTGATGGATCTTGCCGGTCTCCCCGCCGTACACCATGAAGATGCGCTCACCCGCGTTGATCAGGCCGCGCTCGACCGCCACCTTGAGGCCCTCCCCGAACGCCAGCAGCAGCACCACCGCAATCGTCCCCCACGTCATTGCGAACATGGTCAGGGTCGTGCGCAGCTTCTGCGTCTTGAGATCGCCGATGAACTCCTCGAGCAGGATCTTCCACATCGTTAGTACCTGAGGCACTCCACCGGGTCGAGGTTTGCGGCCTTCCGCGCCGGGAAGAACCCGGCCAGGAAGGCGATGCCTGCGAGGAGCATCAGCGTGACCGACGCCACGAGTGGGGAGATCGTCGGCGTGCCGATGAACTCTTCCATGGGCATGAAGCTGAGCAGCGCTACCACGCCCCACGAGCAGAAGAAGCCGAACACCGCCCCGATCCCCACGATCAGGAACGTCTCGGCGAAGAACTGGAACAGGATGTCGCGGCGGCGCGCGCCGACCGAGCGCTTGATGCCGATCTCCTGCGTACGCTCCTTCACGACGATGTACATGATGTTGGCGACCCCGATGCCGCCGACGGTGAGGGTGAAGGAGCCGACGAGAGCGAAGAACACGTGGAACCCGAAGAACATGTACCCGAACAGCTTCTCGAACTCGACCGTGTCCCACACCGACAACGCATCCTCGTCTGCGGGGTCGAACGTGTAGCGCCGTCCGAGGGTCTCGTAGACCTGTTGCTCGATGCCCTCCGTGGCCATCGCGTCGGCCGTGCGGTACACGAAGTTGTTGACGTAGCGGTTGCCGAAAATCGCCACGTGCGTGCTGGCTGGGATGAACACGCGGTCCTTGTCGCGCCCGTTGTACGAGGAGTTTTGGGTCTTGGGCTTCATCACTCCGACCACGGTGAACGGCACCTCACCGACGAACACCTTCTTGCCGACCGGGTTGGCTTCACCGTACAGATGCTCGGCGAGCTCGTCCCCCAGTATCGCGACGCGGCGCCGCTGCTCCACGTCGAGGTCGTTGATGAACCGCCCACCTGAGTCCGGGATGATGTTGCGCATCGTCCCGTAGACCGGCCAGATGCCCGTGATGTTGGGATTGGCCGTGTTCTTCGCGTAGCGCACCGGAGTCTGCCGGTTGGAGTACTCGGGGCTGATCATGACGATGTCGGGGATCTCTCGCGTCAGCAGCTGCGCGTCGTCCTCGTGCAGCCGGATGTAGCGGCCCTCCGGGAAGCCCTGGAAGCTCACCGTCGTGCGGCCGCCCCAGAGGATCACGATGCGGTCGCCCAGGCCGTGGAAGCGCTTCAGCGTCTGGCGCTCCAAGCCCACGCCGAAGGCCAGCAGCACGACCACCGCTACCGTGCCCCAGGTGATGCCCAGGACCGTGAGGGTGGTGCGCAGCCGCTGCTGACGCAGGTCGGCCCAGAACTCCCGTAGGACGTTGCCGAAGCGCATGGCCGCTACTGGATCTCCCGCGGCGGTGGCTCGACCACCTGCTCGTCGTCGCGCAGTCCGGCGATGACCTCGAGGTTGATGGCGTCGCTCAGGCCGGTCTCGATGACGCGCTCCTCGGTGCTGCCATCCGGCAACAGCACCGTGACCTTCGCCGTATCCCCGCTGAATGTCACCAGGCGCTCGGGAATCATGAGCACACTGTCGCGCCGGGCGATGATCACATCGGCGTTGGCCGAATACCCCGCCCGGAGGATCGTGCCGTGCGTCTCGGTGAGCGTGATCTCCACCGGGAAGACCGTGGAATTGTCCTCGGTCCGCGCTTTGAGGGAGATGCGGGAGAGGATGCCCTCGACTTTGGCATCGGGCAGGGCGCCGATCTTGATCTCTACGGGGAGGCCCTGACCGAGCCGCCCCACGTCGATCTCGTCCACCGTGCCGCGGAACACGAGGCTGCTCATCTCCGCCATCGTCATCAGCACGGTGCCTTCCTGATACGTGCTGAGGGGGACCACCGGGTCACCGATGTCCACCATCTTCTCCAGGATGAAGCCGTCGATCGGGGAGCGGATCACCGTCTCGATGTTGTCATCAGCGATCTGGAGCTTCCCCTCCTCTAGCAGCGCCAACCGCTCCCGAGCCATCTGCAACTGTACCTGCTGTTCGGCGTAGCGCTGCTCGGTGAGTTGCAACTCACGGTCGGAGACAAGGCCCTGTTGTGACAGCGCGCGCTGGCGGTCCAGGTCCCGCAGCAGGTGGTCGAGTTCGATCTGCCGCAGCTCGAGTTGTCGGCGGGCCTCGGCCAGCTCCAGCGGGGTGGGATTCGGCTTGACCTCGAGCAGGGGTTCGCCCGCCCTGACGAAGTCGCCTTCCTCGGCCTGGAGCCGACGCACCACGCCCGAGATCTGAGACTTGACGCTGATCTCGACTTCGGGCTCGATGCGACCGACCGCCAGGGCCTTGTCCACGATGGTGCCGCGCTCGACGGCGACCGTCTTGATGTCGTCGCCACGCCCGTTGGCGCGCGACGTGCCCACCACGATGGCGAGCCCGCCGACGATGACGACTCCGACGATGCCGAACAGGACCTTGGTACGACGCTTCATGAGGTGTCCCTCTGTGTGGATCGGGCCGCGCGGTGCCACGGATGAGGAGAGGGGCTCCGCGTTGCAGGGTGTGACGTCTGCACCCTCTACGGGTCGGGGACAAGCCAGGTTTCAGGGTCGGGGCGGGGGTCCCGGCGAGTCTCTATATTGGGCACATGGCTACTGAGTCGCGCACGGTGATCGAGCCCCTGGAGCCGGGCGAGCTACCCTCGATCTTGGCCCTGCTGGAGCGCGCCGGGCTGCCGCCGGACGGGCTCGAGGCGCACCAGGAGACGGTCCTGGTGGCTCGGTCGGAGGGGCGGCCGGTGGGCTGCGCCGGATTGGAGCTCTACGGCGAGAGTGCGTTGCTGCGCTCGGTGGCGGTGGAGGCCGAGTGGCGCGGTCGCGGGCTCGGTGTGGACCTCACGAGGGCCGCCCTCGAGCTCGCGGGCCGGCGGGACGTACGTCGGGTCTATCTCCTCACCGAGACGGCCGGGGAGTTCTTCCCGCGCTTCGGCTTCCGTCGCATCGAGCGCGCGGCGGCGCCTCCGCAGGTCCAGCAGTCGGTGGAGTTCATGTGCGTCTGTCCGGAAACCGCCGAGGCCATGCTACTCGAGCTGAAGGGGATGAACGGTTGAGAAGAAAAAGGGCCCCGGTGCATCCACCGGGGCCCCGTTGCCTGGGCGGTTCGCTTCAGCCACCCTTCCCGCGCGCCACCTGGCGCTCCACTCCGCCCTCGAAGTACTCGTAGTTCTTCTTGACGAAGTCTTTCCACTCGTCGGGAACGTCCTCCTCCGGGTAGATGGCGTTCACCGGGCACTCGGGCTCGCAGGCTCCGCAGTCGATGCACTCCTCGGGGTGGATGTAAAGCATGTCCTCCCCTTCGTAGATGCAGTCCACCGGACACACATCGACGCAGCCGCGATCCATTGTCCCGACGCAAGGGTCACAGATGATATAGGTCATGTCCCTCTCCGGAATCGGTCCCCATACCGCTGAGCGCCTCATTGGTAACCAGCACAACTAACGCTGTCAAGCCGAGTTTGTATCTTGAGCGGTGCCGCCGTTGGGCGGCTCGAACCCAAACCCAAGAGGAGGAACGCCGTGCGCTACAATCCGCTCGTGGTGCAGCCGATGCGGGAAGACCTCACCCGTATCGGGTTCACGGAGCTCATGACCCCCGAGGAGGTCGACACCGCCGTTGGAGTGGGGGAGGGGACGTTGCTGGTGGTAGTGAACTCGGTCTGCGGCTGTGCTGCGGGCAAGGCCCGTCCCGGCGTAGCGCTGGCCCTGCAACACGACGCGCGGCCTGACCGCTTGGCGACGGTGTTCGCCGGGATGGAGATCGAGGCGACCGAGCGGGTGCGGAGCTACTTCGAGGGTTACCCGCCGTCGTCGCCGCAGATCGCGCTGTTCAAAGACGGCAGCTTGGTGCAGATGCTGGAGCGCAAGGATATAGAGCGGCGAGCGGCGGAGGAGATCGCCGCGGAGCTGCGAGGCGCGTTCGACCGGCACTGTCAGCCGGCTAGCGAGACGGGAGCAGGCAGCCCGTGATCCTGCTTGACCCGAAAGCCCGTCCCATCGTGGGGCACCGCGGTGCCGCCGGGGAGCATCCCGAGAACACGTTGCGCTCGTTCGATGGCGCGCTGGACCAGGGGGCGGACGCGCTGGAGCTGGACGTCCGGGTCACGCGCGACGGCACCCCCGTGGTGATGCACGACGCCACGGTGGACCGCACCACCTCTGGTAGCGGGGCCGTTCGGGCGCACACACTCGACCAGTTGCGCTCGTTGGACGCCGGTCAGGGAGAACGCGTGCCTCTTCTCGCCGAGGTGCTGGTTCGGTACCCGGAGACGCCGCTCATCATCGAGATCAAAGAGGAAGAGGCCGCACGCCCGACACTCGAGGCGCTCACCCGCGCGCGCGCGGAAGCGCGGGTCATCGTCGGCTCGTTTGTCCACGCGGCGCTGCGCCCGTTTCCGCCCGTTGCCTTTGCCCGCTCCGCCTCGCGGCGGGAGACCACCCTGTTCTGGCTCGCATCCCGGCTGCGCCTGCGCTTCCCCGGTCGCTCGTACCGCGCTTTCACGGTGCCCGAGCGTCACGGGCGACTCACGGTGGTGGACGCACTATTCATGCGTGCGGCCGGCAAGCGGGGGATGCCAGTCCACGTGTGGACCGTGGACGAACCGGAGGAAGCGCGGAGGCTGCGCGCTTTGGGTGTGGCGGGTATCATTACGAACTTCCCCGCGCGCATGCGCGCCCTGTGATCCATTCCGGAGTCATGCGATGTCGATCCGGGCGTGTCCGTATGACAGCAACTCTCGTACTCCTGGCGCTCGTGGCGGCACCTGGCGCCCGCGCACAGGAGGGGCTCCAGTGCGCACCGGACAATGCCGGCCTCACGCTCCCCGAGGGCTTCTGTGCCCTGGTGGTAGCCGACGGGCTCGGTCGTGCACGGCACCTCACGGTGGCGCAGAACGGGGACGTGTTCGTGGCCACGGGTCGCACCCGGCGGGACACGGTTGGCGGTGGGGTGGTGGTGTTGCGTGACACGGATGGGGACGGGGCGGCGGACGAGCGGATGTGGTTCGGCGGCGGGACGGGGAACGACGTGGAGCTGCGCGGCGGTTTCCTCTACTACTCCACCGACGATGCGATCATGCGCTATCCGTGGTCGGTGGGATCGATGGAGCCGGCTGGCCCGGTCGATACGATCGTGAGTGGGCTGCCGGCCAGGGGCGGCCACCGGGCCAAGAGTTTCGTGTTCGGGACGGACGGCGCCATCTATGTGAACATCGGCTCGCCTTCCAACGCCTGTCAGGAACAGCAGCGCACGGTCCGCTCTCCGGGGAAGGATCCCTGCGAGGAGCTCGAGCACTGGGCCGGGATCTGGCGGTTCGACCCCGATCGGTCGGGCCAGCGGCAGGAAGACGGCACACGCTACGCCACCGGGATGCGCAACACGGTGGCACTTGGCGTACGCGCCCAGGACGGGGAGCTCTACGCCGTGATTCATGGGCGCGACCAGCTGTCGAGCCTGTGGCCTGAGCACTTCGACGACGCTATGAGTGCCGAGAAGCCGGCCGAGGAGTTCGTGCGGATCCGCGAGGGGAGCGACTTCGGGTGGCCATACTGCTACTATGATCCCGAGCTCGAGCAGAAGGTGCTCGCGCCGGAGTACGGTGGGGACGGGCGCACAGTGGGGCGCTGCGCCGAGAAGGACAATCCGCTGATTGGCTTTCCCGCCCACTGGGCGCCCAACGGGGTGCATTTCTACGTGGGCGAGCAGTTCCCGGCGCGGTATTGGGGTGGCGCGCTCATCGCGTTCCACGGGTCGTGGAACCGGGCGCCGCTGCCCCAGGGCGGGTACAACGTGGTGTTTGCGCCGTTCGATGGGGGAGAGCCTACCGGAGAATGGGAGATCTTCGCCGACGGCTTCGCCGGCGCGGACGTGAGCCCGCGGGGTGCGGCGCATCGGCCCGTAGGGCTTGCCGAAGGACCCGACGGCTCCCTGTACGTGAGCGACGATCGGGGCGGTCGTATCTTCCGGATTGTGTACCGAGGCGCCCGGCGCTAAGGGGGGGACACGACAAACCAGGACTATCTGGTCCTCGCGGCCCTCGCCGTCGCGGCCGTGGCACTGGTACTCAGTGTCAGGCGGCGGCGCACGCCCGTGCAGCCGAGTGTGCCCGCAGCGCCCGAGTCCGAACACGAGCCCGCGCGCGAGTCGCGGCCCGGAGCGGCAGCGGCGGGGGAGGAGCCCGAGCAGGAGCTGGTCGAGGCGTGGGTGCAGTTCCTGCGCGACCACGTGACGCAGGCAGTGAACAATCTCAACAACTGCCTCAGCGCGATCGTGGGCTCGACCCACGGAATGAAGGATTCCGACCTGGACGAGAGCCAGCGCGACGACCTCAGGCGGATCGTGGAGGAGGTTCACTCCGCCACCGAAGTGACCGGCTCGCTCCTCAACCGGGTCACGTCGGAGGCCCCGGAGATCGCACCGCCGGCCTGGAATCTCCTCAAGGAGGGTCCCACGCGGCCCGGCCGGATTCTGGTCGTGGAGGACGACCTCAGCAATCGTGTCGTGATGGCCAAGCTGTTCCGCAAGTTGGGGCACGAGGTCATCACCGTCAGCAACGGGTACGAAGCCTTCGAGGTGATTCAGGGCGAGCAGCTGGATTGCATCATCTCCGACCTGCACATGCCGACGCTCGGTGGGAAGACCCTGTTCGAGCAGGTAGAGAGCAGAAAGCCCGACATGGCAAGCAGGTTCATTTTCGTGACGGGGGATTACACGCGGCCCGAGTCCTATGAGTTTCTCCGGAAGTCGGGCCGTCCTGTGGTTGGCAAGCCGTACGAGTTGGAGCAGTTGCTCGCGGCGGTGGCGACCATCTTCGGCGAGATGGGGGTGCTGCTCGACCGCTCTGCCCCTGGGGAGGCCGACACTTCCCCCTCCTGAGGTGCCCCCCCTCAGCTGCACCTGAGTTCACTCCCCGCGTTCCGCTGGCTAACTTTCCCGCCGTCTGAGGAGGGCGGAGAATCATGAAACGTGCTTTGGGGCTGTCTCTGGGGGTCGGCCTTGCCGTGACGTCGCTCGGCGTTGCGCAGGACAGGGCGCTCACGGTCGAGCGGGTATGGGGCGGCGACGAGTTCACCAGCGTGCTGACCACCATCGAATGGATGGCGGACGGCACGTCGTACACCTATGTCGCAGGCGAGGATACCACGGACCTGTATCGGGTGGATGCCCGCAGTGGTGCGGAGCGACTCCTCGTGTCGGGCACCGCGCTGGTGCCGCCGGGCGCGACTGAGCCCATTGCGATCGAGGAATACGAGTTCTCGCCCGACCTCACCAAGCTCCTCATCTACACGAATTCAGTGCGGGTGTGGCGGCAGAACACCAAGGGCGAGTACTACCTGTGGGACTTCCAGGCTCGCCAACTGACTCCGGTCAGCACGGCGCCCGGGTACCAGCAGTTCGCCAAGTTCTCTCCCGACGGCCGCTATGTCGGCTGGGTACGCGAGCACAATATCTTCTTACGTGATCTCGCCACCGGCGAGGAGATCCAGCTCACGCACGACGGCAGCCAGCACATCATCAACGGCACGGCGGATTGGGTGTACGAGGAGGAGCTCTCGTTACGGGATGCCTTCCGCTTCAGTCCCGACGGCAGCCGCATCGCGTTCTGGCGGCTCGACCAGACGGTCATCGAGCCGTTCTACATGATAGACGAGACGACGCTCTACCCCACACTGGTGCCGGTGCGGTATCCCAAGGCCGGCTCCCAGAACTCCGAGGTACGCATCGGTGTGGTGGAGATCGCCGGCGGGGAGACCACCTGGATCGACCTTGGATCCGAAACGGACATCTACATCGCCGACATGGACTTCGCCGGGACGTCCACGGAGATCTGGCTCGCGCGGCTGAACCGACACCAGAGCCGGCTCGATCTTCTGTTGGGGGATGTCGCGACCGGATCGTCTCGCGTGATCATGACCGACGAGGACGAGGCATGGGTGGAGCAGGAGCAGCCGCGCTGGTTCGACGGCGGACGGCAGTTCCTGTTCATCAGCGAGCGGGATGGGTATCGGCAGGTGTACCTGCATCGGCGGGATGGTTCGTTGGTGCGCAAGGTGACCACCGGGGGCTGGGACGTCGCCTCGGTGTGGGGCGTGGACGAGCGCAACGGCCTCGTCTACTTCACGGGCTCGGTCGACGGTCCCCTGACGCGCCCGCTCTACCGCATCGGCCTGAATGGCAGGGGCTTGCGCCGCGTGTCCGCAGAGGCCGGTACGCACACCGTGCAGTTCAATCCCACCTACACGATGTACGTGGACCGATCCTCCACCGCGGCCGAGCCGCCGGTCCAGACGCTGCATGAGGCGAATGGACAGCCGATCAGGACCATCGAGGCCAACGAGGATCTCGCGGCTGCCGTGGCAGCCCTCGGTCTCAACGCCCCCGAGTTCATCACGCTGGCGGGGGACGACGGAACCGTGCTCAACGGCCTCATCATGAAGCCGCGCGACTTCGATCCGAATCGGGCCTATCCCCTGCTGATGCACGTCTACGGCGGGCCCGGCTCGCAGCGCGTCACCGATCGGTGGGACGGGCAGCGCTACGTGTGGCACCAGTTGATGGTGCAGCAGGGCTACCTCGTTGCCATCGTGGATAACCGCGGCACGGGCGCGCGGGGCCGTGACTTCAAGAAACAGACCTATCTGATGCTGGGGCAGTGCGAGACGGCCGATCAGATCGCCGCGGCGCGATACCTGGCATCGCTGCCCTACGTGGACGGTGACCGCGTCGGCATGTGGGGCTGGAGCTACGGCGGCTATATGTCGCTGCTCACCCTGTTTCAGGGGGCGGACGTGTTCAAGGCCGCCATCTCAGTGGCGCCGGTGACCGATTGGCGGCTGTACGACACGATCTACACCGAGCGCTTCATGCGCACGCCGCAGGAGAACCCCGAGGGATACGAGTTGGGGTCGCCCGTCACCTATGTCGACCGACTCGAGGGGAACCTGCTTATCGTGCACGGGACCGGCGATGACAACGTGCACTCGCAGAACACCACGCAATTGATTCAGAGGCTGCAGGAGGCTGGGAAGCAGTTCGACATGCGGCTCTATCCGAACAAGACGCACTCGATTCGGGGCGGGAACGCCCGGGAGAACCTGTACGGCTATTTCACGAAGTGGCTGATGGAGAATCTCTAGTCCATCAACAGGTTCCCGAACGCCTCTTTCAGGTCGCCCAGCGTCTCGCGGAGCTCCCCGGTCTCGTTGCCGTAACCGAGCCGCAGGTGGAAGGGCATCTGGAAGTGCTCGCCGGGCACGAGCAGGACACTCTGTTCGGCACGGATGCGCTCTACCAGGTCGAGGGAGCTAAGGCTGTGGCGGTACCGCACCATGCAGATCGCCCCGCAGTCGGGCTTGTGCCACTCGAAGAGAGTTCCGAAGCCCTGTAGCCACTCCTCGAGGATCGGGTAGTTGGTGGTGAGAATGCCGCGAGTGCGTGCCAGGATCTTGTCGCGCACGCCGAGCGCCCGAACCGCCAAGTAATCGCTGGCGGGGCTGGGGCCGATCACCGTGTAGTCGTGACGCTGCATGACTTCCTGCTTGAACGCCGTCGGCCCCACGATCCAGCCGATCCGGAGTCCCGGTAATCCGTAGGCCTTGGAGAACCCGTTCACGACGAGGACCCGCTCGTAGGTCCCCCAGAACGACGGCGTGGTTTCCCCACTCAGCTCGGCGCCCTGGTAGACCTCGTCCACGAGGAGCCACGCGCCGGCCGCCTCGGCGTGCTCGACGATCAGGTCGCGTGTTGCCTGAGAGAACACCTTCCCGGTGGGGTTGTTGGGGTTGGTCACGATCACGAGCTTGGTGTCCTGCGTGATGGCCCGCTCGATGTCCGCCGGATCGGGCTCCCAGCCGCGCTCGAAGCGGAGTGCGAACTCCGCTACCTGGGCACCGAAGTTCTGCGCGAGTCCGTGCATCTGCATGTACACCGGCATCTGCACGGCAACCCGGTCGCCCTGCTCGATCAAGGTCCAGCATGCAATGAAGTTGGCCTCGGCGCTCCCGAGGGTCACCGTCACGTGGTCGGGCGTCGCCCCCGGATAGAGCTGCGCGATGGCCGTCCGCAGCTCGTCGGTGCCATCGGACTGGTTGTAGACGAGGCGCAGGTCCGTGAACTCGGCGAGGTCACCCCCTGCGAGCTCCATCAGCTCGGCGATGGAGAGTGGGTGTACGCCACTCTCCGAGATGTTGTGCCGCACCCGGTTTTCCCAGGTGCTCTGCCAGCGCTCGAGGTCAAATGGGACGAAGCTCACGGGGGCTCCTCGCTCATGGTGCTGTGAAGCTATGCCGCAATCCGTGAGCGGGGAATGGGGAGTGGAGAGAAGGAGAACGGGGGAAGGGTACCTCCCCTTCCCCCTGACACTCCCCTGAGGCGGGCGGGGCTCAGCCTGCCTTGCGGATCCTGACGCTCCCCGAGCCGGTGTCGATCTTGAGGCTGCCGGAGCCATCGCCGATCGTGCCGTACACGTGGTCGCGCTCGTACCGGCGAACCTGCACCGGGAAGTCCAGGTCGATCCCGCCGCTTCCCGTCTCGATGTCGACGGTGGCGCCGTAGGAGCCGGGCAGCGTCACCGTCACCGTGCCGGAGCCGGTGTCGATCGAGATGTCGCGGCTCTCGGCGGTGAGCTCGAGATCCACCGATCCGCTGCCCGTGTCGATCCCGACGTCGCGCGCCGTCCCACGTGCCAGGTTGACGTCACCGGAACCGGTGTCGATCTCGAGGGATGAAACCGAGACGTTGGTGGCGGTGACGTTTCCGGAGCCGGTGTCCACGCGCAGGTGGTCGCCGCTGACGCCCGTCACCTTCACCGATCCCGATCCGGTATCGAGGTCGGCGCTCCCCTGTACGCCGGAGACCTCGACCCACCCGGAGCCGACGTCCACCACGAGGTCGCCCGTGATGTTGGTCGCCGTGACGGGAGCGGAGTGTGTGTCCAGCCGCAAGTTGCCGTTCACGTCAGATGCCGAGACTTCCCCGACCGCCTGGTACACGGCGAGGGTCTGCCCGGCAGGGACTCGGATGGTGAGATCGGCGTAGGCCTCGAGGCCGCCGCCCTCGCCGCGGATGTGGACGCGCTGGCCACGGTCACGATCGTGTCCTCCGCCGAACGTACCGTCCTCCCGCACCCGGAGATCGGTGCGCGAGCCGCGGTGTAGCTCGCCGTAACTGATCTCGTCGTCGGGGTAGATGACCCGCAGGGTCTGGCGGCCCTCGATGGGGCCCTGCTCGATCCGGAGCTGACCGGCGTCCTGACCCCCGCGCGTGACCTCGACGACTACCGCCGAGCCCGAGCCGGGGGCCAGCGTGACCTGGCCGGCCAGATTGTAGATGGCTACCCGCTCTCCGGAGAGCTCGAAACGCTCGGTCTGGGCGTTGGCCGGCTGGGTGAGGGTCGCTGCGGCCGCCGCGACCAGGAGCGTGGCGAGCGTTCGGTGGGCTGACATGGGGTATCTCCGTGGCTGACGTTGCCTGTGTGGTGCCTTGTCCCTACTTGGATACACGGATGCGGCAAAAGGTTGGTTTCAGTACGAGGGGAACGGGGAGCGGGGACCGGGAAAAGGCGCGGCCTGCCCCCGGGGGTGAGAAGGAGCCTCAGCCCCCCGGCTCGCCAGCCGCCCGCGCGGCCGGCTTCCCCTCGCGGGGATTGTCGTAGAACCGGTAGGTGGGATAGGCGAAGTCGATGTCCTCGCACTTCCCGAAGGCGAGGAGCACGTCCTCCCAGATGGCCTGGGTGGAGCTGCGGCGCCGGCGGGGCTCGCACAGGTAGCGCACGGTGAGCAGCACGCCACAGTCGGCGACGCTGGTATACACCGTGGGGGTGAGGGTGGAGTAGAAGATCATGAACCGGCGGGAGACCTCCTTGATCCGCTCCTCCGCGTGGCCCGTGACGTGCGCCGCGTGCTTCTCGGCGATCTCCGCCAGGATGTCCTTCGCCTTCTGCCAGTTGCTCTCGAAGGTGATCAGGACCGGTAGCTCGTTCCAGATGTACTGGAAGCCCTTGCTGTAGTTCGCCAGGGTGTCGGTCAGCACCTTGCCGTTGGGTACGTGGACGACCCGCCCCGTGCTCTGATCAGCGTCCACCCAGTTCCCGATCTCGAGCAGCGTGAATTGGAAGATCCGCACGTCGATCACGTCGCCGGAGTGGTCCCCCAGTTGGATCCGGTCGCCCACCTCGAAGGGCCTGCGCCACAGGATGAACGCCCAGCCCGCCAGGTTGACCAGCAGGTCCTTCAGGGCGATGGCGATACCGGCGGAGACCAGCCCCAGGAAGGTGGCGATGGAGGAAAAGCCCTCGAACCAGATCCGGCCCACGATCAGAATTCCGAGCGGGACGACGACGTACGACGTGGTCTTCTGCCAGCGGTAGCGGACGCGCACGTCGTCCACCCGCCGCCAGATGACCGCCAGGGTGATGCGGCGGACGATCCACAGGATGAGGATCGCGACCAGGGAGGCCGTGATCCTGTCCAATGCGGCCGGGCTGAAGCCCATCGTGGTCTGTAGCCAGTCGATGATCGCCGTCATGTGCTCAGGTGGTCCGGTTCTCGGGGAGCTGGGACGCCCCTAAGGTGTGAGGGCCGGGCTGCGACCGCCAGGGGATCGCATCAGGCGATGAGAGCGGTGAGCTCGGCGGGGTCGGAGATCCAGAAGTCCGGGTCGTGCTCTTCCAGGGTCGCGCGGGGGAAGGGACCCCACAGTACCGCGGCGGTGGCCACACCGGCGGCATTACCTGCCGCCATGTCGTGCGGGGAGTCTCCCACGAACACCGTCTCGGACGGCACCGCGGCCAGTTGCTGCACGGCTCGCTCGACGGGCTCCGGGTCCGGCTTGGGACGCACCACGTCATCGGCCGTGACCAGGACCTCGAACAGTCCGTCGAAGCCCCCCTTCTCGAGGCCCAGCATCGTGCCCGGCCGCCGCTTGCTCGTCACGACGCCGAGCCGTGTGCCCCGCGCGCTCAGGGTGCGCACCATGTCCCGCACACCCGGATAGTCGCGCACCAGGGCGTCGTGATTCGCCAGGTTGTGTTCCGAGTAGGTGGCCACCATCGCCTCGATCTCGTCGGCATCGTTGGTGAACCGGCGGAACTGGACCCTGAGAGGCGTCCCGAGGCCGGCCAGCCAAACCTCGTCGGGCGGGACGTGACCGCGGTGCTTCTGCAGCGTGTGGTGATACGACGTCAGGATGAGCTCGATCGAATCGATGAGGGTTCCGTCGAGATCGAACAGGAACGTGGAGAACCGGCGGTTGGACATGGGAGGAATATAGCCGTGCCTCAACGTCCACGGACCCGCGCGCGTATCGCTGAAGCGAGGGTGTCCACCTGCTATCTTGTAGCGACCCCTGCCGAACCCTGCGGCCCCCCGTCCCACGGCCCGCAGCGAGGCGGCAGCCTGTCGATCCGAAGTATCCAGCAGAGGAGTGGAGTGCGCCTCGCAGCAACGCTTAGCTTGGGCCTAGTGTGCTTGCCGATCGCCGTGGCCGAGTCACAGGACGAGGCCATCGCGGTACGGGTCAACGGGGAGTCCCCGGTCGTGGACGGGCAACTCGGGGACGAGGTGTGGCGCGACGCACCTCCGATCACGGACTTCGTGCAACGCAACCCCATCGAGGGGGCCGCGCCGAGCGAATCCACGGAGGTGCGGTTCGCTTACACCGACCGGGATCTCTTCGTCGCCTTCCGGGGGTGGGATCGCGACCCCCACGCGGTGTACGGCCGGCTAGTGCGTCGCGACCAGCGCACCTCGGTTGACCAGTTCAGCCTCTTCCTCGACTCCTACCACGACGGGCGCACGGCGTTCGAGTTCACCTTCAATCCATCGGGAGCCAGGCGAGACGTCTTCATCTTCGCCGACGGCGCGGGCCGCGACGACAGCTGGGACCCGGTGTACGATTGGGCCGCGACGGCGGATTCGCTCGGCTGGACCGTAGAGCTGCGCATTCCGTTCTCCCAGCTCCGCTTCGCCGTGGAGGACTCGCTCGTCTTCGGCCTGCGGCTACGGCGCAGCATCAACCGCCGTAACGAGGAGGTCAACTGGCCGTTCTTCCCGCGGGATCAGGCGGGGGAGGTGTCCCGCTACGGCCAGCTGGTTGGGCTTGCCCAGGTCCCACGCCCCAAGCGTGCGGAGCTGCTGCCGTACCTCGCCGGCAGCTCCTCGTTCTATCCGGAGGAGACCGACAACCCGTTTGCTACCGGCCGGGACGCCGACCTGCGGGTGGGCGGCGATGGCAAGTTCGGGGTGACGAGCGGCCTCACCCTGGACCTCACGGTCAACCCGGACTTCGGCCAGGTGGAGGCAGACCCGGCGGTCGTGAACCTTTCCGAGTTCGAGACCTTCTTCCCCGAGAAGCGTCCGTTCTTCATTGAAGGGACCGACCTCTTCCAGTCTGGCCTCAGCCCGAGAGTCGGAGGGGGGCCGGGTGGGGGTGGCGGGGGAGGCCGCGGTCAGGAAGGGTTGGTGTATACCCGCAGGATCGGACGCAATCCCCATCTGCCACCCGACGCGTTGGAGGGCTTCGCCGAGCCGGTCGTCCAGACGACGATCCTCACGGCGGCGAAACTGAGCGGCAACCTGGGCAAGGGATGGGCCCTGGGGGTCATGGAGGCGCTGACCGCGAAGGAGTGGTCCTCGATCGTGGACTCGGCGGGGACCCCGGGAGCCTCGCCGGTGGAGCCGTTCAGCAGCCATACCGTGGTGCGCGCTCTCCGCGCGGTGAACCGTGGGAGGCTCACCTACGGAGTCGTCGGCACCGGGACCGTGCGGCGCCTCGATGAGCCGCGCTTCGACGTGCTGCACAAGTCCGCCTTCACCGGCGGAGTCGACACCCGGGGACGGTTCGGCCGGGACCGGTACGAGTTCAACCTGGCAGCGATGGGCTCGCGCGTGGACGGCTCGACCGAGGCCCTCACCCTCACACAGCGCAGCTCGGCGCGGTACTTCCAACGGCCGGACGCCGACTACGTGGAGCTGGACAGCACGCGCACGTCGCTGTCTGGCTTCTCCGCCTATGGGAGACTGGCGAAGGTGGTGGGATTCGCGGCCTGGGATCTCCGGGCCACCACTCGGAGCCCCGGGTTTGAGACCAACGACTTGGGGTTCCAGCGCCAGGCCGACCTGCATCAGGAGCGGGCGGAGCTCGAGCTGCGCTGGCTCCAACCGGGGGCCGTGTTCCGCCAATTCGAGCTCACCTTCGAGCAGATGGCCTCCTGGACCTACGGTTGGGAGCGCACACGCACGTCCTTCCAGACCCGCGCCGACGGGGACTTCCTCAACTACTGGAGCCTCGACGCCAGCGCCGAGGTGTTTCTCGGCAAGCTGGAGCCGCGACTGTTGCGCGGCGGCGCGGGGTTTCTGGAGCCGCATCGTTGGGAGTTCCGTCTCGGCGGGCGCACCAACTTCCGCCGCCCGGTATGGGCCAGCTTCGATGTCGACTACGCCATCGAGCCGTTGACGGGTGCCGGCGCCTGGGGGCTCGGGGGCGGGGTCCGGTGGCGCCCGCCCGGGTCCTTCTCCATGAGCGTGGAGCTCGGGCTTGGTTTCTCCCAGAACGACCGGCAGTACATCACCCAGCAAACGCCGGACGACGCCGACTCCACCTACTACGTGCTGGGAGAGATCGACCGCCGCGACATCTCCATGGAGATCCGGGCCGACTTCGCCATCACGCCGCGCCTCTCCCTGGAGGTTTACGCCGAGCCCTTCGGCTCGTCCGGGACATACGACGTCATCAAGCTGGCGGCCGACCCCAAGGCCCCGGATTATGAGGATCGGTTCGACCCGCTCGGTCCCGATCGGATGAATCGCCCTGGGGGCGATGAGCCGGTGGAGGTGGACGTGGACGGGGATGGCGTGGTCGACTTCGAGTTCTCGGAGCCCGACTTTCGAGTCGTCTCCTTCCGCACCAACGTGGTGCTCCGCTGGGAGTTCCGTCCGGGATCCACGCTGTTCGTCGTGTGGCAGCAGAACCGCGGCCAGGACTTTCCGGGTGGACCGCTGCGGCTCACGACGGCGTTGGTGGATGCGTTCGATGCACCTGGCGCCAACGTGTTCGCCGTGAAGCTGGCGTACTGGTTTGGCTTGTGACCGCAACCCTCAGCTACACTCGCCGAGGACACTGAGATGACGACTCCGTACACTCGCAGTCTCACCGCGACGTTGACGCTCGCGCTCCTCGCGGCGCCCGCCGCCGCGCAGCAGGCCCCCACGCTGGAGGAGCTCAGGCAGGAGGTGGCGCAGGAGGTGGCGTCGCTGCAGGGGCTCTCACAGGAGATCGTGGACATGGTGTTCAGCTTCTCGGAGCTGGGCTTCCAGGAGCACTGGACGGTCGACTACCTGACGGGCATCCTGCGGAATGAGGGCTTCGCGGTGGAGACGGGCTGCGCCGGAATGCCCACGTGTTACATCGCGCGCTGGGGCCGAGGCAGCCCGGTGATCGGCATCATGGGCGACATCGACGGCCTGCCGGAGACGTCACAACGGCCCGGCGTCGCCTATCACGATCCCCTGATTCCCGGTGGGCCGGGGCATGGCGAGGGTCACAATAGCGCACCGGCTGTGGACATCGTGGCGGCGATCGCCACGAAGCGGGTCATGGAGCGGCACGGACTGCCGGGGGAGATCCGGGTCATCCCGGGGGTGGCCGAAGAGCTGGTTTCGAGCCGCACGTACATGGTGATGGCGGGGCTGTTCACCGACGTGGACGCCATGCTCTCGACGCATGTGAGCAACCGGATGTCCACGACCTACGGGATCCGCGGCTCGGGGCTGGTCTCCACTGTCTTCACCTTCAGCGGCAAGTCGGCGCACGGGGCTGGCTCGCCGTGGGCGGGACGCAGCGCGCTCGATGCCGTAGAGCTGATGAACACCGGCTGGAACTTCCGCCGCGAGCACCTGCGGCTGCACCAGCGGTCGCACTACGTGATCGTGAACGGCGGCAACCAGCCGAACGTCGTGCCGTCGGAAGCATCGGTCTGGTACTACTTCCGCGAGCTGGACTACGAGCGCATCAAGGCGCTGCACGAGCTGGGGCAGACCATGGCCGAGGCGGCGTCCATGATGACCAGCACCACGATGGAGGAGCGCATCCTCGGGTCCGCCTGGCCGTCCACCATGAGCAGGCCGCTGGCGGAACGGATGCAGGCCAACATTGAAGCGGTTGGCATGCCCGAGTGGTCGGCCGCCGACCTCGCGCTCGCGAAGGCGGTGCAGCGGGAGATGGGGAGCGACACGATCGGGCTCCGCGCCGAGGTGGACACGCTGCAGGAGGCCGACCAGGGCATGGGCGGCGGGAGCGACGACATCGCCGAGGTGTCGTGGAACATCCCCACCGTGCGGCTCCGCTATCCCGCCAACATCCCGGGAACGACGGGGCACCACTGGTCCTCCGCCATCGCGATGGCGACGCCGATCGCGCACAAGGGCTCCAATCATGGGAGCCGGGTCATTGCGATGACGGCCATCGAATTGGTGGCCGATGCGGCGCTGCTGGAAGAGGCCAAGCGCTACCACCGCGAGGTGCAAACGAAGGATATCCAGTGGGTCTCCCTGATTCCGGAGGGGACTCCGCCACCCACGCACCTCAACGCCGAGAAGATGAAACAGTACCGTCCGGCTCTGGAGCAGCTGCGGTACGATCCGACGCGGTTCGACACGTACCTAGAGCAGCTCGGGGTCGAGTATCCGACGATCAAGCAGTAGGTAGACCCACGCGCTACAACGGCAGCGCAAGGGGGTGCCATGATGATGAATCGCTCTCTCTCTGTTCTGGCAACGGCACTGTGGCTCGCGACGCCCGCCGTCGCCCAGATCCACCCACCCACGACGGTCGGGGTCGCGTCGAACCGGCATGCGGCGCAGATCGACTCGGCGCGCGCCCTGGTCCAGACGTTCATGGCGACGCACGACGTCGTGGGCCTGTCGGTCGCCGTCGGCGCGCGCGGTGAGTTGGTCTGGACCGAAGGGTTCGGCTACGCCGACCTGGAGAATCGGTCGCCGGTGACGCCCACCACGAAGTTCCGAGTCGGCAGCATCGCCAAGTCCCTCACGGCCGTCGCGATCGGGCAGCTGTACGAAGCGGGACGGCTCGACCTCGACGCGCCGGTGCAGCGCTACGTGCCGTCGTTTCCGGAAAAGCGGGCGCCCATCACCACACGCCAGCTGGCCGGGCACATCGCCGGCATCCGGCACTACCGGGAGGGCGAGTTCCACGCCGCGGTGCGGTACCCCTCGTTGGAGGCGGGGCTCACGATCTTCGCCGACGACACGCTGCTGTTCGAGCCGGGCACTCGGTACCGCTACTCCACCTACGGCTGGAGCCTGATCTCCGTGATCATCGAAGGAGCGGCGGGAGAGGACTACCGCACGTACATGCGGGAGCACGTGCTCGATCCCCTGGGGTTGCTCAGCACGGTGGCGGACGACCCACGGCTGCTGATTCCATGGCGCAGCCGGTTCTACGAGCGAAACGAGGACGGCTCGGTCGGGAACGCCCTCTACGTCGACAACCTGTACAAGCTGGCGGGCGGCGGGTACCTGTCCACGGCGCAGGACCTGGCGCGATTCGGCTGCGCCATGACGCGAGCCGTGCCGCTCCAGCGCGAGACCGTGCAGCTCCTGTGGACCTCCCAGCAGACGGCCGACGGTGAGGTGACCGGGTACGGCATTGGCTGGCGCGTCGGCCTGGACCACGCGGACCGGCGCGTCGTGAGCCACAGTGGGGGATCGGTGGGCGGTCGCTCGATGCTGCTCATCTACCCCGATGACGAGGTCGTGGTGGTGGTGACGGCGAACACGACGCCGCTCGATTATCGGGGCCTGCCGCAGCAGCTGGCCGACCTGTTTCTGCCGTAGGGCTGCGAGCGCGGTGGGCCATCCCGCGATGACCTGGGTGCTGGTCGCCGCACTCGTCGGCCTCGGGTTCGTCATCGCCGTCCGCTATATGATCGCCATGCCCGGAACGTCGTTCCGGGACGCATTGCCGCCGCTCGACGAGGAGCAGCGGCAGCTGCATGATTGTCTCCGCCGACACGTCGAGGTGTTGGCCGCGGAGATCGGCGAGCGGCATATCTGGCGGGGCGACACGCTGGACCGCGCCGCGCGCTACATCGACGAGTCGCTCGCCGCGTCGGGCTACCAGGTGGGGAGCACGGCCTACCAGGCGCTGCATGCCAGCGTGCGAACCCTCTTCGCCGACCTCCCCGGATCCACGGCCGCGGACGAGATCGTGCTTGTGGGAGCGCACTACGACTCGGTGGTCGGCTGTCCCGGCGCCAACGATAACGGTACCGGCGTCGCCGCGGTGTTGGAGTTGGCGCGACTGCTCCGCGGACAACGGTTCGCCCGCACGACGCGTTTCGCGGCGTTTCCCAATGAAGAGCCCCCGTTCTACTTCACGCGCAGCATGGGGAGCAGGGTGTATGCCCGCGAGTGCCGCGAGCGCGGTGACCGCATCGTCGCCATGCTCTCGCTCGAGACCGTCGGGTGCTACTCCGATGCGAGGCGCACGCAGCACTACCCGTTCCCCTTCGGCCTCTTCTACCCGCCCACGGGTAACTTCATCGGTTTCGTGGCCAACTTGCGCTCGCGAGCCCTGGTGCGGCGCTGCGTGAAGGCGTTTCGGCAGCACGCCCGATTTCCCGCCGAGGGCGTGGCCGCACCGGGGTACCTGCCCGGGATCTTCTGGTCCGACCATTGGTCTTTCTGGCGCGAGGGCTACCGTGCCGTGATGGTCACCGATACGGCGCCGTTTCGCTACCGACACTATCACACCCCGTACGACACGCTTGACAAGATCGACTTCGACCGCACGGCCCGGGTGGTGGCGGGGCTCGCACACGTCCTGACCGATCTAGCCGGGGGACCGCGGTGAGCGAGGCAACCCGAGGGCACCGCGGCTGGCGTGGTGGGACGAGGATCCGTGACTGCACCCTCAACCGAGTTGAAACGGGAAACCCCGGGCCGTGAAGCCCGGTGTTTCCTCATGTGGCTGGCGCCCGGCGCCGGTGGGTGGCTATTGCCCGATCGGTGTGCCCGGCGGCGTGTTGCGCGGTCGGCTGCGCTCCGTCGGTCCGTCTCGCCGGTTGAGAAACCGATCGATGTCGGCCCAGGTGAGCTGGAGATGGGCCTCCTCCTCGGGGAGGCGAGGCTGTTGCGTTTGGATCTGCTCGAAGACCCAGCGCAATCCCCATTCGGCGCCGCCTCGCACTTCCACGGTGGCGTCGGGATCGCTCGCCAGGTCGATCAGCTCGTCCACCACGACGCGCTGCACCACGCGGCGCAGCACGGCACCTTCACGCGAGGTCTGAGCGGCCCAGGTGCGTTCCAGCACCCGCGCGATTACCTCCTCGAGCGACGGCACCTCCCCGTCGCGGGCATGGAGCGCCAGGAGTCGTGCAGCCCGGCGCGGCTCCAGTAGGGCGCCGATCACCATGCCCGAGAGGGTTCGGGCGGCCCCGAGTTGGTCGAACGCCGGGTACGCATCGGATCCGAAGAACCACTCGTCGGGCCGATACCCGAAGGTGCGCGGCGCCATGAGGGCCAGCACGCGCTCGGGAATCGCCAGCTCCTCCGGCTCCAGCGCGTCCAGGGCCAGCTCGAGCGCGCGGCGCTGCCGCTCCGGCGGGATGATCGTCGTGGGTGACAGCCCGTCGCCTCGCACCGCGTACGTGAACTCCATCCCGCCCACCGCCTTGATGGCGGCCTCCAAAGCATAGCGGTGGTGCAGGTACACTGGCACGAAGCGCTGGTTGAGCCATGCCATGGGCTCCCCGGGGCGTATCGCCCGTTCGTCAAACTGGTCCATCAACGCCTGGCGCACGTCCATGACCCTGGCCAGCTCTTCCACCGCGTCGCTCCCGTTCACCCACTGGGTGACCTCCGGGAAGGAGCTCCAGATTGCGTTGTCGGGACCGGTATTGAACTTGATCCCGTTGTCGATCGCCTCGCGCACGATGGCCTGGAGGCCCTCGGCCTCCGACGCGGGATCGGCGAACTGCGTGTATGCGTAGCGGATGGCGATCGAGTCGTACGCGCCGGGTCCCTCGCGGTACGCGTCGGAGAGGTCGATGCGACCGTCCACCAGGCGGATCAGCGGCCCGGGATAGTCCATGACCGAGGCCCGCCCGTAGCTCGCGGCGATGAAGTTGTGTGCCAGACCCAGCGTGTGCCCCACTTCGTGGGCCGCGTGCTGCCGGCGCCGCGCCATGGCGAACTCCTCGCCGGTGACCATAGAATCGAGCGACGCGAGCCATCCGTCGAGCGCGGGGTTGCCGGGATCTCCCTCGGGCACCGCGCCCGCGTAGATGTTGAAGTCGGTGAGCGAGCGATACGAGTCCATCCGTACGGCGGCCTTGATGATCTCCCCCGTACGCGGGTCCACGTACGAGGGGCCGATCGAGAATCCGGGGCTCGAGCGATGGACCCACTGGATCACGTTGTAGCGGGCATCCATCGGGTCCATGTCGTCGGGCATGTCCTCGACCCGGAATGCGCTCACGAAGCCCGCCGCCTCGAACACGCTGTTCCACCAGCTCGCTCCCTCGTGGAAGGCACTGTGGTACGGCTCGGGAATGCCGCGGTCCAGGTAGTAGACGATCGGCTCTACCGGGTCCGACATCGGTGCGCGCGGGTCCCGCTTCTGCAGCCGGTGCCGCACGACGTACCCGCTCTCGTAGCGCTGGTCGAGGGAGCGCGAGAAGTCGTAGAAGGAGGTGAGGAACACGCCGATGTGGGGGTCGCCATCGCGCGGGGTGAAGCCGGCGTCCGGCAGCTGCACCAGGGAGTGGTGCTGCCGCATGGTGAGGGCGCGGCCGTCGGGAGCGTGCGAGCGGATCCGGAAGCTCGGGTCCGACGAGGTGAACGTCAGGGACACCTCGACCTCGGTGTTCTGCGGGAAGGCCTTGGTGCGCGGCAGGTACACGATGCTGCGGTCGCGGTCGAGCGAATAGCGGCCCTGGTCGGCTGCCTCCAGCCGACGTGCCACCGCCATGTGGTCCGCGACGAAGTGCGAGGTGGCATCCACCAGCACGCGCCCCCGCTCCTCGGCGACCACATCGAAGGCCGCCACGGTCGATGTTGGGAACGACTCCTCGACCGAGCGCGTGAGCGCCGGATTGTCGGTATTCACCGCACGGAAGCGCGGGTTGCTGAACACCAGCAACACCTTGGGTCCATGCCGCTCGAACCGGGCGATGCCCTCATCGCCGATCAACCCCCGATCGAGCCCCAGCCGCGTGTCCCCCAATCCGGTGGCCAGCGACGTGAGGTAGAGGAAGTCCTCGTTCAGTCGGGGAATCTCGAGCAGGAGCCGTCCGCCGTTGGCGTCCCAGTAGAGCGGGAAATACCCGTCGTGCTTCTCCATGCCACGCGTGTAGTCGCGGATCGACTGCTGGGCGGAGAGGGGAGCGGGGGCGAGAAACAGGGCGCAGAGCACGACGACGACCGGCCGACGCATCGGAACCTCCCGAGAATGGTTCGTGAGTTCCCGAAGGAAAGGCCCTTGGTCGGGGGTTGTCTAGGGGCTCGTGCCTCTCGCGCCAGGCCGTCGTACATTGCTGATCAGCAAACTCTGGGCAGGGAGGCCGGGCATCTTGGACACCCTGAGCATGTTGCTCCTGAGCGTGGTGATCGTGCTGTTGATCGTGCTGCTGGTGGTGCTGTGGCGTGGCACCGCCGGTGGCGGGGTCGCGCTGCTCCAGCAACAGTTCGTGGAACTGCGCACACGTCTCGACGCCCTGGTCGGCGCCCAGGGGGAGGTGCCGCGAGCGCTGGCCGAAGGAAGTGCGGAGCAGGCGCGTTCCCTCGGTGAGGTGCGGGAGCGGTTGATCCAGCTAGCGGAGGCGACCTCCCGCCTCGAGGCCGTGGGGCGCTCGGTCGCCGAGGTCCAGGATCTCCTCAAGGTGCCGAAGCTGCGAGGCACGCTGGGGGAGGTCTGGTTGGAGGAGCTGCTGCGTCAGGTCTTCCCGCCGGGTCTGTATCAGATGCAGTTCGGCTTCTCAACCGGGGAACGGGTCGACGCGGTGGTCCACGTGGGTGATCGGCTCGTACCCGTCGATGCCAAATTCCCGCTGGAGGCGTGCCAGCGGGCCCTTGCCGCGACTGGTGAGGAGGCAGAGCGGGAACGCCGCGCGTTCCGGCGCTCCTTGCGGGATCGGGTGGACGAGATCGCCGATAAGTACATCCGGCCCGAGGAAGGCACGTTCGACTTCGCGCTGATGTACATCCCGGCGGAGAACGTCTACTACGAGGCCGTCGTGCAGGGCGCGGACCCGACGGACGACGACGGCCTGGTGGCCTACGCGCTGGACCGCCGGGTGATTCCGGTTTCCCCCAACACGTTCTACGCCTATCTGGCGGCAATCCTGCATGGCCTGCGAGGGCTGGAGGTCGAGCAGCGGGCCCAGGAGATCCTGGCAGCGCTCGGGGGGCTGCAGCAGCAGGTCACCCGCTTCCAGCGGGCATACGAGCTCGTGGGACGCCACCTGGACCACGCCGCCAAGCAGTACGACGAGTCGGGCCGGCAGCTCACGCGAGTGCAGGAGCAGCTCAGGAACCTGACGGACGTGAGCGGTGCGGATCTGCCCGAGGGAGGTATCCCTCCCGACAAGATTGGTCGGTGATGACGGTCGTCCCCCAACCCCATTAGTTTGCGCCCATGCCCAGTCCACTGGTGGTCATTGCCGCAGCGCTCGCAGTGCTGGCCGTGGGGTCCTTCCTGGCCGGCCTCGCCGCGCTCAAGCGGCGGCGACTGTTCGGCTCGGCGGCGAGCCTCACGCTGGGTTTCCTGCTGCTCAGTCTCGCCGGGCTCAGCGCCACGGTGGCGGTAGCGATCCAGGGGTACCGGGCCTTCACCCGAGAGGAGGTCGTCGCGGTGGTCAGCACCCGCCCCACCGGAGAGCAGACCTTCAACGCCACCTTCGCGTTGCCCGATGGGAGCGAGCGCACGTTCAGCCTGGCGGGCGACGAGTTCTATGTGGACGCCCACATCCTCAAGTGGAAGCCTCTGGCGAACATCCTGGGGCTCCACACTGGGTACGAGCTCGACCGGGTGGCGGGCCGCTACACCAGCATCGAGGACGAGCTCGAGCAGCCTCGCACGGTGTTCAGCCTGCGGCACGACAAGCCGGTGGACATGTTCGAGCTGCGCCGCCGGTTCCCGCCGCTGTTCAGGCCGCTGGTCGATGCCGAGTACGGCTCGGCCACCTTCATGCTGGCGGACGAGCGCGCCCGCTTCGAGGTGCTGGTGAGCACGACCGGGTTGCTGGTTCGGACGGTGGAGGACGGGGGGCAACGGGACCCCGACTGAAAGGGATCTTTAAGTGCCGCTTCACGTTAGGCTCACATTCGCCGGGGTAATCTTAGGCGCTGTCCTGGGACCTGCACCGGTGAGCGGTCAGGACCGGCCGCCCCCGGCGCCGTGCGAGGCGGACGCGACCTCCCGGCAGTTCGACCTCTGAGTCGGTGAGTGGCACGTGTGGTTTGATGGGACGTACGTGAGGAAGCAGGACTGAGAGAGGGCTGACAACGTTCCCTTAGGGGTTGGGAGGAGATCCTCATGAGTGACTACGTCTCGCAATTGATGGCGAGCGTCAAGGCAAAGAACCCGGCGGAGGCCGAGTTCCATCAGGCGGTCCATGAAGTCGCCGAGTCGGTGCAGCTGGTGTACGATCGGCACCCCGAGTACCGGGCGGCGAACATCCTCGAGCGCATCATCGAGCCCGAGCGGGTGATTCTGTTCCGGGTGCCCTGGGTGAACGACCAGGGCGACGTTCAGATCAACCGGGGTTTCCGGATCGAGATGAACAGCGCCATCGGCCCCTACAAGGGCGGCTTGCGCTTTCACCCCTCGGTCAACCTCGGCATCCTGAAGTTCCTGGCGTTCGAGCAGGTTTTCAAGAACGCGCTCACGACGCTCCCCATGGGGGGCGGCAAGGGCGGATCCGACTTCGACCCCAAGGGCAAGAGCGATGGGGAGGTCATGCGGTTCTGCCAGAGCTTCATGACCGAGCTGCAGCGCCACATCGGGCCGAACACTGACATCCCCGCTGGGGATATCGGGGTGGGTGGCCGCGAGATCGGGTTCCTGTTCGGCCAGTACAAGAAGATCCGCAACGAGTTCACCGGCGTGCTCACCGGCAAGGGGATCAACTGGGGTGGGTCGCTGATCCGGCCCGAGGCCACCGGCTACGGCGCTGTGTACTTCGCGGCGGAGATGCTGGCGGCCCGTGGCGAGACCCTCGAAGGCAAGACCTGTCTGGTGTCGGGCAGCGGCAACGTGGCCCAGTACACCTGCGAGAAGCTGCTTGACCTGGGCGGGAAGCCCGTGACGCTGTCCGACTCGTCCGGTTACGTCTACGATCCCGACGGGATCACCCGTGAGAAGCTGGCGTTCGTGATCGACCTCAAGAACGTCCGTCGCGGCCGGATCAACGAGTACGCCGAGCAGTTCAAGAGTGCGAAGTTCACCAAGACCGATCCCAAGAAGGGGCACAATCCCCTGTGGGATCACAAGGCCGAGTGCGCCTTTCCGTCGGCCACGGAAAACGAGATCAACCTCCAGGACGCCAAGAACCTGCTCAAGCACGGCGTCTACGTGGTCTCCGAGGGTGCCAACATGCCCACCGTCCCCGAGGGCGTCGAGCTGTTCCTGGAGAAGGGCATCCTCTACGGTCTCGGCAAGGCGGCGAACGCCGGCGGCGTCGCGGTGTCCGGTCTCGAGATGGCGCAGAATAGCATGCGCTACTCCTGGACCCGCGAGGAGGTCGACGACCGGCTGCGCCTGATCATGAAGTCGATCCACCAGGCGTGCGTCGAGACGGCCGACCGGTTCGGCGTGCAGGGGAACTACGTGGTCGGTGCCAACATCGCGGGCTTCCTGAAGGTGGCCGACGCGATGCTCGACCTGGGAGTCGTCTAGGCGGCTCACGCGGGTCGGTCAGTCACGCCGGACGCGGCGCGACGCAGCGTTTTCTTGTAGAATGTGGCTGTGGAGGGGTCCAATCCTCTCCACAGCCACTTGTCGTTGCCGGGAGAGCTGATGCACACGTCGAGTCCGGGAGAGCGAGCTCAGGGGGACTACCGGAGCCGGCAGGGCCGGTTCCAGCAGCTGATGTCCTATCACGTCCAGGACGTCCTGCTGGTGTCGAGCCTCTACGATTCCTTCATTCTCGCCGAGGACGGCGATCTCGGCGAGCTGGTCCTCACCGAGTTCCTCGATCTCAATCTGCGGCACACCCCGGAGCTCACGCACGTCTCGACCGGTGAACGGGCGCTGGCGCTCGCCACCGAGGAGCGGCGGCACGACATCATCATCTCCAGCCTCAACCTCGGGGACATGAACGTCCTGGAGCTGGTCCGCCGGGTGCGGGAGGCCGGGCTGGATACCCCGGTCGTCCTGCTGGCGTACGATGCGCGCGAGCTCAAGGATTTCATGGCGAGCAACGACACCTCCGGGCTGGAGCGCATCTTCCTGTGGCAGGGCGACGTCAGGATCCTGCTGGCCATCGTCAAGTACATCGAGGACCGCCGGAACCTCGCTCAGGACACGGGCCAGGCGGGAGTACCGGCCATCGTCGTGGTCGAAGACAAGCCGCGGTTCTACTCCTCGTTCCTCCCGGTGATCTACACCGAGCTCATGCAGCACGCCCACCGCCTCATGCCGGAGGGCCTGAATCGGGCGCACAAGCTCATGCGGATCCGTGCGCGGCCCAAGGTGCTGCTATGCCAGACGTACGAGGAGGCGTGGGGGTTCATCAGCGAGTATCCAGACGAGATTCTCGGGCTCATCACCGACATCGAGTTCCCGCACGGCGGCAAGCTCGACCCGCTCGCGGGTGTGGAGCTCGCCCGCCAGGTCAGGGGCCTGCGGCACGACATTCCGATCATGCTCCAGTCGGGTCGGCCCGAGAACGAGAAGCTGGCACACCAGGCCGGTGCCTCGTTCCTGCTCAAGGACTCTCCCGTGCTGCTGCAGCAGCTGCGCGACTTCATGGCCGACGGGTTCGGGTTCGGGGACTTCGTGTTCCGCATGCCCGACAATACCGAAGTCGACCGCGCTCCCGACCTGGAAGGGCTGATCGAGAAGCTGTGGACCGTTCCGGGTGAGTGCGTCGCCTACCACGCTGCACGCAATCACTTCTCGCGGTGGCTCAAGACCCGGACCGAATTTGTGCTGGCGGAGAACCTCCGGCCCTGGCAGCTGTCCGATTTCGAGGGGGTCGAGGAGCTGCGGCACTACCTCATTCGGGCGATGGAGGTGTATCGCCGGGAGCAGAGCCGGGGGATCGTTGTCGATTATGAACGGGACCGGTTCGACGGCACGGTGCCGTTCACGCGTATCGGCGCGGGCTCCTTGGGGGGCAAGGCCCGTGGTCTGGCGTTCGTGAACTACCTGTTGCGTGACTACGATGCGACCTCCCACTTCCCGGGGGTCCGGATCGCCGTGCCGCCATGCGTCGTCCTGGGTAGTGATGTGTTCGACGACTTCTTGGACCGGAATCGCCTGCGGGACTTCGCGATCGAACGGCAGGACTACAAGCAGATCCAGAAGCGGTTTCTGGCCGCACGGTTCCCGGAGTCGGTCGAGAAGGATCTCGCGGTCTTCCTGCGGCACATGAAGCAGCCATTGGCCGTGCGTTCCTCGAGCCTCCTGGAGGACAACCAATACCAGCCGTTCGCCGGGATCTACAAGACGTTCATGCTGCCCAACAACAGCGACGATCCCGACGCGGCGCTAGCCCAGCTCATCATCGCGATCAAGCGGGTGTACGCTTCGACGTTCTCGCCCCGCGCCAAGGCGTACCTCGACGCCACGCCCTACCGGCTGGAAGAGGAGAAGATGGCGGTGATCGTGCAGCAGCTGGTGGGCGCACAGCACGGCGGTCTGTATTACCCCGACTTCGCCGGCGTGGCGCGGTCCCACAATTTCTATCCCTCGCCGCCCTTCACGTCGCGGGACGGCATCGCTGCCGTGGCCCTCGGTCTCGGTCGCACGGTGGGCGAAGGAGAGCAGTGCCTGCGATTCTGTCCCCGGTACCCACGCCACGTGTTGCAGTTCTCCTCGGTGCAGGAGTTCCTCGACTCCTCGCAGCGGAACTTCTGGGCGCTCGACCTGGGGACCGAGACCGACGGGGTCCACGACCCCGACGACGACCGCATGGTACGGCTCGGACTGGACCACGCCGAGCGGGATGGGACGCTGCATGCGGTCGGCTCGACCTACTCGCCCGAAAACGACGCGGTGTACGACGGCCTCTCCCGGGCTGGCGTGCGCCTCGTGAGCTTCGCACCGGTACTGAAGCAGGATCTCTTCCCGCTGGCGGAGGTGCTGGATCACCTGCTCGACTTGGGAGAACAGGGCACCAGCGCCCCGGTCGAGATCGAGTTCGCCGTCAACCTCGCCACGACCGGCGGCGAGCCAAAGGAATTTGGCTTTCTGCAGATGCGGCCGCTGGCGCTCACGCGGGAGTTCGAAGAGCTGGAGGTGGGGGACGTGCGCCGCGAGGATATCGTGGTGGAGAGTCCCAGCGTCCTGGGGCATGGCAGGATCGACGACATTCACGACGTGGTCGTGATCGACAAGCACCGGTTCGATCGCTCCACGACCAAGGAGGCGGCGGTCGACGTGGCCCAGCTCAACAGCGATCTCAAGGCGCGCGGCGTTCCCTACCTCCTGATCGGTGTTGGGCGCTGGGGCTCACTGGATCCCTGGCTCGGGATCCCGGTCGCCTGGGATCAGATCTCGGGAGTGCGGGCCATCGTCGAGGCGGGGTTCAAGGACCTGCGCGTCACGCCGTCGCAGGGGACCCACTTCTTCCAGAACCTGAACTCCAACAACGTGGGCTATTTCACGGTCAATCAGGACGCGGGCGAGGGGTTCGTGGACTGGGAGTGGCTCGCCACGCAGCCCGCCGCGAAGGAAAGCCGCACCGTGCGCCATTTGCGTTTCGACGAGCCGCTGGTGATCACCATGAACGGCAAGACCAACCAGGGCGTGATCCTGAAGCCCGGAACGAACTCAGGGAATCCCTAGGTACTTCTGTGTCTGCAGGCTGAGCCGCCACTGCGGGTGATCGAGGCAGTAGCGTACGGTGAGCCGCGTGTTGCGCTCTCGCTCGGGTCCATCCATTGGCTGCAGGTAGAAGTGGCGGAAGGCTAGCTGGCCGAACCGCTCCGGTTCCGCGCCCTCCTGTGGGTACACCAGCTTGAGTTCGTCGCCCGACCGGAGCGTCAGCGGGGCTCCCGCCTTGGGGCTCACGGTTAGCCAGTCTGCCCCGTCGGGAACGGGCAGGGTACCGTTGGTCTCGATGGCCACTTCGAACCGCGCCGCGTGCAGTTCCGCCAACAGGGGCTCGTCGAGTTGCAGCAGCGGCTCTCCGCCGGTGCAGACCACAAAGGGGGTGCCGGCTGCACCGGCCGGCCAGGCGTCGCCAGCGGCCGCCGCCAAGGCGCTCGCGTCCTCGAACCTGGCTCCCCCGGGGCCGTCGGTCCCGACGAAGTCCGTATCGCAAAACGGACAGATGGCGCTCGCTCGATCGGCCTCGTGGCCCGACCAGAGATTACATCCGGCGAAGCGCAGGAAGACGGCGGGCCGCCCCGTGTGGAAGCCTTCGCCTTGGAGAGTGTAGTAGAGCTCCTTGACCGCGTAGCTCATCGCCGCAGTTCGGTGGGTCCTGTGTGATACACTGCGGGATCGGGCACTCCCGCTTCCTCGAACCCCTTGCGCCGCAGGCGGCAGGCATCGCACCGACCGCACGCCTCGCCGGTGGGCACCGGGTCGTAGCAACTCACTGTGAGCGCGTAATCCACGCCGAGCTCGAGCCCTCGCAGGATGATCTCCTTCTTGGTGAGCCCGATCAGCGGTGTGTGGATGGAGACGGGAGTGGTGCCCTCAGTCGCGGCCTTGGTGGCCAGATTTGCCATTTGCTCAAAGGCCTCCACGTACTCCGGTCGACAGTCGGGGTAGCCGGAGTAGTCGAGCGCGTTGACGCCGATGAAGATGTGTCCGGTCTGCAGCGTCTCCGCCCACGCCAGCGCGAGCGCGAGGAACACGGTGTTGCGGGCGGGGACGTAGGTGACCGGTACGTCGTGCCCGGGCCCGCCGCTGGGGCGGTCCTTGGGGACGGGCGCGGCCGTGGTGAGTGCCGAGCCGCCGAAGTGGGCGAGGTCGACGTGCAACACCGTGTGATCGGCGATCTCGTGGGCCGTCGCGATACGGCTGGCCGCTTCGAGCTCGACGGCGTGGCGCTGGCCGTACTCCACGGTCAGGGCATATACTTCGTAGCCCTCCGCCCTGGCGACGGCGAGCGTCGTCGTCGAGTCGAGCCCACCGCTGAGGAGTACCACGGCCCTGGGCTGCGATTGGGGCGTCATGTCGAGAAAGCTACGCAAGGGTCGCCGCGCCAACAGAGTTATGAGCCCAGCCCGCGAGTTGCCGCCCACCGGTCCGCTTCCCAGGCCGGAGAGCCCCGAGGAGGCACGTGAGGTCCTCCGCCGGGAGGCGTTCCCGGCGCCCGACGTCCAGCGCGTTACCCTGGAGGCTGTCGAGTTCACCTCCATCTGCCCGCGCACCGGGCAGCCCGACTTCGGAACGGTGACGGTGGAGTACATCCCGGGTGAGCGGTGCCTCGAATCCAAGTCGCTCAAGTACTACCTCTGGTCCTACCGTGACGAGGGTGCGTTCTGCGAGACGCTGGCGGGCCGGATCGCCGAGGACGTGATGTTCGCCATCGAGCCCCGCTTCGTGCAGGTGCAGGTGAGCCAGAACGTGCGCGGTGGCATCGCGATCGTGGCGGTGGCGGAACGGGGCGGCGGCTAGTTCTTGTACTTCACCGAGCACCCGTACGGCTGCGTGGTCGCCTGGCTCACGGCCTGGCCGGCCGTCGCCTCGTCGATGGCCGCCACGAGGTAGTTGTGTGCGCCCTCGATGTCGGCCAGTCGGGCCGTGGGCCGATCGTCGATGGCCCCGTTGTAGAGCAGGGTGCCTTCAGGGTCGATGAGAATCATCTGGGGCGTAGTCTTGGCGCCGTACAACCGGCCCACGTTCCCCTCAGGATCCAGCAGCACGGCGTCCGCCGCGCTCCCCTTCTCGTTGGAGATCGCGTTCATCTCCTCCGGCTCGTGGTACCCCTGCTTGCCGGGGGCGGACGACACGATGGCGAGCCACACCATTCCTTGCCCCGTGTAGGCGCGTTGGAGTTGCTGCATATTGTCGCTGCTGTAGTGCTTCCCCACGTAGGGGCACTCGTAGTTGAGCCACTCGAGGATGACCCACTTCCCCCGGTAGTCCGCCAGGTCGTGGTCCTTGCCGTAGGTGTCGGGCAGCGTGAAGGTCGGTGCCGCCTCGCCAATCTCCCACGTGGCGTCCTGAGCGTGCCCGGTGTCGGGCGTCGCGCACCACAGCGCCAAGGCCACCGCGCCACCCAGTGCCGCACTCACCAGTTGTTTGACCATCATGCGATTCCGTCCTTTCCCTCTGCGATCAGTCGGATGGAATTGTCTCGAGCGCTTCGAGCAGGATCTGTCTCGTCAGGATTACGGGGAGCACCACGGCGCCTCCGTGATCGCCTCCCGGATAGAGCACGTAGAGCGGGACGCCGCTGCGCCCGAAGCTCTCGAGTGCCCGCGTGATTTCGGGATGGCGCTTGGTCCAGTCCGCAATGAACAGGGCGACCTCGCGTTCGCGGAACGCCTCCTCCGCCTCTGTCGTGGAGAGCACCACACGCTCGTTCACCTTGCAGGTGAGGCACCAGGCGGCGGTGAAGTCGATGAAGACCGGTTGCCCTGCCGCCCGCAGCTCGGCGACGTCAGCGGCCGTGTAGGGTTGCCACAGGTCGTCCGCGGCTGCTGCTTCCCCTCCGATCCCCCGCACGATGACCGCCACCGCCGCGATCGCCGCTAGCGCGGCCACCACCCGAGAGGTCGTGAAGGGCCAACTGCCTCGCGGCACGTCGCGCCAGCGCCACCAGGCCCAGGTGGCGAAGCCCAGCAGGGTGAGGCCTGCCAGGAGCGCGGTGGCCCCGTCCAAGCCCGTCTGCCGTCCGAAGACCCAGACGAGCCAGATGGAGGTCGCGAACAGCGGGAAGGCCAGGAACTGCCGTAGCGTCACCATCCAGGCACCGGGACGGGGCAGGCGCTGGAGCAGTGCCGGTGCCATCGAGAGGGCGAGATAAGGCGTCGCCATGCCGAGCCCCAGGGTGCCGAACACGAGCAGGGTCGGCAGGGGCGGTTGGGTGAGCGCAAATCCGAGCGCCGCGCCCATCAGGGGCGCAATGCACGGCGTCGCCACAACGGTTGCCAGCACGCCACTCGCAAAGGACGCACCGTATCCGTCCGATGCGCCGAGGACACCACCCAGCCGGGTGAGCGAGGTGCCCACGTCGAAGGCGCCGAACAGGCTGAGCCCCAGCAGGAAGAACAGCGCGGCCATGATCGCGACGAAGACCGGCGACTGCAATTGGAATCCCCAGCCCAGGGCCGTCCCGCCGGCGCGCAGGGTGAGGAGCGATCCCGCGAGGAACCAGAACGACGCGATCACTCCCGCCGCGAAGGCGACGCCGTGCGCCCGTACCTTGCTGCGGTCCGCGCCGCCTTGGCTCACGAACCCCAGGACCTTCAGCGACAGGACCGGGAAGACGCAGGGCATGAGGTTGAGCAGCATGCCGCCCGCGAAGGCGAACAACAGCGCGGTGAGGAGCGTGAGTGGTGCGCCGGCCACGATGGGGCGCTCGGTCACCGGGACGTCGACGGTCATCGCCCGCGCACCGCGCTCGGCATCCCAGGTGACGCCGTCGGGGGCGAGCAGCACTCCCTCGAGTCGCGCCAGGGAGCCCTGCAGGTACTCGGAGGGTGCCAGGGAGAGCTGATACGTGTTGCCGTCCCGGGTCAGCGGTTGGGGGGCCGCGTGGGCAATGACGCCGCTGGCGCTGGAGAAGAAGTAGCTGCCCCGGAACGTCCCGTCCCAGCCGCGGGGCGGGGTCACCGCCAGGACGAATCCGTCCGGCACGCGCCACGCCTCGATCGCCCAGGGGTCCATCACGACCGGCAGCCGTGCTCTCGTACGTGCCACGGCCGGACCCCACTCGGGGTCGAGCCGCACGGCGCCTTCCGCCACGGGAAGCGCGAGGCTGAGGTCTGCCGTGGCCGGTAGGCAGATCTCCTCGCACACCACCCAGTCCGCACGCGCCTTGAGCGTCACCGTGCTGCCGGGCTGGACCTGAGGCGGCGGGACCACGTCGACCAGCAGCAGGACCTCGTCGTCGTACCCGTAGCTTACCAGCGGTGGGGCCTCGATGCGGTGGGGGTGGGGCCACTGGATCGCTCCCGCGCTGAACCCGTCGGGTAGGGTCCACTCGATGACGGTCTCGCCCCCGGCGTCGCCGGGGTTGCGCCAATAGCTGTGCCACCCGGCGTCCATCGTGAGATGGAGTGCGGCCGTGAACGCCTCGCCCGGCCGAATGGCCGCGAGTTCCGACACGAGCCGCGCGTCGCTGTGTGGGCTGGGGTCCTCCCCCTGCTGGGCGGCGAGCGGCACGCCCAAAATCGATGCCGCCAGCAGAGCAAGGGTGCGTCTCATGGTGATTCGAGCTTCTTCTCCAGGTGCGAGAGCATGTCGGCCGTCATCGCCTCGAGATCGTACGACGGCGTCCAGCTCCACTCCTCCCGTGCGGCGCTGTCGTCGATCGAGTTGGGCCAGGAGTTGGCGATGGACTGCCGCACCGGGTCCACCGCGTAGCTCAGGGTGAACTCGGGAACGTGCTTGCGGATCGCCGCGGCCAGCTCCTCCGGTGTGAAGTTCATGGCCGTGACGTTGAACGCGTTGCGGTGGGTCAGGCGGCCGGCGTCGGCTTCCATGACCTCGATGGCCGCCTTGATCGCATCCGGCACGTACATCATGTCGAGCCGCGTGTCTCCCTGGAGGAAGCAGGTGTACCGTTTGTGCTTGATCGCCTCGTAGAAGATCTCCACGGCGTAGTCGGTCGTGCCGCCTCCCGGCGGCGTCACGTGTGAGATGATCCCCGGATAGCGCACGCCGCGCGCGTCCACGCCGAAGCGGGTGTGGTAGTAGTCGCACAGCAGCTCGCCGGCCACCTTGGTGACGCCATACATCGTGGTCGGGCGCTGCAGGGTGTCCTGTGGCGTGTTGTCCACCGGCGTCCCGGGCCCGAACGCGCCGATCGAGCTCGGCACGAACACGGCGCAGCGATTCTCCCGTGCCACTTCGAGCACGCGGTACAAGCCGCCCATGTTGACGGTCCAGGCGACGTGCGGGCGCTCTTCGGCCACGGCCGAGAGCAGGGCCGCCAGGTGAAAGATCGTGTCGACGTCGTGGCGCCGAACGGCCTCGCGGATCTGCTCCTGGTTGGTACAGTCGACGTGCTGGAAGGGGCCGTCGTGGTTGCGCGCCGAGGCGGGCGGCATGCGGATGTCCGACGCCACGACCTGCTCGACCCCATACCGCTCCTGCAGCGCAAGCACGAGTTCCGATCCGATCTGTCCCAAGGCTCCGGTGACCAGGATTCGCTCCACTGTCCCTCCCTAAGGCAGCAGCTTCCGCTCCTTCGCCGCGCGTTCGAGCTCCTCGCGAAACGCGGGTGCCGCGATCTCGATGAGTGCCTCGGCGCGTTCGCGCAGGTTCTTGCCGAACAAGTTGGCCACGCCGTGCTCGGTAACAACGTAGTGGACGTCTGCGCGGCTGGTAACCACCCCCGCACCCTGCTTGAGAAACGGCACGATGCGGGACATCTCGCCGCCTTTGGCGGTGGAGGGCAGGGCAATGATGGGCCGCCCGCCCTTGGAGTGTGCCGCGCCGCGAATGAAGTCGACCTGGCCGCCGAATCCCGAGTAGATGAACGGGCCGATCGAATCGGAGCAGATCTGGCCGGTGAGATCGACCTCGATGGCGGAGTTCACCGCCACCATGTTGTCGTTCTGGCTCACCACCGCGGGGTCGTTCACGTGACTGACGGGGTGGGCCTCGATGAACGGGTTGTTGTCGAGATAGTCGTACAGCTCGTCGCTTCCGAGCGCGAACGTGATGACGACCTTCCCAGGGTGGAGGTTCTTCTGGGCGCCGGTCACGACACCCCGCTGGATCGCGCGCATGCCACCATCCGAGATCATCTCGGTGTGGATCCCCAGGTCCAGGTCGCCCTCCATGGCCTCGTACACCGAGTCGGGAATCCCGCCGATGCCCATCTGCAGTGTGGCGCCGGGGGTGATCAGGCCGAGCACGTGGGCGGCAATGGCCTTCTCCACGTCGGTCGCCGGCTTGGGTGTGAGCGTCGGGAGCGGCTCAGTGTACTCCACGATCGAGTCCACCCGGTTGACGTGCAGGAACGTGTCGCCCAGCACGCGCGGCATCTTCTCGTTGACCTGGACGATGACCGTCTTGGCCGTCTGGCACGCCGCCACCGAAGCCAGTGTCTCCACACCGAGGCTCATGAAGCCATGCTCGTCGGGCGGAGATGTCTGGACGATCGTCACGTCGAGCGGCACGATCCCTTCCTTGAAGAGCCGGGGGATCTGGTGCAGGAAGATCGGCACGTAATCGGCGCGGCCATCGTTCACCGCCTTGCGGTCGGCCGGTCCCACGAACAGGGAGTTGTGCCGGAAGCGCCCTTCCATGCCGGGGGCCGACAGGGGATCCTCCCCGATCAGCAGCACGTGGTTGAGCTGCACGTCCTGCAGCTCATCGCGTCGGTCGGCCAGCGCGCGTACCAGGGCCTGCGGGATCGCGGCGTTCCCCGCGTAGTAGACGCGGTTGCCGCTCCGTACGCGTGCGACGGCCTCGGCCGGGGTCTGGAGCTTGGACTTGTAGTCGTCGAGCCAGTTCATGACGCTCGCCCTCCCGCCAGCAGCCGGTCGAGCGGCGTGGCACTGACCTTCATCGCCGCGGCGAGCTCCTCGTGTACCAGCGTGCCCTCGTACATGTAGACGCCGGCGGCGAGCCAGGGATCCTCCCGCAAGGCGCTGTTCACGCCGTGCTCTATCACCGCCCCGAGGTGGGCGATGACGGCGTCGGAGAGCGCACGGGACGCCGTGCGGGCGATGTTGGCGGTCATGTTCGGGACGCAGTAGTGCACCACGTCGTGCACGATGTAGGAGGGGTCGTCCAGCGTCGTGGGGCGGCTCGTTTCGGAGCAGCCGCCCTGATCGATCGAGACATCGATGATCACGCTGCCGGCGCGCATTGTCTTCACCATCTCCTCGGTGATCAGGTACGGCGTCCGCGCACCGGGAATCAGGATCGCGCCGATCACGACATCGGCGATCGCGGTGTACTGCTCCAGTCGCTCGGGGGTCGCCACCTGCGTGACGATCTGGCCTCCCAGCTCGCGACTCAGCACGCGCAGCTTCTCCAGGTCGGCGTCCAGCACGATCACGTGGGCGCCAATCGCGCGCGCGCGGCGTGCCGCCATGCGTCCCACGGTCCCCGCGCCCAGGATGACGATCGTCGGCGGCGCGATGCCGGGCACAGCTCCGAGCAGAATGCCGCGTCCCCCGCCCTCGTTCTGCAGGTAGTGCGCTGCGATGTAGACCGCCATCTGCCCGGCCATCTCGCTGAACGGGATGAGGAGTGGTCGCCGACCGTGCGGGTCCTCGATGAGTTCGTACCCGATGATCGTCATCTTCAGTTCCTGCAGCCGCTCGATGATGGAGCGGGAGGCCACCGTCAGGTGGTGGAATGCCCCGATCACCGATCCGGGCTTCAAGTAGTCGAGGTCATCGCTCGACAGGATCCCGACGCGCGCAACCAGGTCGGCGCGCTTGTACGCCTCCTCGCTCGAGAAGACGATCTGTGATCCTGCCTCCTCGTACTCACGGTCGGTGAAGAGTGCCTCGAGCCCGGCGGCCTGCTCCACGACCACGGTGTGGCCGCGCCGCGTGAGCTGCCTGGCGCCGTAGGGGGTGAGGGCCACGCGATGCTCGTGGCGGTGGATCTCGCGGGGAACACCGATGATCATCGTGTCGCTCTCCTTGGGTACTCGTCGCACCGCAGCGGGTACTTGACCCGCGCGGGTCCTGGGACCGAAGTTGGGGCCCGCGCGACGGTGGTTGCGGGGGTCTGTCCATGCGAGCTGTCACGTTCAACTTCTCGATTCCTCGTTACGTCCTGGGACGGGCACTGGGCGGGTTCACCGACAGTGTCGCGTTCGGCCGTCTGAGTGGCGTACGCCTGGCGGAGGTGCCGGCCCCCGAACCCCCGGGAGATCGCTGGATCGAGGCCGACGTGATCGCCGGCGGGATCTGCGGCACCGACCTCGGGAGTCTCACCTTCAACACGAGCCCCCTCATGGAGCCGTTCGCGTCGTTCCCGTGCGTGTTGGGTCATGAAGTCCTGGCGTGCGTCACCGAGGTGGGCTCGGCGGTCACGCGCGTGCGGCCGGGGCAACGTATTGTTCTCGACCCCATCGTTTCCTGTACGGTGCGTGGGTTCCCCGACGACGAGCTGTGCGCGGCGTGCGCCGCCGGCATTCCCGGGGCGTGCGCCCGCGGTGGCGAGGCAGGTCCCCTGCAGATCGGCGGACGGGCGCTGGCGCGCGGGCTCTCGTTGGGCTTCCACCGCGACCTCCCCGGCGGGTGGGGCGAGCGGCTCATCGCGCACGAGTCGCAGGTCTACCCGGTGGACGGCGCGCTGGACGACCGCACGGCGGTTCTCATGGAACCGTTGTCGGTGGCCGTCCATGCGGTGCTGCGCACGCTCACCGACGCGGCGGAGCGTGTGCTGGTGATTGGGAGCGGGCCCATCGCCTTCGCTGCAATCTGGGCGCTCCGTGCACTGGGGTTCGATGGGGACATCGTGGCCCAGGCGAAGCGGTCCCACGAATGCGACCTGGCCGACCGGCTCGGCGCCACGCAGACGGTGACGCCGGGGGACAGCGCGAGAGGCGCAATGCTCCAGACCGGCGCGGCCGCCTATCGGCCGCCGGTGGGGCCGGAGGTGTACGCCGGAGGCGGATTCCCACTCGTCTACGACTGCGTGGGAAACCGCCAGACGCTCGACCAAGCCCTGCGCTACGCGGCGCCTCGGGGCAAGCTGGTGCTGCTCGGCTGTGCCGGGGCGCGCAAGCTGGACCTCACGATGGTGTGGGCTCGCGAAGTGGCGATTCAAGGAGTGCTGGGGTACGGACGGGAGCGGTGGGACGGCGAAACGCTCCACACCTATGAGTTGACGCAGCGCTTGCTGCTGGCCACCGACGCACGGGTGGCCGATCTGGTTACCCACACCTACCCCCTGCACCAATACCGCAGCGCCCTCGGTGCCGCCCGCCATCGGCGCCAGAGCGGCGCGGTGAAGGTGCTCCTCACGCCGTAGCGGCGGACCTCGCTTCCCGGTAGGCCTCGACGCCGTAGTCGAACGCGGCCTCGTTCAGCTCGAGCAGCGCACAGTCCTTCTTCAGGGCGTCGCGTATCGTGGCCACGAAGCTCTCCTTGGGGAACAGCTCGGTGGCTGCTTGCAGCGCGCCCAGCGCCACCACGTTCTTCACCATCGTCTTGCCCAGTTGCGCCGCGATCTGCGTGCAGGGAATCCCCGTCATCTGGACACTGGGGTCCAGCTCGGGGGGCTGCGGCACGATGGAGCTGTCGTAGATCACGATCCCGCCGGGCTCGACGAGCGGTCCGAACTTCTCGAGGCTGGGCGGGTTGAACGCCACGAGCACGTGCGGCGAGGGCGACGCCGGCGACAACACTTCCTGTGTGGCGACGTGCACGTCGGCATAAGAGGTCCCGCCGCGGGATTCCGGACCGTAACTCGGAATGTGGGTCGCGTCGAAGCCCTCGTTGATCGCCGTCCGCACCGTGAGCACCGCGATGGTTTGCGCGCCGTCGCCACCGCTGCCCGCGAACTTGATCGCGATGTCGTCCTCGTGAACGTGTGACGGGAAGCCCTTGCCGAAGCGCTGGGGCGGCTCGGTGGCACCGCCGATCACGCGCCCGACCTCGGCGGGCTCGAAGTTGGGCGTACCCGGGTCGAACCACGGCTCCACCTCTGCGTCCTTTTTCGGGCCGAGTGGGAACACCGGAGTCATCTCACTCTTCACCCATTGCTCCGCTTCGAGCGGCGTCATGTGGAGGTGGACGGGGCACTCGGAGAGCACCTCGACGAACGACAGCCCCCGGTTCTCGACCTGCAACCGCAGCGCCTTCTTGATGGCCTTCTTGGCTCGGGTGCGCTGCTTGTTGTCGTACAGTGCGACGCGCTCCACGTAGATCGGAGCGTCCATCTGCGCCACCGTCTCGGCCATGCGCATCGGCTCGCCCGTGATCCGGCTCCGTCCCGTGGGCGTCGTGGTGGTCCGCTGGTTCCGCAGCGTGGTCGGGGCCATCTGCCCGCCGGTCATGCCGTAGATGGCGTTGTTCACGAAGATGAAGGTCATGGGCAGACCCATCGACGTGGCCTGCATGATCTCGGCGAGACCGATGGAGGCCAGGTCGCCGTCTCCCTGGTAGCTCACCACGATGGAGTCGGGGTTCGCCACCTTGTGGCCCAGCCCTACGGCCGGCGCCCGCCCGTGCGCGGCCTGCACATTCCCCACGTCGAGGTAGTAGTACATGAAGACCGCGCACCCCACCGGCGAAATGGCAACGGTGCGATCCTGCACGCCCAGTTCGTCGAGCGACTCGGCGAGGTACTTGTGGATCAGACCGTGGCCGCACCCCGGGCAGTAGTGCGTGGTGAGACCCTTGAGTCCGTCCTGGGCGTGGCGCTCGAAGCGTCCGTAGAACACGCTATCCATGGTCCGCCTCCGCGAGGGCGGCGATGTGGTCGACGATCTCTCGCTGTTGGGGAAGCACCCCGCCGAAGTGCTGTACCCGGTGAATCGTTGGAGGGGAGGTGACACCGGCGTGGCTCAGCGCCAGCCGGACTTCATCTTCCAGCTGGCCGGCGCCCGCCTCCACCACGATCAGGCCGCGCTTGCCTTGGAGCAGCGGCAGCAGCGCGTCGATCGGGAAGGGCCAGAGGGTGACGGGTCGGAACAGGCCGATCTTGAGGCCGCGCTCGCGCAGCGCCTGCACCGACCCCTTGGCCATGCGGGCCGGGGTGTTGCAGGCCACGACGAGCCATTCCGCGTCATCACACTGAAAGCACTCCGAGCGCTGCTCCTGCTCCGTCATGCGCCGGTACTTGTCGTTGAGATGGACGTTGTGTGCCTCGAGCTCCGGCTCGTTCAGCCAGATCGACGTGTGCAGGTTGCCCCGGTGCGCCGCGTCGCCGTACACGGCCCATGACGGGAGGCCTGGCCGCACCAGATACTCGGGGAGTGTAACCCGGCCGGTCACCTGCCCGAGGTAGCCGTCACCGACCACGATCACGGGATTGCGGTACTCGAAGGCGAGGTCGAACGCCTGCATCGTGAGGTCCAACATCTCCTGCGGATTGGAGGGCGCGAGGACCAGTGCGTGAGTATTGCCGTGTCCCAAACCGCGGCACACCAGCTTGATGTCTCCCTGCTCGGGTCCGATGTTGCCCAGGCCCGGTCCCCCGCGCATCACGTTGATGAACACGCCGGGGATTTCCGCGCCGATCATGTAGGAGATCCCTTCCAGCATGAGGCTGAAGCCCGGTGACGAGGTGAAGGTCATGCACCGCAGTCCGGCGCCACCGCAGCCGTATATCATGTTGGCCGTCGCTACCTCGCTCACCGCCTGCACGAAGATGCCATTCAGCTGAGGCAGCAGCTTGGCCATCAGCTCCGCGCCCTCCGTGGACGGCGTGATGGGATAGCCGAAGAAGTGCCGGCAGCCCGCCATCAGGGCTCCGATGGCGGCAGCGTGGTTGCCCTTGAGGACCAGCGGCTCGAGCGCTGGCATCGGCAGGCGCTCGTCGGGGATCGCCGCGGGCTCCGCCGCGGTCCTCTCGCGCGCACCGAAGAAGGAGAACGGATCGCTCACCACCATGTCGACCCCCTCGGCTTCCGGGGGTGTGGCCATGAGCCCGTACGGCTCGGGGCACGCGCTGTAGCACAGCCCGCACCCGTTGCACACCTCCAGGTCCACGGTGATCGGTGTGAACCCGGTCATCGGGTCGATCTCCGTTCCCATCTCAATGCAGTGCTTGGGGCAGGCGTCGATACAGCGTCCGCACGCCTTGCACATCTGCGGGAAGAGGAACGGCTTGGGTCTGATCTTGGTCTTGGTCGTCACCATGTCGTATTCCTAGTCTCGAACCCGATGTGGTGCCTCCGTCAAACCTAGCCGACTGGCACAGTAGGCCTCAAACATCCGGAGTGCCCGATCCGCAGTGCGGAACGTCGGCACGCCGTCGTCCTCCAGTTGCGCCGCCATCGCATCGAAGTGCGCTCCCCCATCTACCACCGCGACCCACGCCTTGTTGCTGTCCCGGAAGCGCGCGGCCAACCGGCTGGCAATCGATCGCGCGTCGCGCACGTCCTCCCCGTGGTCGGCTGCGCGCGGGAGCGTTTCCAGCGCGCCGGTCAGCGGCACACACCCCACGATGGCGACGTCCACCTGGCTGTCGTCGAGCACGGCCCGCACGGCCGTCTCGTACGGCTCGTCGTCCATGATCGGCGTGAGATCGACGGGATTGCCGACCGCCACGACGGCCGCGAGCCGGCGGCTTTCGAGCAGGTCCGCCAGCCGGGTCGTGGTCTCCTCCGTGAAGGACGCGAGGCGAAAGCGGCCGAGGCTGTCTGCGATGGCCACGCACTCGAAGCCCGCATTGGACACCGCGCCCAGCCGCCAGCCGTCCACCCGCTTGCCGCCCAGCATCGTACACAGCCTGATCAGGTCCTCGAAGTCGGCCAGGGAGTCGGCAATCACGACCCCCGCGGCTTCGGCGAGCTCGCAGGTCACCGCGTAATCGCCGGCGATCGCTGCGGTGTGGGACGCGGAGGCGAGCGCCCCGGCTGGCGTGCGGCCCCCGCGATACAGCAGGACGCTGCGACCCGTGGCCGTGATCTCGGCGGCCGCCTCCAGCCAACGCCGTCCGTCCAAAGGGCGGAATCCCTCCACGTAGCAGGCGAACACCTCGACGTCGGCGTCGTCCTTGAGGTAGGCGAGGTAGTCCCCGACGGTGAGATCGGTCTGGTTGCCCACCGAGACGACGAAGCGCGGATTCAGGCGGGCGAGCCCGCTCGACTTTGCCACGGCGAGGGCACCGCTCTGCGAGATGATTGCCACCGGGCCGGGAGCGCCCGTGGGCCACGGCAGCTTGTACTTGGGGATGAACATCGTGTCGAAACGCCCCGGGACCGAGCGCACCCCGAGACAGTTCCCGCCGTTGAGGACGGGGCCCTGCCAGTCGGTCTCCCGCGCAGTCCGCAGTGTGTTGCGCATGCGCCGCTCGAGGTCCTCGCTGCCGGCCCGCTCTCCCAGCCCCCCGGGAATCACGATCACACTCTCGGCGGCGCGGTGCCGGACGATCTCCTCGAGGGTCTGGGGCGTTTGCGCAGCGGCGACGCCGAGCACCAGCACGTCGGCAGGCTCGGGCAGCGCCGCGACCTCGGGGACGCAGCGCACGCCGTCGATGTCATCGGCGCCAGGCTTCACCACGGTGAGGCGCTCCGGGGGAAAGCCCTCTCGCAGCAGGTTCTGCAGGATGATGCGGCCCGGGTTCATCGCATCGGAAACCCCGATGAGCGCGACGCGCTGGGGCTCGAGCAGCGAGCGCAACTTGTGGATCGGCCGCTCCGGCTCTGCTTCGATTGGGTCACGCAGCGTGGCCAGGACGTCGAGCGCCGTCAGGCCGCGGTCGGTCACCACCAGCGGGTTGACCTCGAACTCGCCGAGCGAGGCTGCCGCGGGGCTCGCGGCGAAGTCGAGGAGTCGTGTGACCAGGCCGGCAAGCTCGGCCGGTGGCATCTGTATCGGTCCGCCCCGGACCTCGCCGGTGACCAGCCGGGTGATTGCCTTGTGCCCGAGCAGCTCGCCAATGCGCCCGGGTCGCGTGAGTCCGGGTGCGAGAATGGCGGCGCCCCGCCCCCCGTCCAGCTCCCGCGAGAGGAACTCGGTGAGCGCGCCGCCAGGGCCCAGGATCACCACCGGGCCGAAGTCCTCCGTCCAGCGGAGGCCCAGCAAGAGCTGTGCGCCGGGGGCGTCGCTGTGCTGCACGAACTCGTACACGGTGTATCCGATCACCGGTGTCGGAGCGACGCGGATCGCCATATCCCCGATGGCGCGCTCGACTGCGGCCCGGTCGTTGGGCACCACCATTACGCCGCCCACGTCGCTCTTATGCGGGAGGTGTTCCGAGACGACCTTCACGACGAGCTGGTCCGACGGCAGGTCGGCAAGATCTGCGTCGGCGAGGTCGGCGAGGTCGGCGAGGCTGCGGAGATGCAGGTGAGCGGGAACGGCAACGCCAAGCGCCCGAACCAGAGCGAGAGCCTCCGGATCGTACAGGGTGGTTCGTCCGTCGGCGCGGGCCCGCGCGATGGCCTCCGCGGCGCCGGCCTCGCCTGGCCAGGGGTTGAACTGGGCGATCGTGGCGACAGGCTTACCGGCCACCGAAACCTGCCGCGGGGCCGGTAATCCCGTCATGAAAGTTGATTAAAGCGTTCTTAGAAGGGTACTTGCGGGCCGGGTGGCGGCCGGCGGGGCGCGTTGCCTGCGGGGCTGACCGGTGGCTAGGCCCGTAGGCGGCGCCCGTGCCCCGACGAGCGCGAGCCCACTTCTCCTCCGAGCCGGTGTGGCATGGCAGCGAACCCGAGCCGCTGGCCGGTCGTTGCGGGGAGACGGACCACCCCCGGGACGCACCCGGACCGGTGTTCGGGTCCGCCGCCGGCTGCGCATCTGCTGCGGTGTCGTGACGGACGCCAGCTCGAGGGCGCGGTTCAGCACGCTCATGAACGCCGCGACGCACCTGGGATCGAACTGGGCTCCGACCCCGGCCTCGAGCTCGGCCACGACATCGTCCAGGTCGAGCGGTGAGCGGTAGGGTCGCTCGCTGGTCATGGCGTCGAACGAATCAGCCACGGCCACGATGCGGGCGGCCAGCGGGATCTCCTCACCCCGCAGTCCGTCCGGGAACCCCCGGCCGTCGAACCGCTCGTGGTGCCACCGTACCGCCGCGAGCACCGTGGGGCGGTCGTGCAGCAGCGGCCGCAGGATCTGATCACCGATCACCGGGTGCTCCTTGAGGCACCCGTATTCCTCATCATCCAAAGGCCCTTCCTTGCCCAGGACCTTGTCGGGGATGCCGATCTTCCCCACGTCGTGCAGCTGGCCCGCCATCCGCAGGTCGTCCAGCTCCCGGGCGCGGAGTCCCAACTCCCGCCCGATAGCCTCGGCAAAGGCGCTCACCCGCCTGGAATGGCGACCGGTATAGGCATCCTTCGCGCCCAGGGCCTCGCCCACCGCCAGGAGGGCGTCCACGAACAGGCGCCCGGCCGGATCGCCGTGTGTGGCGTGGTAGGGTAGGGCCTGCGGCGGCCGGCCGGCCCGTGTGCGGGCGCCTGGAACAGTCTGCACCAGCCCTCCGCGGGGCCCCCGGCCTGGTGTGGCACGGGAAGGCCCAGGAGTGATGCTGCCCACAGCATCCGCGGGGATCTGGGTTACACTGCTCAAGTAAGATTCCTCAGGCTTCAGGGCCGATCCGCCGGGTGGATCCGGCGGCCAATTGCCCTGTGATGCAACTGAGGGGCCAAACCGCTACGTCTTCACAAGTTGTTGCTATTAAATGCCTTAGGCGGATTTGTGAAGACGGGGGGGGTGGTACGGTTCGTCCGAGGTGGTTCAAAACGGACCAGTTGAGGCTACGTGGCGAATCCCGCAGGTACCAGGACGTGGAGAAAAGGCGTCTCCGGCAAGCGGCCGACCCAAGAAGGCTCGGTGGCTGCAGCCGCCGTTCTGGTGATCAAGCTCTCAGATTCCTTCTCCGAGCTGTGGGACCACCTGGGTGAAGACCTGGGCGTGCCCGTGCGCCAAGTGGAGGTCGGGGACGTCACCGCGGTGGGATCGGAGATAGCGGCGGTGGTCCTCGCCGCCGGTGGGGCCGAGCGCGAGGCGCTGGAGTGGCTCGACCGGCATGAGCTGCCTGCGGCGGTCCCCGTGCTCGCGGTCGGCTCGGATCCGGGGCGACGGATCGCCGCGCTGCTGGTAGCCCACGGTGCCAGCGATTACTTCGCCCTCCCCGAAGATGTCGAGATCCTGAGGAACGTCGTGACGGCCGCGGCCGAGCGCCATCGGGACGCGCTGCGGCGGGCCGCTGGTGGAGTGGAAGAGGTCCGGGCCGGGGCCTTCAGCGAGATCGTGGGCGAGAGCCAGGCGATCAAGGCCGTGCTCGCCAGGGCGGCGCGGGTGCTACCCCACATCGAGGCCACGGCCCTCATTCTGGGGGAGACGGGCACGGGGAAGGAGCTCCTGGCCCGGGGCATCCACAAGGGCGGGCCGCGGCGGGCCGCCCCGTTTGTGGCGGTGAACTGCTCGGCCCTCCCCACGAACCTGGTCGAGTCGGAGCTGTTCGGTCACGAGCGTGGGGCCTTCACCGACGCCCACGCTGCCAAGCCGGGTCTGTTCGAGGTGGCCGAGGGGGGCACCCTGTTTCTCGACGAGATCGGTACCCTGTCGATCGATCTCCAGGCCAAGCTGCTGCGAGTCCTGGAGGACCGGCAGGTACGGCGGGTGGGCGGCACCAAGTCGCGCCAGGTCAACGTCCGGATCATCGCGGCCACCAACGACAACCCGGATCGAGCGGTGCAGGAAGGGACGTTCCGGCGGGATCTCTACTTCCGGCTGAGCGTCATCACGCTGTCGCTGCCGCCGCTGCGGCAGCGGGGCGACGACGCGCTCGTGATTGCCGAGGAGCTGCTGCACCGCATGGCGCGCCAGCACGGGCTCCCTGTGCCGGTGCTGGCGCAGGAATCCCGGGAGGCCATCCGCACGCACCACTGGCCGGGCAATGTGCGAGAGTTGAAGAACGCCGTGGAGCGTGCTCTGCTGCTGTCCCCCCCGGGGGAGTTGGATCCGGCAGAGCTGGTTCCCCGGCTGGTGGCCGAGCCGGAGAGCGGGGGGCCGCTGCCGTTTCCGGCCAGGCTGGACGACATCACGGCGGCGGCGGCCCGTGCGACTCTCGAATCCTGCGGCGGCAATCGCAGTGAGGCAGCGCGGCGCCTCGGGATCTCCCGCCGCCGCCTCCGCAGGCTGTTGGACCTCAACAGCGGCGACGAGGACTGACCAGCTGGAGCGCTTCGCCCCTGCCTGGTTCAAACCGCCCCAGCTGCAACCCTACCGTCACACACCGTAACTCCTTGTAATAGTTGCCGTTAGAGAACCTGTGACGTGAGGCACACTCCCTGCGGTCTCAGGAGCCACGAGGCCCGACTGCAGTCCGCGCGCCCCGGACCGCCGTACGATGAGGCTCGATAGCTCGGAGGCTACCGAGGAGGACGCCATGTCACGACGGACCATGATCGCTGTGCTGACTGCGGTACTCGTCGCCGCAGGATGCAGCGATGCGACGGGACCGCCGAACGAACCACCTCCGGCACAAGAGCAGCTTGTGCCGGACGGAGCGCTGCAGAGCCTCCGCTGGGGGGAGCTCGACGGACCACCCGATTTCTCCATCGTCGCGCTGCCGGACGATGAGGGGCCGGCCGAGGGGGAGGATGTGGTCATTGCCCGCGCCCCCACCGCAGGCCCACCACGCCTGGACCGATACGAGGTGACCTTTAGTGCGGTGAAGGGAAGGACCAGGTCGATCCAGATCAACTACACGAACGGCCGCGGCGTCCGGCCGTTCCTGCGCTTCTCGGTACCTCGGAATGCCCTGCTGCGCCGGCCTGACGGGAGCCGGATCCGGCGGGGTGAGTCGGTCCTCATTACGGTCTCCGTGAGCCGCACCACGATTCGGGTGGATTTCGAGCCCTCGGGTCTCGAGTTCCACCGGTGGCACCGGCCGTGGCTGCGGATCTGGTACGGCGGTGCCGACTGGGACTTCAACGGTGACGGCACGATCGACGAGCAGGATCACGAGATCGAGCGCCGCCGGCTGCGGCTCTGGATCCAGGATGAGCCGGGCGGCCCGTGGCGTCGGCTGCCGGCCTGGCAGTCGTTTCGCCACAAGTGGTTCGCGACGCCACTGCCTCACTTCTCTGGCGTCGAGGCGTCATGGTAGCTCACGACGTTCGGGAGTCGCTCCTCATGCTCAACAAGGCGCAGCATTTGGCCGATACGGGGCAGGACGCGGGACTGCTCGAACTCTTGAGTGGCTCGCCGCCCCAGGACTTGCAGCGGTCGCCGACGCTGGCCCTGCTCTTCGGTATCGCGCACGGCCGTCTGGGCCGCAGCGTGGAGGCGGAGCGGTGGGTGCAGGCCGCGCTGCAGCGCGCTAGGGACCGCGGGGATCGCGCGGTGGAGGCCCATGCGCTGAACGCGCTCGGGGTGATTGCCCTGGACGCGGGGCGGATCGACGACGCCGCGGGACGGTTCATGGAGGCCCTGGCGTTGGCGAAGCGGGAGGGGGATCACGCCACGGTGGGTCGCAGCTGCAACAACCTCGGCATCGTCGCGTACTACCGTGGCGACTACGGCCGGGCCGTCGGGTCCTACACCATGGCGCTGGCTGCCTTCCAACAGGCCGATCTCCACGCGGGCATCGCGCAGGTCCTCAACAACCTCGCCATCACCTACCGGGACCAGGGTGAGCTGGACCGGGCGCTTGAGGCCGCCGATTCCGCCGTGCAGGAAGCCGACGAGGCCGGGGACATCCGTCTGGGCGCGTCGACCCGGGGCGGACGCGCCGAGATTCGACTGGTGGCTGGTGACCCCGAGGTCGCGCGTCGCGAGATCGAGCGGTCCCTCCAGACGCAGCGGGAGATCGGCAGTGTGGTGGGTGAAGCAGAGGATCTCAGAGTGCTGGCCGGTGCCCTGGCCGCGGCTCGGGAGATTGCGCAGGCCGAGACGATGCTGCGTGACGTCGTGCACCGCGCCGAAGAGCTCGGCCGGCCCGTTCTTGCCGCCCAGGCGGAGCGGGATCTCGCCCGGGTGCTGAACGCCGACGGGCGCGCCAGTGAGGCTCAGGAGCTGGCCCGCAAGGCCCGCGTGCGCTTCCTCGAGCTCGGTGCCGAAGCCGAGGTCGCCAAGCTCGACCAGTTTCTCGCCGAGTCGGACGCCTAGGCAGCAAGCGCCGCCTCCATCCGGCGGCGCGCCATCCCGCAGCGCGTTCCTCGCCGGCCGAGGCATGGCCATTCCGATTCGGGTGTACCCCCTGCAATATTCCCACGGCGACGATTACGGTTCGTGCATTCGGCATCCGACACCACTGGCAGGGAACGGAGAGGGAGCGCGAGTTCATGACGCAGCGCGTGGTGATCCTGGGAGCAGCAGGACGGGACTTCCACAACTTCAACGTGTTCTTCCGGGACAACCCCGATTATGAGGTCGTGGCGTTCACGGCCACGCAGATCCCGGACATCGAGGGGCGGCGCTACCCGCCCGAGCTCGCCGGGTCGCGCTATCCGCGGGGCATTCCCATCGAGCCAGAGGAGGAGCTGGACCGGCTGATCCGGGAGCATAAGGTCGATCTGGCCGTGTTCAGTTACAGCGACGTCACGCACGAGCACGTCATGCATGTGGGCTCGCGGGCGATGGCGGCGGGCGCCAGCTACCTGCTCCTCGGGGCCCGCCAGACTATGCTCGAGGCGCGGGTGCCCGTGGTGGCGGTATGTGCCGCCCGCACCGGGGCCGGCAAGAGCCAGACGAGCCGGCGGGTGGCGGCGATTCTGCGGGAGATGGGCAAGCGCGTGGTGGTCGTGCGCCACCCCATGCCGTACGGGAACCTGGCCGCGCAGGCGGTCCAGCGCTTCGCCACGTTCGAGGACCTGGATGCCCACGACGTGACGATCGAGGAGCGCGAGGAATACGAGCCGCACCTGAAAGCCGGTAGCGTCGTGTATGCGGGAGTGGACTACGAGCGGATCCTGCGCCAGGCGGAACAGGAAGCCGACATCGTGATTTGGGACGGCGGCAACAACGATATGCCGTTCTACGCGCCCGACCTGTTCATCGTGGTCGTGGACCCGCTGCGGCCCGATCACGCGCGGCGCTATCACCCGGGAGAGATCAACGTCCGGATGGCGGATGTCGTCGTAGTGAACAAGATTGGGTCGGCATCGCTGGAGAACATTGAGATAACCCGGCGCGTCACGGCCGAGTTGAATCCCTCGGCCATGGTGATCGAAGCCGCGAGCCCCATCTTCGTGGATGACGGCGACGCGATCCTGGGCAAGTCGGTGCTGGTCGTGGAGGACGGGCCAACCCTGACCCACGGTGAGATGGCCTACGGGGCTGGGTGGGTGGCCGCGCGGCGCTACGGGGCGGCGGCGATCGTGGATCCGCGCCCCTACGCGGTGGGCTCGATCCGGGAGACGTTCGAGAAGTATCCCACGACGGGCGACGTGCTCCCCGCCATGGGCTATGGTGACGCGCAGATGGCCGAGCTGGCCGAGACGATCCACAATGCCGACGCCGACCTGGTGCTCGTGGCGACGCCCATCGACCTGCGGCGACTGATCGAGTTCGACAAGCCGGCCCTGCGGGTGCACTACGAGCTGCAGGAGATTGGTGAGCCCACGCTCGACGATGTGTTGACGCGGTTTCTCCAGGCCGCCGACACGGCCAAGCTACGGAAGAGCGCCGCGTCGTAGCAGGTGTTCGGCGAGCGCGTGAAGGGAGGGCCGAAGCCGTGACGAGCTCGAGGGGGACGATCGGCATCCTCACGGGCGGTGGCGACGTGCCGGGACTCAACCCGGCGATCCGCGCCGTGACGATCCGCGCGCTGCGCGAGGGCTATCGGGTGCTCGGCATCCGTCGCGGGTGGGCGGGCCTGGTGGACGTGGTGCCGGATCCGGACGCCGACAATGGCGCTCACGTGCAGCTGCTCACCGAGGACATCGTGAACCGGGCGGGCAGAACCGGGGGCACCTTCCTGCACACCTCCCGTACACGCCCTACCAGGCTGCCCAAGCCGCTGGTACCCGAACACCTGCGGGATCGGTATACGGACGAGGTGAACGATGTCACCCGCGACGTGCTGCAGAACCTAGAGTTCCTCGGCGTGGACTACCTCATTCCCATTGGCGGTGACGACACGTTGAGCTACGCCCAGCGGCTGCACGAGGAGGGCGTGAAGGTCGTCGGCGTCCCCAAGACGATGGACAATGACGTGCCGGGTACCGACTACTGCATCGGGTTCAGTACCTGCGTGACCCGAACCATCGAGCTCACACACCAGCTACGCACCACCGCCGGATCGCACGAGCGGTTCCTGGTCATCGAGGTGTTCGGGCGCTATGCCGGTTACACGGCGTTGCTACCCACCATGGCGGGCGCGGCCGACCGCTGCGTGATCCCGGAACATCCATTCGACATGGAGCTGCTGTGCGACCTGTTGAGCTACGACCGGAATCGTAACCCGAGCAGCTACGCGGTCGTGCTGGTGTCGGAGGGGGCGCGCATGACGGGCGCCGCGGCGATGACCTTCGAGGGTGAGGAGCAGGATCAGTACGGCCACAAGAAGTTGGGAGGCGTCGGCGACCGGGTGGCGGCCCTGCTCAAGGTCTGTTCGCCCAAGCACAACCAGGGCCGCCGCGTGAACGTCGTGAGCCAGCGACTGGGCTATCTGGTGCGCTGCGGGAATCCCGATGCCCTCGATTCGATCGTACCCATGGCCTTCGGCAACCTGGCGTTGGATCTGGTGCTGCAGGGCACGTCCGGTCGCCTGGTGAGCCTCCGCAACGGCGTGTACGACAGCGTGCCAATCGACGTCATCACGGGCCGCAAGAAGCAGATAGACATCCAGAAGTACTACAACACCGATCGCCTGCGGCCGCGCTACAAGACGCTGCTGCGGCAGCCACTCTTCATCATGACGAGCGATGTCTGATTCCCTGAGAAGCCAAGTGGAGGCGCTCTGGCCGGAGCTCGAGTGGATTGACAACGCCGAGCTGCGCGAGCAGGTCACAGCCACGTGGATGAAGGCGTTCGAGCGAAGCCCGCTCACGCCGGAGGACCTGCACCAGATTCCCTTCACCCTGCTGGTGCCCAACTGTCCCGCGACCTTCATGGAGCACAAGCGGTGCGTGGTCCACATCGCGCGCGACGGGGCCCGGGCGATGCAACAGTTCCTGGGACGGGCACTCACAATCGATATGGATACGGTGATCGCGGGGGCCGTCCTGGCGGACGTGGGCAAGCTGCTGGAGTACGAGAAGGAGGGCGGTGTGACCCGGCAGAGCGCCCGTGGCAAAGCGCTGCGCCATCCGTTCACCGGAGTGGCGCTGGCGCTGGAGTGCGGGGTGCCCGACGAGGTGTGTCACTGCATCGCGACGCATGCGGCAGAGGGTGACCTCGTCAAGCGCAGCACGGAGGCGACCATCGTGCACCACGCCGACTTCATGAGCTATTTGCCCTTCAAGACTCTGGCGTAGAGGAGCACTACGGGATGTCGGAGACGATCACGGCGGCTATGGCCCGGTGGGCCAGCAAGCTGACGTATGGGGATTTGGGTGAGCGGGCGGTCCACGAGGCGAAGCGCTACTTGCTGGACTCCCTGGGCTGCGCCTTCGGGGGATACCGGCAGGAAGATGCCGAGATCGCGCTGGGCGTGCTCGACGAGGTCGGCGGCCAGGGGCCGGCCACCGTCATCGGCTCCGGCAACAAGACCGATCCCGTATCTGCCGCTCTGGCCAACGCGTTGATGGTCCGCGTGATGGACTACAACGACATCTACTGGCAGCAGGATCCCTCCCACCCGTCGGACATCATCCCCGCCGCGATGGCCTGCGGGGAGCGCGCGCAGGGCGACGGGAAAGAGCTCATCGTGGGGATCGTGCTGGGCCACGAGTTCGAGATGCGGCTGTGCGAGGCGGCGTTCCCGGGCATTCGTGAGCGGGGCTGGCACCACGCAACCCTTACGGCATTCGTGTCGCCCATCGTGGCGGCACGCATGCTGGGACTCTCGTGGGAGCAGTGCCAGCATGCCATTGGGATCTCGGCATCGCGGCACGCCACGCTGGGGGCGGTGACCGCCGGGAAGCTGACCATGATGAAGAACACCGTGGACCCAATGGCGACCCAAAGCGGAGTGTTGGCGGCGCTCCTGGCCGAGCGCGGATATACGGGACCTGAGCACGTGATCGACGGCAAGGAGGGGCTGGTGCACTGCTTCGGCCCCGAGTGGAAGCTGGAGGTGCTGGTGGACGGGTTGGGGGGGTCGTGGCGTATCGAGCGCTGCGGGATGAAGGCGTTCCCTACTGAGGCACTCACGCACGCTCCGATCTCCGCCGTGCTCGACATTGTGCACGAGCATGATCTCCGGCCTGACGATGTGACGAAGGTGCACATCCGCTCTCTGGCGCGGGCCGCCGACATCCTGGCCGACCCCTCCAAGTACGATCCGCGCACCAAAGAGACGGCGGACCACAGCCTGCCGTATGTGATCGCGGCGGCGGTGGTGGACCGGCAGGTGACGCCGGCACAGTTCGAGCCGGAGCGGATCATGGACGACACGATCCGGGCGCAGCTACCCAAGGTCGAAGTGGTAGCCGACCCGGAGATCGAGAAGGTCTTCCCTGAGCTACAGCGGGTGAAGGTGACGATCGAAACGGCCGGAGGCGCGAGCCACACGAAGGAGCTCGACTATCCGAAGGGCGATCCCCGTAATCCGCTGACCGATGAAGAGGTCGAGGCCAAGTTCGACGCCCTTGCCACCCCGGTGCTGAGCGACGGGCGCCGGCAGCAGCTGAAGGACGCGGTGTGGGGGCTCGAGCGGCTCGGTTCGATCAGCGAGCTCATGGCGCACTGTACCGCGGACCGGTAACGGGTACCAGCGAGGATCCATGGGTCAGACGGTCGTCGAGAAGATCGCGCAGGCGCATCTCGCCGAAGGTCCTGACCGGTCGCTCCGGACAGGGGATGTGGTGTCGCTGCGCCCGCGCCACGTCATGACGCACGACAACACCGCGGCGGTCATGAAGAAGTTCACCGCGATCGGCGCTCCGCGGATTCACGATCCCCGACAGCCCGTGTTCACCCTCGATCACGATATCCAGAACACCTCCGAGAGCAACCTCGGCAAGTACCGGGACATCGAGGCGTTCGCGCGGCAGGTCGGAGTGGATTTCTACCCGGCGGGGATGGGCATTGGGCACCAGATGATGGTGGCACACGGCTACGTCGTTCCCGGCTCCCTCGTCGTGGCGTCCGATTCCCACTCGAACATGTACGGCGCCCTCGGCGCGTTGGGCACGCCGGTGGTGCGGACCGATGCCGCCGCGATCTGGGCGACCGGAGAGTTCTGGTGGCAGATCCCCCGCACCGTGCAGGTCATGCTGCGCGGGGCGCTGCGCGCGGGCGTCACGGGCAAGGACGTGATCGTCACGTTGTGTGGGCTGTACAACGAGGGCGAGGTGCTCAACGCAGTGGTGGAGTTCGGCGGAGCGGGAGTGGCCAGCCTCAGCATGGACGCCCGTATGAGCATCTCCAACATGACCACCGAGTGGGGCGCGCTGGCGGGGTGGTTCCCCGCTGACGACATGACACTGCGCTACCTGAGGCAGCGCAAGGACGTACTGGGTGACGCGCTGGGCGACCGCTACGGCGAAGCGGACTTGGACCGGTGGGCGAGCGCGCCGCCGGGACCGGACGACGACGCGGCGTACGCCGCACGCATCGAGTTGGATCTCTCGGAGGTGAGCCCGCACGTGTCCGGCCCCGACAGCGTGCAGGTTATGCGCTCCGTGGCCGACATCGAGGGGGAGAAGGTCGCGATTCAGAAGGCGTACCTCGTGTCCTGCGTGAACAGCCGTCTGGAGGATTTGGAGGCCGCCGCCCACGTGCTGCACGGCAAGAAGGTGGCCGACGGCGTGGAGCTCTACGTCGCGGCGGCCAGCAGGGAAGTGCAGGAGGACGCCGAGGCGTCGGAGGCGTGGAGCCGGATGCTCGACGCCGGCGCGCGGCCCCTTCCGCCGGGGTGCGGCCCCTGCATCGGGCTCGGGGCGGGGCTGCTCGAGCCGGGCGAGGTGGGGATCTCGGCCACGAATCGCAACTTCAAGGGGCGCATGGGCTCGCGCGAGGCGCAGTGCTACCTGGCCAGCCCCGAGGTGGTGGCCGCGTCGGCGGTGGCCGGTTACATCACTGGACCGCACGCCTCGGTTGGCGGCTGCCCCGAGCGGCAGCTCACCGCGTTGGAATCGCCGGAGCCGGGCGATGAGGTCGTGGAGATTCGCGAGGGATTCCCCGAGCGGCTCACCGGGCGCGTGGTGTTCGTGCCGCAGAACAACCTCAACACCGACGGGATCTACGGGAAGGACTACACCTATCGGGAGCTCGATCGCGACGAGATGGCGAAGGTCGTGATGGAGAACTACGATCCCACGTTCGCGGCGAAGACGGCCCAGGGCGATGTCCTGGTCGGCGGGTGGAACTTCGGGACCGGCTCGAGCCGCGAGCAAGCCGCCACTGCGCTCCAGGCCAAGGGCATGGGACTCGTCATCGCCGGGAGCTTCTCGCAGACCTATTTGCGGAACGCGTACAACAACGGCTTTCCCTGCATCGAGTGTGCTCCATTGGTGACGCGCCTCAAGGAGCACTTGGCCGAGGCGATTGCGGCGGGAGAGTCCACGATCATCCCCGGCGACGATCTGGAGATCGACTTCGCTCGCAGCATGGCGACCTACCGGGGTGAGACGTTCCGCTTCCCGCCGTTGGGGTCGGTGCCCCAGGCGCTCGTCGTCGCCGGCGGGATCGAGAATCAGGTGCGGGCGCACCTCGGACTCAACTAATCCACCGAACTCGCCGTCCGCACGGCGGGGTGCATAGAAGGGGAGGAAGAGGTCGACATGGCGAAGTACACGGTGGTTTCGATGCCGGGTGACGGGATCGGCGAGGTAGTGCTCCCCGAAGCGGTCCGGGTGCTCGACGTGGTGGGATTCGACGCGGAGTACGTGCACGCGGACATCGGCTGGCACTTTTGGGTGACCCAGGGGAATCCGCTTCCCGAGCAGACCATCGAGCTGTTGCGGCAGCACAAGCTCGGACTGTTCGGCGCCATCACCTCAAAGCCCAAGGGGCAGGCCAAGGAGGAGCTCACGGCCGAGCTGCGGGACAAGGGCTACGAGTACTTCAGCCCGATCGTCGCCATGCGCCAGCTGTTCAATCTGGACGTGTGCATCCGGCCGTGCCGCTCCTTCTCCGGGAACCCGCTCAACTTCGTGCGGCAGATGGCCGGTGGAGGGTATGAGGAGCCCACGGTGGACGCGGTGGTCTTCCGGCAGAACACTGAGGGACTCTACTGCGGTCTCGAGTGGACCGATCCGCCGCAGGTGGTGCGCAACGCGCTTGGCATGCATCCCAAGTGGAAGCCCTTCTCGGATGTACCAAGCGTCGATCTCGCCATGTCGGTGCGGCTGTTCACGCGCAACGCCTGCCGTCGCATCGTGCGCGCCGCGTTTGAGTACGCCAAGAAGCACGGCTATAAGTCGGTCACCATCTGTGAGAAGCCCAACGTCCTGCGCGAGACGTCGGGTATGATGGAGGACGCCGCTCGCGAGGTGAAGCCGGACTTCCCCGGCATCGAGCACTGGTCCACCAACATCGATGCGCAGATGATGTGGCTCACCAAGAACCCCGAGGACTACGGTGTGCTGGTGGCGGGGAACATGTTCGGCGACATCATCTCCGACGCGTTCGCCGGGCTGGTCGGCGGGCTGGGGTTCGCCTGCTCCGGCAACATCGGCGACGAGGTGGCGGTGTTCGAGCCGACGCACGGATCGGCACCGAAGTACGCCGAGCTCGATCCGCCCATCATGAACCCGATTGCCATGATCCTGAGCGGCGCCATGCTGCTCGATCACGTTGGCGAGACCAAGATGGCCAAGCGCGTGCGCGACGCGGTGGCGGCGGTGGTGCAGGAGGGGAAGGTCCGCACCTACGATATGCTGCGTGTTCCGGGCGGCGCGAAGGCGATCGGACGTGGTGCGGCGACCACGTCACAGCTGACGGACGAGATCATCAGCAAGCTGGGCTGAGGGAGAGAATCATGGGCCAACGGGGTGAGGCCGGGCGCGCGGGAGACGACGTCCGCTCCGACGTGTACGTCGTCCTCGAGCTCCGCAAGTCGGGTGGGCTGACGCTGGACGTCGTGTCGAAGGTGGACGCCTTCTTCGGGACGTCCATTCGCGAGACCGCCGAGCAGGTTCTCACGACCCTCGGGGTGGAGCACGCCCGGGTTGAGATCGACGACAAGGGTGCCCTGCCGTTCGTGCTCCAGGCCCGCATCGAGGCGGCGGCCCGGAGAGCCGGGGTCGTGGTGCAGGGAGATGCCCGTCCGGAGCGCACGGTGTCGCCGCCGCGCAGCACCAAGGACCGGCTGCGTCGCTCGCGCCTCTACCTGCCGGGCAATGAGCCGAAGTTCATGGTCAATGCCGGCCTGCACCACCCCGACGCGGTGATCCTGGATCTCGAGGATTCGGTGCACCCGGCGGAGAAGGACACGGCACGCCTATTGGTGCGCAACGCGCTGCGGTGCGTCGATTTCCTCGATGCCGAGCGGATGGTACGCATCAATCAGCTCCCGCTCGGCCTGGAGGACCTGGAGGTCATCGTCCCCGAGGCGCCGGATCTCATTCTGATTCCCAAGACCGAAGGGCCGGGCCACGTCCGCCAGGTGGTGGACCGCATCGGGCAGATTCAGCACGATTTGGGGGGTGGGGAGCCGATCTGGCTCATGCCGATCCTCGAGTCGGCGCGCGGTGTGGAATACGCCTTCGCGATCGCGGACGCGTCCGACACGGTGGCGGCCCTCACCATCGGGCTGGAGGACTACACGGCCGACCTCGGGGTCGTGAAGACGAGGCAGGGTGACGAATCGATGTACGCACGCCGGCGACTGGTGAACGCGGCACGGGCTGCCGGGGTGCAGGCCATCGATTCGGTGTACGGTGACGTAGGCGATGCGGAAGGTCTCCGCGCCTGGGGCCGGCGTGCCCGCGCGTGGGGCTACGACGGCATGGGGTGCATACATCCGCGACAGATCGAGCCGATCCATGAGGCGTTCGCGCCCACGGCGGAGGAGATCGAGAAGGCGCTCGAGATCGTCGCGGCGTTCGAGAAGGCCGAGGCCAAGGGCCTTGGGGTGGTGAGCCTCGGAACGCGCATGGTGGATCCGCCGGTCGTGCTGCGGGCGCAGCGCCTGGTCGCGCTGGCTCGCCGGACCGGGATGCTCCCGGAGGAGGAGCAATGACCGGGCGTGGGAAAAAGAAAGCTCAGACGGACCTCGTCGCCAATGCCGCCGGACGCCGGGTACCGGCCGTTGTGAACGGCAGGGACCAGGTGCCGTTCCAGGGTATCGCAGCCCACCAGCCCGCGGGGGCCAGGTACGGCCCGGCCATCCGCTCATGCAAGGACTATCCGGCGAGCGGAGACAAGCGGGTCCCCGATCTCAAGACCGCGCTCGAGCGGTGCGGTCTGACCGACGGGATGGTGCTCTCGACCCACCACCACTTCCGCAACGGTGACAAGGTTGCGCTGATGGCCCTGAACGCCGCGGCGGAGCTGGGGGTCAAGGACCTCATGTGGTTCCCCAGCGCGTCCTTCCCCTGCCATGCTCCCGTCATCGACTTGATGGACCGCGGGGTGGTGCACCACATCGAGGGGAGCATGAACGGCCCTCTCGGCGAGTACTGCTCGCGCGGTACGATGCGGGGCCTCGGCGTGCTGCGCTCGCACGGCGGGCGCTGGCAAGCAGTGCAGGACGGCGAGGTGAAGATCGACGTCGCCGTGATTGCGGCCCCCACGGCCGATCCGTTCGGCAACTGCGACGGCTCCCACGGTCCCTCCGCCTGTGGCTCGCTGGGCTTCGCGCTGGCCGACTCGATCCATGCCAACTGCGTCATCGTGGTGACCGACAATCTGGTGCCGTTTCCCTGCGTGCCCTGGCAGATCCAGGGCAACAACGTGGATTACGTGGTGGAAGTGGACTCCGTCGGGGATCCGTCGAAGATCGTCTCCGGCACGACCCAGATCACCAAGAGCCCCGACCGGCTACTCATTGCCGAATACGTTGCGCGGTTCCTGCGCGACGCGGGGATCATGCGCGACGGGTTCTCGTTCCAGGCGGGCGCCGGCGGGATCGCGCTGGCCTTCGTGCAGTTCCTCAAGGACATGATGCAGGAGGCCGGCGTCAGAGCCCGCTTCGTGCGCGGCGGCTCGACGCAGTACCTGGTCGAGCTCCTGCGCGAAGGGCTCACCGACTACATCCTGGATGGACAGACCTTCGACCTGGCGGCGGTGGAGTCCATTGCCTCCGACCCGCATCACGTCGCGACGTCGCCGTTCACCTCCTACAACTTCCACGGCAAGGGGAACTTCGCCTCGATGGTGGACGCCACGGTGCTGGGTGCCACCGAGGTCGATGTGAACTTCAACGCCAACGTGGTGACGCACTCGGACGGCCTTCTGCTCCACGGGATTGGGGGGTGGCAGAACTGCCTGTTCGCGGGCTGCACGATTCTCGCGATTCCGTCGTTCCGGGACCGGATTCCCGTGGTGGTGGACGAAGTCACCACGCTGACGGGACCGGAGGAGCTGATCGACGTCGTGGTGACCGAGCGCGGCATCGCCGTCAACCCCCGACGCACCGACCTGCTCGACCGCGTCCGCGGCTCGGGTCTCCCGATTCGCCCGCTTGACGAGATCAAGGCGGAGGTCGAACGGCTGATCGGGGGACGGCCGGAGCCCCCCAGGGTCACCGATCGTCCGGTGGCGGTGGTGAAATGGGTGGACGGCACCGTGCTCGATACGGTGTGGCAGGTGCCCGAGTAGCCCTCTGATCGTTCGGCACCCAGGAGATCGATGATGATCGGACTGACGAGGCGTGACGACATCGTGCCGCTGTGTCCCCACTGCGCCGCGGACATCGTCGAGGTGTGGTACAAGGAGCTGGCCGGGATGCTGGGCAAGCGGTTCCTCTATATCTGCCCGGCGTGCCGCAAGGTCCTGGGGATCTCCCACCGGAAGGGGTTCTGGATGGGCTGAGGCCGGGGGTCTTAAATCCCCTTTCATCCCCTCTTAAGGCACGATCCCCCCTTATTGGCCGGAAAGTCCCATTTCACGCTCCGCGGTGGAGGCGGCAATGGCAGGGATCGTGGGCTACGGGGCGTTCATCCCCCGAAATCGGATCAAGACTGAAGAGATCGCCCGGCAATGGGGCAAGGACCCCCAGACCATCCGGCGGGGGCTCCTGCTGGAGGAGAAGTCGGTTCCCGGGATCGACGAGGACACGATCACGATCTCGGTGGCGGCTGCCCAGGCGGCCCTCGAGCGAGCGGGGATCGATCCCGCGAGAATCGGCGCCGTGTACATCGGCTCGGAGTCGCACCCGTACGCGGTGAAGCCGAGCGGGACCATTCTCGTCGATGCTCTCGGCATCGGACCGGAAGTGCACGTGGCCGACTTTGAGTTCGCCTGCAAGGCCGGGACCGAAGCGATGTTCGTCGCCTTTGGCCTGGTAGAGGCGGGTCGCGTCGAGTACGCGCTTGGGATCGGCGCAGACACCTCGCAGGGTGCGCCCAATGACGCGCTGGAGTTCTCGGCGTCGGCGGGCGGCGCGGCGTACATCTTCGGCCGCAAGAACGTGCTCGCCGAGGTCGTGGACACCTACAGCTACACCAGCGACACCCCGGACTTCTGGCGGCGCGAGGGGGAGTTCTATCCGCGGCACGGGGGACGGTTCACCGGCGAGCCAGCCTACTTCAAGCACGTGCTCGCGGCGAGCCAGGCGATCCTCGACAAGACGGGGCTGAAGCCCGCCGATTTCCGCTATGCGGTGTTCCACATGCCGAACGGCAAGTTCCCGCTGTCGGCCGGGAAGACCCTGGGGTTCTCGAAGGAGCAGCTCGAGACCGGTTGGGTGGTGAACACCATGGGGAACACCTATTCGGGTTCCTCGCCGACCGGCCTGGCCGCCATTCTGGACGTGGCCGAGCCGGGCGACCTGATCCTGATCACGTCGTTCGGCTCGGGCGCTGGGAGTGACTCGTTCGTGCTCAAGGCGACCGAGGAGCTGCCGCGGCGGCGACCGCGAGCCCCGACGGTGCGGTCGATGCTGGACGGTCGGCGTCGCTATCTGACGTACGGCGAGTACTCGAAGTACCGCGAAAAGATCATCGTGAACCAATAGGTGGGCGCTGGGCGGATCGCACAGGCAGAGAGGAGGGGAGATGCGGGAGGTGGCGATCGTCGGTGCGGGGATGACCCAATTCGGCGAAATCTGGCAGTCGAGTCTCCGGGACCTCTTCGTCGAGGCGGCCACGGAAGCGATGCGCAGAGCCTCGGCGGACCAACTCGACTCGATGTACGTGGGCAACATGTCCGGAGGGCAGTTCGTCGGACAGGAGCACCTCGGCCCTTTGATGGCCGACCATCTCGGCATGGCCGGGATCCCGGCCGCACGCGTGGAGTCGGCGTGCGCCTCCGGCGGCGTGGCGCTGCGGCTCGCGTTTCTCGAGGTCGCGTCCGGGATGAGTGACGTGGTGCTCGCCGCCGGTGTCGAGAAGATGAACGACGGCGCCGACGTCACTTCCGTGCTGGCGACGGCGGCTGATCAGGAGACCGAAGCGTATCACGGCATCACGTTCCCGGGTCTCTACGCGATGATCGCTCGGGCCCACATGGAGGCGTACGGCACGACGGAGGAGGACCTGGCCGCGGTCTCAGTGAAGAACCACCGGCACGGTGCCATGAATCCCAAGGCGCAGTTCCGCCGGGAGGTCACGCTGGAGGAGGTGATGAACTCCTCGCTCGTGTCCGCGCCGCTGCGGCTGCTGCACTGCTCGCCGGTGAGCGATGGCGCGGCCGCCGTTTTGCTCTGTCCGCTGGAGCGGGCCAAGGAGTTCACCGATCGCCCGGTCAAGGTCGTGGGTAGCGGGTTCGCCACCGCCTCGATGGCGCTGGCCGATCGCAACGAGCCGGCTTTCCTCGATTCGGTGAGTCTCTCGGCAGGCCGCGCGTACAAGATGGCCGGCGTCAAGCCGTCGGACATCGACGTGATTGAGGTGCACGACTGTTTCTCCATCGCCGAGATCTGCTGTCTTGAGGCGCTCTGCCTCGTGGAGCGGGGGAAGGGGGGCGAAGCCGCCCGGTCCGGATTCTCGGCGCTCGGTGGCGAGGTGCCGGTGAACACCAGCGGTGGGCTCAAGTCGAAGGGGCATCCCGTGGGGGCGACCGGCGTCGCGCAGGCCATCGAGATCTACGAGCAGCTCCGCGGTGATGCGGGAGACCGTCAGGTCCAAGATGCCGACGTCGGCCTCTGCCAGAACATGGGAGGCTCGGGAGCGAGCTCGGTGGTCCACATCTTCCAGAGGGTATGAGCCATGCCGAGCCCCAGGTATTGGAGGGAGATTCCCAGCCGCTACCGCCTCGAGGCGTCACGGTGCTGCGGCTGCGGCAAGGTCGCGTTTCCCGCTCGGAAGGTGTGCCCGGCCTGCGGGGCGCAGGACTGGAAGCAGATCCAGCTCTCGCGCCAGGGGCGGGTTGTTACCTCGACGGTGGTCCACGTGCCGCCCGATGACTTCTTGATGGAGGCGCCGTACGCGATGGCGGTCGTGGAGACGCCGGAAGGCGCGAGACTGATGATACAGGTCGTGGACTGCGAGCCGGCCGAGGTCCTGCCCGGGACCGAAGTGGATCTGGAGTTCAGGCTCATCCGGCGGGAGGGACACGGCGGCATTCTGTGTTACGGCTACAAGGGTGTGCCGGCAGGGTAGGAGCGTTAGGCGCCGTCCGGAGGAGGGTGCGCATGCGGAAGATTCGAGTGTGGGCGGAGCTGAGCGAAGAGGCGTTTCACGCGTACGAGGGTGAGGCGCGTCGACGCGGTGTGGAGGTGGAGGCCCTCGTCGAGCAGACCGTGAACTGCCTGCTGCAGGAACTGGAGCGAGAGGAGAACGAGGGGACGAACTACCCCATCATTCCCTCGTGAGGCATGCCGTCGCAACAGGTCCTCACCCTCCCTGACCCGAGGCTCGAGGGCGACATCTCGGTGTCAACCGCCCTCCACGCTCGGCGGTCGATCCGCGATTTCCGCGACGAGGCGCTCACCCTCGATCATGTGTCGCAGCTGTTGTGGGCGGCGCAGGGCGTCAGCGACGCCGATGGCGGACGCACGGCGCCCTCCGCGGGTGCCCTCTACCCCCTAGAGATCTATCTTGTCACCGGCGCCGTGGAGGGCCTTTCGCACGGCGTCTATCGCTACCGACCGGGCCAACACGAGCTGACGCGGACTGCCGAGGGTGACCGCCGCTCCGCTCTGGCGCGGGCGGCCCTGCGGCAGGATTGGATCAAGGCCGCCCCGGCCATCCTGGCAGTGGCGGCCGTCTATTCCCGCACCACGGCGAAGTACGGCGAGCGCGGGCGCAAGTACGTCCACATGGATGTGGGGCACGCAGCGCAGAACGTGTACTTGCAGGCCGCCGCGCTCGATCTCGGCACGACGTTCGTCGGTGCCTTTTACGACAACCAGGTCAAACAGACTCTCGAACTGCCCGCCGCCGAGCACCCGCTCGGCCTGATGCCGGTGGGGCATCCGGAGTAGGGGACGAGTGCGGCCGGGACAGATCAAGGAGGAGTAGTGCCAATGCATCTGACGATACTCAGCCTCGGAGTGGTGGTGCTCGTTGGCTGCCAAGCGCAGCCGCCGGCCGAGCAGGCTGAGGAGTTTGGCGGGCTCCGCCTGACCCCCGCGATGCTCGAGATGTTCGAGCCGATCCCGGAGGCTCCGCCCAAGCTGGCGGACAACCCAATCACGCCGGAGAAGGTCGAGCTGGGAAAGATGCTGTACCTGGATCCGCGGCTTTCACAGAGCTGGCTCATCAGCTGCAATACCTGCCACAACCTGGGGCTCGGTGGCGTCGATCTACTGGAGACGTCCGTGGGACACGGGTGGCAACAGGGGCCGCGGAACGCGCCCACGGTGCTGAACGCGGTCTACAACGTCGCCCAGTTCTGGGATGGTCGGGCGGCCGATCTCCACGAACAGGCCATGGGACCCGTGCAGGCTGCGGTGGAGATGAACAACACCCCCGAGCGCGTGGAGCAGACGCTGTCGAGCATCCCCGAGTACGTCGAGCGGTTCCATATAGCGTTCCCCGACGATCCCGAGCCCGTGAGTTTCAGTAACATGGCGATGGCCATCGAGGCGTTCGAGGCGACGCTCATCACGCCGGGCTCGCGGTTCGATGACTACCTGCGGGGTGACGAGGACGCGCTCTCGCTGGACGAGAAGGGAGGGCTCGCGCTGTTCGTGCAGAAGGGCTGCGCCGGCTGCCATGGCGGCCTGAACATGGGCGGCGCCGGCTATTACCCGTTTGGCGTGGTGGAGAAGCCCGAAGCCGCGATTCTCCCCCCGGGGGACAAGGGCCGCTTCGCGGTCACCCAGAGCCCGTCCGACGAGTACGTGTTCAAGGCTCCGTCGCTACGCAACATCGCGCTCACGGCTCCCTACTTTCACGCCGGCGGGGTGTGGGATCTGGGTGGAGCCGTGGCGGTCATGGCGAGTGCGCAGTTGGGAGCCGAGCTTGCGGAGGGCGAGCAGGCGGCTGTGGTGTCTTTCCTCGGGACGCTCACCGGGCGGCAACCCAAGGTGGACTACCCGACGCTACCGCCCCACACGGCGGCCACGCCGTTGCCCGACGTGGGGCCGGGATCGGGAGCGAGCACGCACTGAGCGGGGATGGCGCGGCTCCGTGCCGCGCCGAGCCTAGGCTTCTTCGTCGGGGCGGAGGAATCCGTGCTCGTCGCTGCCGCGTAGCTTCTCGGTGAGGTCGGCCGAGCGTCGTTGGCGTCGCTGTGTCTCGCGTTCGTCGATCGTCGCCGTGGACCAGTCGGGTGTCCCGTCGTCGGCCATTAGGACCTCGAGCACCGTCCGCTCTGCGAGGTCCGGTGGCAATTCGCTGAGGGGCACCGTGAAGGCACGCCCGTGATCGTCGACGATGACGGCGTCCGACGTGTGCACCTTGTCGACTGCGAGATAGTGCGGGGATGCCATGGGGCCTTCGCCGCGGCTACGACCCCGCCGAGGTGACGGGGATGGCTACCCGAGTGCGCTCCCACTCGAGGACCAAGGTCACGCCGCCTCCCTCGGCTGGCTCGGCCCGAAAGCGCATGGTCTCGACGTGGTCGTCGAGCCGCTCGTGCGGCACCTTGGCCTTCCCCACCTCCTGGGCCTTCACCTTGTAGCTGTACTCCGCGATGTGGCCCCACTGAGTGATCGAACGGTTCACGATCACGACCCACTCATCCTCGCCCGGCACCGTGTAGAGCGAGTAGCTCCCCCGCTCGATCTCGATGCCGGCCACGTTGATCGCGGTGGTCGTGTGGATCATGGTGGGCTCGTTGGCGCCCGTACGCCACAATCGACCGAAGGGCACGTCCCGACCCCCGATCATCGTGCGTCCCCGGGCGGACGGGCGACCGTAGCAGAGCTTCACGGGGTGGCCCTGCACGGGGAACGTGAGGGAGTCCAGCGGGCTGAGCCTGTCATCGGTCGGCATGTCCATCACGATGCAGGACGTGTCCGGCCCAAACCCCGCCGCCGGTAGAAGGCCCGGCGGGGCGCCCATTCCGGGGAGCAGCGAGAGTATGATGCCCATGCTGGCAATGATCATCGAACCTCCTCGGTCAGCCGGCGCGCCATCGGGCCGGCTCCTGCGCCAATCTACCTTCATCCTCCGGCCCTGCACCACCCGGTTGGGGCTGCCCGTGTATACCCCCGAGGTTCCCCGGAGGCTTCACACACTCGTAATGGGGAACTTTTCTGTGGGGTTGCCGTACGGTAAGGATATCGCGGGTTGTCACCTCCCGCACCGGCGATTTCGCGAGCGCGTGCGATGACCCAGCCATGACCGCTGGTCGAGGATCCCTCCCATCCCCTTGCTGGGGATCCACGCTCGCGCCCCACCGGAACTTGGCTCATCTTTCTGCGCCATGCAGGAGTTGCACGACCGTCTGAGTGAGGCCCTGGCGGGCCGGTACCGCCTGTTCCGCGAGTTGGGACGGGGCGGGGCCGCGGTGATCTACCTGGCGGACGACTTGAAGCACGACCGCAAGGTGGCGCTGAAGGTGCTGCGGCCGGATCTGGCGGCGTCGCTGGGGCCCGATCGGTTCCTGCGAGAGATCAAGATTGCGGCCAGGCTGTCGCATCCCCACATCCTCCCTGTGCACGACTCGGGCGAGGCGCAGGGGTTCCTGTACTATGTCATGCCGGTCGTGGAGGGCGAGTCGCTGCGCGAGCGCCTCGTGGACGGCCCGATGCCCGTGCAGGAAGTGGTGGCACTGTTGCATGACCTGTTCGACGCACTACAGCACGCCCACCAGCGTGGCGTGGTGCATCGGGACATCAAGCCGGGCAACGTCATGCTGACGGGACGCCACGCCCTCGTGACCGACTTCGGCGTGGCCAAGGCGCTGGCGGTGGCTGCCGAAGGAGAACAGGTCGACACGGCCGGCCTCGTGTTGGGAACACCCGCCTACATGGCTCCCGAGCAGGCCACCGCGGATCCGGGCATCGACCACCGGGCCGACATCTATGCGGTTGGAGTGTTGGCGTACGAGATGCTCACCGGGCGCACGCCGTTTCACGGCGCCTCGCCGCAGGCCGTGCTCACGGCCCAGGTCACGCAAGCCCCCGATCATGTACTGGTCCGCCGTCCGGATCTGCCGGCGGAGCTCGCCGACGTGGTGATGAGGTGCCTCGAGAAGGACCCGGCCGATCGATGGCAGACGGCCGACGAGGCGGTGCGGGAGCTGGACCGGCTCGTCCTCACGCCGAGTGGCGGGACGGCGCGGGTCGCGTTCGGGCCGTTCGCGACGCCGTGGCTGGCGCGACGCACGGGGCTGACGGCGGCGGTCGCCGTGGTCACGCTGGTCATCGCGTTTGTGGTGGTGTTGCTCGCGGGGGGACGGGGTGGCGGGGCGGGCTCGGACCGTCCCGTGGTGGTGGTGCTCCCGTTCGAGAACCTCGGCCCACCCGAGGACGAGTACTTCGCCAACGGGATCACCGACGCGATCACCGCCCGACTCGCCACCCTCGGCAGGTTGGGAGTGATTTCCCGCACCAGTGCCATGCAGTTTCGGGAGAGCGAGCTGTCCTCGCGCGAGATCGGCGCGCAACTCGGGGCCGACTACGTGCTCGAGGGGACGATCCAGCGTGAGCGTCCGCAGGATCCCACGAGCCGGGTCCGCATCATCCCGCAGCTCATCCGGGCCTCGGACGACACCCACGTGTGGGCCAGCGTCTACGACGAGGACATGACCGAGGTATTCCGCGTGCAGTCGGAGATCGCCGACCGGGTGGTGCGCGCCATGGATGTGGCATTGTTGGAAGGTGAGGAGGAGCCGGCCGAAGTCCCGCCCACCGCAGACCTACAGGCGTACGAGCTGTATCTCCGGGGCCACGACTACCTGGCGGGCGCGCTGGGTGCGGGTGACGCCAACGCACGGCGCATCGCCATCGACTTCTTTGAGCAGGCACTCGATCTGGACCCGGGCTTCGCGCTTGCGTGGGCCGAGCTCTCGACCGCCCACATCTGGCTCTACCGCTTCTTCGTCGATCCCAGCGACGCCCGCCTGCAGCAGGCCAAGGCCGCGGTGGACACGGCGCTTGCCCTCGACCCGGAACTGCCGGGTGCGCACTTGGCGCAGGGGCTGTACCACTACTGGGCGGCGGAGCCCGATCCTGCACGGGCATTGGAGGAGTTCAAGCACGTCGTGGAGCGGGAGCCCTCCAACGCCTATGCCCGCACGTTGATGGCGGTGCTGCAGGCGGCTCGGGGCGAGTGGGACGAGGCCGTCGAGAACGCCGGGATGGCGGCGGCGCTGGATCCGCGCGATCCGGAGTGGGCCGCCGCCGCTGGCGAATTCCACCTGCTGGTGCGGCGGTATGCCGATGCCGCGCGGTATCTGGGCATGGCGCTGGGGATCGCGCCCGATATGGCCGGCGCGCATCAGGCGCGGATCGCGCTGTACCTGCGGTGGCAGGGTGACACGGCGCGCGCGCACGCCGCGGTGCGCGAAATGCTGCAGCGCACGACGCCGGGCCAGGTGGCGCTCGCCCTCATCCAGGCGGCCCCCACCTTGCTCGTGGGAGGGGCGTACGACTCCATCATCGAGCCTCTGACGCCGGCGTCGGTGAGCGGACCGCTGCCGTTCGACTACTACTACCTCAAGGCCGAGTTCTACCGGCTGCGCAACCGGCTCCCCCGCTCGCGGGCCTACTACGATTCGCTGCGGACCACGGTCCGGGCGGCCGCGCTCACCCGGACGGGCGATCCCACCCTGACGACACTGTTGGCTCGTGCCGAAGCCGGCTTGGGGCAGAAGGCGGCGGCGATGGAGCAGGGGGCGTTGCTGGAGCGAGCTATCAGCGAGTCCGGCGATGCCCTCCAGACCATGATGCTCAGGAAGTCGTTGGTGTGGACCTACGCGATGCTGGGCGAGCCGGACCTGGCCCTCGATCACGTGGACGCCCTCCTCGCGGTGCCCTCGATGATGTCTACGCCGTACCTGCGGCTGGCGCCGTTCCCGGACGTGCTGCGGCGGCACCCGCGGTACCGGGAGCTGCTGGGTGATGAGGGACCGGAGGTGGCCCAATTGATCCGGGATGGTGTGAGGCTGGCGATGTCGCTGCCGTAGCCGACTACTCTACAGGGTGACGTCTCCCCCGGGATCCCGCTCCTTCATCTCCTCGATCGTCTCCTCGGCCTCGGCCCTGCGACGCTGGCCTTCGGCCTCGTCGATTCGCGCCCGCCCCCAATCCGCGGTACCCGCTTCATCCACCGGGACCAGGAGCACCTGCCCCTCGGCAAGCTCGCGTGGGAGTCTGGACGTCGGGACGAGGATCTGCCGCTCCTGGTCGTCCACGAGCAGGGCCGTCCGGTGCCGGATCCGATCCACCGCGTAGTGTTGGTCAGTACTCATAGCGCGCCACCACCTGTCCCCGGGTGTCCCATAGGATGGCCCAATCGCCGCCATTGTTCCATAGCGGCCGGGCAGCTCCCATGAAGCAGCAGGGCCGGTCGCCACGCACGCGTCACGTCACTCCACCAGCTTGAGCGGCGCCGCCGGCGCCATCTTTCCCTTGAGCCACTGCATCACCTCCCACATCGCCTCCAGGTCTTCCTGGTTGTAGGCGATGATCGTGTTCATCAGCGCCTGACGCTCCGTCTCGTCTTCGGTCTCGACCGCCTCGACGTAGCGCGCCATGGCCCAGTCGCCGCCGGTGTCAGGCAGCGTGCGCTCGTATCCGATGTACTTCTCGATCACCTTGAGGCTGTAGCTTGGCAGGGGCAGCGCGATCGACTCCTGCGTGATGGGCAACAGGTCGAGGAGGTTGTCGAGCACGCGAGCCGCGGTCCCGTCGGGGTCCCCGTGCCGTTCCACGTACATCTCGATGTTGGTCTTCTCGTACGAGTACCAGTGTACGAACGGCAGATCCCCGTGGTGCTCGAACACCCCCTGCGCCTTTCGCAGGAACCCGAGCCACGCGGTGCGGTCTCCCTCGGAGCCGAAGTCGGCCAGCGCATACTCGAACTCGCCCGGTTGCTCGCCGTATACCTGTAATCCCCAGAGGTAAATCTTCGCGGGCTCCTGAAGCTGGGGCGGCATCCCCTCGAGATCGAACATCACGTAGTTGGGGTGCTCCGGGACCTCGGGCGGCTGAATCAGGATTTCCTCGCCGGAGCTGAGTGCGCGTGCCATGCGGAGGATCGACGGCGCCCGCGTGCCGACCTTCCACGTGTGGGCCGCGGACGGCTTGGTGAGTCGGGCCAGGCGCTCCGCCGTGTACCGCTCCACCAGCTCCGGATAAGTCTCCAGGCCTTCCTTGCGGAGTTCGAGGGTCATCCACTGATCCAGGCCGTACACCAGCGAGAGGTCCTTGCGTTCCTCCGCCTCGGGCCAGCAGCGGTAGCGGAAGGCGCATTGCTGGCACTTGGTCCAGCCCACCGGGGTGTAGGGGGGACGCTTCGCACGTTTCAGCCGTGCGATGGTCTCCAGTTCCTGGAGCGCGCGGGTCCCGCCCTTGAAGGCCAGCTGGGAGATCTCACCGGCTCCGTTGTACACCTCCAGAGCGACCGGTGGCTCGCCGAACGTGCGCTCATACAGCCAGCCGTAGAGTTCCAGCTGATAGTGGATCTCGGGGTGGTCGCGGTGCGTGATCCGTTGGGAGATCTTGCAGTCGCGGATGATGTATCCGTCACCCCACTTGATGAGCAAGTCGGGATCGCCCACCACTTCCCAGCGCTCGCCGTCGATCTCCACCGACGAGCGGAATGCCGGTTGATAAACGACCTCCCGCTGGTCGGTGACGGCCTGCCGCGTGAGGCGCTCGCGCTCTTCCCGGGTGCCGCTGTTGAGCATGACCACCGGGCCGAGGGATCCCAGATGCTGTTCCTCGTGGCGCTTTCCCAGGCGCCGCAACACCAGCTCGTACTCGCCCGGCTGCGACTCGAACTCGCCCTGATACCGCAGGTAAACCCGCAGCTCGCAACGGGAAGGGCGGTAGTGGGTGTAGAAGTCGGAGGCGGCGAGACGCATTCCCCAATGTACTACCTGGTGGCTCGTTCAGCCTCGGCTCGCAGTCGAGGGAGGTTGCTGCGAGTGCCGCGCCGGGCGCACATTAGGCGCACTATGGTTTCCCCGCCGTCCAACTCTCAATTGACCGATCGCCAGCGAGCCGTGCTGGCCGCCGTGTGCGACACCCTCCTGCCCGAGATAGCCAGCGACGATGACCCGGAGGGGTTCTTCGCCACGGGGGCGGCGCGTGCGGGCACGGCGGAGCGCGTCGAACGGCTGATCGCCTCGCTGCCCGATCCGCGCGACCGGTCGCGCGTCCGTCTCTTGCTCAGCGCACTGGGGTCGCCGCTCGGCAACCTGGCGCTGAGCGGACGGCCCGCCTCGCTCATGCGCCTCGCTCCGGCAGCGCGAGAAGCGGTGCTCCGGAGTTGGGCCCACTCGCGACTGCCCCTGCGGCGGGCCGGCTTCCAAGCCCTCAAGCGACTGGCGCACGTCGCGTACTACGGCTGGCCCATGAGCGACGGCTCCAACCCCGCCTGGCGGCATGTGGGACATCCTGGACCGCTGCCGCAGCCGGAGCAGACGATCGAGCCGCTGCCCACCCTGCCGATCGACCGGGACACGACGCTCGAGTGCGACGTGGTGGTCGTTGGCTCGGGAGCGGGCGGCGGCGTGGTGGCGGGGGTCCTCGCCGCCGCAGGGCGCGACGTCGTGGTGTTGGAGAAGGGGCCTAACCCGGGGTCGCGGGACATGACCCAGGTCGAGGGGGAGATGCTGGGGTCGCTCTACCTCGATGGGGGATTGCTTATGACCCAGAGCGGGTCCATGCCGGTCCTTGCGGGGAGCTGTTTGGGGGGCGGCACCGTGATCAACTACACCACCAGTTTTCCGCTGCCGGACGCGGCGCGGGAGGAGTGGGACGAGGTCTCGGGTCTCTCGCTCTTCACGAGCCAGCGTTTCACCGAGTCGTTCGATCGGGTCAGCGCACGCATCAACGTGGGGACGCGATGGACCACGCCCGGGAGGCGCGACCAGCTGCTCGAGCAGGGACTCCGCGCGCTGGGGTGGCACGTGGACCTCATGCCGCGCAACGTCACCGACTGCAAGGAAGGGCTGGAGTGCGGGTTCTGCGGCTATGGGTGCCGCCACGGTGCCAAGAACTCCACGACGCGCACCTATCTCAGCGATGCGGCCGCGGCCGGATCCCGCCTGGTGGTGGGCTGTGAGGTGGAACGGGTGGAGAGCGAGCGCGGACGCGCGAGCGGCGTGACGGCGAGCCTCGCCGCCCCCGACGGTGCGCGGCACCGGCTGACCGTGCGGGCGCGTGTGGTCGTGGTGGCCGCGGGTGGCGTCAATACCCCGGCAATTCTCCGGCGCTCGGGCCTGTCGAACCGCAACATCGGACGGCACCTGAGGCTCCACCCCGCCACCGCGGTCATGGGCGTGTTCCCGGATCGGGTCAACCCGTGGGAGGGCTCGCTGCAGACGCGCTACTCCGACCAGTTCGCCAACCAGCGTGACGGGTACGGCGCGAAGTTCGAGACGGCACCGGCGCACTTCGTGCTGGCGGCGAGCGCCTTCGGGTGGGACAGCGCCCGTCAGTTCAGGGAGGACGTGGCGGGCCTGGGATACTCTGGATTGTGCGGTGTGCTGCTGCGCGACCGCGACCCGGGGCGTGTGGTGGTGGGACGGGACGGCCGGCCGCGGGTGCACTACGAGCTGTCGCGCTTCGACGCCGCGCACGCGCGCGCGGCGGTACGCGGCGCCGCCCAGGTGCTCGCTGCCGCGGGCGCCCGCGAGATCTTCACCCTGCAGACGCCGCCAGCCCGAGTGAAGATGAGCGAGCGCGGCTGGCTCGATCGCCTCATGGCCGCGGCGGACGCGCGGGGCTACCGCCACTGTCGCATGTCGTACATCACCTTCCATCAGCTCGCGAGTGCCAGGATGGGACGCTCGCCGGCGGACTCGGTGGCGGGGGAGAGCGGTGAGGCACACGAGCTCAAGGGTCTCTTCATCGCCGACGGGAGTGCGTTTCCCACCTCCAGCGGCGTCAACCCCATGCTCACGATCATGGCGATTGCCGACCACGTCGCTCGGGCGATCCAGGACAAGTGGTAGGCGGAGAGGAGCAAACATGCTGAGTGCCAACCGGTGGTGGCTGCCGACGGTCGTCGGCGTCGCGCTCATGCTGGCGGAGCCCGCCGCGGCGCAGCAGCCCTTCACGCTGCGGCAGGTCCTCAGCGCGCCCTTCCCGGCGCAGCCGGTGGCCGACCCCGGGGGGAACCGAGTCGCCTGGGTCCAGAATGCCGAGGGGGTGCGGAACATATGGGTTGCAGAGGCACCGGACTACCGGAGCAGGCAGCTGACGGCGTACGACGCGGACGACGGCCAGGGACTCTCGGGTCTGGCGTTCACGCCCGATGGCCTCTCGATCGTGTATGTGCGGGGCGGAGCGCCCAACCGGCAGGGGGAGATCCCCAACCCGCTGAGTGAGCCGGACGGCGCCGAGCGCGCCATTTGGGTGGTGCCGGTCGCGGGCGGTGAGCCACGCAAGCTGGCGGTCGGCAGCTCCCCCGTGGTCTCCTCCCGCGGTGACGTGGTCGCGTTCCTCAAGCGAGGACAAGTGTGGTCCGTCGCGCTGGGGGATTCGGCGAAGGCCGAGCAGCTGTTCGAGATCCGTGGTAACGCGGGCGCACTCCGCTGGTCGCCGGACGGCTCCATGCTCGCCTTCATGAGCAGCCGGGGAGATCATGGATTCCTCGGCGTGTTCCACCTCGCCGACCGCTGGCTGCGCTACCTCGATCCCTCGGTGGACCGTGTCAGCAGCCCGGTGTGGTCACCGGAGGGTGACCGCATTGCCCATCTCCGCGTCCCTAACCAGCGTGCCGCGCTTCCCTTCATGCCGCGGCGGGAGGCGGAGCCGTGGTCGATTCGGGTGGTGACTGTTGCGACCGGCGAGGGACGCGAGGTGTGGCGGGCCGCTGAGGGGCCGGGAAGCGCGCTGCGCGGTCTGAGTGGTCCCGACCTCATGTGGGGTGCCGGCGACCACCTGGTGTTCCCCTGGGAGCGCGATGGATGGACCCACCTCTACTCTGTACCGGTGGGGGGCGGTGAGGCGACCCTGCTCACGCCCGGTGATTTCGAGACCCAGCACGTTGCCCTGAGCGTGGATCGCCGTCACGTGGTGTTCTCCTCCAATCAGGACGACATCGACCGGCGACACCTGTGGATGGTGCCGGTCTCCGGCGGGCGGCCGCAGGCTCTCACCTCGGGGAGCGGCATCGAGTGGGGACCCGCGCCACTCAACGGCGGTGGCCTCGCGTTCCTCGCCTCCGATGCCCGGACCCCCGCACACGCCGAGATCTTGCGGGACGGACGGCGCGAACCGTTGGCTCCCACCACCGTGCCCGACGACTTCCCGAGTCGACACCTGGTGGAGCCGCAGCAGGTGATTTTCCCGGCCGCCGACGGCATGCCGATTCACGGACAGCTGTTCCTGCCACCCGGCGCCGGTCGTGGCGAGCGGCACCCGGCGGTGCTCTTCTTCCACGGCGGCTCGCGGCGGCAAATGCTGCTCGGGTTTCACTACCGGGGCTACTATCACAGCGCGTATGCCCTGAACCAGTACCTGGCGAGCCGGGGATACGTGGTGCTGTCGGTGAACTACCGCAGCGGGATCGGCTACGGCATGGAGTTCCGCGAGGCCCTCAACTACGGGGCCCGGGGAGCGAGCGAGTTCAACGACGTGATGGGTGCCGGCCTCTATCTGGCAAGCCGTCCGGAGGTCGATCGCGCGCGCGTCGGTCTCTGGGGAGGGTCGTACGGCGGCTACCTCACCGCTTTGGGGCTCGCGCGGGCCTCCGACCTGTTCGCCGCCGGTGTGGATCTCCACGGGGTGCACGACTGGAATCAGGTGATCCGCAACTTCGTCCCCGCCTACCAGGCCGAGCAGCGAGTGGAGGTGGCGCGGCTGGCGTTCGAGTCCTCGCCCATGGCGTCGCTCGACACGTGGCGCTCGCCCGTGCTGGTGATCCATGGGGATGACGACCGCAACGTGCCGTTCAGCGAAACCGTGGACCTGGTGGAGCGGCTCCGGGCCCGAGGGGTGGAGGTCGAGCAGCTGATCTTCCCCGACGAGGTCCACGGCTTCCTGCTGCACCGCAACTGGATGGCCGCGTACGGGGCAGCGGCCGAGTTCTTCGACCGCAAGCTCAGGCCGTAGTCCGGCCCAACAGAAATCGTCCTAGGGTGCCGCCCCGCTACGAGGTGTGCAAGGACTCCGGACTGAGACGTCATGGGTAGTAGACAGCAATCCGAGGAGCGAAGCATGTACGCCAAGCGTCGCAACCATTGGTGGTTGGGACTCCTGTTGGGCGTCTGGCCGATCGCGGCGGTGGCCCAGGACATCCCGAAAATGCAGTCGGGCGCCGACCAGCGGCAGGAAGTCACGATCACGGTTTACAACCAGAACTTCGGCCTGGTGCGGGAGGTGCGCGACGTCACGCTGGTGCGGGGTGCCGTGAACCTGGAGTTCCGCGACGTCGCGGCCCAGATCCAGCCCGAGACGGTGCACATCAAGGCGCTGCGCGGTGACGGCCTGCGCGTGCTGGAGCAGAACTACCAGTACGACCTGCTCAACCCGCAGAAGCTGCTCGAGAAGTACGTCGGGCGCACCGTCCGGGTGTACCGCTACAACTCCAAGAGCGGCCGCGACGAGGTGCTCGAGGCGGAGGTGCTCTCAGTGAACGGCGGACCGATCCTCAAGATCGGCGACGAGATCACGTTCAACTATCCGGGCCGGTTCGCGTTTCCCGAGATCCCCGACAACCTGATCGCCAAGCCGACCCTGGTGTGGCTGCTGGATAGCCGCGAGACGCGCCAGCAGCTCGAGGTCTCGTACCTCACGAACAACCTCAACTGGAAGGCTGACTACGTCTTCGTGATCAACGAGGACGACACGCTGGGGGATCTCACAGGGTGGGTGACCCTCACCAACCAGAGTGGCGCGACGTACGAGAACGCCCGCCTCAAGCTCGTCGCGGGCGACGTGCAGCGGGTGACGGGCGAGATGCGCCGTCGCATGGAGATGGACGCGCTCCGAGCGGCGCAGGTGTCCGAGTCGCAGTTCGTGGAGGAGAGCTTCTTCGAGTACCACCTCTACTCGCTGCAGCGTCCGACCACCCTGCGGCAGAACGAGCAGAAGCAGGTCACGCTGCTGGAGGGCGAGGGTGTGGGCATCGACAAGCGGCTCATCTTCTACGGCCAGCAATACTGGTACCGTGGCTCCTACGGGCAGATCCAGTCCAATCAGAAGGTGGGCGTCTATCTCGACTTCCTGAACAGCGAGGACAACCGGCTCGGCGTCCCGCTGCCCCGTGGCGTGGTGCGGGTCTACAAGGCCGACAGCCAGGGTGCGCAGCAGTTCATCGGGGAGGACCGGATCGATCACACGCCGCGCGACGAGCGGGTGCGCATCAAGATGGGCGAGGCGTTCGACGTAGTGGGCGACCGCCGTCAGATGGAGTACCGCGTGATCAGCGGGTGCGTGTCCGAGTCGAGCTGGGAGATCACGCTGCGCAACCACAAGGACGAAGCGGCCGAGGTCCAGATCGTGGAGCCGGTGGGCGGAGACTGGGAGATCCTCTCCTCCAGCCACGAGTGGAACAAGATGGACGCCTTCACGTTCAGCTACACGGTCACCGTGCCGTCGCGGGGTGAGACGACCGTGGAGTACCGCGTACGGGTGAAGTGGTGCTGAGTGGCTGAGGCCTCGCCTCTGCTCACCGACCCCACCGCCGTCTTCTGCTACATCGCGGCGCTCGCTGGGCTGATGTTCTGGCTCAGCGGGTTGCCGCGCTTCAAGCGGTTCTTCGAGATCACGCCGCCGGTGATCTACGCGTACTTCTTGCCCACGATCTCCACGACGCTGGGGATCATCCCCCAGGCGTCGCCCGCCTACGAGTGGATGACCCGCTATCTCCTGCCGACGGCGCTGGTGTTGCTGATGATCACGGTGGACCTCAAGAGCATCGTGCGTCTGGGCCCCATGGCGTTGGTCATGGTCGTGGCGGGCTCGGTGGGGATCATCCTCGGCGCACCGATCGCGCTGCTGCTGTTCGGCGGCTTCCTGCCGGAGGAGGCGTGGAAGGCATTCGCCGCGCTGTCCGGCAGCTGGATTGGTGGGTCGGCCAACATGGTGGCGATTGCCGAAAGCGTGGGGACGCCCGACTCGCTCATGGGGCCGATCATCGTGGTGGACACTGCCGTGGGTTACGGGTGGATGGGGGTGCTGCTGTTCCTGAGTACGTGGCAATACTTGTTCGACGCCCGGATTCGTGCCCACACCGAAGTGGTGGAGCAGACCAATCGGCGCCTCGCGGACATCGCCACCCACCGGCATCCGCTGGAGGTGCCGGCTGCGGTGATCATCGTGGGCATCGGGTTCGGCGGGGCGGCGGTGGCCGTGGCGCTGGGCGCCCGGCTGCCGGTGCTGGGCGATCCGACCATCATCAGCCACACCACGTGGGCGGTGCTCATCGTGGTGACCGGCGGGCTGCTGCTCTCGATCACGCCGGTGAGCCGATTGGAGGAGTACGGCGCGTCGAAGCTGGGGTACACGGCGCTGTATCTGTTGCTTGGGGCAATTGGGGCGCAGGCCGACCTCAAGGCGGTGCTCGAGGCACCCGCCTTCTTCGCGGCGGGGGTGGTGTGGATCGCGGTGCACGCGGCCATCCTACTGCTCGCCGCCAAGCTGATCCGCGCGCCGATGTTCTTCTTCGCCACGGCGAGCATGGCCAACATCGGAGGCCCCGTCTCGGCACCCGTGGTCGCCAGCGTGTACCACCGCGCCATGGCACCGGTCGGGCTACTCATGGCGGTGCTGGGCTACGTGCTGGGGATCTACGGCGCGCTGCTGTGTGCCTGGATGCTGGGTCAGATCGCGGGGTAGGGGCGGGCCCGGCAACCGGAGCGCATACACGAAGCCCCGGGGCTGGCCCGGGGCTCGTCACACCTGTGCTGCCCGGTGCCGCTACGGCCTCTGAGCGCGCCGCATCCAGCCGCCGTGGATCCGCGCCTGTACCAGATCCTCGGCCGAGAGGTTCGTGAAGTTGTGCTCCTCCAACTCCTTCACGAAATCGGCGCTCACCCCGTGAATGCGGAACCGGATGAGCGTCTCGGCCGGCACGTCGGCGTAGCCGACCGCCGCCATCTGCTCCACGAACTCGGGGCTCACCCCGTGGATCCGCATGCGGCGCAGCGTGCCGGAGCTGAGATCGTCATAGCCTAGCTCTGCAAAGCCCGCGACCCAGTCCGCACTCACCCCGTGGATGCGCATCTGCACCAGCTCGTCCATGGAGAGCTCGAACCCCAGCTCGGCCATCTCGTGGATGAAGTCGGCGCTCACGCCGTGAATGCGGGCCCGCCGCAGGTCCTCGCCCGAGAGGTCGGTGTATCCTAGCTCACCCAACCGCTCGATGAACTCGGGGCTCACCCCGTGAATCCGCATCCGGACGATGTCCTCGGCCGACAGGTCGTCGAACCCTGCCGCGGCCATCGTCTGCACGTACTCCGCACTCACGCCGTGGATGCGGAACCGCACGAGGTCCTCGCCCGACAGGTTGGTGTAGCCGTGCTCGGCCATCGCCTCGATGTAGCGCACCGACACCCCGTGGATGCGGAACCGGACCAGGTCGTCGATCGACATGCCGTCGTAGCCGGCACTGGCCAGCCCGTCCACGAACTCGGGGCTCACGCCGTGGATGCGCATCCGGATCAGATCGCGGACCGTGGCGTCGCGGTAGCCCCGTTGCTGCATGGCGGTGACGAACGTGGTCGTCACGTCCTGCAGCGTCATGGAAAAGAGGTTGCGCGTGGTGAGGCCGGTGTAGCCGAGCCGCGCCATGCTCTGCACGAACGCGTCGCTCCCGGTCCAGACGAAGCGGCCCCACGCCTCGTCTCCGTCCTGCTCGCCCTCGAAGGCCATCGAGCCGGCTTCGCGGGAGAGCTGGAATTGGACCGCGCCCGAGCGGCCGCTCCACAGGTCCAGGCCGGGGAGCTCCTCGGGCCGGTAGCTGTTGCCGTTCTGGGTGCGGTGGCCATCGATCTCGACCCTGAGGTCGAGCTGGATCCGCCGCTGGTCGTTCCACTCCCGCCCCTCGGCGTCCCAGCGCCCCTCGATGGTCTGCTGCTGTGGGGGGGCGTTGAGCGCGAGGACGGCCAGCAGGGCCGTGGGGGTGCCAATGGCGAGCAGGCTTCGCATGGTGTGCTCCGGAGTCGGGGTTGAGGTCCTCACCCGTCTTAGATGCGCGATACAGCCGTTTGGTTGAACTACGGTTGGAGGTCGGCGCGCGTTTCCCGGTTCTCGCACGGCCGAGTGTCCACTGGAGGGGTCACTTGTACCGCGCGGTATTGCCCATCGATGTCTCTAAGCCCTTGTATGACAACCTGTTCGCTTCCAGTGCCGGCTGCGGCATATCGCTTGCCTTCTCAAGGTCTGGGGAATGGGAGGAACGATAGCCGGGAGGCAACCATGCGGCGTGGAATCACGGCTCTGGTAGAACTGGCAGCGATCGTGGCTCTCGCCGTGCCCGTACAGGCGCAGGAGCAGGAGCAGCCCAAGTACCGGGGCTTCTGGATTGCGTTCGGGGCGGGTGGCGGTTGGGAGTCGTGGCAGTGGGACTTCGGCACGATGGGGCGCGGTTACTCGGTCTACCTGCGGATGGGTGGTACCGTGAGCCAGCACGTGCTGTTCGGCGGCGAGGTCTTGGGGTGGTTCAACGAACACGGGGGGAATCACGAGCGCCTCAACGTCACCGCCACGGCACTGCTCTATCCGTTCGCGAGCGGCCCCTGGTTCCTGAAGGGGGGGTGGGGGGTCGCCCAGGCCGGGTTGGAGGACCGCCAGGGTGTGGGGATTACTCTGGGCTCGGGCTTCGACTTCAGGCTCGGCGGCAACTTCTATGTCACGCCCAACGTGGATGTGCTCGTGCAGTTCCTGCAGCATGAGACCAATGCGTCGCTGCTGTTCACGATGGGCGCGACCTGGCACTGACCACCGGCCGAGCCATGGCGGTGAGACGCGAGGCGGGCGACGGTCTCGCGTCTTGTCGTTTGGCGGCGTAGGAGGGGCTACAGGTACGGCGCCGCGAGCCTAGCGACTCCGTCCCGCAGCTTGACGGGCAGGCTGCGCCCGTTCACCTCTGCGGCGGTGACCTCCCGCGCCCGCTCGAGCTTGCGTTCGATGAGGGCGTTGAACTTGGCCGCGAGCGCCGCATCGTAGCACTCCACCCCGAACTCGAAGTTGAGCCTCAGGCTGCGGGCATCCCAGTTGCTCGAGCCGAACAGGGCCCAGCCCGCGTCCACCACCATGAGCTTGGAGTGATCGAACGGCGGCGGCGTGTAGTACACGTGGCACCCGCGGGCCAGCACCTGCCAGAGCTGCGCGGTGGACGCCCACTGCACCAGCGCCAGGTTGTTCTCCTCGGGCAGCAGGATCTCCACCTTCACCCCCCGCAGCGCCGTGACATCAAGCGCCGAGATGAGTGCCTGGTCCGGAATGAAGTACGGCGTCACGATGCGCACCGACTGCTGGGCGCACGCCAGGGCGCCGAGAAACACGAAGCGCGCCTTCTCGAAGTCCTCGTCGGGGCCGTCGTTGATGCCCCGGGCGACCACGCTGCCCGCCACGTCGAGTGGGGGGTACCAAGTGATGTCGTCCAGCAGCTCTCCCGTCGTGAAGAGCCAGTCGTCGGCGAAGGTGCGCATCAGCTGCGCGACCACCGGCCCCTCGAGTCGGAAGTGCAGGTCCTGGACTGGGTGCCGCGGGCGGGATTCCAGTGCGTGGCCCTGGCGGATGTTCATCCCGCCCGTGAAGCCGATCCGGCCATCGGCGACCAGTAGCTTGCGGTGGTTGCGCAGGTTGAGGTACGGCATGCGCCAGGGCCACAGGGTCCGTCCGAAGAGCGCCACCGGGACCTTGCGCTGCTTGAGCGAGCGCCAGATGGGGGGCCACGAGTACCGGGCTCCCACCGTGTCGACCAGGACCCGCACCTCCACGCCGCGCTTGACCGCCCGCTCGAGCGCTTCCTGGAATCCCCGGCCCACATCGTCGTTGTCGAAGATGTACGTGCTGAGCGCCACGGTGAGCTCGGCGTTCTCGATGGCGGCCAGCATCTCGGGATAGGCCTCGTCCCCGTTCACCAGGGGTGCCACGGCGTTGCCCTGCTTGATGCGCCGTGCCGAGATCCGATCCACCAGCTCCGCAAGCGGATGCAGGTGCTGCACCTCGGGCGGCAGCAACTCGGGCTGCGGGGCTGCCGGAGGAAGTGGGAGCTCCCCCGACACGCCCAGCCGCGCGGTGCGCTGGGTGATTGCCTGGCGCCGGATGCGGTTGATCCCCAGCAACACGTAGAGCACCGAGCCGGCGATGGGCGCGAGCCAGATGAGGCCCACCCACGCCGTGGCGGCGCGCGAGTCGCGCTTGTAGAGCACCACGTGGGCCGACGCGATGACCGAGAGCAGGAAGGTCAGCGAGACGGCCAGGGAGCCCATGGACTGGATCACGTTCACCAGAGGTTCCATGCTGAGACAAAGATAGAGGATTCCGGCGCGCCGTAAGCCTTTGACCTGGTTACCCAACCCGGGGACGCTCTCTCTGGCCTCGGAGGGGCAATCAGCCTACTTTTGTTGGTCGATCCCGATCAAAGGAATCCCGTATCTTGAGCGCCCTCCCGGACCGCTTGCAGGCTGCCGTTGGTGACACCTACCGCATCGAGCGGGAGCTCGGTGGTGGGGGGATGAGCCGTGTCTTCCTGGCGGAGGAGACCCGGCTCGGCCGCCAGGTGGTTATCAAGGTGCTCCCGCCCGAGATGGGGGCGGGCGTCAACGTGGAGCGGTTCGAGCGGGAGATCCAGCTCGCCGCCAAGCTGCAGCATCCCCACGTCGTTCCGCTGCTGACGGCGGGCTCGCACGACGACCTCCTCTTCTACGTGATGCCTTACATCGAGGGCGAGTCGCTCAGGGCGAAGCTGGCCCGCGAGGGGGAGCTCCCGGTGCGTGAGGCGGTGGCGATCCTCAAGGAGGTGCTGGACGCCCTGGCGTACGCGCATGACCAGGGGGTGGTGCACCGCGACATCAAGCCCGACAACGTGCTGCTCTCGGGCAAGCACGCGGTGGTCACGGATTTCGGTGTGGCCAAGGCGGTGAGCGCCTCGACCGGTGAGTCGTCGCTGACCTCGCTGGGTGTCGCGCTGGGCACACCCGCCTACATGTCGCCGGAGCAGGCCGCCGCCAACCCCAACGTGGATCACCGGGCCGACATCTACGCCGTGGGCGCGCTGGCCTACGAGATGCTGTGCGGCCAGCCGCCGTTCGCTGGGCCCAACCCCCAGGCGATCCTGGCGGCGCACGTGATGGACCAGCCGGAGCCGACGACCAGCCAGCGCGCGACGGTGCCCGCCGCGCTGAACGAGATGGTGATGCGCTGCCTGGCGAAGCTGCCGGCCGATCGCTGGCAGCGGGCCGACGAGATGATCCCCCACCTGGACGCCATGGTGACGCCCAGCGGTGGGATGACGCCTACCGGAACCCAACCGGTTCCGGCGCTGGCCCTCGAGGCGATCCAGCGGCAGACCAACCCGTGGCGCGTGACCGGGCTGTTCACCCTCGCGTCGATCGGCGCGGTGGCGATCGTCTACCTCCTGGTCATGCAGCTCGGGCTGCCCTACTGGGTGGTGTACGGCGCGGTGGCGCTGCTCGCGATCGGCCTGCCGATCATGCTGCTCACGGGGCATCACGAGCGGCAGCGAGCCGTGGCCCGCACGACGGGCGTCATGACGGCGACGCCCCCGGGAGGAGTTCGGGGCTTGTTCACGTGGCGCCGCGCCATTCTGGGTGGTGCCGTGGCGTTCGTCGGACTCACTCTGGTGGCCGGGACCTACACGACGATGCGCGTCATGGGCATCGGTCCGGTGGGCACCCTCATGGCAGCTGGGGCGATAGGGGAGCGGGAGAAGCTCATCCTCGCCGACTTCGAAAACCGCACCGCGGACTCGAGTCTGGGGCGCACGGTCACGGAGTTGTTTCGCGTCGGCATGACCCAGTCTCCCGTGCTGACCGTCATGGAGCCCAACAGACTTGCGCCGATACTTGCGCGCATGGCGTTGGACCCGAACGTCCGCATCAATGAGCCTCTCGCACTGGAGATTGCGGTGCGAGAGGGGCTGAAGGCCATCATTACGGGCGACATCGTGTCGGTGGGGAGCGGGTACGCTATCTCGGCGCAGGTCGTGTCAGTGGACGGCGAAGTCCTCACAGCGCAACAGACATCGGCCAGGAGCGCAGATGAGATCATCGCGGCGGTGGACGAGCTATCGGCCAAGCTGCGGGAGCGCATCGGGGAGTCGCTGCGCACGATCCGCCGCAAGCACCCGCTGGAGCAGGTGACCACCGCGTCGCTCGAAGCCCTCAACCTCTACACCCAGGGGCTCCGCGCCGTGGACGCCGGGGACGACGACCGGGCAGTGGAGCTATTCGTCTCGGCTATCGAGGAGGACTCCACGTTCGCCATGGCGTGGCGCAAGCTGGGGACGGTGCTGGGGAACAACTTCGAGCAGCAGGACCGCGCGGTGGAGGCGATCACCAAGGCGTATGAGTATCGCGACCGGCTCACCGACCGGGAGCGCGCCTACGCGACGGGGATGTACCACTCCCGGGTGACGGGCGAGCGCGAGAGGGTCATTGCCGCCTACCGTACTCTGCTCGAGACCTACCCCAACGACGGGACGGCCCTGAACAACACGGGGGTCGCATACTTCCTGCTGCGGGATTACCGGAGAGCGCTGGAGTACTACAGCCGTGCGCTGGAAGGGGATTCGAGCGTCGCGCTGTTCTTCACCAACACCGCGGGCGCTTACGGAATGGTGGGTGAGTACGACTCGGCAGCGGCAGTGCTGGACGTCTTCGACCAGTACTTTCCTGGGAATCCCCGCAGCAAGGAGCAGCGCTTCGGCTTGGCGTTTGCGCAGCGCGATTATGACGCGGCCGCTGAGGAGCTCCTTTCGCTGGCTGAGCAGCAAGCCGGCAACCTGTTCTGGCGCGTGTGGGTGGGGCAGGAGAGCGCGCGCCTGGCGACGATCCAGGGACGACTGGCGGACGCAGACCGGCACTGGCGGGACGTTCTGGACGTGACGGAGCGGAGAGGACTCCCCGGGCAGTACGTCGCCAACAGCGTCGACGCAGCACTCCATCGCCTGCTCGCGACGGGTGAGTTGGCTGACGCTCAGCGGCTCGTGCGGGACGCCCTGGAGCGTTACCCTCTTGACTCGCTACCATTGCTGGACCGTCCCTACGCGTTCCTCACGAAGTACTACGCGCTCGCTGGTGATGCTCCGAGAGCCCGCGCGGCCGCGCAGGCCTACGAGGCCTCGGGTTTGTGGCAGATGGGTCGCGGGTTCGAGCGTCAATATCACCGCGCGCGCGGATGGGCGAGTATGGCCGGCGGTGAGCTCGAGACCGGGATTGCCGAGTTGCACAGGGGCTTTCAGGGCAGCGGCTGCCCTCCGTGCGAGCTATCCACCTTGGCGCGTGCATTCGAGATGGCCGGTGAGTCAGATTCCGCGCTGACCTACTGGGAGGCTTACGCGACGAGTCCGGTCCGTTGGTCATTCTTCGATGCCACGGAGCTCCCCACGTCCTACCGCCGCGCCGGCGAGCTGTACGAAGCGAAGGGTGACAGTGAGAAGGCGCTCGAGTATTACAACCGGTTCGTGGAGCTGTACCAGGACGCCGATCCCGAGCTGCAGCCCATCGTGCGGGACGTGCGGGAGCGCATGGCGCGGCTGGTAGGGGAGGGCTAGGCGATGCCCGAAGGCGACCTGCTGCAGCGCCTCCAAGCTGTCGTCGGCGACGCCTACCGCATCGAGCGGGAGCTGGGTGGCGGGGGGATGAGCCGTGTGTTCCTGGCCGAAGAGACCCGGCTCGGCCGCAACGTGGTCATCAAGGTGCTCCCGCCCGAAATGGCCGCCGGCGTAAACCAGGAGCGATTCCACCGCGAGATTCAGCTGGCTGCCAAGCTGCAGCACCCGCACATCGTTCCGCTGCTCACGGCCAAGGCGGACGGCGACCTCTTGTTCTACGTGATGCCGTTCATCCAGGGGGAATCGCTCAGGGTGAAGCTGGCACGCGAGGGCGAGCTGCCCGTCGGCGAGGCGATTCGGGTATTGAGAGAGGTAGTGGACGCGCTGGCCTACGCCCACCGCAACGGGGTGGTGCACCGCGACATCAAACCCGACAACGTGTTGCTTTCGGAAGGCCACGCGGTGGTCACGGACTTTGGTGTCGCCAAGGCGGTGTCGGCGTCGAGCGGCTCGTCGTCGCTCACTTCGCTCGGCGTGGCGCTCGGCACCCCGGCCTACATGGCCCCCGAGCAGGCTGCCGCCGATCCGCACACCGACCATCGCGCCGACATCTATGCCGTGGGCGCGCTCGCCTACGAGATGCTCAGCGGTCGACCGCCGTTCACGGGTGCCACGCCGCAGGCCGTGATGGCGATGCATGTGACCGAGGCGCCGGAGCCCGTGACCCGGCACCGCAGCGTGGTGTCCGACGGCCTCAACGCGCTGGTGATGCGCTGTCTCGAGAAGAAGGCGGCGGATCGGTGGCAGAGCGCGGCGGAACTCGTGCCGCAGTTGGATGCCTTCACTACGCCTACCGGCGGCACCACACCCACCGGGACGCAGCCCGTGGCGGCGACGAGTGCCGCGATCGCCGTGCAGCGGGCGCATCCGGCACGCGTGGCCGGACTCTTCGGCCTCGCATCGATCGGTGCCCTGGCGATTGTCTACTTCCTCGTGATGCAATTGGGCTTGCCCTACTGGGTTGTGGGTGGGGCGGTCGCACTGCTGGCGATCGGGCTCCCCATCATGCTGCTTACGGGCCACCACGAGCGGCAGCGGGCGATCGCGCGTACCACGGGCATGCAGGTCGCGACCCCGATCCAGGGTGTCCAGCGCTTCTTCACCTGGCGCCGTGCCATCATGGGCGGCGGGCTCGCCTTCGTGGCGTTGACCCTGGTCGCGGGTGTCTATATGGCGATGCGGCTCATGGGGATCGGGCCGGTTGGCACGCTGGTTGCCTCGGGCGTGCTCGAGGCGCGTGGCCGACTCATCCTGGCCGACTTCGAGGATCGCACGCCCGACTCGGCCCTGGGCACGTCCGTCACCGAGGCTTTCCGCATCGATCTCGCACAGTCCACCGTCATTCGTCTGATGGATGCGTCGGCCATCGCAGAGGTGCTCGAGCGGATGAATCGAGATCCGTCGACCGCCGTCGACGCGGACTTGGCGAGGGAGATCGCCGAGCGCGAGGG
>JBDHBX010000013.1:0-83385 GCA_039592335.1 Gemmatimonadota bacterium | reverse complement strand
CCTGCGTCCGGTTCCGCTGCCCCGCCTTGGTCGTGATCATCACGACCCCGTTCGTGGCGCGCGACCCGTACAGCCCACCAGCCGCCGCGCCCTTGAGGATCTCGATGCTCTCGACGTCCTCGGGGTTGATGTCGCCCAGGCGGTTCTGGTAGGGCGTGCCCCAGACGGTGGTCTCAATCGCGTGCGACTGGTTCGTGACGGCCACGCCGTCTACGATGATCAGTGGCTGCGTGCCAAGCTCGACGGACTTGGAGCCGCGAATCCGGACGTACACCCCCGCACCGGGGTCACCCGCCGACCGCGCGACTTCGACGTTCGGCGCCTTGCCGGCCAGCGCCGCGATCACGTTCTCCTCGGCCTTGGACTCGGTAAGGTCCTCGGCGCGAATCGAATTGATCGTCGTGCCGACCTTCGCACGCTCCTCCCGCATCCCCTGACCGGTCACCGCACCGCCGGCGACGAGCGCGACGGTCACAGTCTGCGCCCGCAGGCCAATCCGGCGAGCGGTGAGCTGTACGCTGGTCTGGCCAGCCATGCGGGCCGCCGGCACGAACAACTGATACGTGCCGTCCTCACCCGACGTGGTGGCCAGCGTCAGGCGCTGGATCAGAACCTGCGCGTTCGCCACGGGCATCCCGGCCTCGTCCGTCACCGTGCCGGTGATCGTCATCTGGGCCTGCAACTCCGCGAGGCCCAATGCAGGCAAGATGAGGAGGAGAAGGAACGGCGCCTTACGAACCGAAACCCGACTCATGATCTCACCTCCGCGTGACAATGAACCACTCCCGCTGCGCAGAGCCGCACGATAGGAGGGTGGCGGCCCCGCGTCGGGAGGGTTACTTCGCGGGTCTCACATGCGAGCCGTGCCTGGCAAGCGGCCACAGGAATCGCGCCTGGGTCGCGGCTCAGCAGTTCTGAGCGCACACACGGGGAGTGCGTCGGTGGTCTGGCGGTCGCGTCGCGCGGAGGGCGCCCTGGCGGCGGGGCCGTCGAGCCATCGGCACTGCGTGTCGCGGTCAGGATGAAGTCCGATGGAGGTCTCCGGACACGCTGATCGCGCCGCTGGCAATGTTACGGCGATCATTGTTGTCGATTCTCTCGGCAGCCTAAACTGCAACCAAGTCTGTCGCAACACCAGACCCTTAGTGGGGCACGAGGTGTTCGATTTGGGACACCGAACAGTGGATATCCCGATGAGTTTTGTCGGGCTTGTGACGGCTAGCCGCCGTGCGCTCCCCCTACCGCGCCGGCTGCGGGTCCGCGTACTGCTCCAGCACCGCCTGGAACCGCGGATGGTCACGAATCGGGTCCCAGCGCGGGTCGAGGCGCAGCGTGTGGGCACTGAACAATACTGACGGCCCCGACAACAGTCGTTCGATCTCGTCCAGAGCCGCCTCCACTTCCCCGGCCTGCGCCAGGATCCAGGCGCGAGCGTGGACCAGCCACGAACCGACGAAGGCATCCTCGCGATACGCTACATGCTGCTCCAGCCAGCGGGCCTCACGCAGGGCCTCCTCGCGCCGCCCCAAGCCGGCCAGCGCCTCCCCGCGTGCCGTATGCAGGCGACTGTCGTCGGGGAGATCCATGATCACGGAATCCAAGAGCACGAGCGCCGAGTCGAATGCCGCACGGGCCGCTACACGGTCTCCGCGCAGCTGGTGGGCCCAGGCCGCGTACAGTGACGTGGGCAGGAAGGCACCTAGATTCTCCATCACGCGCCTAGGTGTCGTCGCGAGCAGCCCGAGCAGACTATCGGCCCGCTGTTCCAGGAGGAGGAGCTCCGCACGCTGCGTGATGACGTTCCCGACATTGTACCCGACGTCTGCCTCCAGCGGCAGGCGATCCAGTACCGCCCAGAGTGTATCCAGCTCGCCGCGCCAGACGACGTAGAGCCAACCCTTGGCGACAGCAGCCACGTCGAGATCCGGTGCCAAGGTCAGGGCCCGATCGATCGCCCGTACCGCCTCGGGGTAGCGGTGCAGGAGCTGGTTCGTCCAATTACCCAAATCGTAGAAGAGATCTGCGTCGCGCGGGTCCAGCTGCGTGGCCAGCTCGATTGCCGCCAGGGCCTCGTCCCAGTTCCCCAAGCGACGGTGCAACGCACCGTTCATCTCCCACATGCGTGCGTCGTTCGGCAGCCCTCGCAGCGCGATCGCGAACTCCTGCAACGCCAGCTCGTAGTCAAAGCGCCATAAATGCACCATGCCCATGGCGCGGTGCGCCTGGGGCAGGTCGGGCGCCAGCCGCAGCGCCGCCTGGGCCTCCTCGCGCTGGCGCTCCGCCCGCGCTGCAGAGGGATCGTGCCTGAACCAGTACATCGCCCCATGCACCTCCGAGAGCCGCGCGCGTGCAAGGGCGAATTCAGGGTCCAGCGTCAGCGCCCGCTCGTACAGCTGCTGGGCACTCTCCAAGCTCTGCCGCAGCTCGCCCGGGCGGCGGCGGTACTCCTCGCCCTGGAGGTAGAGGCGGTACGCCTCGGGATCGTCCGTCGGCGCGGCCGCGATGGCGCTCGCCTCCTCCTCCGTGAGCGCCGCCCCCACCGCGCCCACTATCTGCCGCGCCACTTCGGTCTGAATCGCAAACGCGTCGTCCAGTGTGCGGTCGTACCCCTCCGCCCACAGGTGCTCCTCGGTCTCGACATCGATCAGCCGCACGTTCACCCGCAGCTGCTCTCCCTCCGCCTGCACGCCGCACTCCACAACGGCGCCCACCCCCAATTCCGCCGCAATCGTGTCGAGCGGCTTCGCCGTGCCGGCGTACTGCAGCACTGAGGTGCGGGCGATCACCTTGAGCGCCGCCACCTTCGCCAGCTGGGTCAGTAACTCGTCATGCAGCCCGCTGGCGAAGTAGGCCTGTGACGCCTCCGCCGCGCGGTTCTCGCACGGCAGCACCGCGATCGCGGTGCGGGGATGCGTCGCGCCCGTGCCACTCGGCCGCAGCCACTGGCCGAGCACCACGGCCCCGGCCAGCACCACTACCGCCGTGAGGCCGACTAGGACGCGTCGGCGCGCAACCGCGGCGACGGACGGCTGTGCCACCCCCTGCGCCAGCGCCTTGACGAACTCCTGTGCCGTCGCATAGCGATCCGCCGCCGCCGTGGCCAGCCCGCGCTGCAACGCCTGCTCCACCCCCTCCGGCACCGTGCGCCGCACCGTGCGCACCGACCGCGGCGGCTCCGTCACCTTGCGCGCCAGAATCGCCTGCGCGCTGGTCCCCGGAAACGGCGGCTCCCCCGCCAGCATCTCGTACAGCACGCACGCGAGTGCATAAAGATCGCTGCGCGCATCCACCACCTCCACCCCACTCGCCTGCTCCGGGCTCATGTACGCTGGCGTACCCACCGCAAGTCCCGTTTCCGTCAGGCGCTCGCCCCCCGCCACATCGATGGCGCGGGCGATCCCGAAGTCGGCCACCACCGCGTGGCCGCCCTCGAACAGGATGTTCTCGGGCTTGATGTCGCGGTGCACGATCCCCTGCGCGTGCGCGTGCTCCAGTGCCTCGGCGACTTCCTGCGTGATGCGCAGCGCCTCGTCGAGGGGGAGCTGCCGCTCGCGGCTGAGGCGTTCACTCAGTGACTCGCCCTCCACGTACGGCATCGTGTAGTACAGCAGGCCGTGGGCTTCCCCGCGGTCGTACAGCGCCAGGATGTTGGGATGGGTGAGCTTGGCGGCGATCTCGGTTTCGCGCAGGAACCGCTCGCCACCGAGGGAGGCCGCAAGCTCCGGCCGCAGCAGCTTGAGCGCCACCTGACGATCGAGCTTCTCGTCGTGTGCCAGATAGACGACCGCCATCCCACCACGGCCGAGCTCGTGCTCGATCGTGTAGCGGTCGCTGAGTGCGCTGCGCAGTTGGGCGAGGATGTCGGACACGCGCCGAATCCCGAGGATCGGATTCGGTTAGAATAGGACCCGATGCTGGCATGCGCCAGAAGCGCGGCACCAATCAGGAAGACCCGAACGCCACGCGGGCGTTCGAGGCAGCCACGCGTTCGGCCCATCGGGACACGTCGTATCGGAAAAGACAGCCGCCAATCGGTCCCAGACTTGACATATAAGCCATAGTTGATTAAATACTCGTTTATGAAACAGCCGCGAGCAAGGGAACTGGCGAGGGCAGTGGCCCGTCATCGGGCCCTGGGCGACGAGACGCGCCTGCGCATCCTCCACCTGCTGATGGGGAGCGAGGTGTGTGTATGCGATCTCGCCGGGCAGCTCGATATCACCCAGCCGCTGCTGTCGTTTCACCTGAAGACGCTGCGGGACGCGGGCCTGGTGCAGACGCGGCGGGACGGTCGCTGGATGCACTACTCGATCGATCCGGCCGCGCTCGAGGCGCTGGGATCGTCACTCACGAAGCTCGGGGAGGAGCACCGCAAGCGCTCCAAGCTGGCGGTGAAGTGCTGCTGAGCGAGTTGAGCTGTATCAACAAACCGAGATGTAGGAGAGAGGGGAACGGGAAATGACGGACAATATCAAAGCAACCGTACGCGATCACTATGCCGAGGCCGCCCGCAAGGCTAAGCAGGGCGACTCGGCGTGCTGCTGCTCGGATACGACGGCGGATGAGCCGATCTCCTTGAACCTCTACAGTGAATCGGAGCTCGCCGATCTGCCCGACAAGGCGCGGCTCGCGTCGCTCGGCTGCGGCAACCCCACGGCGTTGGCCGAGCTGCGCGAGGGAGAGGTCGTGCTGGATTTGGGCTCGGGTGGCGGCATCGACGTGCTGCTGTCGGCGCAGCGCGTCGGTCCGACGGGGAAGGCCTACGGACTCGACATGACCGACGAGATGCTCGACCTGGCGCGGGAGAACCAGCGCAAGGCCGGCGTGGAGAACGTGGAGTTCCTCAAGGGCGAAATGGAGGACGTCCCGCTGCCCGATGCGAGCGTGGACGTCATCATCTCCAACTGCGTGATCAACCTCTCGGCTGACAAGGCGCGCGTGATCGAGGAGGCGTTCCGCGTGCTCAAGCCCGGCGGGCGGTTTGCCGTGAGCGATGTGGTGGCGCTGGGCGACTTGCCGCCGGAAGTGCGGCAGAACGCTGCGCTCTGGTCGTCGTGTCTGGGTGGCGCGTTGGAGGAGGGAGACTACCGCGCCAAGCTCGCGGCAGCCGGGTTCGAGGAGATCGGCCTGGAGGCCACGCGCAATTTCGAGATCCCGGGCGTCGCCGCCTTCATGAGCGCATTCGTGCGGGCGCGCAAGCCGGTCTAACGCTCCCGGTCGGCCTTGGCGGCGAGAATGAAGTCGCTCTCCGTCAAGCCGTCGATCTTGTGGGTCCAGATCTTGAGACCCACCTTGCCCCAGCTCAGGTAGATGTCGGGGTGGTGGCCTTGCTCTTCGGCCACCGCCCCGACGCGGTTCGTGAAGGCGAGGGCCTGTCGAGCAGGGCAGTGATCTGATCCCCCTTGAGCGGCGGCACGCCGCCGCGGCAGGGGACGCAGTGCTTCTCGGCTAGTTCGCTCATGGGGCCTCACGGCAGAGGGGTCATCGTCTACCGCTGAACCAACGTCGGGTGCGCAAGGTTCCCCTTGCCCCCCTCACGTCCCCATAGCTACGATACCGGCGCCATGACCGACGCCCTCTGCATCAACGAGCTGCGCGAACACCTCGGCGACGAGGTCACCGTGCGGGCCTGGGTGATGACCACCCGCTCGAGCGGGAAGATCGGCTTCGTGGTATTGCGGGACGGCACCGGTTACCTGCAGGCCGTCGTCCTCAAGCAGGAAGTCGAGCCGTCGGTATGGGAGACGTTCAAGGACCTGACCCTGGAGACTGCGGTCGCGGTGCGCGGTACTGCGCGCGACGATGAGCGCGCGCCCGGCGGGGTGGAGCTGACCGTGGCGGGCGTCGAGGTGCTCGCGCCCAGCCCCGACTTCCCCGTCACGCCCAAGGAGCACGGTACCGCGTTCCTGTTCGAGCACCGGCACCTCTGGCTCCGCAGCCGCCGCCAGGTGGCCATCATGCGTGTGCGGCACGAGGTGGTCAGCGCCATCCGAGACTTCCTCAACGAGCGCGAGTTCGTCCTGGTGGATACCCCGATCCTCACCGGCGCCATCGGCGAGTCGGCCGGCACGCTGTTCGAGACGGAGTACTTCGATCTGGGCAGCGCCTACCTGGCGCAGACCGGCCAGCTCTACCTCGAGGCGGCGGCAGCGGCCCTGAGCCGGGTCTACTGCTTCGGCCCGACCTTCCGCGCGGAGAAGTCCAAGACGCGGCGCCATCTCGCCGAGTTCTGGATGGTGGAGCCCGAGGCGGCGTGGCTCGACTCGGACGACAACATGCGGCTGCAGGAGGACTTCGTTTCGTACATCGTGGGCCGCTGCGTCGAGCGCCGCGCGGAGGAGCTGAAGGAGCTCGAGCGCGACACCGCGCCGCTCGAGCGGGTGACTGCGCCGTTCCACCGCATCTCGTACAGTGACGCGATCACCAGGCTGGGCGAGCTCGGCAAGGACATCGAGTGGGGTCAGGACCTCGGTGCCGACGAGGAGATCGCCCTGTCCGACACCTACGACCGACCGGTGTTCGTCTACAACTATCCGCGCGCCGTGCGGGCGTTCTACATGAAGCAGAACCCCAAGGATCCGCGCACGGTGCTGAACAACGACCTGCTGGCGCCGGAGGGCATCGGGGAGATCATCGGGGGCAGCCAGCGGGAGGATGACCACGACCGCCTGCTGGAGCGGATTCGCGAGCTGTACCTGCCCGAGGAGCCGTACGGCTGGTACCTCGACCTCAGGAAGTACGGCACCTTCGTGCACTCGGGGTTCGGGTTGGGAGTGGAGCGGACGGTGGCGTGGATTTGCGGCTTCCCCCACATCCGGGAGGCCATCGCGTTCCCGCGGATGATGACGCGGCTGTATCCCTAAGGGTTACTCCTTCGCCTTCACCTCGTCCCACAACACGTCCAGCTCTGCCAGCGACGCGCGGCCCAGGTCGATGTCGCGCTCCGCGGCCAGCCGCTCGACCGCGCGGAACCGCTCCGCGAACTTGGCGTTGGCCTGCTCCAGCGCGGCGCGCGGATCGCTCCCGAGCTTGCGGGCGAGGTTCACGACGGCGAACAACAGGTCGCCGATCTCCGCGCTGATCTCCTCGGGCGGCTCGCCGCGCTCGATCTCCCTCTCGAGCTCACGCAGCTCCTCCCACACCTTGTCGCGGGGCCCTTGCGCGTCGGGCCAGTCGAAGCCGACCCCGGCGGCCCGTTCCTGCAGCCGAAACGCCATGAGCAGTGCCGGCAGCGTGGGCGGCAGTCCATCCAGCACGCTGGGCCGCTCCTCGCCGTGCTCCTCCAGCTTGGTGCGCTCCCACGTGTCGGGATCCACCGGCGCCCGCTCGGTCGCGCCGTCGAGCTTCTCGGGGAACAGGTGCGGGTGGCGCCGCCACATCTTCTGCTCGACGGCGCGCGTGAGGTCCTCGGCGCCGAAGCGACCATCCTCCTCGGCGAGCACGATCTGGAAGGCGACGTGGAGCAGGAGATCGCCCAGCTCCGTGCGAATCTGATCGCGGTCGGAGCGTGACAGGGCATGGTCCAGCTCCAGGGCCTCCTCGACCAGATAGGGCCGCAGGGTCTCCGGGGTCTGGGCGGCGTCCCACGGGCACCGCTTCCGCAGGTCCCGCACCAACTGCACGATGCGTCCAAGCGCTGATGGTTCTTGCATTTGCGTCCTTGAGCCGGTTACAATACGCGTCCGTCCGTGAACGTGTCAACGAAGCCTTCGATGAACCGCGCCCGGGTCGAGATCGACCTGGCGAACCTGGTCGCCAACGCGCGGACGGTGCAGACGGCTGCGCAGGGCGCGCCGCTGCTCCCGATGGTGAAGGCCGACGCGTACGGTCTCGGTGTGCTCCCCGTGGTGCGTGCGCTGGAGGCGGTCGAGCCGTGGGGCTACGGCGTCGCGACGGTCGCGGAAGCGATCGAGCTTCGGGAGGCCGGCATTCGCCGGCCCATTCTTGTGCTCACCCCGCCATCGGCGGACCTGCTGGCGGCGTATCGCGACCACGACCTGCGGGCGGTGCTGGACCAGCCCGCGCTGGCCGAGGTGTGGGACTGGCCGTTCCACCTCGAGGTCGACACGGGCATGGCACGGTGCGGGGTACGGTGGGACGACGCCGCAGGCATCGCGGCATTCGAGTCGGAGCGGCTGGAGGGGATCTTCACTCACTTCTACGCCGCCGATCGGGGCCGTGACAGCGTCGACGTGCAGTGGTCGCGGTTCCAGGGCGCGCTCGCCGCGCTTGGCCAGCGCCCTCCGTTGGTGCACGCACAGAACAGCGCCGGCGCATGGCGGCTGCAGGAGCGCCTCGATCTCGTACGGCCCGGCATCTTCCTCTACGGGGGAGAGCACGCGCCCGACCTCCCGCCGCCGCTGCCCGTGGCGAAGGTGGAGGCCCCGGTGGTGAGCCTCCGGCGCCTGCCGCGCGGCGGGCCGGTGAGCTACGGCGGCACGTGGACCGCACCGCGGGATACGACAATTGCCACGCTGGGTATCGGCTACGCCGATGGTGTGCCGCGCGCGGTGCAGGGGAAGGCGCAGGTGCTGCTGGGCGGTGTGCGCCGTCCGCTGGTGGGGCGGGTGACGATGGACTTCGTGATGGTGGATCTCGAAGACACCGCATCGTCGGTGCGCCTTGGAGATGTCGCGACGCTGGTGGGGCACGATGGAGACGAGCAGATCACCATCGATGAGTTCGCGAGGTGGGCCGGGACCATTGCCTATGAGGTGCTCACCGGCCTGCGTGCGCGCGCGGCGCGGGAATACGTGAACGGATGAGCCGGGGCCGGGGCCGGGTCGCCCTCGTGGTGCTGGACGGTGTCGGCATCGGGGCGGCACCCGACCAGGCGCAGTACGGAGATGAGGGGAGTGACACGCTCGGCAACCTGGCGCGGGCGGTCGGTGGGCTGCGGTTGCCCAATCTGGAGGCGTTGGGCCTCGGCTGTTGCCGCCCGCTCGACGGGATGGGATGCGAGCGCGCCACGGCCGCACACGGCGTGGCCCTGCCGCGGTCCCGGGGCAAGGACAGCACGACGGGACACTGGGAGCTGTGCGGGCTGGTGCTGGAGCGGCCCTTTCCCACGTACCCGCGGGGCTTTCCGCACAGCGTGATCGCGGCGTTCGTGCGGGCGACGGGCCGGGACGTGGTGGGGAACAAGCCCGCTTCGGGGACGGCGATCATCGAGGAGTTCGGCGCGGAGCAGCTGGAGCGGGGCGATTGGATCGTCTACACCTCCGCCGACAGCGTCTTCCAGATTGCGGCGCACGAAGAGGCGATCCCGCTGGAGGAGCTGTACGCCGCGTGCCGCGTGGCGCGCGACGAGATTCTGGTGGGCGAGCACGCGGTCTCGCGGGTCATCGCCCGGCCCTTCGTGGGGGTGCCTGGGAACCTGCGGCGCACGCCGAATCGCCGCGATTTCTCGTTGGAGCCGCCGGGGGCGACGTTGCTCGACCGGCTGGCGCACGCCGGCGTGCCGCGGGTTGGGGTGGGCAAGGTGGACGATCTGTTTGCCGCTCGGAGTATCGAGAGCCGGCACACGCCCACCAACGCGGAGGCGTACGCGCTGATCGCCGACGCGCTGCAGTCGCTGGATCGGGGGCTGGTGTTCGCCAACGTGATCGAGTTCGATCAGTCGTGGGGGCACCGCAACGACCCTGCGGGGTTCTACAGTGGGCTCGAGGAGCTGGATCGCGTGCTGCCGGGGCTGCTCGCCCAACTGCGAGAGGACGACGTGATGATGTTCACCGCCGACCACGGCAATGACCCAACGACACCGTCGACCGACCACTCGCGGGAGGCGGTGCCGGTCCTGGCGGTGGGGCCGCGCGTGGAGCCCGTGGCGCTGGGGGAACGGGAGACGTTCGCCGACCTCGGAGCGACGGTGGCTGAGTATTTTGGAGTGGAGCTCGAGGCGGGGTCCTCGTTTCTCGCGCAGGTGGCGCCGTGGGCGACCGGCTGACCGAGGCGGCGAGGGAGGCGCAGGGCCGCGCGTACGCCCCCTACAGCGGCTATCGCGTGGGGGCCGCGCTGGAGGCGCACGACGGGCGCGTGTTCGTGGGCGTCAACGTCGAGAGCGCCTCGTACGGTCTGAGCATCTGTGCCGAGCGCGTGGCGCTCGGCGCGGCGGTCGCGGCGGGCGCTCAGCGTTTCACGCGCCTCGCGGTCGTGACCGACTCGGCGCCGGGGGGCTCACCCTGCGGCGCGTGCCGGCAGGCACTGGCCGAGTTCGGGTTGGATATGGAAATCGAGGCCATCGGCGCTGATGGGGTGCGTCGGTGGCGCTTGAAAGACTTGTTGCCCGATGCATTCGGGCGGGAGGACCTGACGCACCGATGAGGGTGGGGACGTTGACCGTGGCGCGCGTTCTGTGGACGGCGAGCCTCCTGACGATGCTGGTCGCCGGGTGCCGGGAAGACTTGACCGCACCCGGGACCTGTCCGGAGTACTGTCCGGCGAAGCTGATCGACGTATTCGACTCGCTGTTCGTGGGGAGCATCGTCGCCGACAGCGCTTGGACCGGATACGTGGCGCCCGACAAGGCGATACTCGCCCAGGCGGTGACCGACGGGGCGGCCGTGGAGAGCCACCCAATCATCCGGTTCTTCCCGCTTCCCGACTCCCTCAATCTCCGCCCCATCGCCTCGATCGACTCGTTCCGGCTCGACATCCTGGTGCCGGCTCGCGCGGCGGTATCGGGCCTGGAGCTCGTGGTGCACCGCCTCCCGGCGGACATCGATTCCACGAGTACGTACGCCGACCTCGAGCCGTTCTTCGAGGACAGCACGCAGATCGGGGTCATCCCCCTACCGGACACCTTGGTCGGCGGCGTGGTCGGCACGCCGCTTCCGGGCGACGCCTTCCCGACCCTGGCTGAGGACGGGTGGGTGGCGACCGTTGGGTTCAGCATCCTCCCGGGTCCGGAGGCGTGGGCTGATCTGGCCACGATGGAGAGCCTCGGCCAGGCCGTGCTGACCATGTACGCGCGGGTTGTGCAGGGCGAAGATACGGTCGAGGCGAGCGACTTCCAGCAGGCGGCGTTCGATTCCTACGTGTCCGTCGATCAGGCGTCGTTCGATCGAGACATCCTCGGCGTGGGCGGGGCGCCCTCGTGGCGATCGATCCTGCGGGTGGATCTCCCGAGCTACGTCGTCGATTCCTCGGACATCTCCCGCGCCACCCTGATCCTGGTGCCTTCCGAGCCGATTCTCGGGGCCGCCGGCGACACGCTGCGGCTGCGGGCAGACGCACTGATCGACGACGTGGGGCCCAAGTCGCCAATCGTCGCGCCGGCCCTGGGGATCCAGGACACGCTCTCCGTCGGCGGTCTGGACCTTCTCGTGGGTGCGAGCGATACGGTCGTGATCGACGTGACGCACATCGTCAAGCCGTGGCGGGCCGACACGGCGAGACCGCACTCCATCGTGCTCTGGATGGTGCCGGAGGCGGCGTCGTTGGGCCAGGCCCGGTTCTGGTCGAGCCGTCACGCGGCGAGCGCCCCGTCGCTCGCGATCACGTACATCCCGCTGTTCCCGCGGAACGAGCCATGAGGCGGCTCGCGCTACTCCTCCTGGTGCTTGGCGTGGGTGCCTCGCAGACGGTGACGGCCCAGTCATCGCTCTACGCCGTGGTAGGCCTGGGGTTTCCGGGCCGGCCCATCGGCGTGCGTGCGCGGGGCATGGGGGGGAGTATCGGTGCGGTGGACCCGGGCTCCGCGGTCAACCCGGCGATGGTTTCCCAGCTCACGCGACTCTCTGCCACGGTGAGCTCACTGACCTCACTGCGGAGCTACGAGATCGACACCCTCTCGGTGGACGGGTTGCAGGACACGAGGTTCCCGTATGCAGCCTTGGCAGGGGGGATCACCGGGACGCCCGTTTCCTTCGAGGCGACCTACACCAGCTACCTATCGCGCACCTGGGACGTGGTCACGAGCGACACCGTGATCCTGCGGGGCGAGCCGGTCGCTGTGGACGACCGCATCCGCTCCGACGGAGCGGTGGCGGACCTGCGGGCAGCCGTCGGCTGGTTCATTTCCTCCAAGCTGCAGTTGGGAGCCGGCTTCCATATCCTGACCGGATCGACGCGGGAGCGGATCGAGCGAGACTATGCGGACGACGACTACACGCCGCTGCGGCACGATAGCGATGTGAGCTACTCTGGCCTGGGGTGGTCGGTCGGCCTGACGGGGCAACTTCTCAGCTGGCTGCGGATGGGGGCGTCGTTCCGCAGTGACGGTCATCTCGATGCGGCGCGCGACTCGGTCCGCATTGGGCGGGTGGACCTTCCGATGACGATATCCGGCGGGTTCGCGGCGGCGCCGGTGCCGGGACTCGTGATTGCGTCCACCGTCATGTGGCAGTCGTGGGCGGATGCGCAGGATGGGCTGACTTCCATTGGGGGGGAGGCGACCACCTTCAACACGTGGGACGTGAGCGCCGGCCTGGAGGTCGGCGGCTCCGTGGGGCCGCGGGTGCCGATCCGGCTGGGATTCCGCTACGCCCAGCTTCCGTTCAGTGCCGAGGACGACCAGGTGCGGGAGATCGACCTCTCCCTGGGCACCGGGTTCCGGTTCGCGCAGGGTCGGGCGGCGTTCAACGCATCGGTCGAGCGAGTATCGCGGGATGGCGGCGGCGCGAGTGAGGATGCGTGGCAGATCTCGATCGGCTTGAGCCTCCTCCCGTGACGCGCGTCTATCTCCACACCTTCGGCTGCAAGGCCAACCAATACGACACCGAGACGGTGCGCCAGGCCCTGGAGTCGGTGGGCGCCTCCGTCGTGCACGATCCCACCGAGGCCGACGCGGCCGTGGTGAACTCGTGCACGGTCACCCACGTGAGCGAATCGAAGATGCGCGGCCTCGTCCGCCGCCTCGCGCGGCGGAACGATCGGGTCCGCACGGTGGTGATGGGATGCGCCACGGCGCTCGACGACGGTGCCATCGCCAGTCTGCCGAACGTCTCCGGTGTGGTGGCCGGTGCCGACCCGGCGCGCGTGTTGGAGGCGTTGGGCTTGTCGGCCGAGGTGGACCCGGTGCTGCGGGGATTCGGCCGTGGGAGTCGCGCGTGGGTGAAGATCCAGGACGGGTGCGACGAGCACTGTACCTTCTGTGCCACGACGCTGGCGCGCGGTGCGAATCGGTCGCGCGCACCCGAGACGATCGTCGAGGAGGCGGCCGGGCTCGCGGCGATTCACGCCGAGCTGGTGCTCACGGGCGTGCACATCGGCGCCTACGGACGGGAACGGCGCGACGGGGCTACGCTGGGGGCGCTAGTCGAGCGGCTCGTGAGCGTCGTGCCCGGGGTGCGCTTCCGGCTGTCGTCGGTGGAGGCGACCGAGGTGGACGACCAACTCGCCGAACTGATGCTCGGCGCCCCCGACCGCCTCGCGCCGCATCTGCACGCTCCGCTCCAGTCGGGCAGCGACCGGGTGCTCAAGCGGATGGGGCGCCACTGGTACACGGCCGCGCGCTACCGGGAGCGCCTCGAGCGGCTCGCGTCGCGGTTGCCGGCGCTCGGGCTCGGGGCGGACGTGATGGTGGGATTCCCCGGGGAGACGGCGGAGGACCACGCCCAGACGCGATCGCTCATCGAGAGCCTGCCCTTCACGTATCTGCACGTCTTTCCCTACTCGCAGCGTCCCGGCGCGGCGTCGCATCGTCTCGGCGCGGCTGTGGACCCGGGCACGGCAGCGGCGCGCTCGGCGGAGCTGCGCGCGTTGGCGGCCGACAAGGGCGCGGTGTATCGGGCGCGCCGCGATGGCGCGCGCGCCGACGTGGTGCTGCTGCGCCGCTCCGGCGGTTGGTTCGAGGGCCTCACCGAGGACTACCTCACCGTGTACACCCCCACGGACCGTGTCGTGCCAGGCCGGTTCGGGGCGGTGCTGCGGCATGCCGGGGACGGCACGCTGCGGGCGGAGCCATGAAACGAGTCTACGTCGAGACTTACGGCTGCCAGATGAATGTGGCTGACACTGAGCTGATCTTGGGGCGACTCGGCGGGGACGGCTACGTGGCCACCGAGAACCCGACCGACGCCGACGTGATGCTGGTGAACACCTGTGCGGTCCGCGAGAATGCGGAGCAGCGCGTGATCGGCCGCATGGGAGAGCTGAAGCGGCACAAGCGGCCGGGTGTGGTGTTGGGGGTCGTCGGGTGCATGGCCCAGCGTCTGGGGCAGCGGTTGCTGGACGAGGCGCCCCACGTGGACCTCGTGATCGGACCGGACGGATACCGCGGGCTGCCCGCGCTCATCGCCGGCGCAATGAACGGCGCGCGGACGGCGGACGTGGTGTTCAAGTCGTGGGAGCATTACGAGGACATTCCCACCCGACGCGTGACCGGCCGCGTGGGTGCCTTCGTGACGGTGCAACGGGGCTGCGATTATCGGTGCAGCTTCTGCATCGTTCCGATGACGCGCGGGCGCGAGCGCAGCCGCACACTGGACGATGTGGTGGGTGAGGTGGAAGGGCTCGCGGCCGAGGGTGTCACCGAGGTGACGCTGCTGGGCCAGACCGTGAACAGCTACCACGATGGCGAGCGCGACTTTGCTGACCTGCTGCGGGCCGTGGGCAGCGTGTCGGGACTTCGCCGCGTCCGGTTCACCAGCCCGCATCCGAACGACTTCAGTGACCGCGTCATCGAGGCCATGGCGGGGGTCCCGTCGGTGTGCGAGCACGTGCATCTCCCGGTGCAGAGCGGCTCGTCGCGCATTCTCAAGCGTATGGGACGCCGCTACGACCGCCAGCGATTCCTCGAGTGTGTGGCACGGTTACGTCGGGCCATTCCCGGCCTGGCCGTTACTACAGACATCATCGTGGGCTTCCCGGGAGAGACCGAGGAGGACTTCGTCGCCACCGAGAGCCTGGTGCGGCAGGTGGGGTTCGACGACGCGTTCACCTTCCGGTATTCGCCGCGGGAGGGCACGGGAGCGCTCAGGCTGCCCAGTCCGGTTCCCCAGGCGGAGGCGGGAGAGCGCCTTGAACGGCTCATCGCCACCGTGCGGCAGGTGGCACGCCGCAAGAACGTCGCGCTGGTGGGCAGCACCCAGGAGGTGTTGGTCGAGAGGGTGGCGCGCCGCGGCGAGTTGCTGCAGACTAGAACGCGCACCAACAAGATCGTGCTGGTCGACGGCCCCGAGGACTGGATCGGTTCCTACGTCACCGTGCGGCTCACGGGCACCACGGGAGCGACGTTCACGGGAGCGCCCGCTGCGACCGGGAAGGAGTTGGCCATCATGGGGTGAAGAATCTCGTGGAGGGCTTCGTGGTCCGCGAGTACGACCTGCTGGCCCCGACGGTCGAGGGGTTCTGCGGGTGCGCGCTGTGCCGCGAGGACGTGCTCGTGTATACGCTCAACCGACTGCCGCCACAGTACGTGACGCAGCCGACCGGGGAGGTCCTGGGGAAGGTCGCCCAGCAGACGGAGCAGCCGGTCGCGGACGTTTCGGTGGTGCTGCTGGACGGCTTTCGCAAGGTGAAGGCGGCGCCCAGGCAGGGGCACCCGCCCGCGACGTAGGGTAGGGCGGCCGCAGTGCCGCCCATCCTGCAGCTCGTGACGGCGTACGGGGCCGGTCTCTGGACCGGCCTCGTTGTTTTGGTACCGAATGCGCTGGTGTGGGCGATCGGCGCGGGTGCGGTGGTCGCCGGTCTGCGCTGGCGCTGGTGCGGTGTGGTGGTCGCGGGCTGCGCGGTGGGCGTTCTCGCGGGGGCGCAGCGCGCCGTGGAGCAAGCGTCCGGCTGCCGAGCCGTGTGGCGGGCGGGCGCGGTGGCCGTCACGCTGCGGTTGCACGACGCTCCGGGGCGCCGCGGTGTCACGACCGCCTCGGTGCTACACGCCGCAGAGGGGTGCGGCGGCACGGTTCGGCTGCGCCTCTGGGAGGCGCCGCCGCCGGCCGGGAGCCGCCTGGTGGCGGTGGGCACGGCGCGCCCGGGAGGGGTCGTCAGCGTCTCGCACCTGCGTGTCCTTGCCGGTCCGCGTCCGCTCCGCTTCAGGGCACGTGGGCTCGTGGCGCGACGGCTACGGGCCCTGTACGGCGAGCGCTCCGGGTTGGTGGAGGCGATGGTGTTGGGAAGCCGCCACGATGTGGATCCGGCGGTGCGGCGCGAGTTCGTGCGGGCGGGGCTCGCCCACCTGTTGGCGATCTCCGGGCTCCACGTGGGGATCATTGCCGGATGGCTCCTGCTGGCATTGCGCCGGGTGCTGCCGCAGCGAGGCGCGTGGCTCGGCAGCGCGGTGGCGACGTGGGCATACGTGTCCCTGTTGGGCTTTCCCGCGCCCGCCACGCGCGCGGCAGGCTTCTTCACCCTCTACGCGGTCGCCCGTATCCGCCAGCGGCATCCACCGTTCTCGGCCGTGCTCGCGGTCGCAGTGCTCGTGGTGCTGTTGCTCGATCCGGCCGCGGCAGCGGGCGTGGGCACCTGGCTGTCCGTCGCCGCCGTGTGGGGCACCCGGTGGGGCACGCGGTTGCTGCCCCAACGACGTCGGCGCCATCCTGTGGCGCAGCTGGCAGCCGCGTCGTTGGGGGCGACCCTGGCGACCGCACCCATCACGGCGCACACGTTCGGATCGGTGTCGCCCGCGGGGCTGCTGGCGAACCTGGTCGCGGTGCCCCTGGCAGGCGTCGCGGTGCCCGGCGTGTTGGCAAGCCTGGCGCTCGGCGTCATAGCCGGGGGGGCTGGCCTCGTGCTGGCCGCGTTGGAGCAGACCGCTCGGTGGGCAGCGCTGCTCCCCGGCGGGCACTTCAGCGTTGCTCCGGGCCCGACTGCCGCCGCGCCATGGTTGGCCCTCCTGCTGGCGGTCGTGTGGCTCTCGTGCCGCCGGCCCCCTTGGGCCCTCGTCGTGCGGCGGGTGCTGCTGGCCTCGGCCCTCGGGAGCTGGGGGCTGCTCGCCACAGCGGCGCTTGGGTCGAGCGAGCGCGCCGGAGAGCTCGCCATCCACCTGCTGGACGTCGGCCAGGGCGACGGCATCGCGATCAGGACTCCGGGCGGTCACTGGATGCTGCTGGATGCCGGGCCGCGCGGCACGGCAGGCGACATGGGTCGGCGGGTAGTGGCCCCGTTTCTCCGCCGGCAGCGGGTGGCTGAGCTGGCGGCGCTGGTGGTGTCGCACGGCGACGCCGACCACTTGGGCGGTGTGCCGGCGGTGCTGCAGGAGTTCGATGCCCACCTGGTGTTGGACCCGGGGCAGGCGCTGGGAACGCCTCTCTACCTGGAGTATCTGGGCCTGGTGGACCGGCACGGGATGTCGTGGCGCGCGGCGCGGGCGGGCGACACCCTGGTGATGGACTCCGTGGTGCTCGCCGTCCTGCATCCGTCGCAGCGCTGGATCACGCGGCGCGCCGAGCCCAACGAGAACTCGGTGGTGGCGCACCTGCGGTACGGCTGCTTCGATGCCCTGTTCACTGGTGACATCGGTGCTCCCGCCGAGTCGCTGCTCGCCCACCGCGTCCCGGAGATGGACCTCCTCAAGGTGGGCCACCACGGCTCCGCCGGGGGGACTACCGGGTGGTGGCTGGACCGCGTGCGACCCAAGGCGGCCGTCATCAGCGTAGGCCGGAACCGCTACGGCCACCCGGCGCCCGCGGTGCTCGAGCGGTTGGCCGCCAGGCAGATTCCGGTGTGGCGCACCGATCGGGGCGGCACGGTAACGATCCGCTCGGATGGGCGCTATTTTTCGATCGATCAGGGACAGCCTTCTTCCGGGTGGGGGATACTGTGGTGTCGGATTCGCAACTGGTTACGATCGAGCGCTTCATCCTCGAGCAGGAGCGGCTGCACCCCGAGGCCACGGGTGAGCTTACCCAGCTGCTCTACGACATCGCGCTAGCCGGGAAAGTCATCTCGGGTTACGTGCGGCGCGCGGGGCTGGTGGACGTGTTGGGGGCGTTCGGCCGCACCAACGTGCAGGGCGAGGAGCAGCAGAAGCTCGACGTGATCGCCAACGACACCATGAAGCAGTCCATCGCCTACACCGGACGGGTGTGCGTGATGGCGTCGGAGGAGGATGACGAGCCGTTGCCGATCCCCGAGGAGAACAACCCGGGCAAGTACGTGCTGCTGCACGATCCGCTCGACGGCTCCTCCAATATCGACGTCAATGTCTCGATCGGCACGATCTTCTCCGTCCACCAGCGGGTGACCGCGAAGGGCCCCGGCACGCTGGAGGACTGCCTGCAGCTGGGACGCAGGCAGATTGCGGCCGGGTACGTGATCCACGGATCGAGCACCGTGCTGGTGTACACCGTGGGGCGCGGGGTGCACATGTTCACGCTCGACCCCACCATCGGCGAGTTCCTCTTGTGCGACCACGACATCAAGACGCCGGAAGTGGGGAAGTACTACAGCATCAACGAGAGCTACTACCAGCGGTGGACCGACGGGTACCGCAAGGTCGTGCAGGCGTTCAAGGGCGTGGAGAACTCCGAGCAGCGCAAGAACGCCCGGTACATCGGCTCTCTGGTGGCCGACTTCCACCGCAACCTGCTCTCCGGCGGCGTGTTCATGTATCCCGCCGACTCCAAGGCCCCCGAGGGCAAGCTGCGTCTCTTGTACGAGGCGGCTCCGCTCGCGTTCATCGCGGAGCAGGCGGGCGGTGCGGCGACGGACGGCACGACGCCCATCCTGGACATCCAGCCCACCGAGCTGCACCAGCGCACCCCGCTGCTGATCGGCAGCAAGGACGACGTGGCCTTCGTGCAACAGACGGTGGCGGACGTGGACGCGGTGGCGGCCACGTGAGCGAGGAGCGGCGCTCCCCGGCGGGGCTCCCCATCGAGGAGTCCTACGGATCGGAGCCGCCGGGCGCCTTTCCCTTCACCCGCGGGATCCACCCCACGATGTACCGGGGTCGGCTCTGGACCATGCGCCAGTACGCCGGCTTTGGCACGGCCCAGGAGACCAACCACCGGTTTCGCGACTTGCTCGAGGCCGGGCAGACCGGGCTCTCGGTTGCGTTCGATCTCCCCACGCAGATGGGCTACGACTCCGACGCGCCGCTGGCCGAGGGCGAGGTGGGGCGCGCGGGCGTGGCCATCGATACGGTGGACGACTTGGCCGTGCTGTTCGACGCCATTCCGCTGGATCGAGTGTCCACCTCGATGACGATAAACTCCACGGCCGCGATCCTCCTGGCGATGTACGTCGTGGTGGCGGAGGAGCAGGGGGTGGGGCGGGATCGGCTGCGGGGCACGGTCCAGAACGACGTGCTCAAGGAATACATCGCGCGGGGAACGTATATCTATCCGGTCGAGGCATCGCTTCGCCTGGTCACCGACATCTTCCGCTTTGTGGTGGGCGAGGGGATGAACTTCAATCCCATCTCGGTCAGCGGCTACCACATGCGGGAGGCGGGAGCCACAGCCGTGCAGGAGGTGGCATTCACCTTGGCGCACGGGTTCGAATACCTGGACCGGGCGGTGGCGGTAGGTATCGAGATCGACCAGATCGCTCCACGCGTCTCGTTCTTCTTCGCCGCCCACAACGACCTGTTCGAGGAGATTGCCAAGTTCCGGGCCGCGCGGCGGATGTGGGCGGCGCTCCTGCGGGAGCGCTACGGTGCGAGCGACGCGAGTTGTCGCCTGCGGTTCCACACGCAAACCGCCGGCTCGACGCTCACGGCGCAACAGCCGCTCAACAACGTGGTGCGGGTGACCGTGCAGGCGTTGGCGGCGGCGCTGGGCGGCACCCAGTCGCTGCATACCAACAGCTACGATGAAGCGCTGGCCCTGCCGAGCCCCGAGGCGGCGCGGCTCGCGCTCCGCACGCAGCAGGTCCTGGCCCACGAATCGGGAACGGCCCAGACGGTGGACCCGCTGGGCGGCTCTCACTACGTCGAGCATCTCACCGATCAGGTGGAACGGGCCGCTCGGACCTTGCTCGATGAGGTCGCTGAGCTGGGAGGTGCCGCGCGCGCCGTGGAGAGCGGGTTCATGCAGGACGCCATCGCCCGCTCGGCGTACCAGTACCAACGGGAGGTGGAGGCGGGCAGCAAGGTGGTGGTGGGTGTGAACCGCTTCACCGAACAGGAGGGGCCGCCCCAGATCTCGGAGCCCGACTACTCCGCCCTCGCCGCGCAGCAGGTCGCGCGGGTGCGGAGCGCCCGGGAGGACCGGGACCGGGTGGCGTCGCGCCGGGCGCTCGAGGCGCTCGGGAGGGCAGCCGCGGGCGACGACCCGCTGATGCCGCCGATCATCGACGCCGTCCGCGCGCGGGCCTCGGTGGGCGAGATCAGTGACACGCTGCGGGAAGCCTGGGGCAGCTTCCGGCCACCAGCTTGACCCGCGCCGAGGGGACGGCTAAGTTCCCTATCCTATTGTAGTTACGGAACTTAAGGATGCCGACGTACGACTACCGCTGCCCGCAGTGCGGGCACGAATACGAGGCATTTCAGAAGATCTCGGACCAGACGCGCGCCAAGTGCCCCGAGTGCGGCACCCGCGGCGAGCGTCGCATTACGGGTGGTGCCGGCATCCACTTCAAGGGCTCGGGCTTCTACATCACCGACTACAAGCGGGCCGGCGACAAGAAGCCGGCGGCGTCCGAAGGCGAAAAGAAATCCGCGGCGTCCGAAGGTGGAAAGAAGTCCGGCGGCTCCGAGAGTTCCTCCACGACCAAGAAACCCAAGAAAACGGGAGCGGAATCCTGACCCAGGGGGCCGACCGGCTCCGTGAGGCGCTGCAGCAGGTGGTGGACGCGTTGGGCGCGTCCGGCACCGAGGTGTTGCTGGAACGTCCGCGCGATCCAACCCACGGCGATCTCGCCACCAACGTGGCGCTCCAGCTCGCCAAGCCCCTCGAGCGGCGGCCGCGGGAGCTGGCGGAGACCATCCTTGCCGAGCTCGAGGCGCCCCCCGGGCTCGTGTCCCGCACGGAAATCGCCGGGCCCGGCTTCATCAACTTCTGGCTCGCCGAGGCGGCCCTGGCCGACGTGCTTGTGCGCGTGCTGCGCGAGGCGGATGCCTTCGGCCGGTCGACCGCGGGCAGCGGCCGGCGCGTGAATGTGGAGTTCGTGTCGGCCAACCCCACGGGGCCCCTGCACGTGGGACACGGCCGCGGAGCGGCGCTCGGGGACGCCGTGGCGTCCTTGCTCGAGGCGACGGGGCACGATGTCGTGCGGGAGTTCTACGTCAACGATGCCGGCGTCCAGATCGAGCGGTTGGCCGCGTCGCTCTGGGCACGGGTGCAGCAGGCGGTGGGGCGGGAAGCGGAGCTGCCTGAAGGCGGCTACCACGGTCAGTACCTCGAGGAGTTGGCGCGGCAGATCCTGGAGCATGAGGGCATTGAGTTCGCGGATCTCCCGCCCGCCGAGGGGGTGGTGCGGGCCCGCGAGATCGCCGTGCGGACGCAGCGCGAGGAGCAGGATCGCGATCTCGCTGACTTCGGCGTGCGGTTCGAGGTCGTCTTCTCGGAGAGCGAGCTCTATCGCGGCGACGAGCTCCAGCAGACGCTGGCCGAGCTGAGCGCCAAGCGGCTCGCCTACGAGCGGGATGGCGCTGTGTGGCTCAAGACCTCGGCGTTCGGCGACGAGAAGGATCGGGTGCTGCGCAAGCAGGACGGCAGCTTCACCTACTTCCTCCCGGACCTGGCGTACCACCGCAACAAGGCGGGCCGCGGGTTCGACCGCGCGATCGACGTGTGGGGTGCCGACCACCATGGCTACGTGCCGCGCATGCGCGCGGCCCTCAAGGCGCTCGGTGCGGCCGACGGCTTCTTCCACGCGATGATCGTGCAGCTGGTGCGGGTGATGCGGCATGGGCAGGAGGTCCGCTTCTCGAAACGGACGGGCGAGTTCGTCACGCTGCGGGATCTGTACGAAGAGACCGGCGTGGATGCCGCTCGCTACTTCTTCCTGATGCGTAAGGGCGACGCGCAGTTCGTGTTCGACATCGACCTCGCGACGAAGCAGTCGGAGGAGAATCCAGTCTACTACGTGCAGTACGCGCACACGCGCATGGCGGGAATCTTCCGCACGGCGAACGTCGCGCCGGCACAGGTGGCCGCCGACGGCGTCGATCTGTCACTGCTGGGCGAGCCGGTCGAGCAGGAGCTCATCAAGCGACTCGGCGAGTTGCCGCTGCAGGTCGAGAAGGCGGCCGAGGCCCTGGAGCCGCACCGCATCATCGCCTATCTGGAGGAGATCGCGCGGCTGGTCAACGCGTGGTATCACCACCATCGGGTGGTGGGTGTGGGCGAGGACCTCGAGCGAGCGCGGCTGGTGCTGGCCAGGGCGGCACAGGTCGTGCTGGCCAACGGCTTGAACCTCTTGGGGGTCACGGCCCCGGAACGGATGTAGATCGATGAGCCTGTTGGTGGTGGGGAGCATCGCGCTCGACTCGGTGAAGACGCCGTTCGGCGAGCGGGACGACGCCCTGGGGGGGTCGGCGGTCTTCTTCAGCAGCGCGGCTGGCATCCTGTATCCCGTGCAGATCGTGGGCGTGGTGGGTGACGACTATCCGGAGCACGCCCTAGAGCAGCTGGCGGAGCGGGGCGCGGACCTCCGCGGTGTGGAGCATGCCGTGGGGGAGAGCTTCCGCTGGAAGGGGGAGTACTCGTACGACCTGCAGAACCGGGAGACGCTCGATACTCGCCTCGGTGTGTTTGCTGCCTTCGATCCGCAGATCCCCGAGGCGTTCCGCGATGCGCGCTACGTGTTCTTGGGCAACATCGATCCGGAGCTCCAGCTCCGTGTGCTGGATCAGATTCATGAGCCCGCGCTCGTTGCGTGCGACACCATGAACTACTGGATCCACAGCAAGCGGGACGCCTTGATGGAGTTGATGAAGCGGATCGACGTGCTGCTCGTGAACGACGCCGAGGCGCGCGAGCTCTCGGGCGACTGGAACGTGTACCGGGCGGCACGGTGGATTGTGGATGCGGGTCCGTCCACGGTGGTCGTGAAGCAGGGCGCGTACGGCGCGGTGCTGTACGAGTCGGAGCGGCTATTCTACATCCCGGCGTTCCCGCTGGAGGAGGTGTTCGATCCGACCGGGGCCGGTGATGCCTTCGCGGGCGGATTCATGGCACACCTGGCGCGCACCGATGACGTGTCGCCGGACAACCTGCGCCGGGCCATGGTGTACGGCGCCGCCATGGGCTCCTTTGCCGTGGAGCGATTCTCGATCGATCGGTTCGATGAGATCGGGCCAGCGGAAGTGACCGCGAGGGTACGGGCGTTCGCCGAGTTGGTGCGGTTCGACATCGAGCCGGAGGCTGATCCGCTTTCCGCCATGCCGTCAGCCGCCAAGGAGGGAGCGTGACGCAGGCAGAGCGGTACCGTGCCGCTGGCGTGGACCTCGATGCCGCGGGCCAGGCGAAGCGGCGCATTGCCGAGTCGGTGGCCTCGACGCGTACCGAGCTGGCGCGAGGAGCCCTGGGGGCGTTCGGCGGGATGATCCGCGTGCCTGACGGCTTCGAGCGCCCGGTGTTGGTCATGAGCACCGACGGCGTGGGCACCAAGGTGCTGGTGGCGATCCGTGCGGGCCGGCACGACACCGTTGGCGAGGACTTGGTCAATCACTCGGTAAATGACATCCTGGTGCACGGCGCCACGCCCCTCGCGTTTCTCGACTACCTCGCCGTCGCAAGCGTCTCGACCGACACCATCGCGGCGCTGGTGGAAGGCGTCGCGCGAGGCTGCCGGGAGCACGAGATGACCCTGGTCGGCGGCGAGACGGCGCAGCTCCCCGACCTCTACCAGGCGGGCCATTACGACCTCGCCGGTACCATCGTGGGGGTGGTGGATGAGGGTCGTGCGCTCCACGGCGATACGGTGCGGCCGGGCGACGTGCTGGTGGGGTACGCCTCGAGCGGACTCCACACCAACGGGTACACGCTGGCGCGCCGAGTCGTGTTCGATGAGCTCGGTCTGGACATCGACAGCCAGCTCCCCGATCTCGGTGTGACCGTCGGGGACGAGTTGCTCAAGGTGCACCGCAGCTATCGGAAGGCCGTCGGGCCGGTGCTATCGCACGTGCACGCCCTGGCCCACATCACCGGCGGTGGCATCCCGGGCAACGTGGGTCGCGCGCTGCCGGAGGGCTGCGCGGCCGAGATCGATCGCGCTAGCTGGGAGGTGCCCGGCATCTTCCGTCTGCTCGAACAGGCGGGGAAGGTGAGTGCCGACGAGATGGTGGAGGTGTTCAACATGGGCCTGGGGATGATCGCGGTCGTGGCATCCGACGACGAGCCTGCCGTGCGGCAGGCGGCGCAGGGCATCGGCATCGATAGCTGGATCGTGGGCCGAGTGGTCGAGGGCGCGGGAGTGCGCGTTGTCTGAGCGGGAGTCCGTGGAGCGGCGTGCCATGGAGCGCGCGCTCGCCCTCGCCCGGTGGGGGTGGGGTCGAGTCGCCCCCAACCCGCTCGTGGGTGCGGTGCTGCTGCGCGACGGGGAGGTGATTGGGGAGGGGTACCACGCGGAGTACGGGGAATCGCACGCCGAGATCGTGGCGCTCGGCGATTGTCCCGATCCCAAGGGCGCTACCATGGTGGTGAGCCTCGAACCGTGCAATCACTCGGGCAAGACGCCGCCGTGCACCGACGCGATCCTCGAGGCGGGCGTGGCCCGTGTGGTGCTGCCGTTGCGGGACCCCACACCTGAAGCCGGCGGCGGTGCGGAGCGCCTGCGAGAGGCCGGCGTCGAGGTGGACGAAGGGCTGATGCGCGAGGAGGCCGCCGCGCTGAATGCGCCGTTCTTGTGGGCGCAGGAGCGTCCCGATCGGCCGTTCATCGCGCTCAAGGTGGCAAGCTCGCTCGACGGACTGCTGGCCGACGAGAGCGGTCGCTCCAAGTGGATCTCGGGCGCCGAGGCGCGCGAGTACGTGCACTGGCTGCGGGCGGGGTTCGACGGCATCGCGGTGGGGCGGCGCACCGTGGAGGTGGACGATCCGATGCTCACCGTGCGCGGGTCGGTCGAGCCCCGGGTGCCTCCCGCCAGGGTGTTGTTGACGAAGAGCGGCATGGTGCGACGGGACTCACAACTGGTGCGCACGGCGCACGAGGTGCCTACCGTGGTCATCACTGGATCGCACACGTTCGAGCGAACCGAGGCCGACCTCGACGGCACGGGCGTGACGGTGCGGGCGGCGGACGGGGTGGAGCAGGTCGTGACCGAGCTGCGCTCCGCTGGGATGCGCTCCGTATTGGTCGAAGGGGGGGGCTCCCTCGCCGGTGCCCTGCTCGAAGCACACCTGGTGGATCGAATCTACTGGATCCAGGCGCCGCTCTGGCTCGGGGTTGGTGTGCCCGCCTTCGGCGACCGCGGTGGGCTCCCCCTGGAGGACAGTGTCCGCTGGGTGGTGACGGAGCGTCGGGGACTGGGACCGGATACATTACTGGTAGTCGATCGGGAGCTATGTTTACCGGAATCGTGACGGCGATGGGCGCCGTGGCGCGAGTGGAGCGCGACGGCGAGCGCTGCGCGCTCACCATCGAGGCGCCGTATGCGGACCTGGCGGTTGGTGAGAGCGTCTCGGTGAACGGCGCGTGCATGACCATCGTCGAGACGGGAGACGGGTGGTTCAAGATCGAGGCGGTCGTCACGACGCGCGGGCGCACTCGATTCGGTGACATCGGCGAAGGCGAGCACGTCAATCTGGAGCGCGCCATGGCCGCCGGCGACCGGTTCGGGGGCCACTGGGTACAGGGACACGTGGACGGCGTGGCCGAAGTGCGTGGCGTGCGCCCCGAGGCGGATGCCGTGCTGGTCGACATCGCCGTGCCGCCCGACGTGGCCGAGATCTCCGTGCCGTACGGCTCCATCACGGTGGATGGGGTGAGCATGACGGTGAACGCGCTCCCGGACCCCGGCGTCGTCCAGCTCTCCGTGATCCCGTTCACGAGAGACAACACCACACTCGGGTCGCTCGCGCCAGGTGATCGGGTGCACGTGGAGGCGGACATCATCGGGAAGTACGTGAAACAGGTGCTGGAACAGAGGGGGCAGGGCGCCGCAGTCGCGCCGCCCACCCCTGAAGGATAGAAGGAAGGTTGTTATGAAGTTCGGGACCATCGAGCAGGCCATCGAGGACATCAGGCGGGGCAAGCTCGTCCTGGTGGCGGATGACGAGGACCGGGAGAGCGAGGGCGATCTGGTTGGCGCGGCCGAGCAGGTCACGCCGGACATGATCAACTTCATGGCCACCCACGGTCGCGGCCTCATTTGTCTCACCCTGACCTCGGAGCGGTGTCAGGCGCTGGGACTGCCCCAGATGGCGGAGGAGAGCTCCGACGCATACGAGACCGCGTTCACGGTGAGCGTGGATGCGGCGAAGCGCTTTGGCGTCACGACGGGGATCTCGGTGGCGGATCGCGCCAAGACGGTGCAGGTGGCGATCGACCCGGCCACCGTACCGTCGGACCTGCGGCGGCCCGGCCACGTCTTCCCGCTGCGAGGTCGCCCGGGAGGCGTGCTGCAACGCGTGGGCCACACGGAGGCGAGCGTGGACCTGGCGCGGCTCGCCGGACTGTACCCGGGCGGCGTGATCTGTGAGGTGCTTGCCGATGACGGCACCATGATGCGCCGGCCCCAACTCGAACAGTTCGCGACGAACCACGATCTCACCTTCGTGACCGTGGCGCAGCTGGTGGCGTATCGTCTGCAGAACGAGCGCCTCGTGCACCGTATCGCGGATGCACGGCTCCCCACGCCGCATGGCGCGTTCCGCATCATCGGCTACCAGAACGACGTGGACGCCCACGAGCACGTGGCGCTGGTGTTCGGCGAGGTCGAGCGGCGGCAGAACGTGCTCGTGCGGATGCACTCCAAGTGTCTCACCGGCGATGTCTTCGGATCGCACCGCTGCGATTGCGGGCCCCAGCTCGAGGCGGCCATGCGCATGATCGCCGAGGAGGGACAGGGCGTCGTGGTCTACCTCGATCAGGAGGGACGCGGGATCGGTCTGCTCAACAAGCTCAAGGCCTACGAGCTCCAGGACTCGGGCCGCGACACGGTGGAGGCGAACGAGGCGCTTGGGTTCGCACCCGATCTTCGCAACTACGGCATCGGCGCGCAGATCCTCATGGATCTAGGGCTGAGTTCCATCCGGGTGCTCACAAACAACCCCCGCAAGATGGTCGGCCTCGACGGGTACGGCCTCGAGATCGTGGAGCGCGTGCCGCTCGTTGCCGACCCCACCGAGGAGAGCCAGGCGTACCTCCGCGTCAAGCGCGACAAGCTCGGCCACCTCTTCGCCCACTAGGATGACTTCCTCGACCGATGGGGGCGCGCGCACCACGGGGCGGGCGCTCGTCGTGGTCAGCCGCTTCAACGAGGGAGTGACCCGCAAACTGCTCGACGGTGCGAGGGCGGCCCTGTCCCGGGCGGGGTTTGCCGAGGAGGCGGTGGACGTGGTCTGGGTCCCCGGCGCGTTCGAGCTACCGGTCGTGGTACGCAGCGGGCTGGGGACGGGCCGCTACGAGCTGGCGGTGGCCCTCGGTGCGGTGATCCGCGGCGAGACCCCCCACTTCGAGTACGTGTCCCAGGCGGCGACTCGTGGTCTCACCGACGCGGCGGGCCGCTTCGGTCTCCCCGTCGGCTTCGGGCTCCTGACTTGCGACACGCTGGCCCAGGCCCTGGCGCGTGCTGGCGGTGAGGCGGGGAACAAGGGAGAGGAAGCGGCCCAGGCGGCGATCGAGACGAGCCACGCGCTTCAAGCGCTCGAGGATGGTGCTGAGGGCTGAGACCAGGCGGCGCGCCCGGACGCTCCAGCTGCTCTACGTCTGGGAGCTCCACGGCCGCCCGCCGGTCCGGGACGTCGTCGAGGGTCTCCTGCGGGGAGCGCCCGCTTGGCGCGCCGGATTCGAGGACGCCGAGCCCCTCGCCACCGCGATCGCGCAAGACGTCGAGCGACTCGACGCCCAGATCGCACCCACCGTGGAGAACTGGCGCATCGACCGGATCGGCACTATCGAACAGAATATCCTGCGTCTCGCGCTCCACGAGCTGTCGCACGAAGACGTCCCCCCGCGGGTCGTGATCTCCGAGGCCGTGCGCCTCGCCCACTGGTTTGCCGGCGCTAAGGCCCCGGCGTTCATTAACGGCGTGCTCGACGCCGTGGCGCGGGAAGCGGGGAGGCTGTGAAGATCCTCGCGGCCAATTGGCTCGATCTGGAGAACCCACAGGCCGGTGGGGCGGAAATCCACTTCTTCGAGATCTTCCGCCGCCTCGTCGAACGGGGGCACGAGGTGACGCTCGTCGCCTCCGGTTGGGAGGGCGCGGCACCCGCGACCGTCATCGACGGCCTCCACATCCACCGCTTCGGGGGGCGGCACACCTTCGCGCTCAAGGGGCGTGGTGCCGTGCGCGGGATGCTGCGGCAGGCGGAGTACGATGTCGTTGTGGAGGATATCAACAAACTCCCCCTGTACCTGCCGACCCTGACGCGGCTCCCGTTCTACGCCATCGTGCCCCACCTGTTCGGCACCACGGCATTTCGTGAGGCATCGCTGCCGGTAGCCACGGTCGTGTGGCTCGCGGAGAAGCTCATCCCGCGGGTGTACCGACGCGCGGCATTCCACGCCATCAGCGACAGCACGCGGGACGACTTGGTCGCCCGCGGCGTGGACCGTGCGGCCGTTCGGGTGATCTACCCTGGCGTGGACGCGGAGTGGTACACCCCCGACCCCGCCGTCGGGCGCACGGTCGCCCCCACCTTTCTGTACGTCGGCCGGCTGAAGCGTTATAAAGGAGTAGAGACCGCCGTCCGAGCGGCGGCCCTGGCGCGGGAGCGCCGGCCGGATCTGCGGTTGGAGATCGCCGGAGGAGGGGACGATCGCGAGCGGCTGGAGGGCGTCCGTGCCCGCCTCGGTCTCGCGGACGGGGTGACGTTCCTGGGCTTCGTCAGCGAAGAGCGGAAGCGGGAGCTTCTGCGGCAGGTCTGGGGGGTGGTCTTCCCGTCGGTGAAGGAGGGCTGGGGCATCTCCAACGTGGAGGCTGCCGCCTGTGGGACCCCAGCCGTCGCCTCCAACAGTCCCGGCTTGCGCGAGTCCGTGCGTGACGGCGAAACTGGAATATTGGTACCACATGACGATCCTGAGGCACTGGCAGCCGCGTTGCTGCGCCTGAGCGAGAACGTCGAACAGGTCGACACGTTGGGGCGGGCGGCGCGGCGCTTTGCCACCGGGCTCTCATGGGACCGCGCTGCGGAGCTGACGGAGGCACATCTTCTCGAAACCGTGCACCACGCCCGTGGTGGGCGTAAGGAGTGACGATCCCCATGCGCACGACCGTGACCGCACGGCACTGCGAGATTCCCGAAGAGCTGAAGGAGCGCGCCGAGACCATGGTGGCGAAGGTCGCCAAGGCGGCGCATCGGCCTCGGCGGGCCGAGGTCGTGTTCGACGCCGATCACGGCCAGAAGGTGGTCGAGCTGCATCTCTACCTGCCGCGCGGCCAGGTGAAGGTCGCCAGAGCCGAGGCCGCCGATTTCCGCACGGCACTGGATAGCGCGGTGGCGAAGGTGCGCAACCAACTCGACAAGGAACCGCGGCGCCCCGTGCGTCGCCCATCACCGATCTAAGGCATGCCGCAGCTAACCGTACGGGACATACTCGAGCGCAAGGGCGATTCGCTGCGCCTGGAAGTCCTCACCGGCGAAGAGGGGCTCGACCGGGAGATCACGGTACCGGAAGTCTCCAGCCCCGGCTTGGTGTTCGCCGGTTTCACGGCCCGGTTCGCGCCCGAGCGGATCTATGCGGTGGGGCAGACGGAGGTCGCGTACCTCCGCTCGCTCTCGCCGGAGGAGCGCCGTAAATCGGTCGAGATCTTCATGGGGTACGACCTCCCTTGCGTGTTCGTCACCAAGGGGCAGGCGGTGCCGCGCGAGCTGACCCGGCTGGGCAAGGAGCGCGGCATTCCCGTCATCCGCACCGACCTGAAGACCGCCGAGTTCTATCGGCGGATCTCCCCCTACCTCACCGAGGTATTCGCGCCGAGCACGACCCTGCACGCCTCGCTGGCCGATGTGTACGGCGTCGGTCTCCTCTTCATTGGGCGCAGCGGGATCGGCAAGAGCGAGTGCGTGCTCGACTTGGTGGAGCGTGGGCATCGGCTCGTTGCGGACGACGTCGTGCACCTCACGCATCGGGGGGGCGACGTGCTGATCGGGAAATCCGATGAGTTGGCGCACCGCTACATGGAGATTCGGGGGGTGGGTCTCGTCGATATCATGTCGCTCTTTGGCGTGCGCTCGGTGCGGCAGCAGAAGCGCATCGAGGTCGTGGTTGAGCTCGTGGACTGGGAATCCGAGCGGGACTTCGAGCGCACCGGCCTCGCCGGGCAGACCACCAATCTGCTCGACGTCGAGCTCCCACTCGTGGTCATCCCCCTGAACCCGGGTAAGAACCTCACGGTGATCTGTGAGGTCGTGGCCATGAACCACCTGCTGCGGTACAGCGGCGTCGACTCCGCCAAGCAGTTCAACGACCGACTCATCCAGCACATGGCCAAGCAGGCCGAGCTGCGGGAGTATCTGTCCGAAGATTATGAGTGAGGGGCTCAAGGGCGTCGTGGTGTCGCACGCCGGCGTTGCACAGGCGCTCGTCGATGCGGTGCGGGGCATCACAGGTGAGCAGGATGGTCTGGTCGCGCTGAGCAACCTGGGCACCAGCCGTGATACGCTGTGTGCCAACGTGGCCACCGCCGTCGGCGACGATGCGGCGGTCGTGTTCGTGGACATGCCGGCCGGGAGCTGTTTCCTCGCAGTGCTGAAGGAGCTGCACGAGCGGGGCGACGTGGCGGTGGTGGCCGGCGTGAACCTCCCCATGCTCCTCGACTTCGTGTATCACCGCGATCTCTCGCCCGCGGCGGCGGCGGAGCGCGCGGCGGCTGCGGGGAGTCGCGGGATTCGCTCCGTCACCTCATGAGCATCGTGTTGGTGCGCGTGGACGACCGCCTGATTCATGGACAGGTAGTCGTGGGGTGGGTGCAGGCGCTCGGCGTGCAGCGCATCGTGCTGGTGGACGACGAGGTGAGAGCCAACGAGTGGGAGCGTGAGCTGTACCGGCTGAGCGTGCCTCCCGGGCTGGCGCTTGACTTTGCCTCGGTGGACGAGGCGGTCGAGCTGGTGGAGCAGTGGAACGGCGAGCGGCAACGCACGATCCTGCTGGTGGGCGACGTGGATACGATCGTGCTGCTCTGCAGCCGCACGGAGCACATCCGGAAGGTGAACGTGGGTGGGGTGCACGACGGTACCACGCGGTCGCAGCGACTGTCGTACGTGTATCTGTCCGACGAGGAGGTGCAGCAACTGCGCGCGCTGTCCGAGGCGGGCGTCGAGGTCACGGCGCAAGACGTTCCCACGGCCAGGGCAGTGCCGCTGGGGGACTTTACATGATCGAGACCTTGGCGTGGCTGTTCCTCTGGGGAACGGTGGTAGGGCTCGATCTCGTGAGCGTCGGCCAGGTGATGATCGCCCGGCCGCTGGTGGCGGGGACGGTGGCAGGCGCGATCGCCGGCGATCCCATCGGCGGCGCCACCGTCGGTGCGGTGCTGGAGCTGTTTGCCTTGGACGTGCTTCCGGTGGGCGCCGTGCGCTACCCCGATTATGGGCTGGGAGCGGTCGCGGCCGCCGCGACCGCGGCGGGCGCACCGGGCGCGCTCGGCACGGGAGTGGGCGTGTGCGTCGGCCTTGGCGTGGCGTATCTGGGAGAGGTGGGAATCCGGGCCGTGCGAGGTCTCAACACGGCCGACGTGCGCTACCGACGTGACGCGCTCGACGCAGGCAACGCGGCGGTCGTGCGGGGCACGCAGCTGCGGGGTTTGATGCGCGACGCCCTGCGCTCGGCGGTAGTCACGGCCCTCGGGCTCGGCATCGCGGCGCTGGTGTATCGCTGGCCGCCGGTGACGGTACGAGGCGCCGTGTTGGTCACGCTGGTGCTCATTGGCGCAGCGCTCGGGGCAGGGGCCACCGGTGGGATGCGTCTCAGTGGCCGGGGTGTGCACCTGCGCTGGTTCGCGGCGGGGGTGCTGGCCGGTGTTGCCTGGGTGTTCGTGACATGAACGCCAGGTTCGCCAGCGCATTGATGCGCACGCTGCTGCTCCAAGCGTCGTGGAATTACGACCGCATGGTCGGGGTCGGGATGGCGCACGCATCCGAACCGCTGCTGCGGGATCTCCCCGGAGGACGAGAAGGAGCGCGTTACCGGGAGGCGATGCACCGCGCCACACAGTTCTTCAACACCCATCCGTACATGGGGGGCATGGCGGTGGGCGCGGTGGCGCGAGCCGAGCACCAGGGGCTCCCCGGGGACCAGGTGCGACGTCTGCGGCATGCCCTCATCGGCCCGCTCGGCTCGGTGGGCGACAGACTCATGTGGGCGGGCGTGCTTCCGGCGGCCGTCGGGGTGGGGCTCGTGGTCATGGCCACGGTGTCACCGCTCGCCGGTGTCGTGAGCTTCCTGGTGGCTTACAACGTGGTCCACCTTGCCATCCGCTGGTGGGCGCTGCGCGCCGGATGGCGCAGCGGCCCGGCGATTGCGCAGGAGCTCACGGCGGGCAGCATCCAGCGTGGGCTCCGAGTCGTGGGACCGCTGGCTGCCGTGGCGGTGGGCTTCGCGCTGCCCGTGGTCGCGGACTGGCTGGCCGAGGATTTCCTGGTGCGCACGCGCCTGAGCATCGGGCTGGTCGCCGCGCTGGCGATCGTGTTCTCGCGCTGGATCGTGCCGACGTTCGGGACGCTCCGCTTTGGACTCGTGGCCGCTGCGCTCGCGCTGGTCGTGGGGTGGCTGTGGTAGTGGTCGAGAAGACCACCACCATCCAGAACCGGCTGGGCTTACACGCCCGTCCGGCTGCCGAGTTCGTGAAGCTGGCGGGCAAGTTCCAGGCGGAGATCTCGGTGGGCAAGGACGGGATGTGGGTCAACGGGAAGAGCATCATGGGGGTCATGACGCTCGCCGCGGAGTTCGGCAGCCAGGTCACCGTGCGGGCCGAGGGGGAGGATGCCGAATGGGCGGTCGAGGCGCTGGTGGAGTGTCTCGGCCGTGACATGACGGAGGACTACTTGACCGAGGAAGAACTCGAAGCATGACCAACCACCGCTGGTTGCGCGGCGTCGGCGTCTCGCCGGGAATCGCCATCGGACCGGCGCGGCTCGTGTTGTGGGAGATCCCCACGGTGACGCGCCGCGTGGTGACGCCCGACGAGGTCGCGCGGGAGATCGGGCGGCTGCACGCCGCCGTCGCCGCGGTGCAGGAGCTCATGGAAGACCTCCGGGACCGGACGCTACAGCGTGCCGGCCCCGAGGAGGCCAAGATCTTCGACGCACAAATCATGATGCTCGAAGATCAGGACTTCCTCGGAGAAGTCGAGACCCTCATCCAGCAGAACCAGCTGAGTGCCGAGCGGGCGTTCGAGTTCAAGACCCTCGAGATGCGCGCGCTCTGGTCCCAGTCGTCCAGCTACAAGCTGCGCCAGCGGGTGGCCGACATCGCCGGCATTCAGGTGCCGGTGCTGAACCATCTCGTGGGACGGTCGGTGACGGCCACGCTGCACGATCCCACCGGTCGCCCGGCCATCGTGTTCACCCGCGAGCTCACGCCAGGGCTCACGGTGCAGCTCGAGCGCGAGCAGGTGGCGGGCTTCGCTAGCGTGGAGGGCACCCGCACGGCGCACGCGGCCATTCTCGCCCGGAGCCTCGGGATTCCCTGTGTCATGGGACTCGTGGAGGGGATGGAGCGGATCGAGGACGGGATGGAGGTGATCCTCGACGGGGCCCACGGGCTCGTGGTGCTGGATCCCAGCCCGGAGGAGACCGCGGAAGCGCGGGAGTGGGAGGGGTACCGCCGTGCGCTCGGTGCGGAGATGGAACAGGCGGTCGGGGAGCCGGCCGTCACCAAGGATGGCGTGGCGGTGGCGTTGCGGGGGAACGTCGACCTGCCGGAAGAAGTGGAGACCACGCTGCAGTTCGGGGCGGAGGGAGTCGGGCTGCTGCGCACGGAGTTCATGGTGCTCGGGCGCACCGAGCTGCCAGGCGAGCTGGAGGAGGCCGAATTCTTCAGTCGCGTCGCGAAGACGTTCGCCGGGCATCCGGTGGTGATCCGCAGCTACGACGTGGGCGGCGACAAGTTCCCGGCGTCGTTCCAGACCCCGCCCGAGGCCAACCCGTTCCTCGGCTGGCGGGCCATTCGGGTCTGCCTCGACCATCCCGAGATCTTCCGCACCCAGATCCGCGCGCTGCTCCGGGCACGGGTGCACGGCGACGTGAAGCTCATGCTGCCGATGATCTCGCAGGTGGAGGAAGTCGATCAAGCGCTGGAGTTGGTGCGGGCGGAGATAGCGGCGCTCCAGCGGGAAGGCGTGGAGGCCGCCGACACGTTGCCGGTGGGTGCGATGATCGAGACCCCGGCCGCCGCCATACTGGCACCCCAAATTGCCGAACGGGTCGAGTTCCTGAGCATCGGCACCAATGACCTCACCCAGTACACGCTCGCGATCGACCGCGGCAACGCCCGTCTGGCCGGGCGGTTCACGCCGCATCACCCGGCCGTCGTCCAGCTTCTGAAGCTGGTGGCGGACGCCGGGAACGCGGCGGGCATCGAGACCAGCGTCTGCGGCGAGATGGCGTCGGATCCGATCTCCACGTTCCTGCTGTTGGGGCTCGGCTACCGCGTCCTCAGCCTCTCTCCTCCCGCGCTGCCGTTGGCCCGCTGGCTGGTACGCCAGGTGGAGGTGGGCGGGGCCGAGACGGCCGCCGAAGGCGCCCTGCAGGCGGCCACGACCGCCGAAGTCAACGCCGCTCTCGAGGCGAAGCTTGCCAAGTACGTCGATCTCAACCTGCTGCAGGCGAGCCGGTTGCCCGGGGTGAATGGCTCGGCTACTTTCCAACGTTCGTGACGGAACTTTCCTCGCAGCGGTAGAGCCTGATGACGACGCATCGCGGTATCTTCTCGTCCGAGTCGGTGACGGAGGGCCATCCTGACAAGATGGCCGACCAGATCTCGGACGCGATTCTCGACACGATTCTGGCGGACGACCCCAAGGGGCGCGTGGCCTGCGAAACGCTCGTTACCACGGGCATGGTGGTGGTGGCGGGCGAGATCACCACCACAGTGAAGGTGAACGTGCCGGAGGTGGTGCGCCAAGCGGTGGAGTCCATCGGCTACGTCGACGGCTCCTTCGGTTTCGACTTCAAGACCTGCGCGGTGCTCGCGGCCCTCGATCCGCAATCGCCTGACATCGCGATGGGTGTGGACACCGGCGGGGCGGGCGACCAGGGCCTGATGTTCGGCTACGCCTGCGACGAGACCGCCGAGCTCATGCCCCTGCCGATCATGCTGGCGCACGGGCTCACGCTGCAGTTGGCGGTGGTCCGCCGGCAGGGCCAACTGGACTGGCTGCGTCCCGACGGGAAGAGCCAGGTGGCGGTGGAATACGTCGACGGCAAGCCGACCGGCGTGCGGGCGGTGGTTGTGTCTACGCAGCATGCGCCCGACGTCGAGAAGGCCAAGCTGGAGGAGGCGGTAAGGGAGTGCGTCATCAGCCCCGTCCTCGACCGCTACCCGTTGGAGTCCTCCGCTGCCAAGATCTACATCAACCCGACGGGCCGATTCGTCGTGGGCGGGCCGCAAGGCGATGCGGGGCTCACGGGGCGCAAGATCATCGTGGATACGTATGGTGGCGCTGCGCGGCACGGCGGTGGTGCCTTCAGCGGCAAGGACCCCTCCAAGGTCGATCGCTCGGCGTCGTACGCCGCGCGCTGGGTGGCCAAGAACATCGTCGCGGCGCAGCTGGCGCGGCGCTGCGAGGTGCAGCTGGCCTACGCCATCGGCGTGGCCGATCCGGTCTCCGTGATGGTCGAGACGTATGGGACGGGAATCGTCTCCGACGAGGCGCTGGAGCAAGCGGTGCGCGACGTGTTCGACCTCACTCCCAAGGGCATCGTCCAGTCACTCGACCTGTTGAACCCGATCTACCGCGCCACGGCGGCCTACGGCCACTTTGGGCGCGTCCCCGAGGAAGCCGAGGTGCTCGGCCGCCGCGTCAAGCTGTTCACCTGGGAGGACCCGAACCGGAGCGCCGAGCTGCGGGACGCCGTGCGGAGCGCGGCGTAACTCCCACACCCGGATTGACCCCAACAACAGCGCACATATGACTTCCGTGAAAACACCTTCTGCGAAGGACGCCTCGTACGACGTCAAGGACCTCAATCTGGCCGACGAGGGCCGGCGCCGCACGGAGTGGGCCGAGAGCTTCATGCCGGTGCTGCGGCAGATCCGCGAGCGGTTCGCCACGGAGCGCCCGCTCGAGGGCCGCAAGCTCTCGGCGTGCCTGCACGTCACCACTGAGACCGCCAACCTGGCGGTCACGCTCAAGGCCGGTGGGGCCGACGTGGCGCTCTGCGCCTCCAATCCGCTGTCGACGCAGGATGACGTCGCGGCCCACCTCGCCCGTGACCACGCCATCAAGGTGTTCGCCATCAAGGGCGAGGACCACGAATCGTACTACTCGCACATTCGCGAGTGCCTGGCACACCGACCCGACATCACCATGGACGACGGTGCCGACCTCGTGGGCGCGATGCACATGATCGCGCTCGAGCGGCTCGACGACCTGGAGCCGGCGGTGCGCACCTGGGTGGAAGGGTTGAGCGCGGATGAGCGAAAGCAGCTGCTGGCCCACGTGATCGGCTCCACCGAAGAGACCACGACGGGAGTGATCCGGCTGCGGGCCATGGCCGAAGAGGGCGTGCTGCAGTTCCCCGTCATCGCGGTGAACGATTCGCAGACCAAGCACTTCTTCGACAACCGCTACGGTACCGGGCAGTCTACGCTCGATGGCATCCTGCGGGCTACCAACATCCTCATGGCCGGCACCACGGTGGTCGTGGGTGGCTACGGTTGGTGCGGCCGAGGGTTCGCGATGCGCGCTCGGGGGGCGGGGGCCGACGTAATCGTCACCGAGGTGGACCCGCTGAGGGCGCTCGAGGCACGCATGGACGGCTACCGGGTGATGCCCATGCCCGAGGCCGCCAGGAGCGGCGACGTGTTCGTCACGCTCACGGGCAACACGCACGTGGTGAGTCTCGAGCACATGCGCCTCATGAAGGATGGTGCCATCGTCGCGAACTCCGGCCACTTCAACGTGGAACTCGAGCTGGATGCGCTGGCGAAGGTCGCGGAGGGCCCGAAGCGGGTGCGCGAGTTCGTGGACGAGTGGCTGCTCGACGGCAAGCGCCTCTACGTGCTCGGCGAGGGCCGCCTGATCAACCTGGCCGCCGCGGAAGGCCATCCGGCGAGCGTCATGGACATGTCGTTCGCCAACCAGGCGCTGGCGGCCGAACATCTGGCCAGGCATGCGGGTACGTTCTCGAAGGCGGTGCATCGCGTGCCTAGCGAGATCGACAAGGATATCGCGCGGCTCAAGCTGGAGGCGCTGGGGGTCCAGATCGACGAGCTCACCGATGAGCAGGAGCACTATCTCTCGTCGTGGGATGAGGGTACCTGAGGCGGCATGATTGAAGTGCGGGTGGCACACCTGGGTCTCGACCGGGCCACCAATACGCCGGTCGTGATCCTGCAGGAGAAGGAAGGGGAGCGTGTGCTGCCAATCTGGATCGGGCCCGCGGAAGCCAGCGCCATCGCCATGGAGCTGGCCGGCGTGAAGTTCTCCCGGCCGCTCACGCACGATCTGGTGAAGCAGGTCGTCGTCGGCCTCGGGGCCGATCTCGAGCGGGTGCTCATCAGCCGCGTGCAGGACAACACCTACTATGCCGAGCTGCACCTGCAACGGGACGACCACGTCGTGCAGATAGACGCCCGCCCGTCGGACAGCATTGCCGTCGCGCTTCGGCTCAAGGCGCCGATTTTCACCGACGAGGGGCTGCTGGAGCTGACGTCCATCGACACCGTGGAGCCCATGTCCGCCGATGCGGAGGACATGGATCCCGATTCGCTCAAGACGTACCTGGAGAACCTCGATCCGGAAGATTTTGGGAAGTTCACTCCGTAACGGATTCTTGCTCGGACTCGCGGCCCTGGGTCTCGCGACAGTCGTCGAGGCTCAGGGTTTTCGTGTGACCGGGCGGGCACTGCACGTCGCGGGGGGGGATTCGACCGCGCTGCGCGGCGAGTGGGCGGTGCTGCACCGCGTAGGCGCCGAAGGCGGAGCCCCCGTGGACTCGCAGCGCACGACGCGGACCGGGCGCTACACGCTCACCGCGCCCACCCTCGACAGCGTGGCGACCTACCTGGTGAGCGTGCGCTTCGCCGGCATCAACTACTTCGGTGAGGCGTTCCGCGCCTCGGGGGCCGCGGTGGACTCGATGCCCGTGATGCTGGTATATGACACCTCCTCGACCAGCCCCCCGATCGAGCTGGTGGAGCGGCACGTGATCATTCGCTCGGACGCGGAAGCCGGGGGCCGGCGCGCTATCGAGCTCATCGTGATCACGAACCGTGGAGACCGGACCCGGGTTGCCCCGGACACGAGCCGACCCGTATGGCAGGTGGCGTTGCCGGAGAACGCCGCCAACCTGGAGTTCGGGGCGGGGGAGCTGAATGATCAGGCGATCATTCAGCGGGGTGACACGCTCGGCGTGCTGGCGGCGCTGCCACCGGGAGAGCGCCAGTTCCTGGTGGGTTACCTCGTGCCGCCGGACGTGCGCGAGCTCCTGATCCCGATCGACCAGTTCGTGGAGCGCCTGAGCGTGCTCGTGGAGGACACGGACGCCGAGGTCGTTGGGGTGGGTGTGACGTTCCGCGATTGGGAGGAACTCGAAGGAGTGCGTTTCCGCCGGTTTGCGGCAGACAGCGTCGGCGCCGGCACGCCGGTCTCGGTGCGCTTCGCCCCGCCGTCCAGCCGGCCGTTCGATCCCCTGTGGATCGTGGTGCCGCTCGTGTCGCTCATGCTGCTGGGTGGCGTGGGGTGGTGGTGGCGCGGGCACCGTGGTCGCCTGCCGGTAAGGGCCACCTCGGAAGATCCGGAGCGCCTCGCTGCGCAGATCTCTGCCCTCGATGCGCGGTTCGCCGGTCGTGAGACCGACGACTACCGCCGCCACCGCGCCGAGCTCAAGGCGCGGCTCAAGGCCGCCCTGGCGCGCCGCGGGGGGAGCGGGTAGACTTGGATCGATGCGCGACCGGCACCGTGCCGGCCCCGCGCATACACAGACTAGCGAGCGTGGGAGGCGGAAGCCGGTGTGAGACCGGCGCGGCCCCGCCACTGTAACGGGCTTGCTGTACGGCTCAAGTGCCACTGGGAAACCGGGAAGGCGAGCCGATCGCCCGAAGCCAGGAGACGCCGCCCGTTCGCGCCACCAGAAGGTCCCTCGCGGGGGGGCAGGTGGGCATGGACAACCGAGGCCTACTCAACACGTCCGCTCACAGCCTTCCGTTCCGGAAGGGGTGAGCGTTCTTGCTGCGGCACGCTAGCGCGGCGCTGCTCGCCGTAGCGCTCGTCGGCGCGTGCGGATCGGGTGAGGTTCCCTCATCCGGCCCGATCATCGACGACGCCGGTCGCGCCGTGCGTCTCGACGCGCCGGCGCGACGCATCGTCTCTCTTTCCCCCTCCACCACCGAGCTGTTGTTCGCGATCGGCGCGGGTGACCGGGTCGTGGGTCGCACGCGGTGGTGTGCCGACCCGCCCGACGCCCTGGAAGTGGAGAGCGTGGGCGACGGCCTGGATCCCAACGTGGAGCTGATCGTTGCGCGGCGGCCCGACCTGGTCGTGTTCTATCAGTCGGGAATGAACGACGCGGCGATCGCGCAGCTCGAGCGGCTGGGCATACCCACGGTCAGCGTGCAGCTGGACGGCTTGGCCGACTTGGCGCGGGCGGCGCTTCTGCTGGGGCAGCTCACCGGCGACAGTGCGCGAGCCGGCACGCTGGTGCGGGCCTTCGAGCAGGAGTTGGCGGCGGTCTCGATGCCGCCGGCGGATGACGCCGCCACGGTGCTGATGCTCGCCTGGGACAACCCGCCCATCGTGATCGGGAGTGCCAGCTTCCTGAGCGAGATCGTGAGCCGCGCGGGGGCGCGCAACGTGTTTGCCGACCTGGGGCAGCCTTCGGGCAGTGTGAGCCTGGAGGCCATCGCGGCACGCGCACCCGACGTGGTGCTCCTCACCGAGGGCGACTCCGAGCCGGCGTTTGCCGGGCGTCCCGAGTGGCAGGTGGTGAAGGCCGTGAAGGAGGGACGGTTTGTCGCGGTGCGCGGCAGCCACTTCTCGCACCCCTCGTTCCGCGCGGCGCAGGCCATCGCGGAGCTGCGCGCGGCGCTCGGGGGGTGGCCGCGATGAAGCGCTGGCTGGCGCTGGGGGCGGCGGCGACCGTGGTCGTCATGGTCGCCCTGGCCGTGGGGCCGGCGGACCTCGCGGTACCCGAGGTGTGGGCGGCGCTGACGGGCCGCGCCGATGCCGCGACGCAAGCGATCGTGCGGGAGCTGCGACTTCCGCGCGTGCTGCTCGCGTTCGTGATCGGCGGCAGCCTCGCGGTGACCGGAGCGACGCTGCAGGCGCTGGTCCGCAATCCCCTCGCCGACCCGTACCTCCTCGGACTGTCCGGCGGTGCCGGATTGGGTGCGGTGTCGGCCATAGCACTCGGTGTGGGCGGAGCGTGGGCCGTGCCTTTCGCGGCGCTGCTTGGCGCGCTGGGTGCGGTCGTGCTGGTGTACCGCATCGCGCTCGTGGGCGGCAGCATGCTCGACACGCGTGTGCTGCTGCTGGCGGGCGTCGTGGTGGGGGCGTTTGCCGCCTCCATCATGGGAGCCATCATGGCGCTCTCGCCCGCGCCCGAGGTGCGCAACGCGCTGCTCTGGCTGCTGGGGAGCCTGGACGGCGCCTCGTGGCGCAGCCTCGGTGTCTTTGCGGCGTACGCGCTGCTTCCCCTGATGGTGCTCTACGCTCTGGCCCGTCCGATCGACCTGCTCGCGCTGGGTGAGGAACCGGCCCGCTTCCTCGGCGCCGACGTCGAGCGCACCAAGCGCGCGCTCTACGTGTCGGCCTCGCTGCTCACGGCAGCGGCGGTTTCAGTGTCCGGGATCATCGGATTCGTGGGTCTCGTCGTCCCGCACGCGATGCGCATCCTGTGGGGCCACTCTCACCGCACTTTGTTGCCGGGCGCGTTCCTGTTGGGCGGAACGCTGCTCGTGGTGGCCGATGCCGTCGCGCGCACGGCCTTTGCGCCGCTGGAGCTGCCGGTGGGAGTGGTGACCGCGCTCATCGGTGTCCCCGTCTTTGTCTGGCTGGTGCGGCGGTGGGCGAGCTGATCTTCGAGACGCGCGAGGCGTCGTACCGCTATCCGGCGGCGCACGACGACGCGGTGCGCGCCGTGACGCTCGCAGTGCCGCGAGGCGAACTGGTGGCAATCGTGGGACCCAACGGGAGCGGCAAGACGACGCTACTCAGGTTGCTGCTTGGAGTGCTGCGCCCCAGTGACGGCGCCGTGCTCGCCGGTGGGCGGGCGGCGCACGGGTGGCGCCGCAGGGAACTGGCGCGACTCGTGGGTGTCGTGGCGCAGCGGGAGGAGCCGGTGTTCCCGCTGCGCGTACACCAGGCGGTGCTCCTGGGTCGCTACGCGCATCTGGGGCCCTTCCGGGCGGCGCGGGGTGCCGACCTCGAGGCGGTGGAGCGCGCGCTCGAACGGTGCGACGTGTTGCACCTGCGTGACCGCTGGGTGGCAACGCTTTCCGGCGGTGAGTGGCAGCGGGTGCGCATCGCCCGTGCGCTGGCGCAGGACCCGCAGGCGCTGGTCCTGGACGAGGCGACGGCGAACCTCGACCTGCGCCACGAGATGGAGGTCTTCGAGTTGACGGCCGAGCTGGTGCGGCGCGAGGGGCTGGCGGCGGTGCTGGTCACGCACCACGTGAACCTGGCAGCCCGGTTCGGTGATCGCGTGATCGTGTTGGAGGAGGGTGGGATCGCCGCACAGGGCACGCCGCCCGAGGTGCTGCGCCGCGAAATCCTGGAGCGAGTGTTCGCGTGGCCGGTGGAGGTCGAGCAGTGGCGTGGGGTGCCGCAGTTCGTGCCACTCAAACGAGAGGAACGAGAGGAGTGAGGGAGTGATGACGCAGCGAGTTCTCCTGGTGATGGTGTTGGCGGCGGGAACCGGCGCCGGCATGGTGCCGACCGCACGGTCGCAGGAGCCGGCCGACACGACCGTGCTCGCACCCGTGGTGGTCACGGCGACCCGAATTCCCACGCGGCGCTCCGCGCTGAGCGCCACCGTGACGGTGCTCCAAGGCGACGATCTGCGGGCCCAGGGGATCCGCATGGTGACGGACGCCCTGCGCGATGTCGCGGGTATGCACGTGGTTCCGGGGGGATCGTACGGCAGCCTCACCTCGGTGTTCGTGCGCGGTGGCGAAAGCGACTACGTGAAAGTCCTCGTGGATGGCGCACCGCTGAACGAACCGGGTGGCGCGATCAATCTCGCTGACCTGACGACCGACAACGTGGAGCGCATCGAGATCGTGCGGGGACCCGCCAGCGTGGTGTACGGCACGGATGCCGTTTCGGGCGTGATCCAGGTGTTCACGCGGCGCGGTCGTGGGCCGCTCCGGGCCGAGGCGAGCCTGCGCGGCGGCAGCTACGGCTCGCTCGAGGCGGATCTCGCTGTGGACGGTGGCAACGAGGTCGTGAGCTACTCGCTCGGTGCGAGCCGCAGCACGACTGACGGCATTCACCCCTTCAACAGTAGCTACGACAACCTCGTCGTGAGCGGGGCGCTGCGCGTCACGCCCGATGCACGCACCGATGTCGATCTGGCGCTGCGGTACGGCGACAGTGAGTACCAGGTACCGACGGACTTCACAGGGGAACTGGCAGACAGCAATGCGTTCCAGCACCTAGACGTCATCGCGGCATCGCTGGATGCGGGGCGCTTCCTCTCCGACAAGGTCGAAGGTCGGGTGCTGCTTGCCGTCACCGAGAACGACGGCGGATTCGACGACCAACCCGATGGTCCTGGCGATACGCTGGGGTTCTTCGGATCGACCAGCCTGCAATCGGTATCGCGGCGCAGTGCCGACGCCCGGGTGAACTGGTACGCCACGGCGACCGAGGTCGTCACGGTCGGGGCCGAATACGAGCGGGAGCATGGGACCTCGGCCAGCGAGTCGTTCAGTGAGTACGGGACGAGCGCCGACGCCGCCGAGGCCAAGCGCAAGAACCTGGGCCTGTACGGTCAGCTGCAGGCCGCGCCGCTCGGCGGCCTGGCATTCACGCTGGGTGCCCGGCTCGACGAGAACAGTCAGTTCGGCACGTTCTTCACGTACCGCGCGGGCGCCAGCTACACGTGGCGCTCCGGCACGCGGGTCCGCGCGTCGCTCGGCAAGGCGTTCAAGGAGCCCACGTTCTTCGAGAACTTCGCCGACTCGCCCTTCGCCCAGGGGAACCCCAACCTCGATCCGGAGCGCGCGCTGAGTTGGGAGCTGAGCGTGGAGCAGGAGCTATGGTCCGCGCGCGTGGTGCTGGGCGCTACCTACTTCCACCAAGAGTTCCGCGACCTCATCCAGTACGCTGCCGTGGCTCCGGTGCCCGACGCACCCAACTACTTCAACCTGGCGGCAGCCGACGCCGCGGGGGTGGAGATCCTCGGGCGGACCGAGCCGCTGCGGGGGCTCACCGTGGGGGCGAGCTACACCTACCTGCACACGGAGGTGATCGACGCGCCCGACGAGGGCCCGGGAGCGGGCTTCGTGGAGGGAGCGCGGCTGCTGCGGCGGCCGACGCACGCGCTGAGTGCAGATGCGTCGTACCGGGTGCGCGACCGCGGGTTCGCCTCACTGCGGCTCAACTACGTGGGCGAACGCGAAGACCGCGACTTCGCGACCTTCCCGGCCACGCCGGTGATGTTGCCATGGTACGTGACGCTGGACGTGGCGGCCGAAGCGACGGTGTGGCGCGGTCTCGCGGCGACGCTGCGGGTGGAGAATCTGTTCGATGAGCAGTACCAGGAGGTGTTCGGGTTTGCGGCGCCGGGGCAGCGCTGGCTGGTGGGGGGCAAGGCTCGGTTTTGAGCGGCTCGTCGCTCGGCCGGGGCTCCGCCTGCGCGAACCGACACTCGCCAATGGGCCCCGTAAGACTCCGGTCTGCAGAGGCGACAGGCCAACAACGGCACCAGCGCTAACTGCCGGTCAGTGCTCGCGAGGTTCGCTCCGGCAGCACCCCAGCCTCGCCCTGTCCACGCTTCCCGCTTCCCGTTTCCCGCTGCGCGCTGCACGATATCTTTCCCCCATGCCGCTCGTCACCACGCCCGCGCTCATCCTGCACAGCTTTCGCTACGGCGAGACCTCCAAGATCGTGCGTCTGCTGACCCCCGAGCACGGGGTGCAGAGTGCCATCGCGAAGGGGGCGATGCGGCCCAGGAGCAAGTTTGGCGCGAAGCTGCAGGTGCTGAGCCAGGGGGTGGCGCAGCTCTACCTCAAGCCGACCCGTGATCTGCAGACCCTGGCGGAGTTCGAGGTGACTCTGCTCAGGCCGGAGCTGGCACAGGACGTGGTGCGGTATGCGTCGGGAGCGGCGCTCGCGGAGTTGGTCATGCGGTTCTCGCCCACCGAGCCCCACCCCGAAATCTACCAGTTGACCGTGCAGGAGCTGGACCTGCTTGTCTCCGTGCCGTTGGACGCGCTCGAGGCTGCGGCCCTCGCCGCGTTGTGGGGTGTGGTGGCGGCGCTGGGCTTCGCGCCAAACGTGCACCACTGTGCGCGCGACGGAGCGCAGTTGCCCGACGGGGCCGTGGCGTTCTCAGTGAGCGACGGCGGGTTCGTGTGTGGTGCGTGCGCCCGCGGCGGCTCGACCACCAGGCTGCAGGCCGCCGATCGCGAGGTGTTGCAGCACCTCCTCGCCGGGTCAGGCGACGCCGTGGGTACACTCTCGCCGAAGCATGCGGCGGCCCACCGGCGGCTCCTGGTGCGCTTTGTCGAGCAGCACGTTGCCGAGGGACGGGAGCTGCGGGCGCTCACGTTCTGGCAGGGGCTGTCGTGAGTCGCCACGTCGTCATCGGCACGGCGGGCCATGTGGACCACGGCAAGACGGCGTTGGTCAAGACGCTCACCGGCACGGACACGGATCGCTGGGAGGAGGAGAAGCGCCGCGGCATCACTATCGATCTCGGGTTCGCCGTGCTCGATCTGGGCGGAGGGTTCGTCGCCAGCATCGTGGACGTGCCGGGCCACGAGGACTTCGTGCGCAACATGGTCGCTGGGGCCACCGGCATCGATGTGGCCCTCCTCGTGGTGGCTGCCGACGAGGGTGTGATGCCCCAAACCGAGGAGCACCTCGCGATCCTCGAATTCCTGGGGGTGCGCTCCGGAGTGGTCGCGATCACCAAGGTTGATCTGTCGGAGCCCGACTGGCTGGAGTTGGTGGAGAGCGACGTGACCGAGCGCCTGGCGGCCTCCTCGATCGGATGGGAGCCGCCCGTGCACTTCTCGGCCGTGAGCGGTACGGGCGCGGAGAAGCTGATTGGCGCCCTGGCGACGGCAGCCGCGCGGGCAGTGGCGCGCTCCACCGACGACCTGTTCCGCATGCCCGTGGACCGCGTGTTCAGTGTGGCGGGTGCCGGCACGGTGGTCACCGGCACCACCTGGAGCGGTTCGGTGGGGGTGGGAGACGAGGTCCGGGTGCTTCCCGGTGGGAGCAGGAGCGGTGTGCGCAGCGCAGAGGTGCACGGGGAGGCTCGGGAGCGCGCCGAGCCGGGCCGGCGCACGGCGCTGGCGCTCCGCAGCCTGGAGAAGACGGACGTGGCGCGGGGTGCGGTGGTGGTCGCCGATCCCGCCTGGCGGGAGACCTGGGCGGTGGACGCGATCGTCACGCTACTCGACTCCGCTCCCCGGCCGCTCACGCAGCGCTCCCGGATACGGCTCCACATTGGCACCGCCGAGATCCTGGCGCGGGTAACGCCCGCCGAGGGGGACATCGCGCCGGGCCAGGTGGGTGGGGTGCGGCTCCGCCTCGAGAAGCCGCTCGTCACGCGCTGGGGGGATCGCGGTGTGGTCCGGTCCTACTCGCCCATGCACACCGTCGGAGGCTGTGTGGTGATCGATCCCTGGCCGCCGCGGCGGCCGCGGCGCCCGGTCGATCTTCAGGCGCGGGCGGCAACGGATCCCGTGGCTCGGACCCACGCCCTAGTGGCGCTCGAGGACCGGCGTGGGGTGGGAGTGGCGGATTTGCCAGTTCGGCTCGGGATCCCCCCGGGCGCGGTGGACTCCGTGGTGGACGAGGTCGTGAAGCGGGGCGTCCGCAACATCGAGGGCCGGCTGCTGCCGCAGGGGGTGGTCGAGGCCTCTCGCCGGAAGCTCGAGGAGGCATTGGCCGCGTACCACGAGCAGCAGCCGCTGGAGCCTGGAATGCCGCGGGAGCTGCTGCGGGCGGCGTTGGATCTGCCGGAACTTGCGAGCCACCTGGAGGAGGGCCTCGCCTACGAGGGCTGGATCGTGCTCGAGGGAGGCACGGTGCGTCTGGCGAGCTACGAGCCCAGCCTGTCCGCCAAGCAGCGGGAGTGGTCGGTCCGCATTGGCACCGTGCTGGCCGATGCGGGGTATCAAGGACAGAGCCCCCAGGAGCTGGGTGAACACGTTCCCCAGGCCGAGGCGGTGCCCCTCGTGGAGTATCTGGTGAGGCAGGGCACGGCGGCGCGCGTCGGGAGGGAGCGATACTACGACCGCGAGGCGCTCGAGCGGCTGCGTGAGGAGATTGTCGACGAAGTTGGTCGGCTTGGGCGGGCGGCTCCGGCGGAACTCCGTGCCAGGACGGGGCTCACACGCAAGTATCTGATTCCCGTGTTGGAGTGGCTGGACGGGGCGGGATTCACGGTGCGGGACGGTGATGCCAGACGGCTGGGTCCGGCGGCAGGTGGGGGAAACCCTGCTTGACAACAGTTGCCGTCAGAACATAACTTGGCCCCAGTTGGGCGCATACGCACTCACAACGTAAGGGGAAGCTAAAGGACCCTTTTTGTCAGACAGGAGCTTCGAATGAAGCTGTTGGCCTGGGCGGTAGTAGCGTCGCTCGGGCTCCTGATCGCTGCACCAGCGGTCGTACAAGCGCAGGAAAGCACCGCCGACTCGCCGGTGCAGTTGGGCAGGAACTACCCGAATCCGTTCAATCCGGAGACGACCATCCCGTTCTCCCTCAACTACTCGTTGTGGGAAGACGGGCAGGCTCCCGTTGTGACCCTCCGGATCTACAACATCCTGGCGCAGCTCGTGGCGATCCCGATCCTGCAGGGCTCGGGGGAGCAGTTGGAGAACGTGCCGCTGGTGTGGAACGGTACGGGTGACTACACGGCATACTGGGACGGGATGATCCTGAACACGGGCCGCGAGGCGGCATCGGGAGTCTACGTTTACCAGCTGATCGTGGACGGGCAGACGCTCACGAAGAAGATGACGGTTGTGAAGTAGACGTCCCCTCTAGACGAGCTAAATGCTTGTCAGGCAACGTCTTACAGGCGCGCCGGTGTAACAGTCGGCGCGTTTGTCTTTCTGGCCGAAATGCGCCACATTGGCGCGAAATGGGGGGCATGGGTGTTGCTCCCAGAGGGGTAGGATTGGGCCCCCGGCCGGTGCGGTACGAGGACACGCCAGCCCGCGACCAGGCCATCAGAGTCTGCTGAGCCCAAGAGGAATAGTCACTTGAGCGATTAGCACATGATCAGACCTGAACGTTTGACGGTGAAAGCGGGCGAGGCCCTGCAGCAGGCCGTGGGCATGGCCGGCGCCCGGGGCAACCCGGTGGCCAACGATGCCCACCTCTTCCTGGGGCTGCTGCAGCAGGAGGAGGGCATCGTGGTGCCTGTGCTTCAGAAGTCCGGACTCAACGTGACCGAGCTCGTCGCCGAGGTCGAGCGCGAGATCGAGCGGCTGCCCACCCAGGAGGGTGGCTCGAGCCCCACCGTGTCACGGGAGCTGAATGCGGCGCTCGACCGGGCCGACAAGCTGGCCGGGGAGCTGGGGGACGCGTACGTGTCCACCGAGCACCTGCTGCTGGCCCTGGTCGAGACGAAGGGCGCGACGGCGCGCGAGCTGCTCTCGTCTCGGCACGTGGGCCGGGACGAGCTGCTTCAGGCGCTGGATGCGGTGCGGGGCAGCCACCGGGTGACCGACGTGGATCCCGAGGGGAAGTACCGGGCGCTGGAGCGTTTCACCCAGGATCTCACCGAGCTGGCCCGACGGGGCAAGCTGGACCCGGTGATCGGGAGGGATGAGGAGATCCGCCGGGTCGTGCAGGTGCTGTCGCGCCGCACCAAGAACAACCCCGTGCTCATCGGCGAGGCGGGCGTGGGCAAGACCGCCATCGTCGAGGGCCTGGCCCAGCGCATCGTGGACGGTGACGTCCCGGAGTCGCTCCGGGGCAAGCGCATCGTCGTGCTGGATATTGGCCAGCTCCTGGCGGGCGCTAAGTACCGCGGCGAGTTCGAGGAGCGTCTCAAGGCGGTGCTCAAAGAGGTCACGAGTCGCGAGGGCGAATTCGTGGTCTTCATTGACGAGCTGCACACCATCGTGGGGGCTGGCGCGGCGGAAGGCGCGGTGGACGCGTCCAACATGCTCAAGCCTGCCCTGGCGCGGGGCGAGCTGCACGTGGTCGGCGCCACCACGCTGGACGAGTACCGCAAGCACGTCGAGAAGGACAAGGCGCTCGAGCGGCGCTTCCAGCCGGTGTTCGTGGGCGAGCCGAGCGTGGAGGACACCCTCGCGATCCTGCGCGGGCTGCAGGAGCGCTACGAGGTGCACCACGGGGTGCGCATTACCGACGCCGCGCTGGTTGCGGCGGCCACGCTGTCCGACCGCTACCTGGGTGACCGCCACCTGCCCGACAAGGCCATCGACCTGATGGACGAGGCCGCGAGCCGGCTCCGCATGGAGATCGACAGCCTGCCCCAGGAGATCGACGAGGTCGAGCGGCGCAAGATCCAGCTACAGATCGAGGAGCAGGCGCTCGCGCGCGACAAGGACAAGGCGAGCAAGCAGCGGCTCAAGGCGCTGCGCAAAGAGTTGTCCGAGCTGGAGGAGCGCTCCCAGGCCATGAAGGCGCAGTGGCAGGCGGAGAAGGACGCGATCACCCGCTTGCAGGAAAAGAAAGCCGCCCTGGAGGACGCGCGGCTCGAGGCCGACAAGGCGACCCGCGACGGCGATCTGCAGCTGGCGGCCGAGATCCGCTACGGCAAGGTGCCGCAGCTGGAGCAGGAGATCGAGGCCGAGCAGCAGCGTCTCGCGGAGATCCAGTCCACGGCGAAGTACCTCAAGGAAGAGGTAGGCTCCGAGGACGTGGCCGAGATCGTGGCCAAGTGGACCGGCATCCCGGTGAGCCGCATGCTGGAGTCGGAGCGGGAGCGGCTCACCAAGCTGGAGGGAGAGCTGCACCGCCGCGTGATCGGCCAGGACGAGGCGGTGTCGGCCATCGCCAACGCGGTGCGGCGCTCACGCGCGGGGCTGCAGGACCCCAACCGTCCCATCGGGAGCTTCATCTTCCTGGGGCCCACCGGGGTGGGGAAGACCGAGACCGCGCGGGCCCTGGCGCAGTTTCTGTTCGACGACGAGCGAGCGCTCGTGCGGCTCGACATGTCGGAGTACATGGAGAAGCACGCGGTGGCACGCATGCTCGGTGCGCCGCCGGGCTACATCGGCTACGAGGAGGGCGGCCAGCTCACCGAGGCGGTGCGGCGACGTCCCTACTCGGTGGTTCTGTTCGACGAGATCGAGAAGGCACACCCCGACGTGTTCAACGTGCTGCTCCAGGTCCTGGACGACGGGCGACTAACGGACGGGCAGGGACACGTGGTGGACTTCAAAAACGCCGTCGTCATCATGACCTCCAACGTGGGAGGCGAGGGTCGGTGGGACGAGGCGCTGCGCGCGACGTTCAAGCCCGAGTTCCTCAACCGCGTGGACGACGTTGTCGTGTTCCGTCCGCTGGGACGTGACGAGCTGGCGCAGATCATCGAGCTGCAACTCGAGCGAGTGCAGCGGCTGGTGGCCGACCGCGGCATCGGGATCGAGGTAACGCCCGAGGCGAAGCAGTTGCTCACCGCCGAGGGGTACGATCCGGTGTACGGGGCGCGCCCGCTCAAGCGGGTGATCCAGCGGCGCGTGCAGAACCCGTTGGCGCTGGCGATCCTCGAGGGGGACTACGGCGAGGGCGACCTGGTGCGCGTCATGCGCTCGGCGGACGGCAAGGATCTGGAGTTCGTGCGGGTGCCGGGGGCGGGGGTGGGGAAGGCGACGCCGGAACCGTCACCCGAGCCGGTGGGCGCGTAGCGTTTCACAACCGGACACGGTTGCCGCCGCTGCGCTTCGAGTTGCCGTAGCGCCTCCGTGGCGGCGGCGGCTACATTGTCGCCCATGCGTCCCACACGACCCCCACTCTCCGACGTCGACCGGCTCGGCATGCAGGCCGCCTTGGACGAGGCGCGTGCGGGCGGTGCAGCGGGTGAGGTGCCGGTAGGTGCTGCCGTGGTCGTGGGCGGGCACGTGGTGGGCCAAGCCCACAACGAGACGATCGTGCGGCGCGACCTCACGCAGCACGCCGAGCTGCTCGCCATCCAGCGAGCGTTGCAGGTCCTGGAAACCGACCGGCTGGACGACGCTACCCTGTGCGTCACGCTGGAACCCTGCGCCCAGTGCGCGGGCGCGATCGTGCTCTCCCGGGTGAGCCGCGTGGTGTTCGGTGCCTACGATCCCAAGGCCGGCATGGCCGGGAGCGTGGGGGACCTGCTGCGACATCCCAAGCTCAACCACCGGCCCGAACTCATGGGTGGTGTCATGGAAGAGGAGTGCGGCGCGGTGTTGAAGGAGTTCTTCGAAGCACGGCGCTGAGCGCCGATGGGTGGGAAGTCAGGGGCTCCGGCTGCGACGGCGGTCGGAGCCCCTGTGTGCTCACGGCGTCAGGTAGTAGTTCACCTTGAGCATGAACACGTTGGTGCCGCTCGCGCCGAAGAGATCCACGATGTCCGCTCCCGGCCGGAACGCACCGCTCTGATCGGACCGGGACCGGCTCGAGGACCAGACCAGGAAGATCGTGGAGCCCGAGCGGTACTCCCAGCGCAGCACCACCGTGGAGCGCAGTTCCTTGATGTTGAAGTCCGGGTTCTCGAAGGAGAGGTCGTCTTCCCCGTTCCCGTTGAGATCCACGAAGTACTCGTTGTCCTCGAACCGTAGCTGGTCGCTGCCGAAGGTCTCGAACCGGTCGTCGTACCCCGCAGCCCGGGAGTCAGCGACCTCCTTGAACCCCGCGTAGGTACCCGCCGACACGAAGGGCTGTGCGTAGAGCTGCAGACTCAGGTTGGGTGTGAAGGTCCAGTCGAGCCGGGTCGTGAGGTAGACGGTCCTCTGTTCCAGCGCGCCCATCACGTAGTGGTTGGCGTCCAGCGCCTCGGCCGACGTTACGTACTGCTGGTCGTCGCGGTTGAAGTTGTACTCCGGTCCCACGGTGATGCGCACGTTCTCACCGGGCTGAACGATGAGGTCGGCCCACACCCCGCCGCGGCTCGAGCGGGCGTCATCCCAGTTGTACCACGAGCCGAGGTTGACGATGATCGGCTTGCGGTCGTCGGAGAACACGCCGCCCCAGATCGACGTGGCGCCCGGCCACACCATGGCGGGGCCACCCCGCAGCAGCCGGGTATTGAGCGCCTCGAACCGCCGGCTGCCGCCCAGGAAGCCGCCCCAGTAGTTGAGCAGCGTGAAGTTGCTGCGCAGCGACATCGCGGTCTGGGTGCGCTCGCCGCCAAACGTGTAGTTGGTCCAGGCGTCGAGGTCCACCATGGCGCGTCGGAAGACTCTTCCCGGTTGAAACTTGCGGTACCCCACGTTGGCGAAGCCCATCAAGTCGTCGGCGCGCGGCTGGAAGCCGAGGTCGTTGGCCTCGAAGCCCGGGGAGATCCACTCGAAGCGCCCCGTGGTGCGCCATCCCCCGCCGCCGATCTTGGCAACCGAGAGGCCGCCGCTCGTTCCGCTCAACGACGTGCGCGTCGGATCGAGGGTCAGGTGCTGGGCATCGGTGCGCTGGAACATGCGCGACGAGCGCTGCTGGGTTTCCTCGATGGCCTCCGTCGCGCCGCGCACGACGGAACCGTTGAACCGTCCCGCCACCTCCCAGTTGTCGCCCCAGAACCGGTGCCGGCCGTCCAGCCCCCAGGCATACGCCGATGAGTGCAGGAAGTTCGTGTTGCCGTTGTGCGTGCGGTTGGTGGCGGTGAAGATGCCGCCGATGGCGCTCTTGCCGGAGCGGAAGTCCCGCTGCAAGCGCGCCATGGCGTAGTTGGTGCGCGGCTCTACCACGTCGTGGTGGATGTTGCCCAGCGAGTCGATGACCGTGGCCTGAGCGGACGACGTGACCGCGTCGAGCACGCCAATCGACCACCCGCTCGGTGTCTTGCCCGACAGCTTGGCCGCGGCCAGGATGTTGGCCTGCAGCGGCATGTCCACGAAACCGCCGCGCTCGTCGGCCCCACCTTGTGGCCCTCGCCCGATGCGCCGCGAGTAGAACAGCTGCTGCTGCCCGCGTCCCCCCGTCAGGTGGTAGTTGAAGATGTTGGAGCCCTCGACGAAGAACGGGCGCTTTTCCTGAAAGAACGTCTCGAACACGGTGAGGTTCACGCTCGAGGGGTCGGCCTCTACCTGCCCGAAGTCGGGGTTCACCGTGACGTTGAGGGTGAGTGCGCTGGTGAGGCCGTACCGCACGTCGGCCCCGGCGTTGCCGCTGAACTCGGAGCCCGTCTCGAACGGGTTGTCGTCGAGCCGCGGTGTGATGGCGCCGCGCGACAGCACGTAGGGGAGCACCTCGAGCCGCATCGGGGGGTTCATGGCCCCCACCTGCAGGTCGCCGTACTCGCTGACCCAGCCGGATCCCTCCTTGGGGATCGGCTTCCACAGCACCGTCTCGTTCTTGCGCTGGATTACCCGCGTCACGTTGAAGCCCCACAGCTGCTCGGGGGCCGGGGCGAAACGGAGCTGCGAGAGCGGAATGCGGAACTCGGCGGTCCAGCCCTCGCTGTCCACGCTCGTCGCCACGTCCCACACTGCGTCCCAGGCGAAATCCATGCGCGTGTCGTCGTAGCGGTACAGGTCGCGTTCCACGCCGGCCGGGCTGGCCCAGAACTCGAAGGCCGTACGCCGGTCGTGGTAGGAGTCGATGCTCACAACGAGCCAATCGGACGGCGACCAGGCGTCTCGCCGCGTGAGGCGGCCCACGATGCGGTTGGGCTCACTGTCGTAGGCGCGAATCCCAACGTAGATCGCGCCGTCGTCGTACAGCACGCGGACTTCGGTGCGCTCGCTCGCCGGCTCCCCCTCGTCGGGATCGCGCTGCATGAAGCCGGTGATGGGCTCCGCGGTGAGCCACACCAGCTCGTTGAGCTGTCCGTCGAGCTGGAGACCCTCGGTGCTCAGGCGCAGTGCGGTGAGGTTGTACTCCGAGGCTGGGGGGTCGTCCTCACCCGAGCCGGGGCCGGCCAGCGGCACGCCGGCGAGGACCAGGAGCGAGGCAGCTTGGCGCAATAACCGCGTGGAGGAGCGGCGTGCGCCACACCCCGGGGTGTGCTTCGCGTCCTGGGTCGGGTTGGAGACATGGTACACGACGCTCCTCCTGTTCGCGGCGGCACAAAACTAGAACAGGGGACGTGTCGGTTGGTGATGGTTTGGTCGGGAGGCGGTAAGGGTTGGGTCGGCGTCGTGTAAGGGTCGTGTATGCCTTCCCCGCCGGTCAGGCTTCGAGTCGGTAACCGACCTTGCGCACCGTGAGGATGTGACGCGGACGCGAGGGATTGGGCTCGATCTTGCGGCGCAGCTCGGCGATGTGCATGTCCACCGTGCGGGTCATGACGGCGGCACTGTAGTCCCACACCTCCTTGAGGAGGTCGAGCCGTGAGGCCACGGCGCCGCGCCGCTTGATGAGTGCCTGGAGCAGGTCGAACTCCTTGGGTGTGAGGCAGACCTCCTCGCCGCCCCGATGCACGGTGCGGCTCGCCAGGTTGACGGTCACCTCGCTGCCGATCTTTTCCAGGGCTCCCAAGGGCCGGCGGCCGCCGTTTCCGTCCGGGTTCGCGCGCCGCAGCAGTGCCTTGATGCGCGCCAACAGCTCCAACAGGCCAAACGGTTTGGTGACGTAGTCGTCGGCGCCGGTGTTGAACCCCAGCACCTTGTCGGCCTCCTCGCCCCGCGCGGTGAGAATCAGCACGGGAACTTCGGAGCCCTCGTCACGCAGCGTACGCAGCACGCGGTAGCCGTCCATTCCGGGAAGCATGAGGTCCAGGATCACCAGGTCGTGATCGTCGCTGCGTGCCCGCTCCAACCCCTCGGGCCCGTCTGCGGCGACGGCGACCTCGTACCCCTCGATCTCCAGAGTGGTCTGGAGCCCGTAGGCGAGATCCGCATTGTCTTCGACGACGAGAATGCTCGTCATGCGCGGGCCTCTGCATTGGCTTCGACCGGCAGCTTGGCGGCGACCCACTCCCCGGTGCCGCCCCGGCGCCGGCCTCCGGGAATGGATACCACGACCCGGGCGCCACCACCGGGGGCGTCCTCGATCGTGACCGTACCATGGTGCAGTGCGACCAGCTCCTGCACGACCGACAGGCCTATCCCACTGCCGCCGACGGCCGCACTCACATCACGTTCGAGCCGCCGATACGGTTCCCACACCCGGCCGCGGTCCTCCATCGGGATGCCCGGCCCCTGGTCCTCGACGGCGATGCGGATGCGGTCGCCGATGAGCGCCGCGCGCAGGGTGACAGTCTGTCCAGTGGGTCCGTACTTCACGGCGTTGTCCAGCAGGTTGAGCACCACCTGCGCGATGGCGTGGCGGTCCAGCAGGGCGCCGATGTCGGGCTCCACCTGGACCTTGAGCCGCACGTCGCTGGCTCGGGCGAGCGGCTCGAAGGCCACGGTGATCTCCTCGACCAGCGTCGCGAAGTCCACGTCGTCCTTCGACATCCGTGCCGTGCCGCGTCGCAGACGGGAGAAATGCAGCACGTTCTCGACCAGGTGGGTGAGGCGCCGGGCTTCCTGGTTGATGACGCGAATCGAGCGCTCGCGCTCCTCGTCGTTGCGCAGCTTCTCGAGGTCGAGCAGCTCAGCGAACATGCGGATCTGCGCCAGCGGCGTGCGCAGCTCGTGGGAGACGCTCGAGACGAAGTCGTCGCGCATCTTGGCCAGCTCCCGCTCGCGCCGCAGCTGCACCAGTGCCGCCACGCCCACCAGCGCGGTCACCACGAGCAGGGCCATGAGCAGCGGGACGCGGGAGCGCGGCAGCCCGCCGATCACCAGCTCGCTGGCCGCCTGCGGGCGCAGGGCCGCCTGCACCACCATGCCGCCGAACCGCTGCCCCAGAGTGTCTGTGGCGGCGTAGGTCTCGGCGTACTCCACCGGCGACTTGTAGACCTTCTTGCCCTCGGCCGTGCTCACCGTCACGTAGAGCAGGGAGTCGTTCGGCTGCTCGCCCGCGATGGCGGGCGGGAGCAGAGCCTTCTCACCGCTCACGGTGTGGAACACGTCGTACAGGCCGTCGTACGTGGAGTGGAAGCCGTAGGCGGTGTGTGGCGTGCCTGCGCTGTCGGCGACGAATACGTAGCCGATCACGTCGGACTTGCCGGTGATCGGTCCCACGAGCAGGGCGGTCACGCCCTCAGCGCCGGTCAGCGGTTCCTCGGAGAGGCCGCAGAGCGTGTCGGCGATCCAGCCCAGGAACCACTCGGTGGCCTCGGTCTTGGTCGTGGTGACCTCGCGGGTCTCGAGGTCCAGGCGGAAGTAGAACCCGAGGTGATCCACCTGCGGGCAGTGCTCGCACTTCCACGCCTTCTCGGCCACGTCCTGCGCCGAGAGCCCGAGCTCGTCCCGCGCCGACAGCGTGACCTTTAGCACGGGCCACAGGGCGCGCTTCATGGCTTCGCCCGCCTGCTCGCGCGCGCGCCGGGTGAACTCCCAGGCGGCGATCTCGGCGTAGTCGCGCAGCGTGCTCTCCGCCGTCTCGCGATGCGATCGCGCAGCGTCGAGCGCCTCGTAGGCCAGGGCCGTCGAGAGCGCGAGCGTCAGCACCAGCAGCACGACCAGAGGCGCGCCGCGGGGCTTGCTCGGGTGGCGGGGCTTCAGAAACGGCAGCTTCACGTAGCTTCGATGCTAATCGGGCCGCTGGGCCGATGCAATAGAGTAGGGTAGGGGGGCTGTCGGGGACTTGTAAGGGATTGGTAAAGTGGGGGCGCGACAGCGGGTTACCCGCGCGTCGCGCCCCCGTTGCCGCCTAGTTCGTCACGAACTCGGGCCGCACGGTGAGAATTACGGTGCCCCCGCCGTGCATCAGCTGCGCGTTGCCCACCACGAGGGTCTGACCCTCGCGCGCGTTCACCTGGGTCTCGAACGCGCCGCGCATCGGATTGCGTACGCCGACCCGCATGGAGACCCAGCCAGAGTCGCCGATCATCCGCACCTGGCCGATGGCGGCCGTGATGATCCAGCCGTCCTCCGGTGGCGCTTCGCCCACGACCTGCTCGATGTGGCTTCCTTCCATGCCGCCGACGAGGGCCTCGGTCACGAGCGAGTAGCCCGAGTAGCGGAACAGCTTGCGCAGCTCGGCCTCCACCTCGGCGATGGCCGGGTCAGGCGTCGTGCTGCCGTTCGCCTCGATCAGCTGGAAGTGGAGCCGGACCGTCGGCCGGGGACGGTCGAATTCCTCCAGCACGCGCGCGATCTTCTCCAGGTTGTCGGGCGTCTCGCGCACGGTGATGGTATTGCCCGAGGGGCTGATGTACCCCGGGGCGCCGGGTCGGTCGCCGTAGACGTAGGGGTCGATCATCGCCTCGGCCGTGTGTGCCTCCATGTGCTGCAGCTCGAACGTGCGCGTGTCGAGCTCGGGGCCCCTGGAACAGGCTGCGAGCACGACGGCCAGGGCGGCGAGAGCGGTCAGTGTGCGGAAGGTCATCATCGTCTCCATCCTAGTAAAGCCAAACCACCACGATGTCCGGGTTGTCGGTGTTGAACACGACGTAGATCTCACTCGAGGTCGCATCCACCACGGGGGCCGCGGCGACGGCAGCGGCCTCTGTGGTTGATGGGACGACCGCTGGCGGCGTCCCGTTGTTGGTGAGCAGGATGCCGGCGAGCGTCGCCGCGAGGGCGGCCGGAATGACGGCGGCCCAACGGCGCTTCCAGCGCGGCCTGAGCGGGAGGACCTTGGCAGCAACCGCCTCGGCGGCCGCCGTGTCGGCCGCAACCCGGGGACGCACCCCCGCCAGCGCTTGGGCGAGGGCCCCCTCCTGCTCAACGATCTCCTGGGCCATGGCCCGACAGCGGGCGCACTCGCGCACGTGGCGGGCCACCTCGGACGCGCCCTCGCCGCGCAGCTCGGCCAGCTCGGCCTCCAGTAGCAGATCACGTGCTTCCGTGCAGTTCATCGGCCGTACTCCTCTGCCATCTCGGGGTGACGCTCCAGGATGCGCTTGCGGATCGTGCGCCGGGCCCGCAGCAGGTGGGCCCGCACCGTCGACGGGTTCATGTCGAGCATCGCGCTCACCTCGACGGGCCTGCAGTCCTGCAGATCGACCAGGTCGAACACCTCGCGCTGCCGTTCGGGCAGCTCGTCGAACAAGGACTTCACGAGATCCGCCACGCGCGAGCGGTGCAGCTCGTCGAGCCGATCCGCCTGGTCCGTGTCTGGTTGTAGCTCGTCCCGGTACTCATGCGTCGCTAACCGCTCCCGGCGTTCCCTGCCGCGGCGCTGGTCGAGCGCCGCATTGCGTGTCACCTGGTACAGCCAGGTGGTGAACCGTGACCGGGCCCCGTACTTCGCGAGGTTCCGGTGCACCCGGACGAGCACCTCCTGCGCGATGTCGTCGGCATCGTCCGGGTCGGCCGTCAGGGAGAGCGCCCAGCGGTGCACCAGCGGATGGCAGCCACGCAGTAGATCGTTAAGTGCTTGCTGGTCACCGGCTTGCGCCTTCTGGACCAAGGGGGTGACCGCCTCGTTCAGGCGCTGGATCTCGCTCAAGCGCGCTCCCGTCAGGCCCTGTACAACCTTGAGACGCAGGTGGGTGGAATGGCGTTTACCGACTGGGAATCTGCGGGGCCTGCGGCCCGAAGGAAGGGCGTCGGTGTGGCAAGGCGGCGGCGCCCGCCCCGCGCGCTACAGGATCGGTGCCAACAGGCGCGCCACGCTTCGGGCGGGTCGAGGTCTAGCCGTCCCCCTCCGTCCCCTCACACGACCCGCACTGCGGCCCCGCCGGCGCCTGCGCGCAGCCGTGACACCCGCTCGTGGCGCCGCTCCGGTCGGCGAAGCGCAGCATGCCGAACACCACGAACAGGAACACGAGGCCGACGATCGCGACGAGCTCGCTCATGTGGAGCTCAACAGTCCGGCGAAGCCCATGAACGCGAGCGACAGACTCCCGGCGATGATGAGGACGATGGCCATACCCTTGGCGATGTCGGGCGTGTCCGACAGCTCGCCCGTCTCCCGGATCGCGGCCATGAGCACGAGTGCGAGGGTCAGCCCGAGGCCGGCGCCCAGCGCGAAGAACAGGCCCTGCACCAGCCCGTAGCCGCGGTTGGTCTGGAACAGTGCCAATCCCAAGATCGCGCAGTTGGTGGTGATCAGGGGCAGGTAGATGCCGAGCTGACGGAACAGTTTGGGGCTGATCTTCTTGATCACCATCTCCACGATTTGCACGAACGACGCGATCACCACGATAAACGAGATGAGCCGGAGGTACGGCGCGTGCGGTAGGATGAACGTGTTGAGGAACCAGGCGCACAGCGAGGCCATCACCATGACGAAGACGTTGGCCATCCCCATGCGGACCGCCGTCTCCACCCGGGCCGACACGCCCATGAAGGGGCAGAGGCCGAGGAAGTAGTACAGGGTGAAGTTGTTCACCACCATCGCCGAGACCAGGATCCAGAAGAGCTCGCCCATTACGCGGCCCTCCCTTCCACCGGCGCGGCGACGCCGTCCGGCCACTCACGCACCTTGGCGCGCTCCTCGCGCAGCTTCTGCCACCAGTTGAAAAACAGCAGCCAGAACCCCAGCGTGAGGAAGCCGCCCGGCGGCAGGATGAAGATCACCCAGGGCTCGAAGTTGGGGCCGAACAGGCTGTATCCCAGGAGGGTGCCGTTTCCCAGCACCTCGCGCACGGATCCCATCATGACCATCGCAATGATGAAGCCGACGCCCGTGCCGAACGCGTCGAGCAGCGAACGTCCCACCGGCCGCTTCGACGCGAACGCCTCCTGGCGCGACAGGATCATGCAGTTCACCACGATGAGCGCCACGAACGCGCCGAGTTGCTTGTGGATCACCGGCACCAGCGCCTCGAGGCTCATGTCGGCCACGGTCACGAAGGTCGCGATGATCAGGATGAACGTGGGAATGCGCACTTCGCTGGGCACCCACTTCTTCGTGAGCGACACCAGCAGGCTCGAGCCCGTGAGCACGAAGAAGGTGGCGAAGCCCATGGCGAGCGAGTTGGCCACCGTGTTCGTGACAGCCAGGGCGGGGCAGAGGCCCAGCATCTGGATGATTACCGGGTTCTCCTTCCACACTCCTCGGAAGAAGTCGACCTGCGCGGTGGTCTCGCGCGGACTCATCGTGTTCCCCCAGTGTCTCCCCGTGCCACCTGCCCGGTGTATGCGTCCATCAGCGGTCCCAACCGCTCCACGGTGCTGTTGATGATCCGGATCACGACGCGCGACGAGATCGTGGCGCCGGTGATCATGTCGATCTCGTGCGGGTCGCCCGTCGCCTCACGGGCTTTCACGCCCAACAGCGGCGCCGACGCGCCGCTGAACTGGTTCACGAACGACGTGTCCTTCTCGATCTTGTCCCCCAGGCCCGGCGTCTCCTTGCTCTCCAACACCTTCATGCCCAGCACCTGCTGCCCCGCGCGGTCGTAGCCGAAGATCACCCGCACGATGTCCTGGAACCCCGGCTCGCCGTAGGCCACCGCGAATCCGATGCGCTCGCCGCCCGCCGCATAACCCAGGAACACCTGCTCCAGCGCGGTGCCGTCCACACCGGTGGGCAGATCCTTCACGAGCGCACCCTCGTACACGTACAGCGTATCGAAGTGGTCCGGCTCTCCCAGCACCTCCTGCACCGCGAGCCGCAGCTGCTCCGCCTTGTACGCCTGGATGATCGGCTGTGTCCAGCTCCACACGAACACGATGAGGAAGCCCGCGCCGGCCCCCGCCAGCGCCAGCGTGGCAAGCAGCTTGGAGGCCTTCACCTCGTGCTTGCCCTCGAGCTGGACGGGCGCCGTCACGTGGACGCCTCCCTGGGCTGACGGCGCTGTGTGCCGAACAACCGCGGTTGGGTGGCCCGATTGATGAAGGGCACCAGCGCGTTCATCAGCAGGATCGCATACATCACCCCTTCGGCGAGACCGCCCCACAGCCGGATCACCACCACCAGGAAGCCGATCCCGAAGCCGAAGATCCAGCAGCCGGCGTTGGTCACCGGCGATGTCACCATGTCGGTGGCCATGTACACGGCGCCGAGCATGAGACCGCCGGAGAAGAGCATGAACAGCGCGTCGGGGTACCGTGCAGCGTCGAGCCAATGCAGCAGCTGCGAAAACACCGCTACCGTGAGGAAGATGCTGGCCGGGATGCGCCAGTTGAGGAACTTGCGCAGCGCGAGGTAGCCGCCGCACACCAGGATCAACAACCCGGCCGTCTCGCCCAGCGAGCCCTCGGTCGCACCGATCATCAGGCTGCCCAACTCGGTAGTCGTCTGCTCGAACTTCTGCAGTCCCAACGGCGTGGCGGCCGTGAGCACGTCCACTTCCTTGGCGCTCATGAGCGGCAGGGCCAGGTTGTCGCCCCTCAGCGCCCACCAGTTCTGCCGGATCACGGGCCAGGTGGTCAGCGCGACGGGGAAGGCGGCCTGCAGGAAGGCCCGCCCCAGCAGCGCCGGGTTGAAGATGTTCTGCCCCAGACCGCCGAATACGATCTTGCCGAACCCGATGCTGAAGGCGCCGCCCACGAAGGCCATCCACAACGGAATGCCAGCCGGCAGGATCAACCCGAGCAACAGGCCCGTGATCATCGCCGAGCCGTCCCGCAGCGTGCCCTTCTTGCCGAAGGCCCATTCGGTGAGCAGGCACCCCGCCGTCGCCGCGGCGGTGACCAGCACGGCGCTGGGACCGAAGTAGTAGACCGACGCGCCCACGATGGGGATCAGGCTCAGCACCACGTGCCACATGATCTTGGGCGTCGAGTCGCTCTCGGCCAGGTGCGGCGACGCCGTGATCAGGAAGCGCGGGGTGCTCACGCGACCTTCACCTTGCGGAGCGCCGCCTTGCCCATGACGAAGAGCTGGGACAGCGGGATGTTGGAGGGACAGGTGTAACTGCAGCAACCGCACAGCATGCAGTCCATCAGGTTTTCCTGCTCCATCTCCTCCCAACGCTCGGCCATGGCGAGCTTGCCGAGCTGCTGCGGATTGAGGAACACGGGGCAGGCGTCGAGGCAGTGGCCGCAGCCGATGCAGGGGTACGACTGCTGCGGCTTCACGTCGCGCCGCGTCAGCACCACCACGCCGGTCGTGCCCTTCATGATCGGCGCGTCCAGGTCGGCGACCGCCGTGCCCATCATCGGTCCGCCGAAGATCACCTCGCGGGCGTCGTCGGTGAGCCCGTCGCACGCGTCGAGCAGGTCGCGGGTCTTGGTGCCGACCGGCACGATCAGGTTGGCGGGTCTCTTCACGCCGAACCCGGACACCGTCACGATCCGTTCGATCAGCGGCAGCCCCGTCTCGAACACCTCGGCGATGGTCGCCACCGAGGCCACGTTGTGCACCACCACGCCCACATTCATCGGCAGCCCGCCCGAGGGGACCTCGCGGTGCAGCACCGCGTCGATCAACATCTTCTCCGCGCCCTGGGGATACTTCACCGTGAGTGGCTGCACCGTCACGTCGATGTCGGTGGGCAGCGTCGCGCGGAGCCGCTCGATGGCGTCGGGCTTGTTCCTCTCGATTCCGATCACGGCGCGACCCACGCCCAGCGCCCGCATCATGATCCGGACCCCGAGCTGCACCCGCTCGGGGTACTCGACCATTGTGCGGTGGTCGGTCGTGAGGTACGGCTCGCATTCGGCCCCATTGATCAGGATCGTGTCGACGTGCTGGTCCTTCGGGGGCTGGAGCTTCACGTGCGTGGGGAACGCCGCGCCGCCCAGTCCCACGACCCCGGCCTGGCGCACCGCCTCGACGAGCCCGTCGTGGTCGAGCCCCTCCCAGTCGGGGACGAGGCGGGGACGCGGCATCTGGGCCGAGAACTGCTCGACCCGGATGCGGATCGCGGGTTGGTAGCCGCCGGTGGGGTGGGGCCAGAGCCCGACCTCCTCGATGGTGCCGGCGGCCGAGGCGTGGATCGGCGAGGAGATGAAGCCGTCGGCCTCCCCGATCTTGTCGCCGCGCTCCACCTTGTCGCCCACGCGCACAATTGCCTTGGCGGGCTTCCCGGTGTGCTGTGATAGGGGGAGCACGACCTCGTCGGGGAAGGGCATGCGCCGGATTGGGGTACCGGCGGTCAACTCCTTCAGCTCCGGCGGGTGAACCCCGTGGCGGAACCTCGTGCGGTGGGCCATGAGCGTCTTCGGGCTAATTGAACGGCTCGGCCCGCTTCATCCACTTCTCGAGGTCCTTCTCCTTCTTGTTGAGCGGGTTGCCCGGATGGATGATCCGCACCGGGCACCGCTCCGCCGCCATCACCAGTTCCTTGAACGTGCCGGCCTTGGGGTCCTTGATGTATGCCTGCTTCTTGGGGTTGTACGCGAACATCTTCTTGTTGAGCTTGGTGCATTCGTCGCACGTCGTACACCGTGCCGTGTCGATGTACGGCTCCAGCGCGAGCTCTTCCTCTTCCTCCACCGCGGGCGCGGCTGGCGCCTCTGCCACCGCCGTCGCGGCCCCGCCGTCGCCCGCGAGAGCCGGCTCCACCGCCAGCGCCGCCGCGGCCCCGAACCCGGCCACCATGTCGGTGGTGATCGGGGTGAGGCCCTCCATTCCCTGCACTTTGCTGAGCAGGTCGGCCACGGTCTGCTGCCCGTTGCCGGCGCGCACCAGGCCCTCGGCCAGGCGCCGCGCGATGACCTGCGGGAACTTCTTCTTGAGATCGGCGATCTTCGCCTCGTACTGGGCCCGGATCTGTGCCACCTCCTGCTCGAAGTCGGCCACGTCGCCGGCTTCCACCTCGGCCTCACCCGCCATCTCCTTGAGCAGATCCCACACCTCGATCCGGTCTTCCGTCAGCTCCACCATCTCGACCGACACCGCGAGTCGCCCAAGGGTCTTGTCGCGCTCCAGCACGTAAATGAAAGGAGTGACGCCTTCCCGGTCGTCCGCTGGCCGGGCCATGTACTCGTGGAACGCCACAAGCTCATCTTCCGGTGTGTCGGGCTTGATCTTCGTGAAGTGCTTCTTGAACCGCACCTCGGTGGCGGCCCAGTCGGCGATCGTCACGGGCAGCGTCTTGGTCTGCTCGTTGCCCTCCTCGTCGAGGTACGTGAGGTCGTACTCGGGCCACGTGTCGCCGACCGAGGGATTGCCGTCGAGGCTCAGCCGGTCAGCTAGCTTGGTGCCCTCCGCCGGGTCGTACAGCATCAGCGGGTAGGCCCGCGACTCGAGCGAAAGCTTGGCGGCATCGGGCGCCTGGTCGTCGCCCAGACCGTGTTCCGGCGGGCAGGGACAGTGCAGCGCGAACACCGCCGGGTATTTCGACTGCAACCCCTTGAGCACTCCGCCCAGCATGTGCGCCGGCGAGGCCTGCGACGATTGCAGCACGAACACGTTGCGGTGCGCCATGGCCAGCAGCGCCATCTCCTTGCGTGTCTCCTCCTTGCCGTGCTGCGCCTTGCCGTAGGCCGCCATGTCGCTCACCTGGCCACGGTAGCCGCTGGTGCACGCCTGGCCGCCGGTGTTGGAGTACACCTGGGTGTCGAGCACGATCACGCGCACCGGCTTCCCGGACGCGAGCAGGCGCGACAGGTTCTGGAACCCGATGTCCAGCATGGCGCCGTCGCCGCCGGTCGCGAAGATCGGCGGGCAGAGATCGAACTCTTCGTCGTTGAACCGGCGCCACTCGAACTTCTGGAAGAAGGGCTCGTGCACCGCGGGGTCGTACTCGCCCGCCAGCTCGAGCTGGGCCCGCCGCACCGTGATGAACCCGTCGCCCATCTTGCGCATGTGGCCCTCGAACACGCCGATGGCGATAGAGGGGGCGTCCTGGAACAGGTGGTTCACCCAGGGGAAGGGATACGGATTGAACGGGTAAGTGCTGCCCCACACCGAGGAGCAGCCGGTTGCGTTGGTCATCCCGAGGGTGGCACGGCCCTTACCGGTCGGTCCCTCGGTATAGCGCCACCTGAGGTCCTTCAGCTCGTCGATCATCTTCGAGATGCGCGCCACCGCCTGCTGCTTCTGCTGCTCCAGCGGCAGGTCGACCTTGCCCTCGGCCACACCGAGCTTGGAGAGGTCGGCGTCGGAGGCGAGGATCGTGCGGGCCTTCTCGTCGAGCTGTGCGATCAGGTCGTCCAGCTTCGTGACGTGCTGCTTGACGCGCGGCAGCATCAACGCGTTCACCGCCGACAGCACCAAGTGGACTTCGGTCTTCTCGCCGCAGCCCATGCATGCGCCGTCGCCGCCCGCCATCGACTTGTAGTTCTCCTTCTTGAGCAGCAGCGACGACAGGACGCCGATCCCCTCCTCGAGGTTGGAGACGTTGACGTAGCGGTCGTCGGTGTCGGGCAGGTTCTCCCACAAGGCCCAGTTGCGCCGCAGCCGCTCTACGATCTCGTCGGTCTGCGCGACGGTCACGAGCGCGTTGTCGGGGCAGACCTCCACGCAGATGTTGCAGCCCTTGCACGCGTCGGGGCTGACCGTGATGGAGAGCAGCCCGCCCGTCCCCTTCGCCTGCGACTCGGGCAGGTCGAAGAACGGCGCGGTCTTGGCCAGCGGGAACTCCGCCAGCGCCGTGTACACCGGAGCGAACTCCTCGTCCAGCGCGGCGCGCCGCTCGGGGTCGAGGTTGAGCTTCTCGGTGACGTTCTTGTAGGCCTGCGACAGCACCTCGCCGAAGGTCGTGAACGGCACGCCCTTCATGATCTTGCGCGACTCGTTCGACAGGTGCTTCGAGATCTGATTCAGCCGGTCGAGCGAGCGGCCGTTGGACACGGTCGTGATCGCCGCGCCGAGCACCTCTTCCACGTCGTTCACGACGCCCGGAATGGCGGCGTCGGGGCACTGGGTCCAGCACTGCGCGCAGCCGGTGCAGTTGGCCGCGATGAACTCCGGCACCTCGAACCGCACGTCGGTCATGTCGCGGATCGTGCTGGTAGCTGCCGGGATGGCCGAGAGCGCCGCGAACGGATCGGCGATGCCGTCGTCCCCGGTCTTGTAGACGTAGCACACCTGCTCCCAGAACCGCCCGGGGTTGGCGATCCCGGGCTGCACCTTCGAACCGTCCAGGATGGCCGGCATCTGCGGCACGTGGCCGAGATCATCCGCGCGTACGCTCATGGCCGCGACGTCGATGGTGTCGGTCTCGTCGTAGCCGCGCCGGATCACTCGGACGTTGTCCTCCACCACCCGCTCGCCCAGGTGCCCGAACTTGTACTGCAGCTGCCGGTAGATGCCCTCGATCAGCTGTTGCTCGGTCGTCTCTTCGCGCTCTGCCAGCCCCGAGACCTTGAAGAACGCGCCCATGAACGCGGCACCCTGCATGCGGTAGCGCAGCTCCGGATCGCTCGCCTCGTCGGTGGCGATCTTGAAGGCGTTCAGGAAGTGGACGTGGAGCTGTTTCTCCTTGATGGTCTTCTGTGCCGTGGCCGGGAGCTGGTTCCACAGCTCCTCGGCCGTCCCGTCGTGCTGGATGATGAACACGCCGCCCTCGGAGAGGCCGGCCAACGGGTCGGAGTGGCGGAACACGTTGGGATCCGGGGAGAGCACCACGTTCACGTGCTTCAGCTCGCAGTTGAGCCGGATCGGCGCGTGCGCCAGCGTGGCGTAGAACGTGGTGGGCTGGCCCTTCTTCTCCGAGCCGTACTTCGGGTTGGCCTTGATGTACATCCCGAAGAGGTCGGCCGCGGTCATCGCCACGTTCTTGCCCATGGTGATGGCGCCCCACCCGCCGATCGAGTGGATGCGGATCGAGGTCGAGCCCTCGGGCATCAGGTCGATGTCTTCGGTCATCGGGAGCGACAGATCGGCCACGTCGGGGTAGGCCTCGAGCAGCTCCTCCTGCCAGATCTGGAGCTTGGGCAGCTTGGTGCCCTCGCGCACGAAGTCGATGCCGAGATAGAACTGGCGCCGCCGCTTGCCGTGGGGCAGCATGTTCTCCACCGCGGCGATGATGTCGCCGGGCTGGAGGTCGCGGCTCCCCAGGCCAAACGTCCCGGAGAAGAACTCCGGTGCGTCGTCCGACAGATAGGTCGCGATCTCGGGGTAGGGGAGGCTGCCCTTGGCCCGCCCGTTCTCGAGCGCCTTGTTCACCGCCGCGCGCATCTCGCGCAGGATCGGCTGGTCCACCGCCAGGGGCTGATCCACGCGCTCCAGCACGGCCACCGCCTTCTTGCGCCTGAGCAGGTGCGTGAGGACGTCGGCCGGGAAGGGGCGGAACATCGTCAGGTTGAGTATGCCGACCCGGATGCCGCGCGTCTCGCGCAGGTAATCGACCACCGCCTCGGCGTTGCTCACCAACGAGCCCTGCCCGGCGATCACGTACTCGGCGTCGTCCAGCCGGTAGCCGGTGGCCCGCGCGTAACGCCGGCCGGTGAGCTGGTAGTACTCCTCCATTGCCTGGTCGGTGAACTGGACCACGTGATCGAAGTAGAAGGGCCGCTGCGCCGCCACACCCTGCATGTAGCTGTCCTGGTTCTGGACGGTGCCCAGCATGGCGGGGTAGTCGAGGTCGAAGATCTCGGGGATACGGCGCCGCTGCTCGCCGAACACCCACTTCTGCGCCGGCGTGGGCGAGTCGATGATGTCCGCCGGGTCACCCAGGTACTCCTTCACCAGCTCGGGCTCGGGCATGTTCATCGACTCGATCACGTGCGTCGTGAGGAAGCCGTCCTGGGCCAGCGCGCCGGGGTTGAGCGACAGCTCGGCGATCTTGTGCGCGATCAGGCTGAGGTCAGCACACTCCTGGGCGTCCTTCGCGAACAACTGGAAGAAGCCCGTGTCGTCGATCGCGTGATAGTCATCGTGGCCCGCGTGCACGTTGAGGGCGTGCTTGGTCATGGCGCGCGCCCCGATGTTCAGCACGTAGGTGAGCCGCTTGCCGGCCGCCGCGTAGAGCGACTCATGCATGTAGGCAATGCCCTGGCCGCTCGAGAAGTTGGTGGCGCGGAGGCCTACCATGCTCATCCCCGCGGTCACGGCGGCGGCGGCGTGCTCGCCCTCCGGCTCGAAGAACAGCAGCCGGCGGTCGTTCACGTTGGTCTTCCCGGCGGCGACGGCAGCCGCCCACCCCTCGCCCATCTGTGTAGAGGGCGTGATGGGATACGCGCCGGCCCCTTCGCTGGCATCCGTCTCCATCTGCACGACTGCCCCGGTCCCGTCGTTCTGCGTCGGGACGCCAGGGTATTTCGGCTCGGGAGGTCGGTCGTTCTTCTTCTTGAACATCATGCGGCTACCTCTTCAGATGGCCGAGAAAGATCGAACTGCTGCATGCCCTCGACCCACACGATGGCACTGGTCGGACACCGCTCGGTCGCGGCAGGAGTCGCCAGCTCGTTCTTGCTGTAGTCCACCACCGCCAGCCCGTTCTCCATGTGGATGACTTCCGGTGCATCGGCCGCGCAGCGCCCGCAGGCGTTGCACGCGACCTGACACAGCTCTTCTGCTTCCTCACCCTCCAGCAGGCTCTTGCACTGCACGATGAGCTTCTGCTCGAGCGGCATCAATACGAACAGATCCACGGGGCACGCCACGACGCAGTCGCCGCACGCGGTGCACTTGTCTGGGATAACCACCGGCAGGCCCCAGGGGTTCATGTAGATCGCGTCGAAATCGCACACCACCTCGCAGTCGGCCAGGCCGATGCAGCCCCAGGTGCAGCCCTTGCCGCCCCCGGCCACTGCCGCCGCGGCCTTGCACGTCTCGAGACCGATGTAGTCGGCCTGTTGCACCGCCACGTTGGCGCCGCCGGCGCAGAGCAGCCGGGCCACCTGCTTGTTCGCCTCACCCGCCTCCACGCCGAGGAAACCCGCCACGTCGAGCACGTCGTCCGCCCCCATCACCGTGCAGGTGGCCGGCTGTACCTTGTCGGCGATCAGCGCCTCGGCGAACGCGTGACACCCCGCCAGGCCGCACGCCCCGCAGTTGGTGCCGGGCAGCAGATCCGCCACACCCTCGATGCGCGGGTCCTCCCACACCCAGAACTTCTTGTGGGTGAGGGTGATCAGCGTGGCGAAGGTGAGTCCCACGCCGCCGAGGATCAGCACCGAGAGCAGGATCGTCGAGACGTCCATCGCTACACGCTCACTCGGACAGGTCCGCCTGGGTGAGCAGCCACGCGGCCAGCTTGTCCACCGGGTCGCTCAACGGGGCGGCACCCTCGGCCGCCTCGCCTGCGGCGACCGGAGCCGCCGCCGACTGCTTGGCCAGCGCTACCAGCTGCCTGACCTCCTGTGCCTGCTGGAAACCGGAGAGCCCGCCCAGCGACTGCTTCGGTTCCTTGTCGGGCACGTGTATGAGCGACAGGCGCTGCCACGTCTCCCCCCCGGCCCTGGGGTCGTGCACGAAGCGCGCAGCCGCCTCGGGCACCAGCGCCGCGATGCCGGGGCCCTCGAAGTCCGCCAGTCGTGCCAGCTCGCTCGGGTCGGCGGTCTGCATGACGAACACGCCCGGCGTGATCAGCCGCGCCAGCGGGGCGGGGGCGCACGCGCCCCGCACCACCAGCACGATCTTCTGGCTGCCGTCCAGGAATTCCGCGAGGCCGGTGGCCGCGAGGTCGTCCCCGTCCACCGTCACAACCAGGGGCGGCGCGAGGCGCCGCTCGCCGCGGCTCCACCGGTCGAAGGGAAAGGCGCCCAGCGAGCGTGCGTGCTCGTTGCCGTGCGAGCTGCCCGAGCGCGTGAGCTCGAAGATGCGCACCGCGCCGAAGGCCCGGCCCACCTCCTCGAGCGCCTTCTCCACGACGTCGTGCAGGCAACCGCCCGACTTCACGTCGACCAGGAACAGGTCGGAGTTGCGCTGGGTCAGCTCGGCCATGGTGTCGCGCGCCTTCGCCACCGTCTCCATGGTGAGCGTGTCGAGCGAGACCTCGCTGGAGAACAGGGACGAGAGCTTGTCTATGTCGATGCGTCCGGCGGCGAAGGGGCCCAACTCGGCCTCGAGCCGGCCCGTGCCGCCGTTCTCCGACGACTGATGCTCGTCCAGGAATCCCTGCACCTGCTCCACCGTATTGCCCAGCGCCGACCGAAACGCGTCGCGCTTCGGTGCCAGCGCCTCCATCGCCAGTGCCACCCGTTTGTCAGACGGCATAGCGGTCGAGCTCCTTGTTGAGAATCTCCAGCTTCTGTTCCGCCGACTTGGCCGGGACCGCGCGGACCTCCTCGTACACCGGCAGGTTCTCGTTCTGGTAGAACAGACCGAGGCGGAAGCGGCCATCGTCCTGCGCTAGCCGGAATCCGTTGGTGAGGTCGGACGGATCGTGGTACGTGTGGTTCTTGTAGATCCCCTCCAGCTCCGGCACGCCGATCCCGTTGGGATGGAGCAGCAGCTCGATCCGGTTGGGATCGCGCATCGCGTCGGTGAACAGCTGGTCTGTGTAGGCCGGACAGCGCTGCAGGATGCGCACGAAGGAGAACCCCTTGTGGTGGTACGCCTTCTTGAGCGTCGCGTAAATGTGATCCGGCAGCCAGTCCCCCGTCTGCGCCACGAACGAGGCGTTCTTGATGCCCAGCGTAGTGGCGATCGGGTTCATGCCCGGCAGGAACGCCCCGCGCGGCTGTGTGTAGCTCTTCAGCCCCTGCGGGCTGGTGGGCGAGGTCTGGTTCTTGGTGAGACCATAGACCCCGTTGTCGAGCATGATGGCCGTGATGTTGGGGTTGTAGCGGGTCGTGTGCAGCCAGTGCCCGCCACCGATCGAGCAGCAGTCGCCGTCGCCCATGACCGCGAACACGTGCAGCTCGGGCCGGCGCAGCTTGACCCCGGTGGCCACCGGGAGCGCGCGCCCGTGCAACCCGTGGAAGCCGTACGTGCTGAGGTAGTGCGGGAAGCGGCTCGAGCAGCCGATGCCGGAGACGAACACCGTCTGCTCCGGGGGGAGCTGCTCGTCTTCCAGCAGGCGCTGCACGGCCGTGAGCACCGCGTGGTCGCCACACCCCGGGCACCACCTTGCGACGGCGCCCTCGTAATCCTGCATGCTCCAGGAGCGGTCGTCGTCCTCGACGGCGCTACCGAGCAGTGAGCATCCACCGAACTGTATCATCACTTGGCTCCATTCGGCATGTGGCCGCGAATGGCGTCGAGAATTATGCCGGGGCGCAGCGGCTCACCGGGCACGCGGCCCCAGCAGTCCACGTCCATCAGCGTGTGCGCGCGCAGCAGCCAGGTGAGCTGCCCGCGCCGCCGGTTCTCATCGGTGACGAACGGCGCGTCCTTCTCGTCGCTGTAGTTGATCTCCACCGTCATCACCTTCTTGAACTTCTTGAAGATCTGCTTGAGCCGCGGTTCCATTGGGGAGAGGAACCGCAGGTGCAGCGACGAGACCGAGAGTTCCTCGGCCTGCGCGCGGTCCACCGCCTCCTGGATGGCGCCCTTCGTGCTGCCCCAACCCACCACCAGCAGGTCGCCCTTGGCCGGACCGTACACCCGGGGCGGCTTCAGCGTCTGCTGGAACACCGCCATCTTGCGGCTGCGCATCTCGCAGCCGCGCTGGTTGATCTCCGGCTGGTATGCCACCTTGCTGCCCTCGTCGTGGGCCAAGCCGGTGAGCGTGTGCATCCCGTTGAGCTGTCCCGGAATGAGCCGCCTTGAGAGGCCCGTGCGTGGATCCCACTCGTAGGCCCGCGTGCCCTCGGGCACCGCCGAGAGGTCCACGGGGTGGGCGATCCACTCGCTGGTCACCTCGGGCCGCGGGAACGGCTGCACGCCGGTAGCGAGGTTGGCGTCGGTCAGTACGATCACCACGCAGCGGAACGCCTCGGCGATGCGCCGCGCCGTGGTCATGCAGAGGAAGCACTCCTCCATGGTCGCCGGGGCCATCACCACGTGGGGAGCGTCGCCCGGCTGGCCGTAGATTGCGGCCAGCAGATCGGCCTGTTCGACCTTGGTGGGGAGCCCGGTGCTCGGCCCGCCGCGCTGCACGTCCACCACCACCAGCGGGGTTTCCGTCATCACCGCCAGGCCAATGAACTCGGTCTTGAGTGCCAAACCGGGTCCCGAGGTGATCGTGAAGGCCACCTTGCCGGCGAACGACGCGCCGATCGCCACCCCGGCGGCGGCGATCTCATCCTCCGCCTGGTGCACGATGCCGCCGTAGTCCTCGAAGATGTCGCTCAGGTAGTGCGACGCCGAGGTCGCCGGCGTGATGGGGTACATCGAGCAGAGCTCCATCCCCGACGCGATGCTTCCGATGGCGATGGCCTGGTTGCCGTTCATCACGACCATCGGCTTGCTGGGCTTCTCGATGGGGATCTCGACCCGGAAGTCGAGGTGCTGCTCGGCCCAGTCGTACCCCAGCTGGAGCAGCTGGAGGTTGGCGTCGATCACTTCCTTGGATTTCTTGCGGAACTCGCGCTCGATCTGGCGGCCCACCCGGTCGAGTTCCCGGTGGTACACGTAGGAGAGCATTCCCAGCGCGAACATGTTCTTGCCGCGCCGCGGGTTCTCCACGAGCGTGAGGCACTGCTCCTCCATCGGGACCTTGACGAACCGCAGGTCGTGGCCGTCCATCTCCTTCATGGCCGCCGCCCACTCCTTGCGGATGTCCTCGTCGTCGTGCTTCTCCCACATGCTCTCGATGAGGACGATCGCGCCGTCGGCCAGCGCCCCCTGACGGAAGCGGTGCAGCAGCACCTGCTCGTTGAACGCCACCACGAGGTTCGCCGCGTCGCCCCAGTTGGTCACCGGCTTGGTGCCGAGCCGCACGCGGTTCCCGCTCGCGCTGGGCGGCGTGCGCGCCGGCGGTTGGATCTCGGCCGGGATGATCTCGACGGTCCACACCCCGTTGCCCATGCGGGCCGAGACGCGTCCGAAGATCTGTGCACAGCGCTGCGCACCCTCGCCGGAGTCGGAGACCACCTCGACGGTGTGCTCCGGCACCGTGATGACCTCGGGGCCTTTCGGCTTCTTGGGGCCCTTCTTGGCCTTCTTCTTGGCGGGGGCTTTGGCGGTGGAGGAAGACTGGGTCATATCGCACTCTCGCTCGGGTTCGAGCGTTGGGTTCGCTCGTTCGCGTACCAAGGCGGAGTGCGTCCGGCAGGACACTCGGGCGCGCCGCTCGAAAGCAGTCGCACTATCCTTGCACTCCGCCCCTCCCATCCATTGCGGCACCTCGTCCGCATGACAAGAGAAATGTATAAACCCTTGCAGGGCTGTGAAATAGAAAGGGAATGTGAAGACTTCTTTATCGCGGTTCGGCTATGTTGTGGCGGCCGAGATCCGGAGGGTTCCAAGAGGGGCTGGAATTCAGGAATGAGGGCGTCCACCCCCGGCGCGGGACCGCCGGGACAGAGCCTTCCTGTGGGCGCCATCCACCGCACAACCACTCCCCGCATTGCTGTAACGGACAGGGTGGGATTCGAACCCACGGAACGGTTCCCCGTTCACGCGCTCTCCAGGCGCGTGCCTTCAGCCGCTCGGCCACCTGTCCGAGAGGTGCGTTAAGCCGTTGAAAGAACACCAGTTAGGGGAGGGGTGTCAAGGCGCGTTCTCTGCAAGTGTGTCGATTGACACGCCTCCGACCGACACCACCGAGTCGGCGGGCGTGCCGGTCGTCCACGACTCGCCTCAGGCAAGGCTCTTGAGGGCCCTCCAGAGGGCCTCCGGGCGCCCGTCCCACATGTGGGACAGCTCCACGACAGCGACGTCGCGGCACCGATTGCAGCTCTCGGCTCGTCCCAGAAACTCGGCGAACTCGGGGCTGCGAAGCAGCGTCCGCAGAGGTGTGTGCCGCACATTGGCCAGCGGAACTGCCTTCAGCGTACAGTCGAGGACGTCACCATTCGGCTCTACTCGCAGGCAGACCTTCTTGAAGTGGCATCGGTAGTGCCCGACGCCCGGACCGAGCCTGGCCAGATAGGAGTCCGAGTCGCTCACGGGAAACCCCTGACGGCGTAGCGCTGCGATCCTGCCTGCGATGCTCCTTTCTTCCTCGGCCTCCAACTGGACCCGCTTCAACTCGATCGTGCGGTCGGCGTAGCCGTAGTCGGTCACGTCCATGGCCTGGAACGACACTTGGCCGCCAACCCGCTTGCCGTATGCCGCGATCGCCTCGAGCTGATCGGCGTTCAGGCGAGACAGCACCACATTGATGATCACTGCGATGCGCGGATGGGCACGGCGCACGTACGCCAGTCCGCGATCCAGCCGATCGAACAGGCCGGGCTTCCTCCGGATCTCGTCGTGCCTCGCGCCCATGCCGTCCACCGATACCATGAGACGGTCCACCCACGGCAGGACCTCCTCGGCGCGCTCTTCGAGCCACCATCCGTTGGTGATGAGCGTGGTCATGAGTCCTACGTCGCGCGCCGCGCGCAGTGCCTCGCCGGCGTCCTGCCGTACCAGAGGCTCGCCTCCCCACAGCACGAGCGCACGGAACCCGGCCGCTGCCGCATCGCGATACAGCTTCCTGACTTCCTCGACAGACAGTTCCTCGACCTTCGCATCCGCGGGCATCTTCCACAAACAGGTGACGCAGTCAGCGTTGCAGCGGCCTGTTAGGAGATGCGAGAGGATGAACGGCCGGTGATCTACGAACCGGGTTCGGAGCGCGCGTACGACTAGTCGGGTGGGCAGCATCGCCGGATCCTCGATCGTCTCGATCCGGCGCTACCATGGCATGGGGGGGTCAAGCAAGCGTCAAGCGGAGATGGACGCCTCCCCCGGTCGGTCCGCACCTCCGAGCAGGACGACGGCCCGCCGCCGGCCTGTGAAGTGCACCTCCGAGGGACGCCAGCTCGCTTGCCCCGTGGCCCATCGCCCGTCCGCACCGGGTCCGATCTCGACCTTCAAGACGGCACCGTGCAGGTGGTGCCGGAAGCGGTACCCGAAGGTGCAGTTCCCCAGCGAGTACGCGACGAGCCGTTTGCTTCGACCGGTCGCGTGCGCCGCGATCGGCTGGGGGCAGTGCGAGTGGTGTCCCACGATCATGTCCCACCGCTCGAGCAAGCCGCGGGCGTGGGCGATCTGGGTGGGATGCGGGTGTGCCTGGAGCTCATAGCCCCAGTGGGGACAGAGGATGCGAAACGGTGTGGTGCACGGGACTCCCTCGGCGTCGCGCTCCACCGACACATACGCGCACGGCTGGTTGGACCAGGCGGTCCAGCAGGCGATGAGGACCGCGTCGTTGATCATGACAGCTGGCTCGTCCGCGCGACCGAGGGGCAGGAAGCCCCGCGACCGGAGCAGCTCGTAGGAGTGACCAAACTGCGTCCAGCCGTAGTCCCCCGCGTGGTTGTTGGCGCAGGTGAGAATCGTGCGGTCGGGCGCGAACAGATCCTCGAGGAAGTCGAGCACCGCTGGCGTGTGTCGCTGGCCCATGAACACGCCCTTGGCTGTCTCGGTGGTTACGGTGCCCTCGAAGTTGGCCACGAGCACGTCGGCGTCATGCAGGAATCGCTTTAGGCTCTCATCCACCGCGAGCCGCACCCCGTGCAGTGGCAGCACGTCTCCCACGAAGGCGATGGTGAGGCGTGGCTGGATCGGATTGAGGAGCGTGTTGGGCGGCAACGGCGTGGTGAGTCCGAGATACCGCCGCGACGGACCGAGGAGATTGTGCTTCAGCCATGCCAGCGCCTCGTGTGGTGCGTAGGGCTGCGAGAAGTAGCGGCGCGGCCGCTCCCGGTCCCAGCCCGGCCGTGCGGGCACGACCCGCACGGCGCGCAGCATAGCGGATCGGCTCGTATCACGATACGGCATCTGGGACGGTCTGCGCGGCGGGCGGGGGCAAGGGCTTACGCGCGTGCCCGAGCTCACCGGGCCACCAGTTCCACTTACCTGCGATGGCGAGCAGCGCTGGACCCAGGGCGATGCGCACCACCGTGGCGTCGAGCAGCACGGCCACGGCCAGCGCGAGTCCGAGCATCTTCATGACGAGGAAGTCGCCGAGCGTGAAGGCACCGAACACCACCACCATGATGGCGGCAGCATTGGTGATGACCGGCGCGGTGCGCGCCAGTCCTTCGGCGAGCGCGTCGGTCTCGTCACGCCCCCGACGTCGCGCCTCCGCGACGCGGGCGACGAGGAACACCTCGTAGTCCATGGAGAGCCCGAACACGGTGCAGAAGACGAGCGTGGGTACGACGGCGAACACGACCTGGGTCGGGCCGTCGAGTCCTAGCAGCGTTGCGCCGTGGCCGTCCTGGAACACCAGCACCACGGCGCCGAACGAAGCGGCGACCGAGAGGAGATTGAGCCCTAGCGCCTTGAGCGGCACCAGCACCGAGCGGAAGCCCACTAGCAGCGCCAGGAACGTGCCCGTCACGACCATCGCCACCACCGTCCAGAACCGTCCACCAACTGCGTCCTGGAAGTCGGCGCGGAGGGCGGGAAGCCCGCCGAAGCGGACCCGAATCCCGTCGAGTCCTGTGATCGAGGGGTAGTCGAGGGCACGCCACTCGTACACCAGCTCGATCACACCGGCGGGATCGAGTCCCTCCCTGGGGATCGCCTCGAGCAGCAACGTGCCACGGTCGTCGGTGAGATAGGCCTCGCGCAGCGCGCGGGGTGTCGCCAGCAGGGCCAGACGCGACGGGGGGCGGGTGCGCTCGAAGGTCGTGAACGAGTTGACCGTCGCGACGCCCGCGTTCGCGGCGAGGTGCCGCCGCACGCGGCGGGCCGCGGCCCAGCCGGTCGGCTTGAGAGCCGTTGTGCCCGTCGGAAGCTCGATCAGAATCTGAACGGTCTGCAGCACGGCCGCGCGCTCCATGACCTCGAGCTCGTGCAGTGCCTGGACGGATTCGGCTCCGGTGGGGAGCCAATTCCCGTCGGGCAATCCGGTCGTCATGCGCGGTGCCTGTGCGGCGAGCGCTAGCAGCGGGACGCCGGCGAGGACCAGCACGACAAGCGGATGCCGCGCCACGAGCCGTCCCCAGCCGTACCAGCGGGCGGACGGCTCCCGCGAACCGGCCGGGGGACGAAGACGGCCCCAGTCGATGGCGCGCCCAAGAAGGGCGAGTAGCGCGGGGAGCAGCGTGGCCGAGACCAGCACCGCGAACCCGGCGGCCAGCATCCCGCCGACGGCCACCGAGCGCAGCTCGTTGAGCGGCACCGCGAGCAAGGCCACGAATCCGATCGCGACCGCGGCGCCCGAGAGGACCACGGTCCGGCCAGCATAGCGGGCGGCGTCGCGTGCCGCGTCGTGCGACGTCCGGCCGGCGGCGCGCGACTCTCGAAAGCGACTCACCGTGAGGAGCGCGTAGTCGATGCCAAGGCCGAGGCCGATCATCGACACGAAGCTCTGGAGCATGATGGAGAGCGGCCACGCCGCGCTGATTACCGCCGCCGAACCCAGGGCGAAGGCGATCACCAGGGTTCCGGAGATCACTGGGATGGCAGCGGCGACGAGCGTACCGAAGGCCGCGAGTAGCAAGAGCAGGGTCAATGGAAGCGCGCGGTGCTCGGCCCCCCGCGCGTCGGCGGCGCTCGCCCGCCGGAGGTCGGCGTTAAGGGCTGCCTGCCCGGTCCAGCGGAGCCGGACTGCTGGGAAGCGCCCTGCGAGGCGATCGGCAAGTTCGATCGTCGCGGCGCGGAGGCGCTCGACGACGATGTCGGGCGCGTCTCCAGAGGCATCGATCCCCGCCAGCACGAACGTCGCCGCGTGACCGGCGGCCACAAACAGGGTATCGCACGCGTCTTCGTACGCGCGCACCCGGGTCACGCCATGCGCGCGGCGAACTGCGGCCACGACCGAGTCCAGCACCATCCGCCCAGCGACCTCCGTTGGCGGGGGCGTGCCGGAGAGTACCAGCACGGCATAGTGGGCATACGGCTGCTCGAACCGCAGCGCGACCAACGAGTCTACGGCGGCCGACTCGCTGCCCCGCACTCGAGCGGCCACATCCAGCGAGCGTTCCACGCCGCGCGCTGCCGGCAGCATGAACACGGCTGCGGCTGCCCATCCGGCGAGGACCCACCAGCGCCGGCGCACGACCAGGTCTGAGAGTCTCACGCGCCCAAGTACCCACCCGCCCGTCAAGCAGGGGTCAAGCCGCGGTGCTTGACGAGTGCTTGACGCCGCGTCGGGAGATTCGTGAGCGACACGATGGGAGACGCGCTATGCCCGCAGTGAGGATTGAGATGGCAAGGCCCGTCGCGCGACCGCCGGCTGGGGTTCGCGTCCGCGCCGGCCGCTCCGAGGACAACGAAGGCCTCCTCGATCTCGCGGCGGCCTGCCCGATGCAGGCCGCAATGACGGTTCGGGTCAGGCGGGAGCCGGACTTCTTCGCGCTGTCCCGGCTCCAGGGCGAGCGCTGGAACATCGGCGTTGCCGAGGCACCGGGTGGCAGAATCGCTGGCTGCATCTGCGTTGCCGAACGCCGCGCGTACCTGTGGGGCGTACCCACTCCTACGATGTACGTGAGCGACCTCAAGGTGTTGCCTGAGTTCCGCGGTCTGGGAGTGGCGGATGCACTGACCCAGTACGCCCGGGGCGTGTGCGAGGCTGTGGATCCGGAGATTCTCGCGCTGGCCACAGCGCTTGCCGGCAACCGTGCCATGGAGCGCCGCGCGGCAGGACCCCGCGGGATGCCCCTGCTGGGAGGGTTCGCCACCGTGCGGCTCCACTCAGTGGTTCTGCTGCGGGCGCGACATGTACATGTCGCGCATCTACAGCTCACGCGGGCTGAGGAACGAGACCTCGAGGAGATGGCCGCCTTGTGGCGCCGCGTTGCGCTGGGCCGGCAGCTCGCACCGGTCCTCACCGTAGAAGCGCTGGCTCGCCGAATCGCTGCGGCTCCGGGCCTGGAAGTGTCATCCTACTGGCTGGCGCGGCGTGCGAGCGGCGCGCTCGCCGGATTCATGGCCCTCTGGGACCAGCACCAGCTCAAGGAGACGCAGGTCCTGCGCTACTCCTGGCGGGCGGCCGCGTTTCGGCGGGCGTACAATGCGGCTGCCACCCTGCTCGGTGCGCCGCCACTCCCGCGCGCGGGGACGCAGCTGCGCTACGTGTCGGCGTTCCACACATGCATCCCGGCGGGCGCGCCCGAGGTACTGCGCGCGCTGCTCGTGGCAGCGGGCAACGAGGCTCGCCGCGGAGGCTACACCTTCGTGAACCTGGGACTCGATGTGCGTGACCCGCTTCGGGCGGCGGTCCGCGGGCTGTGGAGCTTCTCCACCGACATCCGTGCATACGCAACCACGCCGCAGGGACGCTACGTGGGTCCCCCGCTCGACGATCGTCCGCTGCACTTCGAGACGGCGCTGGTGTGACAGCGCCCAGCCGAGGAGGTACGTGATGCCATCAGCCAAGCTGCGAGTGCGACGGGTCCGCGTGGACCGACTCACGCCGGGCATGATCGATCGGATGTGGGAGCTCTACTCCGGCCACTACGACCACGTCACACGAGAGGTCTTCGATCGCGACCTGGCGGAGAAGACCCTGGTGTTTGTCGGAACCGATGCGGCAAGCGGGAGGATCGTGGGATTCTCCACGGCCCGCATCTATCAACATCGCTATCGTGGGCGCTGGGTGGGTGTCTACTTCTCGGGTGACACCATCATCCTGCCGCAGTACTGGGGTCAGCGCGCGCTGCACAACTGCGTGTTCGCGACTCTGGTACGGTGGAAGCTGCGCCGTCCGTTCACGCCGCTCTACTGGCATCTCATCTGCTCGGGCTACCGCACCTACCTCACCCTGGTGCGCAACTTCCCGGAGCACTGGCCGCACCACGCGCGCCCGACCCCGGAATGGGAGCGCGGGCTGATCGATTCGATCTGCAGCGAGCGCTACGGCGCGGCCTGGCGGGCGGAACGTGGGGTGATCTCCTTCGGCGAGGTGCAGCCGGTGCTGAAGCAGTCGGTGGCGCCGTTCACCGGCCGCGTACTCTCCCTTGCCGAGGTGCGGTTCTTCGTGGAGGCCAACCCCGGGTATGCCAAGGGGGACGAGCTGGCGATGATTGCGCGCGTGAACCCTCAGGTGGGGATCCGAGTGCTGGGCAAGTGGTTTCGTAAGGTGTTCGGGCGTCCGGCGCGCCGCGAACAGCGCGGGGCTGGCCTGCCGGAGCCGGCGCGTTAGGGGGGGCAGTGCGGGAGAGGTTCTTCAAGGAAGCGTTCCGGCTGGGGACCAGCCGGCGGTCCCGGCGCTTCGCCGCCGCGATGCGTGATCCCCAGCGGGCGCAGGAGCGGGCGCGCCGACGCTTGGTGCGTCTCGCGGCGCGGACCGAGTACGGGCGGCGCCAGGGGCTGACGGGTGGTGAGTCGTACGCGGAGTTCGCGGCGAAGGTGCCGATCGTGGATTACGAGGATCTGCGGCCGTGGATCGAGCGGCAGGTGACGGAGGGCGGTCGAGTGGTCACGGCCGAGCCCGTGGTGGTATTCGAGAAGACTTCTGGGAGCTCCGGGCGCTCCAAGCTCATCCCGTATACGCAGGCCCTGCTCGACTCCTTCAATGGGTGCTTCGTGCTGTGGGCCCACGACCTCATCCGGCACGGACCGCCCTTCCGCTCGGGGAAACTGTTCTTCAGCGTCTCGCCTCCGTTTCAGGACGAGCGCGGAACGGCGAATGGCGTCCCTGTCAGCCTGGAAGACGACACGGCGTACCTCTCGCCGGCGATGCAGCGGCTCTTCGGGTCCTTGTTTGTGGTCCCACCTGGGATCAAGCGGCTTCGTGACCCGCACACGTACCGGCTGGCGCTCGCGTGCTTCCTGATTGCCGAGCCTCGGCTGGAAGTGCTCTCGGTGTGGAGTCCGACGTACTTGCTCAGGCTGCTGCAGTTCGTGGCCGAGAACCGACGGGCCGTGGTGCGGCAGCTCCGGCTGGGTGCGGTTGGACCTGGGTGGTCGCCTCTGAGGTTCGCCCCGCCGCCGGCGCAGCGTCTCGCGCTACTCGAGGGTGATCCGATTCCCTGGGAGCGGGTCTGGCCCGTTCTCAAGCTCCTCTCCTGCTGGACCGATGCTGGATCGGGCCGGTTTGTAGACGCGCTCCGCCGGGCCTTCCCTTCGGTGATGATCCAGGGCAAAGGGCTGCTTGCCACCGAAGCGCCGGTCACGATTCCCCTCGTCGGCGCGCCGGCACCGGTCCCTCTGGTAGATGACGTCTTCTTGGAGTTCGAGCACGGCGAGGGCGTCCGTCGGCTGCACGAGCTAGAGGAGGGCCAGCAGTACGGCGTGATCGTCACCCAGGCAGGGGGCCTCATGCGCTACCGCATGCACGACCTGGTGCGCGCGGAGGGACGAGTCGGACGGACCCCGTGCCTCAGGTTCATGGGTCGTGACAATCTGGTGGCCGATCTAGTGGGAGAGAAGCTCAATGAGACGTTCGCGCGCGAGGCGCTGACCACGGCGTTCAGTGGGGAGGAGGGGATGTCCTTTCTCGTGCCGGTCTCGCGGGTCGACGCGGCGTCGTTCTACGTGTGCGTCACCGACTCCGCTGAAGCCGGCCGCGAGCCGGCAGTGTGCGCCGCCCGGCTCGACGCCGAGCTGCAGCGGGCGTTCCACTACCGCCAGGCGCGACTGCTAGGGCAGCTGGGCCCTCTTCAGGTGCGCTTCGCTCCTGACGCTCGGGAACGCTACGAGCGCCTGTTTGTGCGCCGCGGGATGAAGTGGGGGGACATCAAGTACGCGGCGGTCGTCGCTACCCATGCGGCAGATGAGCTGGACGTCGTCCCGTATGAGCGCAGCAGCCCTGCCGGGTGAGCCTCCTAAGCGGGTTCGGGGCCAGGCGTCACCACTTCGCCTCTCTGAGACGATCGACGTCGATCAGGCGGTGCCTCGAGACTACAAGACGAGCGGACAGCAGAGGTGTCGGTCAGATGTGACCGATTGTGACGTCCAGGGCGGGGAAGTGTGACAGATCGTGCGGTCTATCGTGGGAAGTGTGACAAGATGTCGCGATTCGGGGCCGACCCGCTTCGCTCTCCAGGCGCGTGCCTTCAGCCGCTCGGCCACCTGTCCGAGAGGTGCGTTAAGCCGTTGAAAGAACTCTAGTTAGGGGAGGGGTGTCAAGAGAGGGCCGACTGCAGGACTGTCGATTGAAACAGGCTGAATCGACAGTGGTCGGCTGCCGAACGTCCTGCGGTTCCTGAATCCCTCACGTATGGCCGCGTCGTCGGGTCGCTGATAGCAGGTGAGGAGAGTCTTGGCGTCCTTCCAGCCACCGAGGTAGGAGAGATCGCGCAAGGGCAGGTCCTTGAGCTCAGTCGCGAACTTGCGCCGCACGCGTGCCACCGGGCACCATGTGGGAGCGCGAGCTTCGCTCGGCGCGCGGCCTCACCGAACCACTTGTCGAGCGTCCCCTTCGCGCACGGGCGCTCCGGGCGCTGCGCGTCGTCCAACTCGGGCGATACGTCTTCTGGCCGTGGTGGCCTACCAGCTGTATTCTTGCGGAGCGTCCGGGGGTGCGGAGCGTCGAGATGATCAAGGACCGAGTCGGCGGCTGAAGATCACCATGTCGAACGCACAGAGGCTCCAGCGCCTCCTGGTGCGCTGCATGCAGCCGGGAGGATTCCCACCCGATGAGTATCGGCGGTCCGGGATCGGTCCGGACCACCGGAGCGAGAGAACCGGAGGAGCAGCATGAAGAAAGTCGCGATCATCGGCGCAGGTTGGATGACGAAGCCGCTCGTCGACTACCTCATGGAGACGTGCGGTTACTTCGTGACCGTGGCGAACCGAACGCTCTCCAAGGCGGAGGACGTTGTCGCGGACCGGGCGGGTGGCACGGCGGTTCGATGGTCGACGGACGAGCCCGAGATCCTCGACGAGGTAATCCGCGATGCAGATCTCGCGATCAGCATGGTGCCGAAGCCGGTCCATATTCACGTCGCGCGGGCGTGCCTGCGGCACGGCACGCACATGTTGACCACCGCCTACGAAATCCCGGAGCTCGTGGCTCTCGACGAGGAGGCCAGGCAGAAGGGCATCCTGATTCTCAACGAGCTGGGTGAGGTGCCGGGAATGGACCACATGGGAACCCAGCTGGTGCTCGACGAGGTCCGGCAGGAGGGAGGACGCGTGATCCGCCTGAACTCGTACGGCAGCGGACTGCCGGCGTTCGAGTTCAATCGTAATCCCATGGGGTACAAGTTCTCCTGGGACCCGAGGACGGTGTTCGTGGCCGCCCAGACGCCCGGCGCCTACCTCGAGGAGGGGAAAAGGATCGAGGTACCGGGGGACAAGCTGTTCGAGAACTTCTGGTTGGTGGACATTGAGGGGCTGGGGACCTTCGAGTCCTACCCCAACAAGGACGTTGAGAAGTACGTCGAGCCCTTCGGACTCGACGGGGAAAAGGTCTCGTTCTACCGCGGACTCCTGCGTTTTTCCGGCTACTGCAACAACATGCGCCACATGCTGGCCCTGGGACTGATCGACTCGGAGCGCGAGCGGAGCTTCGAGGGGATGAGCCACCGCCAGTTCATGGCCTCTCTCGTCGGGGCCGGCCCGACCGACGACGTCGAGTCAGCGGTGGCGCAGTACCTGGGACTCGACCGGCTGGCAGACATCATCCATCGCCTGAAGTGGTTGGGGCTGTTCGAGGACCTGCCGATCGCCGTCTCGAAGGGGACCTGTCTCGACGTGCTGCTGGACCGGATGCTGGCGAGGATGTCCTACGAGCCCGGAGAGCGGGACATGATCCTCCTCCACGTCGACGTCCTGGCGGAGTTCCCCGGCGGCCGCAGGGAGCGACGGCTGGCCACCATGCACGTCGAGGGGATTCCCGACGGCGCCACCGCGATGTCGCGTGCCGTCGCCCTGCCGGCGGCCGTCGCCGCGCGGCTGGTGCTGGAGGGTGAGATTCGGGCCTCAGGAGCGAGGATGCCGCCGACCCTGCCGGAACTGTACAGGCCGGTGCTCGAGGAGTTGGCCACCTTGGGCTTCGAGTTCAAGCGCTGCACGGTAGCGGCCTGAGACACCGGCGGGTCGGCATCGGAACGGGCCTCACCGGTACTGCAGCCAATACGAGTCGTCCTGTCAGGCTTGCCAGTTGAGACCTTCAACGCCACGCGCTAGCATCCAGCCTCGGTCTCCATCGTTTCAGCTTGCTCCTGGCGCCGCACTCGCAGCACTCGCTCGTCAGCCCGTTGGTGGCCTCTCGGGTAGGTCACGGACGATCACAGTGCGTCTGCACGTGGTGCAACGAACCCACAAGACCGCCACGGTGGTCTCGCCCACGAC
>JBDHBX010000012.1:0-91468 GCA_039592335.1 Gemmatimonadota bacterium | reverse complement strand
CGGGACCATCCACGGTTCCAGGCGCTGCTGGAGCAGTACGCGGACCCACAGCCGGTGCGGTAGGCAGGACGGTCCTGAGCGTCCCACCGGCGTTCGGAGCTCTTGCCGCCCGGCGCGGGACCGGGCGGTTTTGTTTGGGACATCCGACCCGGACCGAGACCGGTTGCGGGTGCTAGCGCGGGTGTCAGCATCGAACGAAAACCAGAACAGAACGGCAAGGGGGGTGCAATGTTTGCAACCCCCTTATCTCTTACCCCATGAAGCGCATCACGGTAAACCTGACGTAGAGCCATACGTGGACACGCCCGACCGGACGTGTCCACAGCCTGGGGTGGTTCCCCAGCCTGGAGCTCCGTCATCGCCATCTCCGACAACTCCTTTACTGGTTCTCACGGGACGCCGGGTGTAGGCTTTCTCGATTCCCCTCCAAGGAGGCGTCCAATGCGCTGCATCATTCTCCCGTTGATATTGCTGGTTGCCGTTGCCTGTCAGCCAGGAGTTGGTCCGCTGACAGACGAGGATGTGGCAGCTTTGCGAGACCTTGGACAGACCTATGTCCGGGGATTCTCGGCAAATGACGCTGGTACCGTAGCCGCAGTGTATGCGGAGGGTGCCGTCGAGATGCCCCCCAACATACCGGCCCGAGACGGGGTGGATGCCATCAGGGCAGCCTATGCGTCCTATTTCGAAGCCGGCGCGGAAACTGTTGAGTTCACGATGACGGCCGCCGAGATCGATGGGATCGGTGGGGTGGCGTTTGACCGCGGCACCTGGTCGTGGACGGGCAGGGAGGGAGGTAGGACCGAGCCCGTCACGCAAACCGGCAAGTATCTCTCGATTGCACGTCGGCAAGAGGACGGTTCCTGGCGGTATGCGGCAATGATCTGGAACTCGGATCAGCCCCTCGAGCAGCTACCCTCACCGGAATAGCAGTACGGTAACTGGAAGAGGCTGGCACACTGCTCCGCCCGGCCCCGCGCCGGTCGCTTCGTTTCCGGGCCGCTAAACTGAACAAACCCGCTTCAGATTTCCCCTTGCAGCGCCCGTCCCTGGCCACACATTAACGCAATCCGTCGAACCGCCGATGGCCTGAAGGCCCGGATTCGCCAGAGCGAGCGCCCTCCAAGTTGGACGCCCCACCGACGAGCAGGACCAAGACCACCGACGGAAAGTGAACGAGCCTTCCTGAATCGGAGGTGAGACTATGTGCAGGCTCACCGCGTCTGTGGCGCTTGCTGTGCTGGCCCTAAGTCCCTTCGCCACCACCGTCGCCCAAGAGCAGGTGCCACCGCTCGAACCCGGTCAGCCAGATGAATTCGGCAGCGTTGATGCCGCGGTTGACAGCCTGCTCAGGGCAACAGTGGACGAAGGAGGAGCCCCGTCCATCTCAGCAGGCATTGTAGTCAATGACAGTCTTATCTGGGCAAAGAACTATGACGGAATTGCCGGTCTACAAACAGCATATGGAGTCGGCTCGATAACCAAACCATTCACCGCAACTGCCATATTACAGCTTTACGAGCAGGGCAAGCTTGGCCTCGACGATGATGTGAATAAGTACCTGCCCTTTCCTGTCCGTCATCCGCGGTTCCCGGAACAATCCATCACAATTCGTATGCTGCTTACCCATCAATCTGGCCTTGATAAAGAAACTTCCAACTTTGATATCTATACCTTAATGAGGGATAGTTCACTGCGAACGTTTGCAGAAGCATGCGGCACTGAGCTTCCCGAAATCGAACCATGGCCCAACACAACTAATGATTTTCTTGAAGGGCTTCTAACTCCGACAGGTGCATACTACACAAGACATGTCTGGATACGTGAGCCAGGTCAACTTCAATATTCCAATATCGGATTTAGCCTTCTCGCACAGATTGTCGAAAGAATCACTGGCAAATCCTATGAAGAATATGTCAAGGAACATGTACTTGAGCCTCTCAGCATGGAAAGCTCTGGATTCGATCCTTCACAATTGGCTGAAATACATGCTCCTCCATTTGCACGAATTGTAGGTAGTCACTACAGGACCCCAGATCGCCGTGAAGAACGAATACCGGACTCAATGAGAAGGTTCATAGAGAACAATGGAATAGAATATCCAGTGTATAAAGTACTCCCCGGCGCTGTAGGTCTGAGTAGCACGGTTCCAGATTTATCCAGATTCATGATAGCGCACATGAACAACGGTCGTGCGCCCAATGGGTTTCAGCTCCTCAAGCCCGAAACCGTGGAACTGATGCATCAGGTTGGAACACCATGTTCTGATGGGATAGACATCTTCAGGCTTAGAGGTCAGGGCATGGGTTGGGCGGTGGGCCGTAATGGGATTCACGGACACATAGGAGGACAGTTTGGTTACCTGGCAGCGATGATATACAGGGAAACCGCGGCAGGAAAGGCCGGATTTATTCTGATGATCAATCACACCATGCGCATGGTTCCAGACCAGGACATCGTGATGGAATGGGGCAGGAAATATTACCTAAGACTTGAAGCGTTGTTGTTGGAAACTGCGGACAGAATGCTCGGTCAGAGTTGAAACCGTTAGGGACGAACGGCTTCACATCATCGCGGCGGCTGAAGGGCATCGGGCACTGGTGTCTAGGGCCAAGATCCCAACAAGTCCTCGCCTTGATGCCCAGCGCAGCGGTCGCACATTTGCCCTAGTCATCGAACCGCCGATGGCCTGAAGGCCCCGCCCGCGCCAGAGCGACGCCCTCCATCTGGACGCCACACCGACGACGCGACCGCCAGACCACCGACGGGAAGCGAACGACCTTCCTGATTCGGAGGTGACGCCATGCGCTGGCTCACCGCGTCTGTGGCGCTTGCTGTGGTGGCCCTAAGTCCCTTTGCCACCACCGTCGCTCAGGAGCATGCGTCGCCGCTCGAACCCGGTCAACGGGTGCGGGTGACGGCACCGAGTCTCGGTCTGGACGGGCACGAGGAGCGGTTCTCCGGCGTGCGCGGAGACACGCTCGTGTTGACATCAATGCGGTGCCTGGTCGCTGACGTTGAACGCCTCGACGTGCATGCTGGTCGGCGCTCGCGCGCTGTGACGGGAGGGTTGATTGGAGCGGCCGCAGGGGTCCTTATCGGCATTCCGGTCGGCGTAGCAGAGCAGAGCAGCTACGAGTGCGACCCAGATAATGCCCTTGCTCCGTGCATCCCCCCGCTCCCAACTATTCCCATCATGTTCGGCGTGATCGGTGGCGCTCTCGGTGCCCTCACAGGCGCTTTCATCAAGACCGACCGCTGGGAGGAGGTGCCGCTCGACCGGCTCCGGGTGAGCGTCCTGCCACAGCGTAGCGGTGTGACACTAGGAATCTCAGTCGCGTTCTGAGCTTGACCACCTGGTCCCCGCACCGGGCGCTGTCGTTTCCGGGCCGCTAATCCCGAATGGAGCCGGACACCCCCGAACGGGCGTGTCCATCCAGCGGCCTACCGAGCCCGCCCAGATCCCACTGCGTCTCCCTAGCTACGGACGGTCGGTCGAGGCGGCGGTCGGGGAACCCTATCGTCGAGACGAAACTCGTTCTCGTCGATACGAGACCTCTTCCGATTCCACTGAGACGCATTCTCGCAACGCGTAACTCAATACGAGACAAGCAGATACAACACTTTCGCGCGAATAGGTGTGCAGCCGGCACGCGCCCTGGTAACTTGTGTCGATGCCCGAACCCATCCACCTCCTCGCCATCGGCGCCCATCCGGACGACGTCGAGCTCACCTGCGGCGGCACGCTGATCAAGGCCGCCCGCCAGGGGCACCGCACCGGCATCATTGACCTCACGCGCGGCGAGACCGCCTCGCAGGGGACACCGCAGACCCGCCAGGCGGAGGCGGCCGAGGCCGCCCGCGTCATGGGCGTCGCCGAGCGGGTGAATGCGGGGCTCCCCGACGCGCACCTGCACAACACCGACGAGACACGCACGGCCGCGGTGGAGTTGCTGCGCGCGCTCCGTCCCCGGGTGGTGATCCTCCCCTTCCCCGTGGGTCGGCATCCCGACCACCGCATCGCCTCTGAGCTCTGCCGCGACGCCTGCTTCCTCGCGGGGCTGCGCAACTACTCGGCGTCGGGGGAGGCGCACCGGCCCGAGAAGGTGCTGTTCGCCCTCGCCTATCGCGAAGACCCGGTGAAGCCGTCGTTCGTGGTGGACGTGTCGGACGAGTTCGACACCAAGATGGCCGCGATCCACTGCTACGCGTCCCAGTTCGAGGGCGTGAAGGCAGCGGGGGAGATCTTCCCGACCGGCCAGGACCTGTACGAACTCATTCGCACGCAGAACGCGCACTACGGGAGTCTGATCCGCGCGAGCTACGGAGAACCGTTCATGACCCACGAGACGGTGCGAATCGATGACGTGGCGACCATGGGCGTCACATCGATGTAGCGGCGCCACCCTATCCGGGCCTCCCGGGGCGATCTAGCTTTCATTCTTCTATGCAGTTCGTCTATCTGGACCACGCGGCCACCACGCCGGTGCGCCCCGAAGTGCGCGCCGCCATAGACCCCTTCCTGGGCGACGAGGCCTTCGGCAATCCCAGCTCGATGCATCGCGCCGGGCGGACGGCGCGCGCCGCGCTGGACGATGCCCGGCGCCGCATCGCGCAGGCGGTGGGCTCGGAGCCGGGCGAGGTCGTGTTCACGTCCGGCGGCACCGAGGCAGACAACCTCGCCGTCCTGGGGGCGGCGCTCGCCGCGCGAGCCGAGGATCGGCCGTTTCGAGTCGCCGTGAGCGCGGTGGAGCACAAGGCCGTGCTGGATGCCGCCCACGCCGCGGAGCGACTCGGCGGCGAGGCCGTGGTGCTGCCGCTCGACGCCGCCGGACAGGTGGACCTCGCGGCGGTCGACGCGGCGCTGGAGCGGGGAGTGGCTCTGCTGAGCGTGATGTGGGTGAACAACGAAGTCGGCCTCGTGCAGCACGTGGCCGCACTGGCGCAGCGCGCCGCCGCAGCGGGCGTGCCATTTCACACCGACGCCGTGCAGGCGCTGGGCAAGGTCCCCTGCTCCCTGGCGGACCTGCCGATCTCGCTGCTCTCCCTCTCCGGTCACAAGCTCGGCGCGCTCAAGGGGAGTGGTGCCCTGATCGTGCGCAGTGACGTCCGGATCGAGCCGCTGCTGCATGGCGGTGGGCAACAGCGGGGCGTGCGTCCCGGCACGGAGAATGTGGCCGGCGCCGTGGGACTGGCGGCCGCAGTGGAGCTCGCGGCGGCTGAACTCGAGACCGCGGCGCCGCACACGCGTGAGCTGCGGGACGACTTGGAGCGGCGCCTCCTCGAGCTGTTCCCCGACGCCACCGTGAACGGCGGCGACGCCCCACGCGCCCCGCACATCAGCAACGTGTCCATTCCCGGCACCGATTCCGAGGGGCTGCTCATGCATCTCGACCTGGCCGGGGTCGCCTGTTCCTCCGGCTCGGCGTGCAACACGGGCAGCGTCACCCCGTCCCACGTGCTGACGGCGATGGGCGTCTCGGCGGAGTTGGCCACCGCGTCACTGCGCTGCTCCTTCTCGCACCGCAGCACACTGGGTGACGTGGACCGCCTGGTGGAAGTGCTGCCCGAGATCGTGACGAAGGTGCGCAAGGTGGCGGGGGCGTTGCAGCGATGACGCGCGTCAGACGCGTGCTGGTGGCGATGTCGGGGGGGGTGGACAGCTCCGTCGCTGCCGCGCTGCTCGTCGAGGCTGGTTACGAGGTCATCGGCGCCACGCTCAAGCTGTTCTGCTATGGGGAGGAGGTAGCCGACCGCCCTTGCTGCTCGCTCGACTCGATCGCCGACGCGGCCGCCGTCGCGGAGCGGCTTGGCATCCCGCACTACGTGCTCGACCTCGAGGATCGCTTTCGAGCGGATGTCATCGAGAACTTCGTGGCAGAGTACGCCCTCGGCCGCACCCCCATCCCCTGCGTGCGGTGCAACACGTTCACGAAGTTCCGCGATCTCCTGGCGCACGCCGACGCGCTCGAGTGTGACTACCTCGCCACCGGTCACTACAGCATCACGCGCGACGGTGCGCTCTTTCGGGGGGTGGATCGGGCCAAGGACCAGACCTACTTCCTGTGGGGGATCGATCGGCCCGTGCTGGACCGCATGCTCACCCCGATCGGCGAGCTTACCAAGGACGAGACGCGGGAGGTAGCGCGCTGCCTGGGCCTGGTTACGGCCGAGAAACCCGAATCGGTGGAGATCTGTTTCGTGCCGGACGGCGACTACGGAGCGGTACTGGAGCAACACCTGCCATCCGACGCGCCCGCCCTCGCGCCAGGCCCCATCGTCACGACCGCCGGGGACGCGGTAGGGGAGCACACAGGGTACGCTCGTTATACTATCGGGCAGCGGCGTCGACTGCCGGGAGGCGCCTCCGAGCCCCTGTACGTCGTGGCGATCCGCCCGGAGGACCGCGCTGTCGTCGTGGGCACGGCCGACGAGCTGTTCGGGCATCGGCTGGCGTTGGAGGAGGTGAACTGGCTCGCCGCGTCGCTGGAGCCGGGCGACAGGTGCGAGATCCAGGTGCGCTATCGGGCGCGGCCCGTCCCCGCCCGCGTGAGCACCGACCGTGCGGAGCGCAACGGCGGGCTGGCGCTGGAGCTGGGCGAGCCCGTGCGGGCGATCACCCCCGGCCAGTCGGGCGTACTGTACGCCGGCGACCGAGTGCTGGGCGGCGGAGTCATCAGTTAGGAGAGTCGCGGTGGATCTGGTTCAACGCGTGGCAGACGAGGTGGGCGTGGATGACGGCAAGGCCGCCGACGGTCTGGGGGCGGTCTTCCTGGCGATCCGCATGGCGCTGGACGCCAAGACCTTTGGGACGGTGGCCGAGGCCTTCCCCGACATGGGCGAGTGGATGCAAGGCGCCCCCCTCTCCGCCCAGTGGACGGGAGAGGTCCTGGCCATTGCCAAGCCCAAGGCGCTGCGCCGCATCCTGCTGAATGCCGGCTTCACCGACGAGCAGGTCGAGAAGCTCCTCTCCGTCGTGGGGAGCGCGCTACGGGAGGCGGCGGGGCCGGAAATCCACGACAAGATCCTCGAAACGCTTCCCAACCTCGCCGGCTGAACCAGCCGGTGGCCCACATCCACGAGAAGGTCGCGTTCGACGGCGCCGACGGCCAGCTGTCGGGCACCCTGCATGTCCCGGAGGGGGCACCGAAGGGCGGTGTCGTTCTTGCCCACTGCTTCACCTGCTCCAAGTCCCTCAAGGTCACTCGGAGCCTCGCCACCGGCATCGAGGACGGCGGGTACGCGGTGCTCCGCTTCGACTTCACCGGCCTGGGGGAAAGCGAGGGGGACTTCGCGGACACCAGCGTCACGTCCAACATCGGCGACCTCGAGGCAGCGGCGCGGCACCTGGAGGAGCGTGGCTTGGGGCCGTGCGCGATGGTGGGCCACTCGCTCGGTGGCGCCGCCACCCTGCTGGCGGCGGGAAACGTCCCGACGGCTCGGGCCGTGGTGGCGGTCGCGGCGCCCTTCAGCCCCGACCACGTGCGGCATCTCTTTGCCGAGGACGATGTCGAGCGCGCCCTGGCATCGGGGCGCGTCACCGTGAGGATCGCCGGGCGGCCCTTCCGGATCTCGGCCGAGTTCTTCCACGACCTGGAGCGGCACTGCTCACCCGAGCGGATCGCGGCCCTGGCGCGTCCCCTCCTGGTGGTGCACGGCACCGCAGACAGGGTGGTCGGGATCGAGGAGGGGGAGCGCATCTTCGCCGCGGCACGGCAGCCGCGCTGGTTCGCGGCCATCCCCGACGGGGACCACCTGTTCGTGCAGCACCAGCACGCGGAGCGGGCCGCGGCCGCCATCGTCACCTTTCTCGACACCGTCCTATGACCAGTATCATGCCGTCGACCCGCTTGCCTGGCGGGGCGGTCCCGTCGATGTTACCACGGAGCCGGTTGAAACTTCCCGGGCCGGCGTCCCGATAGGGATTGCAGGATATGCGCGGCTTTTTCGCTCGCCTGTTCGTCACGGCATTCGGCCTGTGGATGGCCGATACCCTCCTCGATGGGCTCTACTTCGAGGGGGTGCTCGCGCTGTGGATTGCCGCGTTCCTCCTCGGGGTGGTGAACGCCTTCGTGCGCCCCGTCGTCGTGTTCCTCACCTTTCCCCTCACGCTGGTGACGCTGGGGCTGTTCCTCTTCGTCGTGAACGGGGCGATGCTCCTGATGGTGTCCTGGGTGATGCCTCCGTTCCACATCGAAGGGCTGGGTGCAGCGATCCTCGGGTCGGCGATCGTGGGGCTGACCGGCTGGGCTGCCAACGCGTTCATCGGGAACCGCAAGGTGGAGGTGTGGTCGCCCCACACGAAGCGGGATCGTTCCTGAGGAGCCATCACTCCCCCACGACGACCCCTACCACCTCCCGCGTCCGCTTCCGATTGTCCAGGTTCAGGAGCAGGATTTCCTGCCAGGTGCCGAGTTGTAGCTTCCCCTCGATGATGGGGACGGCGATGCTGGTCTTGAGGAGCGCCGAGCGCACGTGGGAGAAGCCGTTGCCGTCACCGTACGCGGCGTTGTGCGCGTAGTCCAGGGTGGGCGGCGCGATCTGATCCAGGGCCCGCCGCAGGTCCTGCAGCGCCCCCGTCTCATACTCGATCGTCGTAATAGCCCCGGTCGATCCCGTGAGGTGAACCGTCACGATCCCCGTGTGGACGCCGGAATCCCGGACCAGCTCCTCAACTTCCGGGGAGATGTTGCGGTCCCCGTACTCCTCCTTCAGGGTGAAGGACCAGCGGCGTGCCAGTGGCATGTCTCACATCCTCCGTCCGTCGGGCATGCAATCTTTCTGTGTCGTGGCACAATACACGGGCGATCACGGGCCTGCCACCGTGGGGTTGACGCACCGGCAGGGACATCAGACGTTTGGGCAGGCATCGCTCAGAGACTCGGATCGGACAGGGAGGCAACCATGGAGCGGCCCAGCGTGGAAGCGGCGCCAGGCATCGTGATTCCGCGGAAGTTCGTAATCCCCCCGGCAGTGCTGGCCAACCGCATGCAGCGCTACGCGGTCTACCTGATCGTGTGCGCCTTTGCGCTGATGCTCGCCAACGTGCGCGCACTCTCCCTCGAGGCGCTGCTGTGGTTTGCCACGGCGATGGCGGCGGCCTTCGCCCTGCTCTGCGGCGTGACCGCCGTGATCCTCAATGCCGTCCAGTGGACCTTCGAGCGGCTCAAGGAAGACGTCACGACCGGCGGCCGCCAGGCTGTCAATATGCACGATTCCCCCCCGAGTTGACGGCCACGTGCACGTGCCACGTCGTCCGGGTGGGCGGCGTCACAGAGGCGTGAGGCGGGGCTCCCTAGATTGACACCCAGTTACGGAGCGAGAGCGTGTGACGTACGTCACACGCGCGACCCGCTCCGCGGTTCTCACACCGATGCGTACATTCCGAGGGAGACCATAATGACCACTCATTCCCGTATGTCCCGCAGCCTCCTGGCGCTGACCGCGCTGGCCGTGTTTGCGCTTGCCGGGTGCGGCGACTCCGTCTCACCAGGAGAGGACTTCGACGCGACGCTGACGAGCACTGCCGCCGAGGACGTGTACGACGCGATCGACGGCAACGCGGCCGTGCAGAGCATGGGCATCCTGGGCGAGTACTTCCCGCAGTTCGCCGCGGCGCCCGTGGCCACGATGCTGCCCAACGCGCCATGGAATCCGGGCGACTGGAGCGCCGGGCGGCTCTCCGCCATGCAGGCGCTGCCGTTCGAGCCCACGGTGGCCGAAGTGCTGTTCCCACAGGACTATCTCGGCACCACCTGGGTCTATAACGAGATCGAAGGCGTATACGTCATCGCGCCCGACTCGAGCGACGGTCCGACGGACGGTGTCCGCATCAGCTTGTACGCGGTCGATCCCATCCTGCACCGGATCGTCGAGCCGCTGACCTACGCCGGCTACGTCGAGCTGACCGACGAGTCAACACCGTCGTCCGACGCGGTGCGGATCTCCGCGTTCATCGGCTCGACGAACGTGCTCAACTACCTGGCCAGCGCGACCGTCACGACCTCCACCGTGACGTTCAGCGCCGACGGCTTCGTGTCCGACGGCTCCAACCAGGTCAACTTCGAGCTCTCGGTGACCCTGACGCTGGAGACCGAGCAGGCGACCATCGACTATTACGTCTACGAGGTGGACGGCAGCGCCAGCGTGCGCCTGGAGGTGAGCGCCGACGGGCTCGCCGGCTCCATGACCGTGGACCTCACCGTGGAGCATGACGGCCACGACGTGGTCTTCCACATGACGGGCAGCGAGCTGGGCATTGCCGGCACGGTACACCACAACACCGTCCTCGTGGTGCAGATCTCCGGCACGCCCGACAGCCCGGTATTCCAGGACGGCGCCGGCGATCCGCTCACCGGCGAGCAACTCCTGGCGCTGGGCGGGATGCTCGACTCGGTGTTCGACTTCCTGGACGCCTTCGACAATCTGCTGGTCCCGGCCTTCCTGGTCCTGCAGATCCCGGCGTACGCTTTGTAGCGTGGGTTCAATTCGACTGGCCTGCGGCGCGCTCGCGGTCGCCCTCGTGGCGGCGTGCGACGCGCCAGGCCCGTCGGAGATGCTGATCTTCATCGATGGGCGAGCAGTGACCGCTTCGGGCGACTCACTGCTCGCCTTCACACGTCAGGGCACCTCCGAGATCGTCGTGCGGGATCGGCGCTCCGGCGCCGTGTACCGCCGCGGCACAAACACCCTGCGGAGCCCCCACCACCTCCAGGAGCTGGACGGACGGTGGTACGTCTCCGATGTGGAGGAGGGCGCGGCCTCGGTCGTGGTGTTCTCGGGGCAGTGGGACTTCGAGCGGCGGATCCCGGTACACGACGTGGCGTCCGCTCCCCACCAGTTCGCGGTGCTGCCGGACGGGCGCGTCGTCGTCGAGGCCGCCGACGGGCGGCTGGTGGCCGTGGGGCCCGATTCCACGTCTACGTTCGCGCTGGTGGAGCAGAGCGGCCGCACGGGCCTGCTCACGGCGGCTGTGGGGGGCGTGCTCCACGCGGTACCCGACCGGGCGATCACCCTGTACAACGCGCAGGGCAACCTGCGCTGGCGACTCCCCTGGCCGTGGCACGAGGGAGTCTACGTCACCGACATCGCGGTGGACGGGCAGGGCCGCATCCACGTGCTGGCGGGCGAGGCGCTGCGCGACACGTTCGTCTGCTTCAGCCTCTCGCATACCACGGGTGAGGTGATTCGGTACTCGGTGCCCGGGCCGGCGGCCACGTTCGTGGTCAAGCGTATGGGAGAGATCAGGCCGGACAGCACGGCCCACTGGATCGGAGACTGACGCCGGACACGAAAGAGCCGCCGTGCTGACCGCGGCAGCGCCCCTCCGCACACCCCCTCCTCTAGTACGGCAGACCCACCTCGTCGGCGAAGTCCTTCAGCTTCGCTTCCTGCTTCGCGTTCAGCTTGCTGGGCACCGTGACGGCGATCTCGACGAACTGGTCGCCCCGGCGCTTATTCTTCTCGATCCCCTGCCCCTTGATGCGGAATCTCCGTCCGGGCTGCGTTCCCGCCGGGATCTTGAGCACCACCTTGCGGCCCTCGATGGTCCGGACCTTGAGCTTGGCGCCGAGCGCGGCCTGCGCGACGTTCACGGGAACGGTACAGTGGAGATCCAGGCCCTCACGGCGGAAGAAGCGGTCGGCCTGCACCTGGAAGGTGACCATCAGGTCCCCAGGTGGCCCACCGTCGGGGCTCCGCTGCCCCTGGCCCTTGAGCCGCACCTTCTGACCGGAGTCGGTCCCCGGAGGCACCGAGACCATGAGACGCTTGTCGACGGACATCTCGCACTGACCGGCGCACTTGGGGCAAGGCTCGCTCGGCACCTTGCCGCGGCCGCGGCAGGCCGGACAGGGACGCTGCACGGCGAAGCCGCCTTGCCCGAACGTCACGGTGCCGCGCCCCTTGCACTCCTGGCAGGGGCTCACCTTCGCGCCGGGCGCCGCGCCGGACCCCGCACAGGCTGGACAGGCCTCGGTGACCCCCACGGTCACCGGCACCTTGCCACCCAAGGCCGCCACACGGAACGGGATCTCCACCACGACCTCGATGGGCTCCGCGGCCGCCGTCTTCTTGCCGCGGCCGAAGATGGAGGAGAACAGGTCCCCCAGGCCGCCCAGGCCCCCGAGCCCGCCGAAGTCGAACTCCTCGAAGCGCGCCTGGCCTGCACCCGGACCGCCCCGCGGTTGGAACCCGCCGCCGCCGAACGCGCCAAACTTGCGCATGGTGTCGTACTGCTTGCGCTTCTGGGCGTCGCTCAGGACGGAGTAGGCCTCCGAGATCTCCTTGAAGCGCTCGGCCGCGGCCTTGTCACCGGGGTTGGCGTCGGGGTGATACTGTTTGGCGAGCCGCCGATAGACCTTCTTCATCTCGGCCTCCCCCACTTTTTCGGAGACGCCGAGCACCTGGTAGTAGTCCTTCACCGCGGGCATCGGCTACGCCTCGCCCTCCGGCGCGATGAACACGTTCACGCGCGCCGGACGCAGCAGCACACTGCCGAAGCGGTACCCCGGCTGCAACACGATGGCGACCGTCCCGTCCTGCTCGGGGCTGTTGGCCGGTAGCGTCCCCACCGCCTCGTGGCCGTTGGGATCGAACACCTCTCCCTCGATCCCCACGCGCTCCACCCCGAGGCGCTCGAGCTCCGCATGCAGCTTGCGCTCGACCATCTCGACCCCGTCCAGCACGTCCTTCACACCGGCCTCGCCGTGGTCAAGACTGGTCACCCGGTTCAGGTCGTCGATCGCCTCGAGCATGTCCCGCACCAGCTCCGCCTGCGCCCGCTCCCGCATCTCCAACCGCTCCTTGAGCATGCGCTTGCGGTAGTTGTCGAACTCGGCGGCCAGCCTAAGGTGGCGGTCATTTAGGTCCTCCAGCTCGCCGGCAAGCCGCTTCACGGCCTCCTCCGCGGGCTCGACGAGCCCCAGTCCAGGCCCTTGGTCCGGGGCTTCCGCCTCCGGAGCCAGCAGGTCCTCCGCCGGGGGAGGGGCATCCACGGGGGCCGCCTCCGGGACCGTCTCGGCGATCTCGGGGCCGGCTTCGGGCGTCTGTTGCGGCTTCGTCTTCTTCCGTCTCGGCATGTTCGCTGGGAGCTGCATTCTGGTCAGGTTTCAGAGGCGCCGCCGCTCGGCACCTCCAAAGATAGTGCGGTCACCCCTCGATCAGGCGCCGTAGCAGGTCGAGCCCTGCCTGCGCGCTGCGGCGGCGCACCTCGCGCCGCCCGCCCGGGAAGCGACTCCGCAGGGCGCGCTCCTGCCTCCCCACGCGTGCGGCCAGCCACACGGTGCCCACGGGCTTCTCCTCGGTCCCCCCACCCGGTCCGGCAACCCCTGTGACGGCGATCGACGCGTCGACCCCGAAGCGCCGGGCCACGCCGGCTGCCATGGCCCGGGCCACCGCCTCGCTCACCGCGCCCTCGGCCTCGAGCACCCCGGCGGGCACGTCCAGATCCCGCGTCTTGGACTCATCGGCGTAACAAATGACCCCGCCCCGGAAGGCCTCTGAGGAGCCCGGAACGGCCGTCAGGCGCGCGCCGATCAACCCGCCGGTGCATGACTCCGCCACGGCAAGGGTCTGCCGCTGGGCCCGCAGGCGGTCCAATACCACGGCGGCGAGATCGGTCTGGCCCTCGCCGTACAGGTGCCGTCCCAGCCCGGGCCGCAGCAACGCCACCGCCCGCTCCAGCTCCCTCTCCGCCTCGGCTTCCGGCACCCCCCACACGGTGAGCCGGAGATCCACGCCGATCCCCTGGGGGAGGTATCCGAGCTGCACCGGCCCCAAGCTCCCCTCCAGCTCCGTGAGGGCATCCTGCAGGCCCGATTCCGTGATCCCCGTCGTGCGGAGGGTGCGCGAGCGCGTGGTGGGCACCTCACCCCGCCGGCGCAGGAGCGCCACCACCCGGGGCACCACCTCCTCCTCCAAAAGACCCCGCATCTCGTGCGGCACGCCAGGGAGCATGACCGCTGTACCGGGCGCCCCCGACAGCCACAGGCCCGGCGCCGTCCCGCGGGGGTTGGGCAGGATGTCGGCCCCCCGCGGGACCTCCGCTTGGGAGCGGTTGCTGGCCGGCATCGAGCCGCGCCGGAAGCTGCGATAGCGCCGCTCCATCTCAGCCAGGTACGCCTCGTCCAACTCAAGCGGTGCGTCGAACAGCGCAGCCACCGCCCGTTTGGTGACGTCATCGCTGGTGGGACCCAGCCCCCCCGTGAGGACGACGAAGCCGGTGCGCTCCAGCGACCCGCTCACGGCGGCCCGGATCTCCGCCTCGTCGTCTGCCACCGAGGTGGTCCGCGCCACACGCGCACCGGCCCCGGCGAGAGCCCGGGCCAGTTCGGCGGCGTTGGTGTCGAGGGTGAAACCGAGAAGGAGCTCCGTCCCTACGGTGACGAGCTCAACGTCCATCACCGCTGGGCCCGGGGGAGCCTCTGAGGAGGCTGCGGTGTCGGTAGATGTACACCCCGAGGGAGTACACGGTCAGTAGCACGGCGATCAGTAGGGTGGCGGCCACCACCGTGCCGTGGAAGCGCTCCCACCATGTGCCGAGCCAGCCCTGTCGCCAGCCGAAGGCGGCGGCCATGTCCTTCCACGCGAACCAAAGGAAGATCGCGCCGATGAAGATGTCCTGCACGATGGTCTTGAGTTTGCCCGCACCCCCGGCCGCGATCACCACACCACGTCGCTTCGCCAGCTGTCGGAACGCTATCATTGCCACCTCGCGCCCGATCAAGAGGAGCAACACCCACAGCGGCAGGTTGCCCCACCAGGGGATCTCGTACTGCGCCATTGGGTAGCGCGTGATCCAGAAGATCGGGATGAGCGTGGCAAACAGCAGCAGCTTGTCTGCGAGCGGATCGAGCAGCTTGCCGAGGTCGGTGGTCTCGCCCCGCTCCCGGGCCAGCTTGCCATCGTAGATGTCGCTGATGGCCGCGCCGAGGAACACCACGAACGCGACGAGCTTGGGGACCCACCCGTTGATGAACGGCAGCAGGGCGATGACCGGCGCGAGCGCGATGCGCGCGATCGTCAGGATGTTCGGCAGGGTCCAGATGGTGTCCCGACCCATGTCAGCTCAACGTCTTGAGGACGACTTTCGCGACCGCCTTCAGGGTATCGAACACCCCGTCGCCGGTCGTGGCAACGGACTCGAAGTACGGCGCCCGCTCGATCCAGGTCCCATCCACCTGTTGGATCAGCAGCTCTCCATCGTGCCACGGGTCCGGAGTCGGTTTCTTTTTCGCCGCAGCCTCCACGGGCCAGCCGGGATTGAGCTGGGCCTGGAGATCCTTGACCGGCGCGGCGTTGGGGAGATCCCGCTTGTTGTACTGGATCACGAACGGGATCTTGGTCAGATCGTACCCGTACTCCGCCATGTTGTCGTACAGGTTCTGCATGGACTCGATGTTCGCCTCCATGCGCTCGATCTGACTGTCCGCCACGAACACCACACCGTCCACACCCTTCAGGATGAGCTTGCGTGACGCGTTGTAGTATACCTGACCCGGCACCGTGTACAGGTGGAACCGGGTCTTGAACCCCCGGATCGTGCCGAGATCCACGGGCAGGAAGTCGAAGAACAGGGTCCGCTCGGTCTCGGTGGCCAGTGACACCATCTTCCCCCGGGTGTCGGGCGCCACCTTGTTGTACACGAACTCCAGGTTGGTGGTCTTTCCTCCCAACCCCGGCCCGTAGTACACGAGCTTGCAGTTGATCTCGCGGGAGGCGTAGTTGATCATCGACATGATCGATGCGTCTCCCTAGTCTCCGAACAGTTTGTCAATTTCGTCATCCGCGCCTGCGAGCGGTCCGCCTGCCTGGGGCGCCGCCCCGGGCTCGGCCGCTCGACCGAACATCTCCTCGAAGAGGTGCGTCAAGTCGCCCACCGTGCGCTTCACCCGAAGTCGCACCATCCCGACGGTCGTCCGTTGATCGAACAACACCACGAGGATGACGCGCCTCGCGACGTCGGCCAGGTACATCGACTCCTTCTCGCCCTGGTGGAACAGCGATGCGAACTCGGGCTCACCGATCATCTTCGCTAGCTGGTCGTTCGCACTGAAGTCGGCGGCGGTGAGCGACGCGAAGGCAGCCGGATCGAAGGAGAGCTGCTCGCCGGCGCTCGCCAGGAGCTGACCCGTCCGGTCCACCAGCAGTGCGCACCGGGCGTTCGCCTCCCGCAGCAGCGCGCTCAAGTGCGCGCTGATCCGCTGGTAGTCGCCCTCATTGAGTGACCAGGTGCCGGCACCAGTCATCGGCGTCCCACCTCAGCCGAGTTTCGCTTCCATGCGGCGCACGATGCCCTCCGCCCGCCGCCGCAGCATCGGGTGCTGTTCCCACGCGAGGTAGTCACGCAATAGACGCACCGCCTCGACGCTGGGATGCCCGTTGAGATAGCCCAGGGCCGACAAGCGGCGCAAGGGGTGCGCACTGAACAGATCCCGTCGGTGACGGCCCATCGACTGCTGCGCCACCACGGCGCCGAGGGCCGTTCCGAGCCCCAGACCCACGAGCAACGCTCGAATGCGCGCCCCCATCATGTGGACATCTCCCTCCGTGCGGCAAGCGCCTGTGCGATCGTCACGCTATCGGAGTACTCAAGATCGCCACCGACGGGCAGTCCCAAAGCGATGCGCGTCACACGAAGCCCGGGCCGCTCGACCACGCCGCGCACGTAGGTGGCCGTCACCTCACCCTCCATGGACGGGTTGGTGGCCACGATCACCTCGCGGATGGTCGTTCCGTTCGCCAACCGGGTGTGGAGCGCTTCGACCCGGAGGTCGTCGGGTCCCACCCCATCGAGCGGCGAGAGGTGACCACCCAGCACGTGATACAGCCCCCGGTACTCACCGGTTCGCTCGATGGCGCCGATGTCAGACGCCTCCTCCACGACGCACACCACACTCTGGTCGCGCCGCGGATCGTCACAGACCGGGCAGGGATCGGTCTCTCCGAGATTGCCGCATACGGAGCAGGGGCGAACCCGCTGGGCGAGCGTCTGCACGGCCTCGGCCAGACGCCGCACACTTTCCGCCGGCTGCTTGAGGAGGTGGTACGTGAGGCGCGTCGCCGTCTTTCTCCCAATGCCGGGCAGCTTGGAAAGTTCACCGATCAGCTGCTCGATTGCCGACACGACTCAGAGCGGAAGCTGAAACGGAAGCGGCAGTCCGCCGGTGAGTTTCTTCAGTTCGTCGCGGTAGAGCTCTTCCGCCTTGCGCTGCGCGTCGCTGACCGCCGCGAGCACGAGGTCCTCGAGCATCTCCACGTCGCCGCCGGTCGCGGCTGCGGGATCGATCTCGATGGCCCGGATTTGGCCCCGCCCGTCGGCGGTGACCTTGACCATACCGCCACCGGCCGAGCCCGTCACGCTGCGCTCGGCGAGCTCCGTCTGCATTTGCGTCAGACGGCCCTGCACCTGCTGACCTAACTGAAACAGCTGGGAAAGATCGGCCATATCCCTGTGAATCCTTGAGTTACGCGTCTTGCAGCCCTAGCCGGTGCAAGCTACCCGGCCAGCGAGAGCCTCGCAAGTTACTCCAACAGCTCGAGATCGAGCGCGTCGGCCATGGCGTCGAGCGACGGATCCTTGGCCCGGTAGCCCTCGAGGCGCTCGCCCCGATCCCCCTCCCGGTCGAGCCGCCTCGCGTTGTTGGACAGGGCCTCGCCCGAGGCCGGCCGGTAGGCGACGCGCGCCGCCTTGCCGGTCACGTCGACCACCGCCGTGGCGACGATGTCCCGGCTCCGCTCCAGCCCCTCCAGGTGCACTTCGCAGTCGGAGACATCGAGGGTCACCAGGTCCCCTTCCACGGCAGCGGGGGTGGCGTGGCTAAGCGCTTCCCGCACCAGGCGTCGGCGCTTCCCCGCCGCCTCGACCACGGCAGGCCAGCGCTCGGTCAGGGCCTCGAGGGTCAGCGGACCCTCGATGGGATTGGCCGCTGCCGCAGTCGCCCGTCCCCCACTGCGGGACGGCGAGCGGGTCGGAGAGGCCTGCGCGCGCGGTGCTCCGCCAGCCCGAGGCCGCCGTGCGCGCGGAGCCGGCGCCCCGCCCGACGGGTTGGGCGGCGGCGCGGGGGTCTCTCCCTTCCGCAGCGCCTCCACGACCTCCTGCAGCTCGACCGTGCGATCCAGCAGGGTCCACTGCAGCAGCAGCGTCTCCACGTGGAGGCGTGCATGGGGGCTGCGCCGGATCGCCCAATCCGCCTCGCCCAACAGCTTGAGCATGCGGAGCACGTCGCCCTCCGCATACTGCTCGGCCTGTCGTTCGATCGCCGCCCGTAGGGTGTCGGTGACCCCCTCGGGCTGTCCCCCCAAGATGCGGAGCAACAGCGCCCGCAGCGCCTCGCCCGCACCACCCACGAACTCGGCGAGGTCCGCCCCGCCCTCGACCAGGCGCGCAACGAAGGGGAACACTTCCTCACGCCGGCGCGCGGCCACCAGATCCAGCAGCTCGGCGTACATCTCGTCGTCGATGAGCCCCAGAGCCTGCCGCACGCGCGCCGCCGTCACCGGCCCCTCATCGAACGCCACCGCCTGATCGAGCAGGGAGAGGGCATCCCGCATCCCACCGTGCGCCACGCGCGCCATCAGCACCAGGGCGTCGTGCTCCGCCTCGATCCCCTCCTGCTCGGCCACGTACTGCAGGCGCTCGATGATGGTGTGGGGGCCCATGCGCCGGAAATCGAATCGCTGCAGGCGGCTCATCACGGGCGCCGCCGTGTTGGCGATCTTCTGCGGCTCGGTGGTGGCGAACACGAACACGACCTGCGGCGGCGGCTCCTCCAGGATCTTGAGGAGGGCGTTCCACGCCTCCCGGGTGAGCATGTGGGCTTCGTCGATGATGTAGACCTTGAACCGGCCGGGGGCGCTGGCCGCATACATGGCGCGCTCCCGCAGCTCGCGGGCGTCATCCACGCCGCGGTTACTGGCCGCGTCGATCTCCACCACGTCGAGGTTCGCCGCGCCCGACCAGATGCGCTGGCACGACTCGCAGGTGCCGCACGGCTCCCCGGCGTCGGCACCGCCCTCTCCCCTCTGTGCGCAGTTCAGGGCCATGGCCAGGATGCGCGCCGCGCTGGTCTTGCCGACGCCCCGGGGGCCCGTCAGCAGGTAGGCGTGCGCAACCCTGTTCTTGCCGATCGCGCCGGCCAACCCTGCCGCCACGTGCTCCTGCGCGACGAGATCCGAGAACCGGGTCGGTCGGTACTTGCGGGCGAGTGCGGTATGGATCATCGGGAATCAAATGAGTGCCCCAGGCACCCCGAGGCGACACGTGACATCGCTTAGCGCTGCTACCTTCACGGTCCTGACGCGGTTCGCGCGCACGAGTCCCCCGGACCTGGGGCTCTGTAAGCTAGCTACCCCCGCCGCCCTGCACCACCGGGGGAACAGGGATCGGGGAACGGGGATCGGTACGACACTCCCGCCTGCCAGTCTGCCCCCCAGAGACCGTGGGGAGCCCGTCTTGCCGTTCCCCGTTCCCCGCCGTTATCTGTGTCCCCCCCACTTCTGCCAGGTGGACGGAATCACCAGCACCAGCAGGGTGTAGAACTCCAGCCGTCCCAGGAGCATGAGGGTGGCGAGCACCACGTGTGCGGTGGAGCCGAGGTCGCCGTAGTGGGAAGCGGGCCCCACCGCGCCGAGCCCCGGACCGATGCTCGACATGGCGGCGAGCGAGGCGCTGAAGGAAGTCACCAGGTCGTTGCCCAGTGCGGCCATGATGATCGTCCCGAGCCCGTGCGTCATCCCGTAGAGGGCGAGGAACGCCAGTACGTTGTGAAGCACCTCCGAGCGGACCGTGCGCGTGCCGATCTTGGTGACGACCACCGCTCTGGGGTGCAGGATCTTCTTGATCTCCCCCAGAGTGTGCTTCGCCACCACCGCCGCCCGCACGACCTTGAACCCCCCGCCTGTCGATCCCCCCATCGCCCCCATGAACATGAGGCCGAGCAACACGACCTGACCCACCGCGGGCCACAGGGCGAAGTCGGCGGTGGCGAAACCGGTAGTCGTGATGATGGCCGTCACGTTGAACGCGGCGGGGCGGGCCGACGCGTCCCAATCACCACTGGCCAGCCCGAGCGCGATGAAGCACAGGACGACCGAGAGGAACCCGATCGCCGCGTACCAGCGCCACTCGTAGTCTCTGAAGTAGACGAGCCACCGGCCGGTGAGCCACCGATAATGCAGCGTGAAGTTGGTGCCCGCCACGAGCATGAAGAACACGGTCACCCACTGGATCGACGCGCTGAAGGCACCGAGCGACGCCGTGCGGGTGGAGAACCCGCCGGTCGCGAGGCAGCTCATCGCGTGGTTCACCGCATCGAACACCGACATCCCGAGTGCGAGGTAGATGACCGCCAATACGGCGGTGAACAGCGCGTACACCCCCCACAGCAGGCGCGCCGTCGAGGCGATCCGCGGGCGCAGTCGGTCGCTGGGGATGCCCGGCGCCTCCGCGCGGAACAGCTGGGCACCGCCCATCCCCAACAGCGGGAGAATCGCCACGCCCAGCACGATGATCCCCATGCCGCCCAACCAGTGACTGATGCTGCGCCACAGGAGAATGCTCCGCGGCAGGTCCTCGACGCTGGCGTAGATGGTGGCGCCGGTCGTCGTGAATCCGGAGACCGACTCGAACAGGGCTCCGGCCACGGTGGGGGCCACACCCGTGGCGATGAAGGGGACGCTGCCGGCGGCCACCACGACGAGCCACCCGAGACCCACGATGGCGATCCCCTCCCGGGTGTTGATGGAGACCTCCCGGGGGGTGAACCACCAGAGGAGCCCTCCCACGAGCGCCGTGCTGAGCGTGGTGATGGCCCAGGGAATCGTGAGGCCGTCGAACACCGCGACCACGGTCGGCGCCACCATGGCAACGGCTACCCAAACGAGCAGCGCGCCTACGAGGTGAAGGACTTCCCGAAGGTTCACGAGGGGAAGAGCGCGGTGACGTCCGGGACCGCGTCCGGGAGCGCGAACACGATGGTCGTGTCGCCCGGCTGGAGCAGGTCGTTGCCCCGAGGCACCGTCACCTCCGTGCCCCGCACGATGGCCGCCACGATGGAGCCCTTGGGAAAGCCGGCTTCCGCCAAACGCTTGCCGGCGACCGGCGACGCCGAGGTGACTTCGAACGCGATCGCCTCGGCGTCACTGCCCTTGAAGGTGGCCACGCGCGTCACCGTCCCCCGCCGCACGTACCGCAGGATCGCGTTCGCCGCGGATAGGCGCGGGCTCACCGCCGCGTCGAGACCAATGCGACGCGCCAGCGGCACGTAATCCTTCTTGTTGACCAGCGTGATCACCCGCTTCACCCCGGCGTGCTTGGCGACCAGCGACGACAGGATGTTGGTCTCGTCGGCATCGCTCAGCGCCACGAACCCGTCCGCACCGCTCACGCCTTCGAGCTCCAACAGCTCGACATCGGTCGCGTCGCCGTGCAGCACGAGGACCTTCTCGAGCTTCTCGGCCAGTTCCTGCGCCCGCTGCCGCTCCGCCACCAGCATGGTGACCTGCACGCGGTGCTGGTCCAGCAACTGCGCAACGTAGAACGCCTCGGTGCTCCCGCCCGTGATCATCACACGCCGCATTGGTGCGGTCTCGTAGCCGAGCAGCTCGAGCGCGCGCGGGATCTCCGCCTCGGTGGCCGCGACGTAGAGGTGGTCACCGGCCACGATCTTGGTCGCGCCGTCGGGGACGAGGGTCTCCCCTTCCCGCTCGACCGCGACGGTGAGCAACGGACGGTCTCCCTCTTCCGACGCGATGTCCACGAGGCGGCGTCCGGCGATGGGCGCCTCCGATTTCACCGTGAACCCCAGGAGCTGCACCGCGCCCCCCGCGAACACGGCGATGTCGGTAGCCGCAGTCGAGTGGAGCAGCCGCATCGTCTCAAGCGCCAGCTCCCGCTCGGGGTTGATGAGCATGTCCACCCCGAACGCATCGGGCTTGAGGTTGCGGGCGTCGCGGTAGAAGGCAGGGTTGGAGACGCGGGCCACCTTGAAGATGCCGGGCACGCCGCGTGCGCTCATGCAGCTCACCAGGTTCACCTCGTCCACATTGGTGACCGCGAGCAGCAGCCCCGCGTTGCGGATGCCGGCTTCCTCCAGCACGCCAGTGCTAGTGCCGCTCCCCTCCACCACCGCTACGTCGAGGTGGTTGGCCACGTACTCGAGCCGATTCGGCTCGAGGTCCACCACCACGACATCGTGCTTCTGGCTGGAGAGGCGTTCGGCCACATGGTAGCCGACTTCGCCTGCGCCGACGACGACTATGTGCATGGTTAGGCTCCGCCCCAATTACGCACCGATGGACCTCCCCGGCAATACACGTGGTGACCGCACGGCTACTCGAGCGTCGACGCGATGACCTCCGCAGCCTGCAGCACGAGCTCCCGTGGCGCGTCGAGGTGGGTGACCGCCCGAAGCCGCGTCGGGCCGAACGGCACCAGCAGCACGCCGGCATCGGCCAACTTGGGAAGCGCCGTATCGGCCGTGTCGCGACCCACGAGATCGAGCATGACGATGTTGGTGTCGGGCGGGAGTGGCCGTACCGCGTTGTGTCCCTCGAGCCGCTCGGCCAGCAGCCGGGCGCTCGCGTGGTCCTCGCTGAGCCGCCCGAGGTTGTGCTCCAGCGCATACAGGCCGGCCGCCGCCAGAATCCCCGACTGCCGCATGCCGCCGCCCAGTCGCTTGCGCACCTCCCTGCCGCGAACCATGATCTCGCCGTCTCCCGCGAGACAACTTCCCACGGGACAGCCCAACCCCTTCGACAGGCAGACCATCACCGTACTCGCCCCGCGCGCCACCCGCGCGGGCGGCAGCTCCAGCGCCGCGGCGGCATGCCACAGCCGCGCGCCATCGAGGTGCAACGGGACACCCTGCTCTTCGGTCAACGCGACCAGACCGTCCCAAACCTCGAGCGGCATTACCCTGCCACCAGCGGCGTTGTGCGTGTTCTCGGCCGCCACGGCACTGATACGCGGCACGTGGGGCGACGCCGGGCGCCAGGCGTCCCGTACCAGCTCCGGGGTGAGCACCCCATCCGACGTGGTGACCGGACGGATCTGGACCCCCGCCAGCGCTGCCACACCGGCAATCTCGTAGTGCACCAGGTGAGCGTTGGCTTCGAGGATGAGCTCGGTACCGGGCTCTGTGTTCAACCAGATCGCGGCCTGGTTGGCCCCGACCCCGGAGGGAAAGAACACGGAGGCCTCGCGCCCCAGGATCTCCGCGACGCGCTGCTCCAGCCGTCGCGTCGTGGGATCCCCGTCGAGCACGTCGTCTCCGACCTCGGCCTCGGCCATGTGCCGCCGCATCTCGGGGGACGGGCGCGTGACGGTATCACTGCGCAGGTCGATCACGCGGTCAGCCGGCATGGGCACTCACTCCAGGATGGCGCGCTGTTCCCGGTGCCGGCGCGCCAGGTCGTACGTCTCCGCCACCTCGCCGCCGAGGAGGAAGACGCAGGCCATGAAGTAGATCCAGACCACAAGGAGCAGGATCGCGATGAAGTTGGCGTTGGAGATCAGGCGGTCGATGGTAGTGAACTGCGTGAGATACAGACTGTAGAGCTTCTTGGCGATCTCGAACCCGAGGGCGGCCACGGCCGCGGCCACCACCGCCGTGTCCCACCGCATGGGTCGCGTGGGGGCAAAGGTGTACACGACGTAGAACAGCACGATACCCACCACATAGGTCGAGATGCCGACCACGAAACGCCCGATGAACGGGTAATTGGCGACGATGACGGTGAGGAGGGCATTCGCCACCAGCAGCACCAGAGTCATGATCACGAGGAAGAGGTCGAGCCCCTTCCCCACGAAGTAGGAGCGCGTCTCCGGTGTGTCGAAAATCTCGTTCAGGGAAGAGCGGACAGCGCTGAAGAACCGGGTGGCGAACCAGAGGAACAGGGGGATGCCGTAGATGGTCAGCTCGGCCCTGCTGTCCACCAGTCCCGTGACGATGCGCTCCGCTCGCTCCAGCGGGCCCTCACCTCCCGTACTCCGCGGCAGGATCTGGTCGAGCACGCGGAGCACATCCGCCATGGCGTCGTCTCCGGCGTGCACGAAGTAACCGAACGCTGCAAGGAGGAGAAGGGCAAAGGGGAGCGCCGCGAGCAGCGCGTCGAACGTGAGAGCGCTCCCGAGAAAGAGGATCTGGTCATCGTAGGCGCCGATGAACACCCGGCGCACAAAGCCGAAGGGGGAAAAGGCCCACCCTCGGCGTCGTGGTGCTGGCACGCGGGGGTGCGGTATTCCTACTCCGCCGCCTCGTCGTCGTCGCCGCCGCTGCGCTTGCCGCGCGAGCGCGAGTCGGCGAGCCTCCGCTCCAGCTCGTCCCGTGCGGAGTGCACGGCGGCCTTGCCGGCGTCGAGCGCATCCTGGGCGCCCTCACGCGTGTCCCGCAGGCCGCGGCGCGCGGTCTCGTAGCCGTCCTCGAGGCGCTCCTTGGCGCGTCCGTACCCCTCTTCCACGTGCTCACGCCACTCCTCGGCCTTCGACTGCGCGTCATCACGCAGCTGGCGGCTGCGGTCCTTGATCACCCGGCGCGTCTCCTCGCCGCTCTGCGGAGCGAACAGCAACGCTGCCCCCGCTCCCACCAGCAGCCCGAACAGGAACCCGCCGAGCCCACCGCTCGACCGCTCAACGATTATGACGGGTTTGTCATCGCGAACGTGTGGCATCATCCCTCCGTTGTACTTCAGGACCCCAGTTGAATACTACCACCCCCCGGAAAGGTCGTCAAAAGACCACTTCCAGCCCGTCGTGGGCCGGGGACACCCCCTCGGGGAGACGCGCCTCGAGCTCCGCGTGGGAATACCGATGGGTCAGGTGCGTCAGGAACGCCTGCCGCACCCCGATCGCCCGCGCCATCTCCACCGCCTCGGGGATCGACAAGTGCGTCGGATGCGGCTTCTCGAACAGGGCGTTGAGTACCAGCACCTCGACGCCCTCGAGTCGCCGCACCGTTTCCTCCGGCAGCGCCTTGGCGTCCGTCAGGTAGGCGACCGGCCCGATCCGGTACCCGAAGACGCGGGAGCCGCCATGATCGGCCTCCACGGGCAGGACCGGTACGCCGGCGACCGTCACCTCCACGTAGGGCTCGATGGCCTGGGCAACCAGCTCCGGTTTGCTGGTCCCCGGGAGCGGCTCCACGCCGGCGTCGAAGATATAGTGGAACCGCTGCTCTAACAGCTCGATGGTCTCCCGCGGGCCGTAGATCGGCAGGCGCCCGCGTCGCACGGAGAGGGCGCGCAGATCGTCGATCCCGTGCACGTGATCGGCGTGCTCGTGCGTGTACAGCACGGCGTCCACCGCGCCGATACCGCTGCCGGTGAGCTGGACCCGCAACTCCGGTGGCGTGTCGATGAGCAGCCGCACGCCGGAGTCCAGCTCCACCACCGCAGCCGTGCGGGTGCGGCGGTCGTGCGGGTCGTTCGACGTGCAGACCGGACAGTCACATCCGATGACGGGGACCCCGAACGACGTCCCCGACCCGAGTACCACGAGCCGGCCCTTCAAATCGTTTCGATCTTGAGCAGGTTGGTCGTACCGGTCACGTCGAACGGCACACCGGCCGTCACTACGATGCGGTCCCCCGGCTGCACGACCCCGCGTGTCAGGAGTCGCTCCCGCGCGCGCCCCAGCATCGCCTCATAGGTCGGCGCGTGATCGGCGAGCGCCGGGGCCACACCCCACACGAGGGCGAGGCTGCGGCAGGTGGACAGCTCGGTCGAGAGTCCCACGATGGGCGTGACGGGCCGATTGGCCGCGATCCTCCGGGCCGTGAAGCCGCTCTTGGTGAAGCAGACGATGAGCGGGACCCTGAGCATCTCGGCGGCGACGCCCGTCGCGAACGCAATGGCGTCGTCACTGGTGCGCGGCCGCAGTGCACCCGGCAGCTCGCTGCGCCGGCGGCGCGGCAGCGCGTCACCGCTGACCCGTCCCTCGACCTCCGCAATGATCCGAACCATGGCCTTGACCGCCTTCACCGGATAGTTCCCAATCGCCGTCTCGGCCGAGAGCATCACGGCGTCGGTGCCGTCCAGGATGGCGTTGGCCACGTCGGAGGCCTCCGCGCGGGTGGGACGCGGCGTATGCACCATCGACTCCAGCATCTGGGTCGCCGTTATCACCGGGCACGCGCGCCGGTTGGCCCGGATGATGATCCGCTTCTGGATCAGCGGGACCTCCTCGAAGCGCAGCTCCACACCGAGATCGCCACGGGCCACCATGAGCGCATCCGAAGCCTCGAGGATGCGGTTGAGATCGTCGATCGCCTCCGCCTTCTCGATCTTGGCCACGATGCTCACGTCAGCGGGCACCAGCGCTCGCACCTCTTCCACGTCGGCAGCCCGGCGCACGAACGACACAGCGATGAAATCGGCGCCGTGCTCCAGGGCCACCGCCAGGTTCTCGCGGTCGCGCGGCGTGACCGTGGGAGCGCTCACCTCCACCCCCGGGAGGTTGATGCCCTTATGGCTCCTGAGCGTGCCGCCGTAGCGCACGATGCCATGCACCCGATCGCCCTCGATGCGGGTCACGTCCACCGCGAGCAGTCCGTCGTCCAACAGGATGCGCGCCTCGGGGTGGAGATCACTCGCCAGGGCGTCGTACGTCGTGGGGATCTCCCCCGGCTGTGCCTCTCCTTGGGGCGCGAACACCACCGCGGCGTCCTGCTCGAGCTCCAGCGGCTCGGCGAGCCCCCCCACCCGGATGCGCGGTCCCTGGAGGTCCACGAGCACACCCACGTGCCGCTCGAGCCGGTCGGCGACCTCCCGCACCCGACCCATCCAGCTGCTCCAGGTGGCCGGGTCGCCATGCGAGCTGTTGATGCGCACCACGTCCACCCCCGCTTCGAGGAGCTGGGTGAGCACGGGCTCGTCACAGGAAGCGGGACCGAGCGTGGCCACGATCTTGGTGCGGCGGAACTGGGGCGCGTCAGTCATGCGTCGGTCACCGGAACGCCGAAGGCGTCGGCGAGTTGGGGAAGGGCGTCGGCCGCGGTCGCCTGCCAGGCGAGTGTGGCCCGCGGCGTGAGCGGCGTTTCCTGCGGGTTAATCTCGATCACCCGGGCGCCGGCTGCCAGGGCGACGCTGGGCAGCTCCGCGGCCGGATACACCACCGACGACGTGCCGACCACCAGCACGACGTCGCTCTCTTGCACCAGGTGCAACGCCCGCTCGACGGCTCCAGGCGGCAGCATCTCCCCGAACCACACGACGCCGGGACGGATGGGTGCGTCGCACGTCTCGCACACGGGAGGCTCGACCTCGCTGTCCTCGCTCGGCGCGAGCGCCTCGATCCCGGCAATGTCGTAGGGATGTCCCCCGACGCAGCGGAATGCCTCCAGCGAGCCGTGCAACTCGATGATCTCGCGGCTCCCGGCGCGGCAGTGCAGGCCGTCCACGTTCTGGGTCACGACGACGAGCTCGGCGAACGCGTCCTCCAGTTCCGCCAGCGCACGGTGTCCCGCGTGCGGACTCACCTCCCGGACGCGGCGCCAGCGGGAGAGGTACCAGCCGAACACGCGGGCCGGGTTGCGGCGGTACGCCGCCGGGGTGGCCAGCTCCATCGGATCGTACCGCGACCAGAGCCCGGTGAGGGCGTCGCGGAATGTCGGCACGCCCGATTCCTCGGACATGCCGGCCCCGGTGAGCGCCACCACCCGGCTCGCCCCCCCCAGCAGCTCGACCGCCCGCTCACGCTCGCTCATCAACCGTGCCTCCCACATGGCGTCATCGCATCCACATCCTATCCACGGGGAATCCACAGCGTTTCTCAACATGCATGTGGAATCTCGCAATCGTCAGGGGGGGCCGACGCCTGCCGGCGACGGGATGCGACCGGCTACGCCTCGGCCTCGACCGGGGCGGCATAGGTCCGGGCCACGTACTCGTTGAGGATACCGAGAAACTCCTCCACGATGCCGTCCCCTTTGAGCGTGACCTGCAGCTTGCCGTCCACGTAGACCGGCGCCTTGGGCTCCTCGAACGTGCCCGGCAGGGAGATACCGATGTTCGCGTGCTTGGATTCGCCGGGACCGTTCACCACGCAGCCCATCACCGCCACCCGCATTTCCTCCACACCCGCGTGCCGAGTCTTCCAGCCAGGCATCTGCTCGCGCAGGTAGGTCTGGATCCGGTCGGCCATCTCCTGGAAGAACGTGCTGGTGGTGCGACCGCAGCCCGGGCAGGCGGTGACCTGCGGCAAGAAGCTCCGGAGCTCCATGGCCTGGAGGATCTGCTGGGCGACACGCACCTCCTCGGTGCGATCCCCACCGGGGGCGGGCGTGAGGGAGACCCGGATCGTGTCCCCGATCCCCTGCTGCAGCAGCAGCGCGAGCCCGGCGGTGCTCCCCACGATCCCCTTGGCACCCATCCCGGCCTCGGTGAGTCCCAGGTGCAACGGATAGTCCGACAGCGGCGCCAGCTTGCGGTACACGTCCACCAGATCCTGCACCTGCGACATCTTGACCGAGAGAATGATGCGGTCGTGCGCGAGCCCGGTCTCCTCGGCGAACGCCGCCGAGCGCATCGCACTCGCGACCATCGCATTGAGCGTCACCTCGCGGGCGTCGAGCGGCTCGGCCTGCTTAGCGTTCTCGTCCATCAGCTCGGTGAGCAGGTTCTGGTCAAGCGAGCCCCAATTCACGCCGATCCGCACCGGCGTGTCGTGGGCAAGCGCCACCTCGAGTATCGTCTTGAAGTGCTCGTCGCGCCGCTTGGCGCCCACGTTGCCCGGGTTGATGCGGTACTTGGCGAGCGCCGCGGCCATCTCGGCGTACTTGGGCAGCAGGAGGTGCCCGTTGTAATGGAAGTCGCCGATGATGGGGACGGTCACGCCGCGGTCGGCAAGTCGCGCGACGATCTCGGGCACCGCCTGCGCCGCCGGCTCGTTGTTCACCGTCACGCGCACCAGCTCGCTGCCGGCCTGGGCCAGCGCCGCGACCTGCTCCACGGTCGCATCCACGTCGGCGGTGTCGGTGTTGGTCATCGACTGGACCACGATGGGATGGCACGACCCCACGGGGACGTCGCCGATCCAGGCGGTGACCGTTGCGCGGCGCGTGACGGGAGGCATGGGGCGAAATATAGGCGAACGGCGCCCCGGGAACCCCCGGGACGCCGTCTCTATCGGCGCGAATCCCCTCGCGTCATACCAGCAGATGACACAGGTATGCCGTGGCCACCCCCAGATAATTCCCCAGCGCATACCCGATCAGCGCCAGCATGATGGACACCGGCACCAGCTCCTCGCGGTGGAACCCGGCGGCGACGGGGGCAGAGGCCGCACCGCCCACGGCGGCGACGCTGGAGACGGCCGCCATGCTCACGTCGATGCGGAACAACCGCGCGCCGGCGATGATGAATACGAAATGGACCGCGATGCAGATGAAGCCGGCGATGATGAACCACTGCGCGCCGCCCAGGCTCCTGAGGTCCGCCTGTGCCCCCATCATCGTCATGTAGATGTACACGAAGGTCATGGAGAGCGGCTCGGTGCCCGGCACGTCCTTGAGCTTGGTGGCCGAGAGGCCGATACCGATGGTGGTCACGAGCAGGATCGCCCAGGTGCGCTGCGTGAAGACCGGTGGCAGCTCCGGGAAGACGAACGACAGCGCCGTCGCGGCCGCGAGAGCCATGAAGCCCCACCCCAACAGCGTCAGCGCGTCGCGGAAGTGCACCTCGTGGGTCTTCTTCTCGACCTGCTGGGCCGCATCGGAGAAGCGGGCCTCCGCCTCCGGCGGAACCCCGGTGAACCGATTGAACGTCGCCGCCCACCGCTTGCAGGAGAGAATCAGCGGGAAGTAGAAGACATAGACCAGGTTGTCCACCAGCACGACCATGCCCACCATCTCGCCCGGCGTATCGAGGGAGTCGGCCACCGCGGCCAGGTTGCCCGTGCCGCCAATCCAGCTCCCCGCCAATGCCCCGTAACCCATCCAGGTGCCCTCGGGGAGCCCGCTGCGGAACATGAAGAAGGAGATGACGGCTCCGGCCACGATGCCGAACGCCCCAAGAACCATCACGGCTGCGCCGCGCCACGCCACCCGCATCGCCTGGCGGATGTTGATGTCCAGCAGCATGAGCACGATGAACAGCGGCACCGCGAAGGAGCGGAATGTCGTGTAGATCTCGCTGGAGCGCGGGATGACGTTCAGGTTGGAGAGGAAGATGGGCGTGATGAAGATCCAGATAATGGCCGGCATGAAGTCGAAGATCTTCCAGCGGGTCTTCCGCTCGAGCCAGAGGAAGAAGACCGGGATCATGATGATCACGGTCAACACGCCGACGAGGTCGTTGAACAGCGGCTGCGATTCCATCATCCCCCCCGGGCGAGGCCGACTGGCCGCGGCTCAGTCGCTCCTCCCTCTACAAGACAAAGGCGCCACGGGTTCGTCTCGCGGCGCCGTCTCGCGGTCTACGCCGTTGGCGCCTCTAGAGTGACCGGACCACTCCTAGCACAAGTGGTCCCAGTCAACCTCGAACTCGCCCCCGCACTCGGAGCAGGTCGCGGTGTCGGTCCCGTCGTCGAGGCCCAGTCGCCCCCGGCAGCCAGGGCAGACACCGTAGACGAGGCCGAAGCGGGACTCGCTGGCCCGCTGGGATCCCCGATCCGCCGTGTCCCACGCGACCACACTCCAGCGGTGGGGAGCGTCATCCGTCAGATCGACCAGCGCCCTGGAAACCGGGACGTTCTTCTTGTTGACGTCTACGATTACCAGGTCGTGCTTCTTGTCGTTCACGACGGGGTACCACGCACCCCGCCGCAATCCATGAGCTCCGCTCTGCTTGACCCGCGCCCACTTCTTCGCCGTCATGGCTCCGCCCTCCACCGCTAGCGCGACAGGCCCCACACGACAGCCAGGGGAATCGCCACGTACAGCACGAGATCCCGAACCAGGTAGAACGCTACCACCAACACGACCAGGGCCCACCCCCGCTTGCGCAGGAGCCCCTTCCAGCCGAGCTCGCGGCGCTCCTGCCGCAGCTTGCCCACGAATCCTTTGACGCGCTTGACCACGTAGCCGGTCCTCTCGGTCCCTCCGTATCGACCAAAATACCAACAGGAGCCTCATCACGAAACGGGGCGCGTTCTCACGCGCCCCGCTCGTTGCCGCCCGGCCTGATCTCGCTCAGTCTCACCCGCACTCGCTGTACCCGCACACGTGACACTTGACGCACCCCTCGGCGAACTCGAGCTGCGAGCCGCAGTCGGGGCACGCACCGGCGAACTGCTCCGGCTCCACGTGCTGGAACTCGAACATCGCGCCCTCGGGCCCCGCCACGGGACCACGCTGAGCCGGCGTCGCGACGTCGGTGTCGCTCGCCGCGGCCTCGAGCAAGTCCTGCTGCAGGCCCTGCTTCCCCTGCATCCAGCGCTCGACGGCGATGCCGACGGCGTCGGGCACCGACAAGACCTTGTTGGGCCCGAGCCCGACCGCGCGGTCGGAGGAGATCATGCGCAGCTGCCGGTGGATCTCCCCAATGGGAATGCCCGAGCGCAGCCCCAGGGAGATGAGCCGCCCGATGGCCTCGACATCGGCCATGAGCGCGCCCCCGGCCTTGCCCAGGCTCATGAACATCTCGAAGGGCTGCCCCAGGTCGTCCTCCGTGATCGTCACGTAGAGCGTGCCCAGGGGCGTCTCGATGCGCCGGGTCGTGCCCTTGAGGAGCTCGGGCCGCGACCGCTTGGCGCGCCGCTGCAGGTTCTCGGACTCCACCTCGTGCAACTTCTTCTTGGTGAGGCCCAGCTCGGCCTCGAGCTCCGCGATGGTGGACTTGAGGTCGGCCACCTGCCGCCGCAGCGTATCCGTCTGCTCAGCGGTGGCCGGATCGCCTGCCCCCACCCCTGCCTCCACCTTCTTCGCCGTCTTGCCGGTAGAGAGAACCTGTCCCTCGCGGGAGCCGTCCCGGTACACCGTTACGCCCTTGCAGCCGAGGGCGTACGCCTGCTGGTAGATGTGCCGCACGTCGTCTTCCGTGGCGTGCTGCGGGAAGTTGCACGTCTTGCTGATGGCGCTGTCGGTGTGCTCCTGGAAGGCCGCCTGCATCCGGATGTGCCACTCCGGGGTCACATCGTGGGCGGTCACGAACACGCGGCGCCACTGCTCCGGCACCTCCAGGAAGTCGATGTGGCCCTCTTCGGCGATCCGCTTGACCAGCTCCTCGGAGTACCAGCCCTCACGCTTCGCCACGGCGACGAAGTCCTCGTTCACGTCAGGCATGAGGACGCCGGCCTGGTTGCGCATGAACGCCACCGCGAAGAGCGGCTCGATCCCCGACGAGCTGCCGGCGATGATCGAGATCGTCCCGGTCGGCGCCACCGTCGTGAGATTGCAGTTGCGCAGTCGCCGCAGCGGCCGGATGCGCTTGCCCTCGGCGTTGCGGGAGCACGTCTCGTCGGGCCCCCAGATGCTCTCCTCCCACTCGGGGAAGACGCCCCGCTCCTCGGCCAACCGCTCGCTCTCGACCTTGGACTCCTCATCCACGAAGTGCATGAGGCGACGCGCCCAGTCGATGGCTTCCTCGGAGTTGTACGGCACGCCCAGCCGCATCAGGAAGTCGGCCCACCCCATGATCCCGAGCCCCACGCGGCGGATACGGTGCGCCAGGTCGGTAATCTCCGGCAGGGGGTACTTGTTGACGTCGATGACATTGTCGAGGAAGTGGGTGCAGAGGTGCACGGCGCGGCGCAGCCCCTCCCAGTCCACCTCCCCGTCCGTCACGAACGCGCCGACGTTGATGGAGCCGAGGTTGCAGACGTCGTACGGCAGCAGCGGCTGCTCACCGCACGGGTTGGTAGCCTCGTAGCTGCCGAGGTGGGGAACGGGGTTGTAGGCGTTGGCCCGGTCGACGAAGAACACGCCGGGCTCACCCGTCTTCCACGCACCCTGCACGATCTTGCCGAACACCTCCCGGGCGTCCAGCTGCCCCACGACCTTGCCGCCGCGCGGGTGGATCAGGTCATACTCCCCACCGTCTTCCACCGCCCGCATGAACTCATCGGTCACCGCTACCGAGATGTTGAAGTTGGTGACCTTGGTGATGTCGTCCTTGCAGGTGATGAAGTCGAGGATGTCAGGGTGATCGACGCGCAAGATGCCCATGTTGGCGCCGCGCCGGGTGCCGCCCTGCTTCACCACCTCGGTCGAGGCATCGTACAGCGACATGAAGGAGACCGGCCCCGATGCTACCCCCATCGTGGAGCGCACGACGTCGTTCTTGGGCCGGATGCGGGAGAAGCCGAACCCCGTCCCGCCACCCGACTGGTGCACCAGCGCCATGTTGCGCAGCGTGTCGTAGATCCCCGACTCGCCGGTGGACAGGGCGTCCTGCACCGGCAGCACGAAGCAGGCCGAGAGCTGCCCTAGGGGCCGCCCGGCATTCATGAGGGTGGGGCTGTTGGGCATCCACACGCGGGTCGCCATCAGTTCGTAGAACGTCTCGGCCACCGCCTCCACCGCCCCGGCGCTGGCACCATAGGCCGCGTCGGCCTGTGCGATGGTGCGCGCCACCCGCCAGAATAGGTCGTCGGGGCGCTCCACCGGCTGGCCCTCGTCGTCCTTGATCAGATAGCGACGCTCGAGCACCGTGATCGCGTTGTCGCTGAGCTGCGGCGTCATGTGTTTGCCCTGGTCACCCGCAACGCCCATGAATCCCCCGTCGAGAGGCTGAAATTGGCCCACGATGAAAGCTAATCGATCTGAGAAAAGTCCTACGGCCGGTGGCTTGGCGCGGGGGGGCAAGGTAGAGGGCATCATGAAGCCACGCAAGTGGCGATGGGAAGCCCCGCGACACCGTGCTTCGTTGCTTTGCACATCACATATCTGCTAACCAGGTATCGAGTGCCGTGGCACCTCCCCCGCCTTGCGTCGCCGCGCCTGCTCGACATAGTGCCGCCATGTGGACTGGATGCGCTCCCGCAGCACGCCATCGACAGCGCGCACGATCCGCGCCGGCACCCCCAGAACCACCGAGTCGGGGGGAATCTCCACCCCCTCCGGCACGACCGCCCCCGCGCCGATCACCGAGCCCCTCCCCACACTCACCCCATTGAGGAGGATCGCGCCCATACCCACCAGGCACTCGTCCTCGACAGTGCAGCCGTGGAGGATGGCCCGGTGGCCCACGCCCACGCGTCGCCCAATGGTGCACGGCACGCCTTCGTCCACGTGCACCATGGAGAGATCCTGGATATTGGTCTCCGCACCGATGGCGATGGGCGCCATGTCCCCGCGGACCACCGTGTTGTACCACAGGCTGGCGTGCTCCCCCAACGAAACATCCCCGAGGACCTGGGCCCCCGGGGCGATGAACGCACTGGGATGAATCACGGAGTGGTGCTCAGCGCTGCGGCCGTGCCCGGAGTGCGAGGCGCACCCAGGCGTCCACCGGCTGACCGTTCCGCTCGGCCGGCGAGTAGGTCATCTGCGACATTGCGAACCGCGCGGCGGCCAGCGAGAAGGCGCGCAAGTTGGATTGCCGCACCCACTTGATCTCCTGGGCCTCGCCGTCGGATCGCACCTTCACCCACAGGACGACCGGCGTGGGGTTCTGCGCAAACACTTCCTGGGTCACCGGGACCAGCGGTGCCGCGGCGGCGCGCGGCTCCGTCTGGAAGCAGCTCCCGTCCCCATTGTACTCGTCCACCGCCGTGGGGTCGGTGCAGTAATCCACCCGCCGCGTGGGGCGGCTCACTGGCGGGGCCGCCGCCTGGGCCGTGAGAGTCACCGCGACCTTGACCGTGTCCCCGCGGCCTACGGGAACCGTCGTGGTGAATGTGTCGAAGCCGGTCTTGGTGACCTGAATCCGCTTGCTCCCCGGATCCACGGTGAGCTCCGTGCCGCTCTGGGGCTGGCCGTCCACGGTGACCTGGGCGAGCGACGGCACGCCAGTCAACAGGAGGATTCCAGTGGGTGGGAGCTCACTCGCGGGCGTTTCCACGGAGTCGGCGGCCACCGAATCTGCTGCCACGGAGTCCGCTGCCGCAGAGTCACCCGCGGCCAGCGCCACCGAGTCGCCGGCCGCCAGGGCCAGCGAATCGGCCCCCACGGAGTCTGCGGGCAGCGCGGCGGACCCTGCCCCAAACGTGGGCGGCCACTCCGCCCCCATGGCGAAGTACCAGTAGCCGCCGGCCCCACCGGCTCCCAACATCAGGACCGCGAGCATCCCCACGAGCACCCCGCTGCGCTTCTTCTCGCCGTCCGGGCCCACCTGCGCCTTGGGGATGGGCGTCGTGGGTGTGGTGGGCGTGCCGTCGAGCGCTGCCGACCGAGGTCCTGCCGTCCCCACGGGGGTGTGGGGCGTCGTGCCCGCCTGGGGCATCACGGTCGTGGGCAACTCCGAGGAACTGACGGCACCGCTCGGGGTCGGCGTCTTGAACCGCCCCTCCAGGGCAGCCACCAGCTCTCCCGTATCCTGGAAGCGCTCGCTGGACGACTTCGACATCATGCGGCGGATCACGCCCATGAGGGCGCGCTGCTCGCCGGTCTGGAGCTCCGGTGTCGGGACCTCCTCCATGATGTGCTTGTAGCCGATGGAGAAGGCGTCCTCTCCGTCGAACGGGACCGCCCCGGTGAGGGCCTGGTAGGCCACCACGCCCAGGGAGTAGATGTCGCTCCGCCCGTCCAGCGGCTGCGCCCGCGCCTGTTCGGGACTCATGTAGTGCGGGGTGCCAATGGACATCCCGGTGCCCGTGAGGCGGGACCCAGTCGCCGCTTTCGCGATACCAAAGTCGGTCACCACCGAGTTCCCGACCTCGTCGAACATGATGTTGTCCGGCTTGATGTCCCGATGCACGATGCCGTGGCTGTGGGCGTATCCCAGTGCACCGGCGGTCTGCACCAGCACGCGGCGGATCTCGGCCGGTCCCAGGGTACCCCGCTCGGCCAACAGCTCCGACAGGGCGCGGCCGCGCAGGTACTTCATGACGAAGTAGATCACCCGGCCGGACTTGCCGACGCGGTAGATCGGGATGATATGCGGGTGCTCGAGCTTGGCGGCGGTGCGGGCCTCGCGCTGGAAGCGCTCGACGAACTCGGCGTCGAACGAGAGCGAGAAGGGAAGCACCTTGATGGCGACGTCGCGGTCGAGGTGCTTGTCCCGGGCCTGGAAGACGATGGCCATCCCCCCGCGACCGAGCTCCTTCTCGATCACCCACTCGTCCTGGAGGGCCTCGCGCACCACGTCGAGCTCGTTCTCTTCGCTCTTCTCCGGCTGCACGGCAGCCAGAGGCGTGGTCGTGGCGAGGTCCAGGCCGCAGGAAGGACAGAACCTGGCGTGATTGTCGACTTCAGTTCCGCACCGCGAACAGAACATCCAGTTCTCCCAGAAAATTCAAGCTACGGCTGGCCAGCGAAGAGTGTCAACCGGTCGCCGTGACGCACGCGGGGCTCCCGCAGTGCACCCTGCAAGAGATCGTGGCAATTCCCGAATGGGAGAACACGATCAGGGTCGCGACTGCGCCGGAGCCTTCATCGCTATTATGTCGGCACCACGTTAGCCCGGCGCCCCGGGCGCGGACAGTGCCCTTCCTCACATGGCAAATGGTCACCCCGCACGGGGCGGGAATCGCCCCCGTGGCGGGGCTTAGAAGGAGGAGCCGAAGGCGACATACCCCCTCGGGCTACCGGCCGAGACCCCCAGACCATCGGTGAGCGCCACGGCCACGCCGATCCGCACACGCAGCGGGGTGTCGTACAGAAAGCCCCAGTCGGACACCAGCTCGCCGCCCACGTCGCGTAGCCGGTCACGGGCCGGGGCGTCACCCGCGTTCCATCCGCCCCCCATCTCACCGAACACCGAGACCGACAGCTTATCCAGCACGAAGGGCAGCTTCCAGATCCCGCTGTTGAGAACCACAACGGGAACGCGCAGCTCCCCGATGGCCACGAAGGCGTTGGTGAAAACCGAGGGACTGCGCGGATACCCGCGCAGCGGGAAGGCCCGGCGCCCCGAGCCCAAGGAGTAGCCGGGGAGGAACTCGAAGAAATCGCCCGACTCGCCGCCCATGGCAAACCGGTCGGGGGCGGGACCGCCGGTCCGGCCCTCCGTGACGCGGGCGGCGAGCACCCAGTGGGAGAAGCCCGGCAAGTCGAGGGCCAGGTAGCCGTTCACCCCGCCCCGCACCTCGTACGACCAACCGGTGTCGCCCGGAGAGACGGCCACCCGGTGGCGGTACAACCCCTCGAGCAACACCCCGTTCTCCCGCGAGATGGCCATGGCCGGCAGTTGGGCGTAGAGCCCCCGAGCCGCCAGGGCGCCCGTGAAGAAGGTGGAGCCCTGGAAGAGCAGATTGCCGCCGGCGTCGTCGTCGAAGTACGACGTCTGCTCCAGGCCGGCGCTGAGTCGCGTCACCAGCGACGAACGCCAGCGCCGCCATCGGAGTTGGAGCCCCAACTCGGCGGACCGCTCCCGCTCCCCGAGGTTGATCGTGTCCCCGTCGGTCGTGATGCCGAGCTCCCCGTCCCACACCTGGGTGAACGCGGCGTCGACGGCCGCGTGCTTCCAGCGCGCGTGCTCCGCGGCGACCGCCAGCTCGCCACGGAACGGGTCCACGGCGGCCGAGGCGGCCGCCCAGTACCGGGTGCGCCCGATTGGATCGACCCCCGCCGTCCCGGCACCCCAGAACCTCCCGGTGGCTCCCTCGTTGTGAACGAGCGGAATCCAGTAATGGGGCCGCAGGGCCGGCCACGGCTGGTAGCCCTGGGAGTCGACCGCGACTTCGGGCGCACGCTCGAACGTGCGCCGCGACCTCGGATCGGTCACGTCGGGCACCGCCTGCGGCGAGGCCAGCCTGACCAGGGCGAAGCCGTCGGAGAACTGGGTGTTGTAGAACAGCGAGCCGTCGGGGGCGAGGGCCGGCTGCCGGGCCCCCGTGGGCTCCGCCGTCAGACGCGTGATCGCTGCGGTGGCAGGACGGTAGCCGTAGACCTGCGGGAACCCGTCGCGCTCCGACGTGAACAGCAGGCGTGTCCCGTCGCGCGTCCAGACCGGATCGCGATCCGGCGCGGCATCGTCGGTCGCCATGCGTACGTCCATGGGATCGTCCACCCGCCACAGCACGATGTCCCAGCGTCCGTCCCTGTGGCGTGCCGCCGCGAGCCAACGTCCCCCGGGCGAGAGCGTGACCCCAGCGTACGCCGCAGCTGGAGGGGCCTCGAGCTCCCGCTTGCGGCCGCCCTCGACGATCACCAAGCGGCGGGCTTCGGCGGCCAGGTCGACGGCGCCAACGCCGCCCCCGGGCGCCGCGAACGGCTGGGCGAGGCGGGCCGCGTCGGTGACCCGCTCCCAGTCGCCGTCCGGCCCCCAGCGGTACAGGTCGCTGCGCACGTCCACGGGCGTGCGGAAGTCCATCTGCGTCGCGTACAGCGTGTCCCCCACCCAGACGATCTCGGGTTGGGCGTTGACCCGCCGGGTGGCCAGCTCTTCGCCGGTGGCCAGCGAGCGGATCACAAGATGGGTCTCCGACCTCCCCTCGCGCCGCACGTAGGCGAGGCGCGTGCCGTCCGGGGAGACCGCTGGCTGGGGCTCGATCCGCAATCCCCGTTCGAGGATCTCCCGGTCGGGCCGCTCGGATGGTCGCCGCGAGGCCCGCTCGTGCAGCCGATCCCATCCGCCATCCACACCCTCGCCGCCCGCCGCTCGCAGGGCCCCAGATACCCCGAACGGCCAGATCTGCTTCGAGGTGTTGGCCACGAATCCCGGCACGAGGGTATCCCCGAACAGCTTCGTCTCCTGCACGAAGAACTCGGTGCCCCACGCGTAGGCCCGGTTCCCGCCGGGCCACGCCGGACTCGCCGTGGTGGCGTCGATGTCGGGCACCCAGCGGTGATCGTGGGCCGCGGCGGTGAGCAGTTCCTGGTGGAAGCTCCCCGTCACCCGCCCCGCGTCGGTGAAGCGCGATTCGTAGTAGGTCGCGAGCCCTTCGGTCACCCACGACGTCTGGTAGGCGTTGGGGAACAATCCCGGTGCCCGACCGAACACCGCCTGCAGCACGTTCCACACCCCGTCGGCCCGGTCGAGATGGAACAGGTGGGTCAGCTCGTGGACAAGCACCATGCGTAGCCAACTGTCGTAGTACAGGATCGACGTGGCGCGCGTGGGCGGCCGTACGTAGATGGTGAGGCGGTTCGAGGGAAACACCGTGGCGAACCCATTGGAGAAGTCCGCGTTGTCGGCCACGACGAGGTCGATGATCCCGCGTGGCCGCCGCAGCTCCGTGGCGAGCAGGGCGTAGGCCCGCTCCGACTCGCGCACGACCGTGAGGGCTACCGCCGAGTCCCGTGCGTGGCCATGGACCCGGAAGTGCTCGCTCCGCCACGTGCGCCAATCACCGCTGGGATCCACCTGCGCGTGAGCGGCCGGCGCCACACCCGCCACGAGCGCGGCGGCGGCCACCCACTTCATCACGTCACGGCTGCCCAAGCGCACGTTCCCTCAGGAACGCCTCGATCCCGTCGACGACCGCGCGCGCGTAGCGCTCCTGCCCCTCAGGGCTAGCCAGCACCGCTTCCTGATCCGGCAGCATGAGGAACAGCCCCTCGGTGAGCGCCGCCGGCATCCAGGTCGGACGGGCCAGCGCGAGGTCCCCACGCCCCATCCCGAGGTCACGAAACCCGAACTGGTACACCAGCGCCCGATCCAGCGCCCGGGCCAGCGGGATGCTCCGCGGATGGTAGTAGTACACGCTGGTGCCGTTGTTCACGAACGGATTCACCCCGTCCGGCAGGGCGTTGGCGTGGATCGAGACGAGCACCTCGGCGTCGGCAGCTTCGGCGAGCCGGGGTCGGTCCGCCAGCCCTACCGCCCCGTCGGCTTCGCGTGTGAGATCCACTCGAGCCCCCTTGGCCTCGAGCAGCGCCTTCGCCCGCAGCGCGACGGCTAGTGTGACCTCGGGCTCGCGCACCCACGTTGGGCCGATAGCCCCACCCGGGGGATGCCCCGGATCGAGCATGATCCGTCGTCCCCGGAGCGGCCTTGCGGCATCAATGCGCGGTGGACGTCGGATCTCCAGTAGGAGATCGTTGCCTGCCCAGCGCGTGCGATACCCCCACACGGCTCGGTCCAGGGTGACGGTCACTTCGGTGACGTCGGAGTGCGGCTGCGCGAACTCGATGCGTTGCACGAACGGGTCGGTGCCACCGTACTGCACCCAGTCCATGTCGGCGGCCACCCCGTAGAGGGTGAGGCGCACGCTCGTCTCGGTCTCGTCCACCCCGAACGGGACGCGGCCGGGCAGCGGCACCCGCAGGGTCACGGAGCCATCGCCGGGCATCAGTCGCATCGAGCGCGCCGTCCCGGTGGGCGGGGGATACCCGCTGGGGAGCGGGTGAGCGTCCCGCGCGTCGACCCACGCGGCCGTCGCCCGGGAGAGGCGCAGCCGCAGCTGGCTACTCCAGCGCCCGCTCACGGCGGCCACGGTACCCGTAGGGAAGAACCAGTGGTAGGTGCCCCAGGGCGAGGGCCGTCCCGCCAGGACACTGTCGGTGCTACCGGTGCCGGCGGGATCGTCGTTCACCACCACGACGGGCGCCGTGCCTGGATCCAGCACCACGATGCGCAACGGCCAGCGCGCGCGTGCCGTGTCCGGACCGAGCGCCGCCTCGACCCATACCCAGGTTGAGTCCTCGACGGCGGGCGCACTGTCCGGCGCCATCACGCCACCCGGATCGGGACCCAGCGGCCCGACGTGCCGCACCAGGTAGCGGTCGGCCCTGAGGGACCGCTCACCCGGCTGCACCGTGCCAAAGGCGCGCTCTCCCCAGGAGAGGTCCTCAGGCCGCGGATCACGACGGAACAGCAGGTCGGTGCTGTCGGGAAGCAGCAGCCGCACCGTCGCGCGGGGACTCGCCCGCACCGCCAGGCGCACTTCCTCGTCCGGCAACACCCAGCGATCGCCCGTGGGCGAGAACGAGGTCGTATCGATCCACACACCTTCGGGCGGCGCGCGAAAGCGCGGCACAACGGGAGCGACCATCGTGACACGCGCGGTGTCGCGCCCGGCCACCGCCCGCACATCGAAGGTCATCACGGAGTCGACGGCCGGGAGCGGTAGCCACGCGATCCACCCTCCGGTGGGATAGACCGGAACGGTCTCGCCATTGACTATCACGCTCGCGTCGCCGCGCCCAGCCATGCCGAACACGAAGGTCGAGTCGCGGCTCTGCACGGTGTACGTCGAGTCCACAGGCACCAGCCACCACTCACCGCTGCCCGCGTCGATCCGCTCCTGCGGTCGCGGGTACACGATGCTCACCGCGAGAGGACCACGGGTTGGAGCCGGTGCGGCGGGCGGGTCGCGGGCCTCGACCGGCCAGAACTCGGTCGGCGAGGGACCAGCGCATGCCACGCCGAGCAGTCCGGAAACCCACAGGGCGGCGTGACGGACGGAGCGTGACATGGTGGCGGAACCTACACAATACCAACGAACTACGTCAATTTGACTTGGTTGACCCCCTATCTGGCGAGGTGTAGATTGGCACGCCGCCAACAACCTCATCACTACCTGGCCCACATGGAGCAATCCGCGTGACCGGACCCCCGCAAGACCCCGGTCTGGAAGCGACCGGGCCCCGTCGCTCCGCCGACAGCACGATCTGTCCGTCGTGCAGCGCAGAGGTGGTCGCCGGCCTGCCCTTCTGTCCCGAGTGCGGCAAGCGAGTCGTCCAGACGCCCACCGGCCCGGCGTGCGCCCGCTGCGGTACGGCGGCGAGCGAGAGCACCAAGTTCTGCCCCGCCTGCGGCCTGGACCTCACCGGCCGTGTATCGCAGCAGCGCGTCTCCGCCGAACGGCTCGCGACCGGGCCTGCCTCGCAGTACGCGCTGGTACTGCTCGACGAGTCGGGCGCCGTGGCGAACCGCTTCCCGCTGCCCGCAGGCGAGACCACCATCGGCCGCGAGGGCGCCGGGCTGGAGTTCGCCGAGGACGTGTTCATGTCGCCGCTGCACGTGAAGATCATGGCACGTGGCGAGGAGCTGTACGTACGCGACCTGGGGAGCCGCAACGGTACCTGGCTGTTCATCGACCAGCCGCATCGCCTGATCGACGGCGACCGCATCCTCATCGGCTCACAGGTGCTCGAGTATCGCCGCCTCGGGTACCCGGGACCGCACCCACCCGACCGGGATGCCACGCGCCGCATGGGGAGCCTCGTGCCGAGCGCCGACATCGCCTGCGTCACGCAGATGCGCAGCGACGGCTCAGCCCGAGACGTCTTCCACCTCTCCCCCGGACGCAACGTCCGCGTCGGGCGGGACGAGGGCGACTGCACCTTCCCCTACGACCCGTCGATGAGCGGCATGCACGCGGAGATCCGCTCCGAGGACGCCGACTTCGTCATCGCCGATCTGGGGAGCCGCAACGGTGTCGCCGTTTCGGTCCGCGGTGAGGTCCTCCTCCAGCAGGGCTCGCGCTTCCTCGTAGGCGACAAGATGCTGAGGGTCGAGACGACGTGAAGACGTGCACCGTCTGCGGGGCCGAGTGGCCTGACGACACCAAGTTCTGCCCCAACGACGGAACCACGCTGCACGTCCCCGCGGCCGGTGCCGACCTCGCCGGCAGCATTGTTGCGGACAAGTTCCACATCGAGAAGAAGCTCGGCGAGGGAGGCATGGGCACGGTGTACCTCGCGGAGCACGTGAAGATGCGGCGCAAGTGCGCCATCAAGGTGATGGCGCCTGCGATGGCGGGCGATCCCGAGGCCATCGCCCGATTCAACCGCGAAGCCGCCAACGCGGCGCGCATCAACCATCCCAACGTCTGTCAGATCTACGACTTCGGCGACACCAAGGACGGGACCATCTTCCTCGCGATGGAGCTCATCGAGGGAGAGTCGCTGCGCGACCTGCTGCAGCGCGAAGGCCGGCTTTCCCTGGAGCGGGCCGCCGGCATTCTGCGGCAGACGGGAGCCGCCCTGCAGGTCGCGCACGAAGCGGGCATCGTGCACCGCGACCTCAAACCCGACAACATCATGCTCACCAGGGCGCGCGGCGAGTCGGACGTGGTGAAGGTCGTGGACTTCGGCATCGCCAAGGCGATGACCGGCGAGGCAGGCCAGAAGGTCACCAAGACGGGGCTCGTGGTGGGCACCCCGGAGTACATGAGTCCGGAGCAACTCTCGGGCGATGTGCTGGACGGCCGGAGCGACATCTACTCCCTGGCCCTGGTATTCTTCCGCTCGGTCACTGGTAGCCTGCCCTTCCAAGCCGACTCCGCGCAGGAGACGATGGTCAAGCGACTCACTGACGCTCCACTGAAGCTGGCTCAGGTGGCACCCGACGCTCAGTGGCCGCCGCGGTTGCAGGGCGTCATGGATCGTGCGCTCGAACGGATGCCCGCGGGCCGCTACGCCAGCGCTGCGATGTTCGTGAGCGACGTGGAGAACGCCGTGCGCAGCGCTGAGGCGCCGCTCTCCGTGGACACCGAGGGTGCGACGCAGGTCATGGACTCCAGTGCCGCGGAGGAGTTGGCTCCCACTCGGGTCTCGAGCGAGCGGAAGACCATCACACCGCAGACGCCGGCACCCGCACCCTCGCCGCCGCGCACACCCCCCAAGAAGAAGCCGGTGGTGGCCATCGCTGCCTCCATCGCCGCCGTGGCCGCGATCGGCGGCGGCACCGCCGTCGTGTTGTCGCGGGGAGGCGAGGAGCAGGGCGCCGGGATCGAGGAGACGGCCGGTGGCCCGGTCGACGTGCGCACGGACACAGCACAGGTGGTGGCCCGGGGCGATATTGTGCGCCAGCCGGTGGGCGGCGAGTCGGAAGGGGAGGCGCAGCAGCCCGCCCAGGCGGGAGGCGATCCGCCACCGGTCATCACGACGCTCACCGTTGACACGGCGGCGGTCCGCCAGCAGATACTCGTGATCGGTCGTCAGATCGTGAGAGACTCAACGAGGGACGGTGCCAGACTGGAAGCCGTGGGGATGTACGACGACATCTCGCTGCCTGCGGGCCTGCGTGCGCTCGCCGCTTCGGTAGTTGCGGAATCGTACGCGGAGGAAAACGATGATATCCCGGCGGAGGCGTGCGGCTGGATCGACCGCGCGATCGCGCTCGATCCGAACAACGACTCGTTCCGCCAGTACCGAAACCTGTTCCTGAGTTGCGCCCCGTGAGACTGTTCGGCTCGAAAGGCTCCGGCATCCGGATCACCGTCTTCGGCAAGACCGACGTCGGCCAGACCCGCGAGCACAATGAGGACACGTTCCTGGTGGCCGATCTCTCGGCGAAGAACGCGTCGCTCCAGGAGGAGGTGCGCGAACACGATGTCGGACCCAAGGGGACGCTGTTCGTCGTTGCCGACGGCATGGGTGGCGCCGCGGCCGGCGAGGTGGCCAGCGAGATGGCGAGCGACACTATCTACGAGCACATGGTGAGCTCGTGGAGCAACGATACCGAGAACACGCCGCAGCAGTTCGCCTATCGACTCAAGGAAGCCGTCGAGCAAGCCAACTCCCGCATCCATACCTACGCCAAGGAACACCCGGAGATGCGGGGAATGGGCACCACGACCACGGCCGTGGGCGTCCTGGCGGACCACATCTACCTCACGCAGGTGGGCGACTCCCGTGCGTACCTGGTGCGCGACGGCGAGGGAATCCAACTCACCAAGGACCAGTCGCTGATGCAGCGACTGGTAGACGCAGGCGAGATCACCGAAGAAGAAGCCGAGAAGAGCGAGCGCAAGAACATCATCCTGCAGGCGCTCGGTCCCGACCAGAAGGTGCGCGTCGACCTCACCAACCAACAGATCCGGCGCGGCGACGCTCTCGTGCTCTGCTCCGACGGGCTCTCCGGCCAGGTGACGCGCGAAGAGATCGCCGAACGGGTGTCCCGGACGGCCAACGACCTCATGGATATCTGCTCCGAGCTCATCGATCTGGCCAACGAGCGCGGCGGACCGGACAACATCACCGTCGTCGTGGCGCGCTTCCACGGCAGCGGCCTGGCCGACCCCGATGACGACGAATCGGTGGGCCATCAGGTGTACCCACTGCTCGATCCGGAATCGACCACTGAGCCGGTTCCCGTCTACCGGGGTAGCCCCCCACCCACACCGCAGAACAGGACACGCTTGATCCTCGCCGGTGCTGCAGCCGCCGCCATCACGGTAGCGTCCCTCCTGATCGCGGCCAGCGGCTTCTGACCACCACGCCGTGAAGGCCCAGCTCAAGATCCTCACAGGCGCGCGGGCGGGCTACACCGAGGTCTTCTCCAAGCCATACATCAGCATCGGACGCCACCCGGCGTCCGACCTGATGTTCGATCCGCGGCACGACCTCGACGTCTCGGCGCGGCACGCCGCCGTGACGAAGCAGGGGGAGCACTGGTACGTGCGGGATCTGGAGAGCCGCAATAGTACACTGGTCAACGGTCACCCCATCACCCGGGACGTGAGGCTGGACGACACCGATCAGATCCGGTTCGGGACCGAGGGCCCGGTCGTCGAGGTGCGCCTCGTCCCGGAGGGCACGCCCGATGGAGTGGCGGCCCGGGCAACCCGGCCGCAGCCGTCGCCCGTGGCAGCCGCGGTGAGTTCGGGCGAGCAGCGGGTGAGCACCACCGAGCGGATCCGCGTCGAGGTCGTGCGACAAACCCGGAAGCTGCGCACCGTGTTCCTCGGCCTGACCGTCACCGTCTTTGCCGTGGCGGCAGTGTTCCTCTACCAGAGCTGGCGCCAGGAGCAGAAGCTGGAGCGCGAACTGGCGGCCCTGCAGGCCCGAACCGACAGCATCCTGCGAGCCGCGGACGAGGCGGTGCGCGCGCTCGAAGGGCGGGTCGAGGGCCTCGCCGCCGCCCTGCAAAGCTCCCACGGGGAGGTCACCAAACTGCAAAGCCGGCTCGCGACCGCCCAGCAGGCCGGCAGCTCCGAAGATGTCGAGGCGCTGCGGCGCCAGCTCGCCGATGCCACCCAGGCACTGTACTACCAGGAAATCGCCGCCCACGTGGACTACGGCGGCATCGTGGAGGGCAATCAGGGAGCGGTGGCGCTCGTATGGGTGGAGTTCGCCGAAGGCGAGGTCCACACGGCTACCGCCTTCGCCGTTCGCTCGGACGGGCTCCTGGTCACGAACCGGCACGTGGTGGCGGGTGAGGACGGCACGCGAGAGCCACGCCGCATCGCGGTGCGTTTCGCCGACTCCGAGCAGACGTGGCGCGGCAGCGTCCTGGCCGTCGCACCGGATGCCGATCTCGCCCTGCTGAAGGTGGACATCCTCGGTGGGGTGCCCACAGTCTACGGACTCAACGCCCGACCCGACACGTTGGACCAGGGCGACCCACTGGCGCTCATCGGCTTCCCCAGGGGCACCGATCTCCCCATGACCGGCGGGTACGCCCGCACCAGTTTCTGGGCGGGCTCGGTGAGCAAGACGCTGGAGGATCTGATTCAGGTGGACGGGTACGGCGCGCAGGGGGCGAGCGGCAGCCCGGTGTTCGATCGGCGCGGCGAGGTGGTGGCGGTGGTGTACGGTGGAGAGCCCGAGTCCGCCGGGCGGATCATCTACGCGGTGCCGTCGAGCGCCGTGCTGCGGCTGCTCGACCTGTTCAGCAGGTAACGCTTCCCAAGACCCGCGGTCCGGCCGCGCCGGTCGCCAGCGGCACGTTTCCCGGTAGCCCCTCCAACGCACGCCACCCCAGATACGCGAACGCCACCGCTTCCTTCGCATCCCCGTCGAAGAACTCCTCGTCAAAGCGCCCCAGGGTCCAGCCGTCCAGCAGCTCCCCCAGCCGCGTCATGAGCGTGGGGTTGCGCGCGCCGCCCCCCGCGACGAGCAGATCCCGCCCGGGCTCCATCGGTAGCCAGCGTCGCACGCCGTCGGCCACGCTGCGCGCCGTCAGCTCCAATGCGGTGGTGACGCAGTCGTCGTGGCTCGCGTCGGGGTGCTCCTCGCGCACCAGGTGGATGAGCTCCGCGGCGTAGCCGTCGCCGAACGCCTCACGTCCGGTGCTCTTGGGCGGCGCGGCCGCAAAGTACGGTTCTGCCAGCAGCCGATCGAGCACCGACGGGAGGAATGAGCCGGCGGCGGCGCGGCGGCCGTCCACGTCGTAGCGCGCCGACGGGTCGATCAGGCGCGTCACCGCGTCCATCACCGCCACACCCGGCCCCGTATCGAACGCGAATACACCCTCGAGTTCTCCGCGGCGCGGCACCCACGTCACGTTGGCCATCCCGCCCACGTTGAGCAGCGCCCGGCCGTGCGCCGGGTGGCCGAAGAGCATGGCATCGGCCATGGGAACGAGGGGAGCGCCTTGCCCCCCCGCCGCCACGTCTCGACTGCGGAAGTCACTCACCACGCGCGCGCCCACCCGCTCGGCAATCGTGGCCGCGCAGGCGAGCTGCAACGTGGCCTGCCCCGGCTCGTGCCAGACCGTCTGCCCGTGGGAGGCAACGCAGGCCAGCCGGTCGGGCTCCACGTCGGCGCGGTCGAGCAGCTCGCGCGCCGCCTCCGCGAACCACTCCCCCAGCTCGCGATGCAGCATCGCCAGCTCCTGCGTGGTGCCACCCGAGATGGCCTCGACGATCAGTGTGCGCCGTTCGAGCGAGTACGGGTGGGTGTGGAACGCCATCAGCCGCACGTCGCTGTCACCGCCGATCTCCACGAGTGCCGCGTCCACACCGTCGAGGGAGGTCCCCGACATGAGTCCCACGACGAGCACGCTCACCCGACGACCTCCGGGGGATCGCCCGCCGCGTCGCGGACCGCGCCGGCGGCGGCGTCGAGCAGCCGGCGCGCCTCCGCAGCGCCCACCCCTCGGCCGGCCACCACGACGGCGACCTTCACACTGCCGTCCGCCTCCTCGATGGCACGCCGCGCCACTTCCCGGCTCACCCCGGAGGCCTCCATGACGATGCGCTCTCCCCGATCTCGCAGCTTCTCCGAGAGCGCCATGAGATCCACCATCAGGTTGCCGTAGGCCTTGCCGAGCCGGATCATCGCGCCCGTGGTGATCGTGTTGAGCACCAGCTTGGTGGCCGTTCCCGCTTTCAGCCGCGTGGAGCCCGTGATCACCTCCGGTCCCACGCGCACGGCGATGACCACATCACACCGCTCTGCGGCAGCCGGCGATGGATCGGTGCAGGTGAGCAGCGCGGTCTTCGCGCCGAGCTCCGCGGCCCGCACGAGCGCCGCGTTCACGTACGGCGTGGTGCCGCTCGCGGCGATCCCCACCACGACGTCGCGGGCAGTGACGCGATGGTCGTCCACGGCCTGCGCGCCCGCCGCGGCATCGTCCTCCGCACCCTCCTGGCTACGCGTCAGGGCCGGAGTCCCCCCGGCGATCACCCCCACGACCATGTCCGGCGGTGTCCCGAACGTGGGAGGACACTCGGTCGCGTCCAGCACACCGAGGCGCCCACTCGTGCCCGCTCCCACGTACAGCAGTCGCCCGCCCTGCGTGAACGCATCCACCACCAGGTCCATCACGCTGGCGATCTCGTGGCGCACGGCATGCACGGCCTCGGGCACCGCTTGATCCTCGGCATTCATCAGCTCGACGATCTCGAGTGCGGACGCGACGTCGATGCGCTGCGTGCGCGGGTTGCGCCGCTCGGTGAGGCGGGGATCGAGGAAGTCAGACTCGGGCATCGCGGGCAGCCGCTCAGGTGGTAGATTGGGGAATCTCCACCCTCATGGGGTTCGGGTCAACGCGGACGAGGACGACGATGAGGCTATCCCACCTGAGGCTGCGCTACGCGCTCGCCGTTTCGGTCATCACCGCCTGCGCCGGCACTCCGGAGCCGGCCGCCGCGCCGGCGCCGCTGGCCGATCTTCCCTCGCCATACGTGCCGGCCGATTGGCCGCTGTTCGAAGAGGCCGTATCCGTTCCGGCCGCGCACGCGGCCGTGTCGTCGGTGCACCCCATCGCCAGCGAGGCCGGCGCGATCATCATGCGCAAGGGCGGCAACGCGGTGGATGCCGCCGTGGCGGTGGGCTTCGCTCTCGCCGTGGTCCACCCCTCTGCCGGGAACATCGGCGGCGGGGGGTTCATGGTCGTTCGGCTTGCCGACGGCGAGGCATACGCCATCGACTACCGTGAGATGGCGCCAGGCGGGGCCAGTCGCGACATGTACCTCGACTCCCTCGGGAACCTCGGCGACAAGGGTGTGCTGGGGCACCTCGCCGCAGGGGTGCCGGGGGCGGTGGCCGGCCTCACCGAGGCGCACGGCCGCTTCGGGAAACTGTCGCTGGCGGAGGTAATGGAGCCGGCGATCCGGCTCGCGCGGGAGGGCTTCGCCCTGGACGAGCGGCGCGTGCGGTCGATCAGGTCCGCGTCCGACCGGCTGCGCCTGTTTCCGGCCTCGCGCGAGCAGTTCCTCCTGCCCGACGGCTCGGTGCCGGCGCCTGGGCACCTCCTGGTGCAGGCGGACCTGGCCCGTACCCTCCAGACGATTGCCGACAGCGGGGCACGGGCGTTCTACGAGGGGCACGTCGCCGAGCTCATCGTGGCGGAGATGGAACGGGGTGGCGGGCTCATCTCGATGGAGGATCTGGCGGCGTACCGCGCCATCTGGCGCGAGCCGATCGTGATCGACTACCGCGGGCACACCGTCTACTCCATGCCCCCGGCCAGCTCGGGTGGCGTGACCATGGGTGAGATCCTCAACATCCTGGAGGGGTGGGAGCACCTCCCCGCCTTCGGCAGCGCCGAGCAGGTCCACCTCATCGCCGAGGCGATGCAGCGGGGCTTCGTGGACCGCAACCACTATCTCGGTGACCCGGCGTTCGTGGAGATGCCCATCGAGATGCTGCTCTCCAAGTCGTACGCGGCCGAGCTGCGGCGCGGGATCCCGCCGGATCGCGCCACCCCCACCCCCACACTGCGACCGGGCATGGGTGAGGGGGACCACACGACACACTATTCCGTGGTGGATCCGGGCGGGAACGCGGTGAGTGTCACTACCACCATCAACCACGGCTACGGCAGCAAGGTCACCGTCACCGGCGCAGGGTTCGTTCTCAATAACGAGATGGACGACTTCACCGGCGCGCCGGGCCAGCCCAACTACTACGGCCTCGTCCAGGGCGAAGCCAACGCCATCGAGCCGGGCAAGCGGATGCTCTCGGCCATGACGCCGTCCATCGTGCTCGATCCCGACGGCGAGCTGATGATGGTGATCGGCACACCGGGGGGCCCCACGATCATCACGACCATGACCCAGGTGATCTCCAACGTGGTGGATCACGGGATGACGCTGGCCGAGGCGATCGCGGCGCCGCGCGTGCACCACCAGGCGCTACCCGACGAGATCTTCTACGAGCACGGCGGCCTGCGGCCCGACGTCGTGGCCACTCTGGAGGCGCTGGGACACACAATGAACGAACGCAGCGGCTACCGCGGGGAGGCGGCGGGGATCATCCGGACCGCGAGCGGATGGGTGGCGGTGGCCGATCCCCGCGCGGGTGGGGGCTCGGCGGGATTCTAGCCTGGCGTCCCTTCGGGGCCTCGGGTAGCTTTACCGCGTCGCGCGCGGGTCGGCGACCGTCTGCGCGGCGTGCAGCGACAACCATCCATCGAAGCGAAGTGCTCAACGAGGTAGGGTTCCCATGAACATCCAAGAGCTGTCTTCCACCGCTCGAGCGATCGTCGCGAAGGGCAAAGGGATTCTCGCGGCCGACGAGAGCTTCCCGACCATCGCCAAGCGGTTCAAGAAGATCAACACCGAATCCACCGAGGAGAACCGTCGCGCGTACCGCGAGCTCCTCTTCACCACGAAGGGCGCCGGCGAGTTCATCAGCGGCGTGATCCTGTTCGACGAGACCCTGCGGCAGAGCGCCTCGGACGGCCGGCGGTTCGTGGACGTGCTGAAGCAGCAAGGCAGCATCGCGGGGATCAAGGTGGACAAGGGCGCCAAGGCCCTGGCCAACTACCCCGGCGAGAAGATCACCGACGGACTCGACGGCCTGCGGGATCGCTGCAAGGAGTACTACGACCTGGGCGCGCGGTTCACCAAGTGGCGCGCCGTGATCGCGATCGGCGACGGCATTCCGACCCGCTTCTGCATCGATGCCAATGCCCATGTGCTGGCGCGCTACGCGGCGCTTTCCCAGGAAGCCGGATTGGTGCCGATCGTGGAGCCCGAGGTGCTGATGGACGGGTCCCACACCATCGAGGTCTGCGAGCACGTGACCGTGACCGCCCTCGAGTCCCTCTACTTCCATCTCAAGGCGCACAAGGTCCAGTTCGAAGGCACGCTGTTGAAGCCGAACATGGTCCTCCCCGGCAAGGAGTGCCCCGTGCAGGCGGGCATCGAGGAGGTAGCGGAAGCCACGGTCCGCGCCCTGAAGAAGACCGTGCCCGCGCCGGTTCCAGGCATCGTGTTCCTCTCGGGGGGCCAGAGCGCCGAGGAGGCGACGGCGCACCTCAGCGCGATGAACGCGATGGGGAGCTTCCCGTGGGAGCTGAGCTTCTCCTACGGCCGGGCGTTGCAGGCGCCGCCCCTGGCTGCCTGGGCCGGCAAGCCTGAGAACGTGCCGGTGGCACAGCGAGCCTACTACAAGCGCGCCAAGCTCAACGGCGCGGCGCGGTACGGCAAGTACACGGCCGACATGGAGAGCACGGCGTAGAGGGACGCGCTACTGCCCGAACCGTCGTGCCGCCCGCTCCCGGGCCTTCGCAGCCTCGACCTCACGATCGCGCGGTGGCGCGCTCGTCACAAGGGAATCCAACAACGCGCGCACGACCTGCGAGACTTCGTCCACCGCTCGCGTGAGCGCCTCCTCGTTGGCCCGAGACGGCTTGGTGAACCCGCTCACCTTGCGGACGAACTGAAGTGACGCGGCGTGGATCTCCTCCTCGCCGGCCGGCGGCTCGAAGTTGTACAGCGTCCTGATGTTCCGGCACATGATCAGTCAGGCCCCCTCGACCAGGATCATCTCGCTCGTGGCCGATGCATGGCGCATCGCCTTCGCTGGCGCGTACTCGTCGGATTCCCACCACTCGCGGGCCCGCTCGACGCTGGGGAACTCGAGCACGACCAGCCGCCCCGGCGTCCAGCCGCCCTCGAGGGTCTCGACCGGGCCGCCACGTACCACGTAGCGGCCGTCGAACTGCCCGACCGTCGGCGCGGCGAGCTGCTTGTATTCCTCGTACTGCACCGGATCAGTGATCTCGATATCCACGATGATGTAGGCGGCCATGAGTGCGTTCCCGCGTTCAGGGTTGGTGCGTGCGCTTCCACTTCTCACCTACTTGCGTCGCTAGAGCCGCTCTCGCAGGAAATCCGGCGTGAAGCCCTGCAGCCAAGCAGCCAGCAACGAGAAGTAGCCACTCATGAGCAGCACGCCCACGAACACCAGCACCGCCCCGGAGAGCTTCGTGACGAGCGGGATGTACTGGCGGAACTTCTTGAACCAGTCGATGAACTTCTCCACTGCCACCGCGGCGATCAGGAACGGCACGGCCAAGCCGAGCGAGTAGGCGAACAAGAGGAGGAGCCCCTGTCCAAGACTCGAACTCACGCCGGTATACATGAGGATCGAGCCGAGGATCGGCCCGATGCACGGCGTCCACCCGGCGCCGAAGGCGATACCCACCAGGAAGCTGCCGAGATATCCCACCGGCTTGTCCTGCAGGTGCACGCGCCGCTCGCGGGCCAGCGCGCCGAGCCGGATCGCGCCGAGCAGATACAGCCCGAAGAAGACGATCAGCAGTCCACCGATCCGCTCGAGCCACACCTGGTTGTAGTTGAGAAACCGTCCCAGCTGCGTGGCAGACGCTCCCAGGGCCAGGAAGATGACCGAGAAGCCGCTCACGAACGCCAGCGCGTGCGTGAACGCCCGCCACCGTTTCTCACCCAGCTCGTCCAGGGAGAGGCCGGTGATGAACGAGATGTAGCTTGGCACCAGCGGCAGGACGCAGGGAGAGAGAAAGCTCAGCACGCCCGCGAAGAACGCCACGAACACTCCGACGGACTCGGCTCCCATGCCTAGCGCCGGCGGTTCCCAGCTTGGTGGAGGGCGTAGAACGCGATGAGCTTGTAAACCAGCTTGGCGGCCAGGACGTCGGGGTGCACCAGGCCCGGCAGAGGCGCCAGCTCCACCACGTCGCACCCGACCACACGCTTCTCCCGGAACACGCGCTCGAGCAGCTCGAGGGTGGGATACCACGCGCCGCCGCCCGGCTCGGGCGTGCCCGTGGCCGGCATGATCGCGGGATCGAAGTAGTCCACGTCGAAGCTGAGGTACACGTGGTCGGTGAGCGACTCGAGGACCCGGTCGATCCACCCTTCCGCCCCCAACTCGTGGCCGAACACGATCGGGATGTTCCGATCGCGGGCCAGCGCCCGTTCCTCGGCGGTGAGCGATCGAATCCCCACCGGCACGACCTTGGCCCGCCGGTGCACCCGGTGCATCACGCAGGCGTGGGAGTATGGCGTCCCCTCGTACTCGCTGCGCAGGTCCGTGTGCGCGTCGAGCTGGAGCACCGAGAGTTCGTCGGCCAGGCGATCGACGTGCGCGAGAATGGGCGGGCTCGAGAGGCTGTGCTCCCCACCGATCATGATCACGAACTTGCCCCCCTCGAGCAGCGCATCCATGGCCCGGCGCAGCTCCTTGAGGGCCTCCTCCGGTCCGGCACCCGGCAGCACCAGCTGGGGCAGGGTGTAGATCCCCACAGTGTAGGGCTCGACATCCAACTCGTGATCGTAGGTCTCGAGGAAGCGCGAGGCGTGCAGCAACTGGCGTGGCCCGAAGCGTGTCCCCCCCATGAAGGAGACCGTGGCCTCGTAGGGAACCGGGAGCAGCACGACGGGGCAGTCCTCGAAGCTGAGCCCCTCGTCCGGCATGCCGAGGTACGACTCCCCCGGCGCCCACGGCAGGTCCGCCAGCGCCGCCGGCAGGCCCGCCGGCGCGCCGCGGTCACGGAACTCGTTCACCCGCAGAACACCACGGCGCTCACGACGGTCGCCCACCGCCCGTCGTCCTGCGCCTCCGCGCTACAGCTCATGTTCATCGAGTCGACGATCTCGCCGGAGACCCGCCACCGTTCCTTGCGCTCGTCCCAGGCCAGATCGGGGTCGAACGGCACGCCCAGCACGGTCGCCAGCATGCTCGCCGCCAAATCCTCGGCGTAGTCGCCGGCCGGCTCCTTGCGCTGCCCGAACGCGTGGTGCTCCGAGATGTAGCCGTGATGGTTGGGATCGGCCGGGATGGCCAGGCCGATGGCCGCCGTGGCCAGGCGCGACGGCTCGTTGGTGGACGCCTCGGCAACCACCGCGAAGACCACCTGCCCAGGGATCAGGTCCTTCACGCCCTGCTCACGCGAGATCAGCTCGCAGTGCGGCGGCCAAATGGAGCTCACCCGCACGAGGTTGTACTGCGCGATGTGCGCCTCGCGCAGCGCCTCCTCGAAGCTGGTGAGTTTCTCCCTGTGTCGGCCCACGCCCTTGGTGAGAAAGGCCTTGGTGGGCACGAACATGCGTGAGTCGATCACGGTCCCGTGTCCTCCCCGTGAGAGGATCCCTCCTCGGGTGCGGGCGCCGCCGCCTCAGGCGGGTACCACTCCACCGGTGCAACCTGGATCGGCGGCTCGCTCTCGCCCGCCCGCTCCTGCACGCCGGCGATCACCTCGTGCAGCACGGTCTCGGGGCTCTGCCCGACCTCTTCCACCGAGACCCTGGCCTGCCCGCGCTCCCGCCCCCGCACGACCAACACGTAACTCGCGGTGAAGATACGTCGCCGATCGTCGTGCGCGCGACAGGAGATCACGGCGGTGCCCCACTCCCGTCCCTCACCCCTGACGGGCGCGAACAGCCAGATCTCCTCGACGTCGGTCGGGGAGACGGACTCGGCGAGCGACTGTGCGACACGCTGCCACCCCATCCCGTAGACCGGCGACCGGGCGGACCGCGACGGCGGGTTAAACATGACAGTGCTGCACGGTTGGTTCACTCACTTGGTCAACGAGCGGACGCAAGATACCGGTGGGTCTCAGGCCTTTCAAGCGGGGACTGCGATGCCGTTTCACAGCAGCGAGAGGGGATCGCGATCGAACACCACGCGGATCGGCCCGCGACTGGCGTGCGGCGCGCGCCGTGCCGCAAACCGCGCCACGCGCCCCAGCCACTGACGGTCCGCCGCCCTGAGCACCAGGTGCCAGCGCCACCGCCCCTTGATCCGGGCGAGCGGTGCGGGCGCGGGCCCGACCACTTCCACCTCTCCCTCCGCCCGCGCCGCGATCAGCCCGCGGAGCCAATCGGCGACCTCCACTGCCGCCCGTGCCACGCCTTGCTCCTCGGTGCCGCTCACGATGACGTTGACCAGCCCCACGTGCGGCGGATATGGCGGCGACGTCCGCACCGTGAGCTCTCTCGACGCAAACGCCTCGAAGTCGTGCCCGGCGGCCGCCACCAACGCGTAGTGCTGCGGCGTGTGGGTCTGCACCAGCACCCGTCCTCCCTTGGGCCCCCGCCCGGCGCGACCGGCCACCTGCGCGATGAGCTGAAACGTCCGCTCCGCAGCGCGAAAGTCGGGCAGATGCAATCCCGTGTCCGCGTCCACCACCCCCACCAGCGTGACCCCCGGGAAGTCGAGCCCCTTGGCAATCATCTGGGTGCCGAACAGGACGTCGACCTCGCGGCGCGCGACCGCGTCGAGAATGCGGCGATGGGACCACTTGCCCGACGTCGTGTCGGCATCCATCCGCGCGAGCCGCGCCTCGGAGAAGCGCTCCGCCAACCAGCGCTCCAGCAGCTGGGTGCCAACCCCTCGATCGCGATGCGCCTCCGCGCCACACTCGGGGCACGCCACCGGAGTGGGTTCCTCGTGGCCACAGTAGTGACAGCGCAGCCGCGCCGGTGTGCGATGCACCGTGAGAGAGATGCTGCAGGCGGGACACTCCCACACGTGGCCACAGCCGTGGCACTGCAGGAAATGGGCGAAGCCGCGGCGGTTGAGCAGCAGCAGGACCTGGTCGCCCGCACGCAGGGCCGCCTCGACTGCATCATCCAGCGCCCGCGACCACGGCACCGCCCGAGCCTCCTGCACGCGGGGCTCCGTGCGCATGTCGATGAGGTGCACCGGTGGGAGGGGTTGCTGGGTGACGCGGGCCGGCAGCGTCACGACGGGACGGCTCTCGCGCGACGCCCACATGTCGAGCGAGGGCGTGGCACTGCCCAGCACGACCCATGCGCCCTCGATGCTGGCACGTCGCAGCGCCGCGTCCCGGGCGTGATACCGCGGGACCTCACCCTGCTTGTAGCTGGAATCATGCTCCTCGTCCACGATCACGGCCGCCAGGTCGCGCACCGGCGCGAACACCGCCGACCGGGCCCCCACGGCGACGCGGCGGCGTCCGGCCGCCAGGGCGCGCCACGCGTCGACCCGCTCACCATCGGAGAGGCCGCTGTGCAGCACGGCAACCGTGTCCCCGAACACGCCGCGCACGCGGGCGATGGTCTGGGGTGTGAGGGCAATCTCGGGCACCAGGACGATCACGCTGCGACCCGCCTCGACGTCGGGTCGCAGCGCCTCGAGGTACACCAGCGTTTTGCCGCTGCCCGTGACGCCAAACAGGGTGAGCGCTCCACCCGGCGGGAGGGCGCGCACGGCCGCGACCGCCTCACCCTGCGCCGGGGTGGGCTCCGCCGGTGGCTCGGCAGCCAGGTCGGCAAACGGATCACGCAGCTGCTCGCGCTCCTCGAACTGGGCCACCCCCCGCTCCACCATTCCCTTGAGCACCGCGGGGGAGAACCCGAGCCCGTCTTTGAGATGCCTGACCGTCGCCTCGCCTCCCAGCGCGTCCACCGCCTCAAACGCCGCCCGTTGCCGCGCTGCGCGGCCGAAGACCCGCTCCCGCTCGAGCAGCGTGGGAAGCGTGCTCGTCAGCGTGAGGAACCGCTCCGCGCGCGCCGCGGGCCCCAGGTCGGGCGGCTCGGTCTCCAGCCGCACGGCCCCCGTCCGCGCGAGGCGCTGCAGAGGCTCCCACACCGATCGCTTCAGCTTCCGCGCGAGCGCGGTGGCCGTGGCCCGCCCGCCTGCCCGTTCCAGCGCGTCGAACACCTCCCGGCTGGTGCCACCGGGCGCCGCCGTCGGATCGCGGACCTCGGCCACCAGTCGGGATGCGCCCCACAACGCGGCCGGGAGCATCGCCTTGAGCGCGAGCCCAATGGGGGCGGCATAGTACCGCGCGATCCACTCCGCGAGCTCGAGCAGGGCGTCCGGCACGAGTGCCGCGGCATCGGGAGCGAGCAGGACCGACTTCAGCTCCTCCGTCGACTCGTGGCCCACATCGAGCACCAGGCCGACCATCTTCCGACTGCGCACCGGGACGACGACGCGGGCGCCGCGCTGCACCCGATCGGCAAGACCTGGGGGAATCGCATAGGTGTACGGCTTGGAACTGGGAAGGGGGAGCGCGACCGAGCAGGTCGTGGGAATCATGTGTGCGGCCAGCGCGTTCCCTTGATGATCGAGAGGCCCAGAACGCGCTTCATGGCGAGTCGGCGCAGGGTGCGGAACTCGGGGCCCAGCACGGCGCGCACGCCGGTCCATCGTGCCGCCCGCCACCCCCGCACGACGAGCCCGAGCCAGCCATACGAAACCCAGCCTCCATCCTGGGCCGCATCCTCCACGCTCAGCTCGACGACACCCGCCTCCCGAAAGAAGCTCTTCCATTCGACCAGGAGCTGCGGCTTGAGCCCGAGTGTCTCGAGCTGCCGAGCGTCCTCAGGCTCCGGTGTGCTGAGCCACGAAGGCACCACGGCCATCACCGTACTCATGGGACGCGCCACCCTACCCGCCTCCTTCAGCACCGCGCCTCCGTCGGCGCGCGCCAAATGGAGATCGTTGACGATGGTTACGTCGAAGACCTGGTTCTCGTGCGGGAGGTCGTCCGGCTCGGCAGTCTGAAAGGTGGCGAGACGTTGCAGGCCCACGGTCCTCGCCGTCTTCTCGGCGGCGTCGATCGCCCCGTGGTCGGGGTCGACGCCCTCGATGTGCGTGCCGAACCGCTCGGCCCACCAGAACACCGAGCGCCCCGAGCCGCACCCCACCCACACCACCTCCTGACCTGCCTCGGCTTCGGCCAGGTGGGCGAGGCGGCGATGGATCGGTTCAGCTACACCGGCCCACGGCTGCAACACCGGGAGCAGCTGCGTGGGAGAGAGGCGAGGAGGCATAGCCGGAATCGGTCGCCGAAGGCGCGGTTCGTCAAGGTGCGTATTGAACGCGCGGTCAGCCGGTGCCTTGACAAACCGGGGAGCGCCGGGCGCTCAGTCGCCGAACGTGATCCCCTGCGCCAGCGGCAGATCGGTGCTCCAGTTCACCGTATTCGTCTGCCGCCGCATGTAGGCCTTCCAGGCATCCGAGCCGGACTCGCGCCCGCCGCCGGTCTCCTTCTCGCCACCGAAGGCCCCGCCAATCTCCGCGCCGCTCGTGCCGATGTTCACGTTGGCGATGCCGCAGTCGGAGCCGCGGTGCGACAGGAAGTACTCGGCCTCGCGCACGCTGTCGGTGAAGATCGCCGACGAGAGCCCCTGCGGCACGCCATTGTGCAACGCGATTGCCTGCTCGATCTCGTCGACCGCCTGCTGCGGCGTGGACTTCTTGCTGCCGTAGCCAATGATGTACAGGATCGGCGCGAACGTCTCCTCTTGCACGATGTCGTACTCGTTCTTGGCGGCCGCGATGCACGGCTTGACGTAGTGGCCACCCGGGTAATCGGAGCCGTCCAGCGGCTCCCCCCCGTACAGGATCTCGCCGCCTTCCTTCTTCACACGCCCAATGGCGTTCTGCAGATCCTGCACCGCGTCCCTGGTGACCAGCGGTCCCATTAAGGTGTCGGACTCCAGCGGATTCCCAATCTGGATTCCCTCGTACGCCGCCACCAGGCGCCGTACGAACTCCTCCCGCACGGACTCGTGCACGATGATGCGTCTCGTCGAGGTGCAGCGTTGCCCAGCCGTGCCCACGGCTCCGAAGAGCGTCGCCCGCAGTGCCATGTCGAGGTTGGCGTTGGGCGTGACGATGATGGCGTTGTTGCCACCCAGCTCGAGAATCGTGCGGCCCAGCCGCTTGCCCACTACCTGCGCCACGCGGTACCCCATAGTGCAGCTGCCGGTGGCGGAGACCAGCGGGATGCGCGTGTCGTGCAGCAGCCGGTCGCCGACCGTGGATCCCTTGCCGATGGTGAGCGAGAAGATCGCCGGATCAACGTCGTTCTCGCGGCACACCTGCTCGGCAATCCTGGTGCATGCGATCGCCGTGAGCGGCGTCTGGCTCGAGGGCTTCCACACCACGCTGTCGCCGCAGACGGAGGCGAGCGCAGTATTCCAGCTCCACACCGCCACGGGGAAATTGAAAGCGCTGATCACTCCCACGACGCCGAGCGGGTGCCACTGCTCGAACATGCGGTGGTCCTGCCGCTCCGATTGCATAGTGAGCCCATACAGCTGGCGCGACAGCCCCACGGCGAAGTCGCAGATGTCGATCATCTCCTGGACCTCGCCCTCGCCCTCGGCCAGGATCTTGGCCATCTCCAGCGTCACGAGCTGGCCCAGCTCGTGCTTGTACTCGCGCAACCGGTTACCCAGCAGGCGGACGATCTCGCCGCGCCGCGGCCCGGGCACCTTGCGCCACTCCAGGAAGGCAGCGTGCGCCCGCGCCACGATGTCGTCGTACTCCTGTTCCGTCACCTGTTTGACGGTCGCGATGCGGGAGCCGTCTATCGGGGTGATGACCTCCAGATCCGGCCCCGAGCCGATCCACTCGCCACCAAAGCCGCCGGGGTTGGTGTCCTCGATCCCCAGCTTCTTGAGAAAGTCGTATGCGACTGCCGTCGTCATGGGAGTACCCTGCCGTAGTTGCCTTGCCCTTCCGCCCGGTACCAGCCGACGGGCCCATCCCGCCGGTCACAACACACGGATTCTACCATGACGTCCGGTAGCGCAGAAGGGCGCCTCGCCCCCTCGCGGACTCCCACATGTGGGGGTGCTGGCGGGCGTACGTGGGACTGTTCTTACCGCCGTGATCAGCTCGCTGGAATCTAGCGGCGCTCAGATTCGACGGTTACCATATGGCACGGGCCGCGCCGCTACCCCACATCCGTGGCCAGACGAGCCACTCCAAGATTAGGAATTCAGCCCGAGTATACCGCAGGCGAGACTTCATCATCGCCCCCGACATACCTTTTGCGGCGACACGGCCGAGAGACTAGGTGGATCGCGGCGCGGCCTCACAAGGACGTTCGCCGATGCCGGACCACCGCCGTTGCAGGGAACGCCAGTCACGACACGCTTGTTTCGAGGGCACAATGAACCGCTCTGCCCCCTGGGAGCGCCTCGGCACGCCCCCGCCAACAGAACTCGCCGACGCGCGCGAGCAGGCTCACTGGGCCGTGCAGGTCCTCGTGGGCGTGGCCAGCGTCTCCGTTGAGCCAGCCCCGGACGACAGCCATACGAGCCTGGCCTGGCACCACGAGTCGCGCGCGCTCCTCACCCAACCGTTGAACGGCACCCCGGGCACCCGGGCGGGACTGCGCCTACCGGACCTCACGCTGGTGGTGCGCGACGGACGCAAGGGTGGCGGTGCAGAGTTCCCGTTGGCCGGCCACACGCTGGCCGACGGCTACTCGTGGATGGAGGGCGCCATCGGTTTGGAGGAAGCGTTGCCGCGGCGCACCGACGAGATGCCCGACCACCCGGTCGGTACCGGCGCAGAGTTCGATGCCGATCCCGCCGCCCTCGCAGAACTGGCACGGTGGTACGGTAATGCGGAGCTTGCGTTGCAGGAGGTGCGGGAGGACCACGCCGGCGCCAGCCCGGTACGCATCTGGCCACATCACTTCGACAACGCGACGCTGATCATGCTGGACCCCGCAGTCGATCCCGAGCACGCCCGGTCCATAGGCGTCGGCATGACCCCGGGCGACGCGTCGTACGCGCAGCCCTACTTCTACGTGCTGCCGTGGCCGGCGCCACCGAGTGATCAGTTACCGCCACTCGACGGTGGTGGCAGGTGGCACCGGGAGGGGTGGGTCGGCGCGGTGCTGACGGGCGAAGATCTGGCGGGCACAGGAGCTACGGCCGGCCAACAGCAGGAGCAGACGCGCGCGTTTCTCGCCTCGGCGGTGTCCGGATCCAAAGGTCTGCTCGAGTAGTCACCTCGCCGGCCGCCGGGTAGCCGGCAACACGATGAACGACGCGTTGTCGGGCGCACCGAGCGCGCTCAGCGTCGCCGACTCGTCCAGCACCCGAGCGCCACGGAACTTCACTTCGTAGGCCTCGCCGTCCGGCGCGCGCCCGGTCGCCCGCTCGAGCGCCTCGCTCTTGAGGCGCGCCACGCTCCACTCGGGGCTCGCGTCGAGGCTCACGATGTCCCACACCTCCGGCACCCAGACGCGCACCGTCATGCGTCGCCCTCTTCGACCACGGGCAGTGTCGAGAAGAACCGCCCGATGGCCTGGTCGAATAGCAGCGTGGACGCCCGCACACGCGTGCCGGCTTCGGACGCGAACACCGCCAGCGTCAGCTCCTCCCCGCCCTGTCCGCGAAACGTGGCAAAGCTCTGGCCCTCGTGCTCCACGAACGCCGCCTGGTTGGGGTCGCGCTCGGCGAAGAACGCCTTGGCGCGATCCAGCACCTCGGTGGGAGGGAGTGACGTGCTCGTTTCATGCATCATTGGCGCAACCTCTCGCGCGGTTCGGTCCGTCGCCGTCGAGTTCGCCACACAAGATAACTCCGGTACGACCCGAGCGCGCTCGTCGCGCCGGTGCCGTGCGGTCCGCTACTCACGCCCGAGCATCCTGCGCACCGTCGCCTCGACCTGCGAGTTGGGGACGGCCTCTGCACCCGCCTCCCGCGCGTCGCGCAGCGCCTGCGCCCCGACGTGCGAGCCGAACGCCACCACCCGCGTGCCGGCGGCAACCAGCTCGCGCACCTGCTCCAACGAGACCGCGCCCAGCTCCACCACCGCGTACGGGGCGGGGCCCGAGCGGACCGCCGTGCGCCCACTCAGCTCGACCAATGCCTCGAGCTTGGCTCGGAAGAACAGATCGCGGGTCGTCAGCAGCACCGATCGCTCATTCGGCGGGTTCGACACGGACACGCTCCTGCGTCACGGGTGGAGCGCCGCGGAACAGGTCCCGCAGGCGCGGCTTGCGACGCAGTACCAGCACCACGTCGCCCGACGGCGGGTGAGTCAGACCGTCGAGGGTGAGGTAGAGCGGAAGCCGTCCCGGCGGCACTGCCACGCGGTACGTCCCCCCATGCCACGCAACATCTATGACGGCGGGTGGTTCGCGCACGACCCGCTCGATGAACACGTCGTCGTCCAGCCGATAGATCCCCTCGGCGACGCGCTCCCCCGCTTGATAGAACAGCGGGTCGAACGCGCGTCCCGCCGCGCGCGCGAAGTTCTGCTCCGCCGCCCGGTCGAACGCCTCGAGATCCTCGGAGCGGGCACGCCACTCCAGGTGGTGGCGCAGCTCGTGGAGCAGCGTCTCCCACGCTTCCCGCTGCCAGTCGAAGTCGGGGCGCTCCGCAGCCAGCGCGCGGAACGAACCGTGGTACAGCACCACGTGTGATTGGATCTCGTCGGTTCCCGTGTCGATGGGAACGCATTCCCCCAGGGTGTACACCTGGGCGTCCACCGGATGGGGGATGGTCTTGGGGCTCACGTCGATGCCCGCGATCCCCTCCAGGTACCCCTCCGGGACCTCGGCCGCGAGCCGCTCGGCCATCGCACGGAAGTGCTCGAACCGCATCGGCAGATCACCCGTGACGCCCGCGGGCGCCGCGACTACTCCTCGCCGGCTTCGTTCTGCGCAGCGATCCCATGCGTGTGGCGCGCCAACCAACGGTTGGCGAGCAGCAGAACGACCAGCACTACCCCCCACTGGAAGAACAGCGTCCCCACGTTTGCCTCCCGCAGTGGGTCGAGCCACCCTGCGAGATCCTCGCCCCGCACCTGATACACCCACCACCCCAGGAGCACCAACGCCTCGAGCGGCACCACGATCGTGATCACGAGCTCCCAGCCCCGGCCCACCTTGATATCGGAATGCTCGTGGTTCAGCTGCTGCTCCCGGAACCGCCGCGCGCCGTAGACCAGAATGGCAATGGCGAAGAACAACCCGGAGAGCATGAGCGCCACACCCCACACGAAGTCCTGGTTGTGCAGGAACCGCAGCGAGAGCGCCGACGGGAACCCCAGCAGGAACCCAACGATCCCGACCACGCGAACCGCGCGGCGGCGCTCCATGCCCGCATCGCGCAGCACGCGGGTGGCGAGCTCGATCATGGCGACGAGGCTCGTGAACGCCGCGAACGTGAGCGCCAGGAAGAACAGGATCATGAAGAACTGGCCGAACGGCACGCGGGCAAACAGCTGGGGCATCCAGATGAACGTGAGCCCCTCGTTCCCTGTGCTGAAGATGGTGCGCTGGATGAGATCGGCCGACAGGGCCTCACCGCTCTGCACCGCCTCGGCCAGCGCCGGATACGCCGACAGCGCCCCGGGATCGGCGGCCAGGTTCGCCACCAACTGTGGCACCACCGCGAACACGGTGCACAGCACCATGATTCCCGCGAGGAGCGAGACCGTGTTGTTGGCCGTGGGCAGCATGAACGCGTTGAGGGCGGTGTCTTCCTCGATGCGGAGATACGCCGCGTACGCCAGGATGAGCCCCCACCCGGCACCGGTGTCCCACGCATTCTGCGTCAGCGCCTCGATCCAGATGCGCGCGTTGCCTAGCGCCGCCCAGTCGACCGTGAACAGGTACGCCAGGCCGTCGGAGGAACCCGGCAGCGTCACCGCCCGGATCGCCAGTGCCACCACCAGAATGATGAGGGTGGGCATGAGCACCTTCGCCACCCGCTCGATCGCCCGCACCCCACGGGCCACCACCAGCGTGCCCGTGCCGATGGCCAGCCCGTGGAACAGCACCGGCCACCAGGAATCCGTGAAGCTCTCCCAGAACGCCCCCGGCTCCTGCCGGGGAATCTCCCCCAGGAGCGAGGCCACCACGTAGCGGATCGTCCACCCGGCGACCACCGAGTAGTAGAACATGATCGCCGTCGCCACGAAGGCGATGAACGCGCCCATCCAGGCCCACCGCGGTCCCATCATCTGGATGAAGGCACCCACCGGTCCGGTGCGCGTGAGGCGTCCAGTCCCGAACTCCACCAGGATCAGGGGAATGGACCAGAGGAACAGGAACGCCAGCCAGGCGACGATGAACTCGCCCCCGCCGTTCTGCGCGGCGATCCGCGGGAAGCGCCAGATGTTGCCGGTGCCCACGGCCATGCCGAGCATGGCGAGCATCATCACCCAGCGTGAGGAGAAGGCTTCGCGCTTGGGATTCACAGCCGTCCTTAGCTCAGTCGGGATTCGAGTCGTGTGACGATGTAATCGAACGTGAGGGGCTGTCCGGTAGCCTCGCGCACCAGCCGGTCGACCGGATCGGCCTGGCCCCGTGCCATCAGCTCATGGACCACCGCCCCTGCCTGCGGGTCGCGGTACCACTCCTCACCGAACCGCTCCACGAAGCTCCGGGTCAGGACCGACTCGAACTGCCACGCCCGCAGATAGCGGGCCGAGTAGAAGCCGGGATCGACGTCGAGCAGACTGTCGTCTTCGAGGTAGCGACACCGGGTCGCCTCGGAGAGGAGCTCGGCGTACCGCGCGCTCAAGCCGGTGAAGTCGCTGCGGTGCAGCTCCAGCTCGTACACGAGCTTGGCCGCGTACCGCCGCACCATGAACAGCTCGCCGACCGCGAGCTCGAAGGTGAGGCTGTCGGCGTCACGCACATTCATGCCGCACGTGCGCACGATCCACGCGGGATCGATGGTCAGGTGATCCCACAGCATGGCGTATCCCTCGGTGACCGAGTTATCGCCCAGCCAGCGCGCGGCAAACGGGAGCTCGGGCGCCACCGAGGCGAAGTGCATCGCGTGGCCCAGCTCGTGCCAGAAGGTGCGGTAGTCGCTATGCCCACCCCGCGGCCGCAGCACCAGGTAGACCTCGTCCGGCACGCGCACCGGCACGCAGAACGCGCGCGGCTGCTTCCCTTCCCGCTCCTCGGTATCGAATCGCACACGGCCGCCCTGCGTCGCGTCCAGCCCCATCTCCTGCATTTGCTGGATCGCGGTCTCGACCACGGCCCCGGCCGGGAAGGCGGCGTCGAACTGGTCCGCGCGAAACAGCCGCACCGAATCTGCCCTGGTGAGATCCGCCACCGGTATGCCGAGTCGCCGCTTCACGAGCTGCGCGAGGCTCTCCTCGTACATGGCCACGGTGCGCTCGAGGAAGGCCCGGGCCTCCCGACACAGCGCGTCCAGTTCGATCCCGGCGAGGGCACCCACGGCCTCCACGTAGTCACCCATCCCCAACGCCCGCACCGCCTCGTGCTCCGCCAGGAAGCGCTCCCGCCGCAGGTTCCCCAGCCCCTTCGCCCCGACGCTGGCACGGGCCACGTCGAGCGCGTTGCGGAACGTTCGGTCCGCGGAATTGGACAGCTCGATCGGCACGCGCAGGTAGGGCATGCTGGTGCCGTCCACCTCCACGGTGGCGTCCTGCTCCCACACGAGCTGGCGCTCCTCGAACGGGGCCACCAGGCGCCCCACGCGGGTATCGACCGCCCACTCCACGAGCGCGCTGGACCCGCTCGCCTGCGCGGCTTCGAGCGCTCCGTCGCTCACCAGCACGGAATGTTTCTGGTAGATGGTCTGGAATTCGGGATCGCTCTTCATGCCGGCGCCGGTGAGGTAGTACTCCCGGCCCAGTTCCTGGAGCATTGCCTCACCCTGTGCCAGCAGGGTCTCGAGCTTCACAAGATGAGTCGCTCGAGGAAGTAACCAGCCAGTTGGCCGGTGTGCACTCGCTCCTGCACCAGCGAGTCCCGGTCACGCACGGTGACCGTCTGGTCCTCGAGCGTCTGCCCATCCACTGTGACCCCGAAGGGGGTGCCCGCCTCGTCCTGCCGCCTGTAGCGCCGCCCGATCGAGCCGCCGTCGTCGTAGAACACGGGGAACCGGCCCCTGAGGTCGTCGCAGATGCGGTGCGCCAGCTCGGGCATCCCGTCCTTCTTGACCAGCGGGAAGATCCCGACCTTGATCGGCGCGATGGAGGGCTTCAGGGCCAGCACGACCCGCTGCTCCCCCTCGACCTCTTCCTCGCGGTAGGCGTCGACCAGCGCAACGAGGGCGAGGCGATCGGCGCCGAGCGACGTCTCGATGATGTAGGGGACGTAGCGCTCCTTGGTAACCGTGTCCACGTACTCGAGCTTCTTCCCCGAGTACTCCATGTGGCGCTTGAGATCGAAGTCGGTGCGGTTGTGGATTCCTTCGAACTCCTGCCAGCCAAAGGGAAACTCGTACTCGATGTCGAACGCCTTCTTGGCGTAATGGGCCAGCTCGTCGGGGGCGTGTTCGTGGAACCGAAGCTTCTCGGGTGTAATCCCCACGGCGTGATGCCACTCCATGCGCCGCGCCTTCCACTCCTCAAACCAGCGTTCGTCCTCGTCCGGCTTGACGAAGAACTGCATTTCCATCTGCTCGAACTCGCGCGTCCGGAAGATGAAGTTCCCCGGCGTGATCTCGTTGCGGAACGCCTTGCCGATCTGGGCGATACCGAAGGGTGGCTTCTGGCGGGCCGCCTGCATCACGTTGAGGTAATTGACGTAGATCCCCTGCGCCGTCTCCGGGCGCAGGTACACCACGGAGGCGGCGTCCTCTACCGGCCCCATGAACGTCCGGAACATCAGGTTGAACATGCGGGGCTCGGTGAGATCACACTGGTCCGCTTCGCCGGGCTTCTTGCTCGGCTTCTGTGGGCACTGGCCCTGATCGAGCTGGTCGGCCCGGAAGCGCGCCTTGCAGGTGCGGCAGTCGACCAGCGGATCCGTGAACCCCTCCACGTGGCCCGAGGCCTCCCACACCCGCGGATGCATCAGGATCGCGGCATCCAGCCCCTCGATGTCGTCACGCTCGTACACCATCGAGCGCCACCATTGCTCCTTGAGGTTCTTCTTGAGCTCAACACCGAGCGGACCGTAGTCCCAGACCGAGCCCACGCCGCCGTAGATCTCGGAGGATTGGAAGATGAAGCCCCTGCGCTTGGCCAGGGACACGAGCTTGTCCATCAGTTGGGTATCAGCCATGGGCTGCAGAGGTCAGTGTTGAAAGGGACCGAGTCGCGAAGTATAGACGGGCCTCAAGGCGCCATCAAGCGAAGGGTGCGGCCGATCACCTCTCCTGCTCGGCGCTCGAGGTCGGCTGCGGACCACACACCGCCCCCCGACTCCACCACGACCCCGTCGGGCGCCCCGGTGACCCTGGGGGCCACCAGCACCACGGGCACTCCGGCTTCCTGCGCCTGCCGAATCACCTCCCCCGTCAGCTTCCCCTCCAGCGAGGTGTGGTCGAACGCCCCTTCGCCCGTCACCACCAAGGCCGCACCCTGTAGCGCGTCACCGAATCCCACGGTCTCGAGCACCCACGTCGCGCCTTCTCGCAACGTGCCCCCGCCGAAGTAGAGGAGCCCGAACCCCAAGCCGCCCGCCGCGCCCGCGCCCGGGGCGTCGGCCAGGGAGCCCTCTCCTTCTGCCGCCGCCACCGCCGCGAGCCGCTCGAGGCCCGAGGCCAGACGTTCGACCTCCGGGGGTGAGGCGCCTTTCTGCGCAGCGTACAGGCGGGAACCTCTCGGGCCGGTCAGGGGGTTACGCACGTCGCACAACCCCACCAACTCGGTATCAGGCGGGATACCTGGCTCGAGCGCGGCCAGCTCCGCCAGGACACCACCACCCTCCGCGAGCTCGGCCCCGGCGCCGTCCCGGGGCACCCACCCCCACGCCCGCGCCATCCCGACACCGCCATCCATGGTCGCGCTGCCACCGAGGCCCACAAAGACGCGCCGCGCTCCCGCGGCGACCGCATCCCCGATCAGCAGCCCAACGCCCCGCGTGGTGGTCACCAGGGGAGTCCTCTCGCCGGGGTCGAGCAAGCTCACGCCGCACGCGAGCCGGGACTCGACCACCGCCGTCTGGTCATCGAGCCAACCGATCTCAGCAGCGATCGGGCGCCCCAGGGGATCCTCGGTGGGGTGCACCGTACGGCGCACCAGGTGCGGCCCCAGGGCGTCCAGCAGCCCGTCTCCCCCGTCGCTCCCCCCCAACAGGAACGGCTCCGCTCCGGCGGCACGGACGCCGGCGGCAAGGGCCGCGGCGACCTCAGCCATCGGCAGGGTCTCCTTGAAGGGCTGGGCCACTACCACGACCCGTCGCCCACCCCGGGGTCCGTCATTCATGGCACAGGTCACTCACTATGTGCGCGCGTCACATCATCGCGACTGCACGGCGTGTAAGATTATGTAATGCCTTGACTTGTGCAATTCTGCGGCGCTCCTTAGCTTCTTGCTGATCGAGACGCTGCAGGCAACCAGGAACGGCGATGATCGATAGCAGCAGCAACGGCGACACGGGCGCGGTTCGGGTGGCGGCACCACCCAAGGAGATCCACTTGCGGGATCTCTGGGTCGTCGTATTGCGCCACTGGCGCCTGGTGGTGCTGCTCACGCTGCTCGTCTCGGGCGGCGCATGGCTCTCTGGCCGTGGCGCGATTCCTCGCTACCGGTCCGGCCTCACCGTGCAGATCTCCTCTCCCAAACAGGTGTTTGCCCGGCTCGACGACATCGACTTCGACGAGTTGGCGTTGCGCACCGACCCCATTCTCTCCGAGGCCCTGGTCCTCACCACCCAGGCACTGGCGCTGCGGGTCGTGGGGGCCCTCGAGCTGCAGCTCGAGGTCCTGGATCCGGAAGTGCACCGCGGCACGGCGTTCAGCGAGGTGGCGGTGGACTCCGGCGCCCTGCTGGGCAACTACGAAGTCGTCCAGCGGGGACCGGCGGGAGGTTGGGAGCTGCGCTACGCCGACGGGACGCGCCTCGCGGCAGGCGCGTACGGCGAGCGGGCAGAGGGCCCCGGCTTTTCGTTCCAGGTGCTGCCGCGGGGCGACGGCGAGCGCGCGATCCCGTTTGCGATCGTGAGCGCCGACCAGGCCGCCGCTCGGGTGCGGGCGGGGCTGGGCTATCGGGTGCGTGAGGGGACCAACGCCGTGGACGTCTCGTTCACCGGCGATGATCCCACCCTGGTGCCGCCCGTGCTGAACCAGGCCGCCTTGGAGCTCCGGGAGGACGGCGCCGAGCGAGCCCGCACCGCCGCGGCGCGCAGGCGGGAGTACGTCGCCGAACAGCTCGACCGGGCCGAGCAGGCGTCCCGCGCGAAGCTGGCCGAGGTCCAGCAGTTCAAGGAGCGCCAGCGAATCACCAATCTCTCGTCCGAGGAGCAGGCCGTCGTCCGCTCGATCACGGACTCGGAGCAGGACAAGCAACGCCTCCGCGTCCGGCTCTCGACGCTCGAAGACGCGGTGGGTGCATCCGACACGTTCGGCATCGAGGAGCTGAACCGGCTCGCCGCCGTCGAGGGCATGCAGGCGAACACCGTGCTCTCGTTCCAGGTCAATCGCTTGCTGGAGCTGTATGAGGAGCGCCGCAGCCTCACTGCCGGCGCGCTCGGTCTCCACGAGGACAACCCCCAGGTCCAGGCCATCGACCAGCGCATCGCGGACTCTAACATTGGCCTGCACGCGGCGGTCGATGCCGCCAAGCGAGCGCTGCGCGACCGGGAGGAGGCGATCGACGAGCGGATTGCCCAGCTGCGTGGCCGGCTCATGACGTTTCCGGGGAAGGAAACGCGGATCGCCCAGCTGGAGCTGGAGAGCAGCATTCTGGAGGATACGTATCGCTACCTGCTGACACAGTACCAGCAGGCGCGCATGCAGGAGATGACGATAGCGCCGTACGTGACGATTCTGGACGGCGCCTCTGCTGCCTTCCGCATCGGGACGGACCTGCGGCAGAAGCTGATCCTCGGGTTGTTGGTCGGCCTGCTGCTCGGCTTGGGCGGCGCGTTCTTCCTGGAGTACCTCGACCAGACCATCCATGACGCGTCCGACGTCGAGCGGGTCGTGCGAGCGCCGGTCCTGGGCCGCATCCCGCTGGAGGCCAAGCTCGCCTCGTCCTCCAACGGCCGCCAGCGGATCGTCGTCTTGAGCCAACTGAGCCCGGGCGACCCGGCGGTGGAAGCGTTCCGCGCGCTGCGCACTAACGTCACGTTCCTGGGAGCGGACAGGCCGCTCCAGCTGATCGCGGTCACGAGCCCGGGTCCCGGCGAGGGCAAGTCGACCACGGCGGTGAACCTCGCGCTGATTCTCGCCCAGGGGGGCAGCAAGACGCTGCTGATAGACGGGGATTTGCGGCGCTCCCAGGTGCACCGGTCGTTTGGGCTCGTGCAGGAGCCGGGCCTCACCGACGTGCTCATCGGTGAGGCCGACCTGCGGGAAGCGGTGCGCCCCGACGTCGCCGAGCACCTCGACGTCCTCCCCGCCGGCAAGTCTCCACCCAACCCGGCCGAGCTGCTTGGATCCGACACCATGCGCCGGATGGTCTCCGCTCTGCGCCGCGATTACGAGTACGTAGTGATCGACACGCCACCTTCGCTGCCCGTCACCGACGCCCAGGTCGTCGGCTCCATCGCGGACGCCACCATCCTGGTCATGCGCAGTGGGGAGACCGACGAGACGGCGGCCCAGCGGGCGGTGGAGCAGCTGCGCCAGGTCAAGGCCCACTTGGCCGGGACGGTGCTGAACGGGGTGAGCACGCGGCGCGACCGGTACTATAGCTACTACCAGTCCGCCAAATCCTCGCGCCGCGGTGGCCGACCGCCACGCCAGTCGCTACGCTCGCGCATCGCCGCAAACCTCTAAGTCATTTAATCACAACAACATAGAGTTGCCAACGCCCGGCTCACGCCCGGCACCCAGATTCCTGTCGGGAGCCGAGCCCCCCCGCTTGGCCGGAACCGGCTCCTAACGTCGGGCAGACCGAAGACGCCTCGCCCCGCACTCGGTTCTAGGGCGCACAGTGTGTGGCAGGCGACGCCCCCTAGGGTTTCGGCCCTAGGGGGTTTCTTCGTCCACGGGATCGGGCAGATGGCGGGGACGGCGCAAGGCCGGGCACCTCCCGGAGCGAGCATCAGTGCCCCGCCGCTGCGGAGTGTCTCTGGCCAGCGGCCGTTCCCGGTGGAAGGGCCGCGGCGGGGGGACGGTTGGCGGCAACTGCAGCGAGCGACGGGAGGTGCCCGGCCGCGCGCCGAGCCGCTACCGAGCCTCGAGAATCTGATCGCTCCTCGTCCCCACGCCCACGTAGCGCACGGGCGTCTCCAGTAGAGCCTCGATGCGGTCCAGGTAGGCTCGCGCCTGCTTGGGAAGGTCCTCGAGCCGGCGAACCTCCCCCGTGGGCGTGCCCCACCCATCGAGCTCCTCGTACACGGGCTCCAGCCGCTCCAGGCGGCCGGCATCGGCGGGGAAGGCGTCGAGCGGCTCCCCGTCCACCCGATAGCCCACACACACGGGGATCGTCGAGATCGTGTCGAGCACATCCAGCTTGGTCACGGCGAGGTCCGTGAGCCCATTGATGCCCGCGGCGTAGCGCGCCACGACCGCGTCGAACCAGCCACAGCGGCGCGGGCGCCCAGTCGTGGCGCCGAACTCGCCACCCAACGCACGCAGTTTCTCGGCATCGGCCGCGGCGGCCTCCGAGGGGAACGGGCCGTTGCCCACGCGCGTCGTGTAGGCCTTCAACACACCCAGGACCGCGTCGATCGCGGTCGGGCCGATGCCGGCCCCCACGGTGGCCCCGCCCGCCGTGGTGTTGGACGAGGTGACGAAGGGGTAGGTCCCGTGGTCCACGTCGAGCAGCGCGCCCTGGGCCCCCTCCAGCAGCACGCGCTCCCCGCCGCGAACAGCTTCTAGCACCACGCGGCCGGCATCTGCCGCCAGCGCGAGCACCTTGGGGCCGAGCCGCTCGAGCAGCGCCACCTGCTCATCCACCTCGATCCGCTCCTCCGCCCCGAGCGCTTCCAGCAACCGGTTCGCCCGGTCGACGCGCCCCCGCACGACAGTCTCCAGGGTTGCGGGGTCCCTCAGGTCGGCCACCCGCACGCCACGGCGCCCATACTTGTCCTCGTAGGCCGGCCCGATGCCGCGTCCCGTGGTGCCGATCCGCTGGTGGCGCTCGCTAGCCCGCTCGACCGCCTTGTGGTAGGGCAGCACGAGGTGCGCACGGTCCGAGATGAACAACCGGCCCTCGACCTCGATTCCACTCTCTTTGAGCTCGGCGATCTCGTCCAGGAGGGTCTCGGGATCCACGACCACCCCGTTACCCACCACACAGCGGACCTTGGGGTGCAGAATCCCCGTGGGGATCTGGTGCAGGATGAACTGGTCCTCGCCCTTCACCACTGTGTGGCCAGCGTTCGCTCCACCCTGAAAGCGAACGACGAGGTCGGCATGCTCCGAGAGCACGTCAACCACCTTGCCTTTGCCCTCATCCCCCCACTGCACTCCGACCACGACCACACAACGGCGATCAGGATCGAACATGGTTGTCACTCTCCCGGCCAAAAAAAAAGGGCCCTGGGGCTCCCACCGGGGCATCCTCTGGGGCAAGCTATTTCGGGGTCAACGGGTAGTCAACCGAGCAGGAGTTCTGCCGCCCGAGCGGCCGCCCTCCCGGCCTGCACCGCCGACGCCACATCCACCCGCGCCGCCACGTCACGCGGTGTGTGCACCACCCCCAACGTCTGCCAGTCTCCGCGACTGACCGTCACGCCCGGCATGCCCGCCCGCGCCAGCACCGCTCCGTCGACGAAGGTCCCGAACGGCAAGGGCCGCACCGCCGCGTCGTGCCCCTCGTCGCCCAGGCCGGCGGCGACCGCATGAGCAACGTCGCGGGCGGAGGGTGACGACTCCCCCCCTTCAACTGCGGGGGAGTGCACCTGCACCCGATAGCGACCGCGCGAGTCGAGCCCGTCGAAGTTGACGAAGGCGCCGCTCCGCGGCGTGTGCGCCACCCAGGCCCTGGCTCCCTCCATGCCGAACTCCTCAGCCCCGGTGAGGAGCACGCCCACGTCGTCGTGGCGGACGAGCTGCTCGGCCGCCACGAGCGCAGCGATGATTCCGGTGGCGTTGTCCACCGCTCCGGCCGACCCGTTCCCCGGCGCGCCAACCGACAGGATTCCTCCCCCGACGAGCGCCGGGACGACGAGCACCATGGCCCACAGGGGCACGGGCCCGGGGATGCGGAGCGCGAGCAGCGCCAGCAATCCGGCGAGTCCCAGGACAGCACTCACCGCACCGATTACCCGCCCGCGCAGCGAGACGCGCTGCGACTTGGAGTCCAGGTGCGCCACCAGCCACAGGGCCGGCTCGCCGCGGCGTCCCACCAGGGTCGTGGCCTCGACCGCGGCGGCGCGCACGGGCAGGTAGCCCTTGGCCATTCCATGGGTCACGAGCGCCACCAGCCCGAGTGCCCCCACACCGATGAGGGCCACGGTCCACCCGGGAATAGGAATCAGAAGGAGGGGACTTAGCGCCAACACGGCCCAGCCCAGACCGGCGCCGGCGACGACCGACGCCACGACACGGCGCGGGGCGGCCGCGAAGCGGAACGGCTCGACCTGGTAGCCCAGCTGCCGCAGCCGCTCGGACGCGGCCTGCTCGACCTCCTCCAGTGCCGGCGTTCCCGGCAGTCGGGGAACCGCAAGCACCTCGAACAGTTCCGCGACCCAGGACGGCGCCACGTCAGTGCGCGGTCAGGTGAGCTTCCTGGAGCAGCCCCGCGAGGCGGTCCCGCTCGCGGGCATCCAGATCGGTGAGCGGGGACCGCACCGGCCCGCCGGTGAGACCCACCAAGTCCATGGCGGCCTTGATTCCGGGGATGCCGCGCTTCGCGACAATCTCCCGATGAAGCGGCGCCACGACCTCCTGCACCGCACCAGCCCCGGCCCGGTCCCCTGCACCGAAGGCAGTGCCGATGGCGACGATGGCCGCAGCCGCGTAGTTGCCTGCGGCCGCGATGGCACCCGCGGCGTCCATTTCAAGAGCCGCGTAGTACTTCTCCGCTGTCCCCATGAACAACGCCCATCCGGGTGCGACGTCGTGGTACATCCCAAAGTTCTTGAGATCGCCGGTCGAATCCTTGATCCCCCAGATGTTCTCGTGCACCGCCAAGGCCGCCGCGACCGCCTCGGTGATGGGGGTGTGGGTGAGCTTGGGGAAGTTGTACAGCAAGACCGGCACCGGGCACGCGTCGGCCACCTGCCGGAAGTGGTCGATCAATCCCTGCGTCGTGAAGACCGGCGCGTAGTAGGCCGGCGTGCGCACAAGTACGGCGTCCGCCCCTTCCTCGGCTGCCGCGTGGCAGGCCGCCACCGTCGCCCGCGTCGATTCGCGCCCCGTTCCCGCGACGAGCCAGCGGTCGCCGGGCACCACGTCCCGGAGCCAGGCCACCACCTGTCGGAACTCCTCCTCCGAGAGCAGGGAGGCTTCTCCCGTCGAGCCCGCGGCCACGAGGCCGTTGGCGCCGGCTTCGAGAACGACGCGAGCGTTCTCGCGCAAGCCCACCGGCGCGACGTCACCAGTGGTTGGATCGAACGGGGTCGTAAGCGGAACCAGTAGGCCGCTGGGTCGGTCCTGCTTCATGAGCACTCGTCTCCCAAGCCGATCGTCGTCAGCTTTCCTCTTCTTGCTTGTTCTTCCTTCCCTTCCCGCCACCGTCTTCCTCCTCGACGTTCGCCTCGACGTCCTCCTTCTTCGCCTTGCCGGAGGCGCGCTCCAGCATCTTGCGCTTGCGCTCAAAGTCGGCGGGATTGGTCGCGGCTGCCCTCGCCGTCTCGAACGACACGGTGTCGTCGACGACCAGGTCCATCAGGTGCTGGTCGAAGGTCTGCATACCGTGCTCGTCGCGACCTTCCTCGATGTGGTCCCTGATCTCGCCCACCCGGGCCCGATCCGCGATGAGTTCGCGGATCGCAGAGGTGCACAGCATGATCTCCACCGCGGCGGCCCGCCCCTTGCCGTCCGCCCGGGGCAACAGCCGCTGGGAGACGACCGCCTGCAGCGAATCGGCGAGCCGCACCCGCGCCACTTCCTGCTCCTCGGGAGGAAACATGGCGACAATCCGGGCCACGGTCGTCGTCGGATCCGGCGTATGGAGGGTGGAGATGAGCAAGTGCCCCGTCTCCGCCGCCTTCATGGCCGTTTCGATGGTCTCGGCGTCACGCATCTCACCGATCTGAATCACGTCCGGGTCCTGCCGCATCGCCGCGCGCAGTCCGCTCCTGAAGCTCTCCGTGTCCGGCCCGATCTCGCGTTGCGTCACGGACGAGTTCGCATCGCGATGGAGGAACTCGATCGGGTTCTCCAGCGTCACGATGTGTTTGTTCATCTTGGCATTGATGTGATTGATGAGCGCCGCCATCGTGGAGCTCTTGCCGCTCCCGGTCACGCCGGTCACCAACACCATGCCGCGTTCCTGTTCCGCGATCGTCTCGAGCACCGTCGGCAGGCCCAACTTCTGGAACGTCGGCACCTCGAACGGGATCACCCGCATCACCACCATGAACGACGACCGTTGCCGCAGGATGTTGACCCTGAAGCGGCCGATCCCCGCCGCGCCCCACGAGCAGTCGTAATCTCGGATCTGTTCGATCCGCTTCCGGTCCGCCTCGAGCGGAATCAGCTTGGCCGCGATCGCCTTGGTCTGCTCGGGGCTGAGCCGCTGCTTCGTGAGGGGAACGAGCTTGCCGTCGATGCGCGCCCGGAACACATCGCCCGCCTTGATGTGGACGTCCGACGCCCCGCGCTCCACCGCCGCCTTGATGATATTCTCCATGCCTAGTAACCCACTTGAGGATCTACCACATTCTTCAGGCGCTTCCCACACAGGTAGCGCCGCACGTTCTCCACGATCAGGGCCGTCTCGCGGGTCCAGAAGCCGGTTGAGACGGCTCCAGAGTGCGGGAAGACCAGTACCCGCGGATGGCCCCACAACGCGTGCCCCGCCGGTAACGGCTCCTTCCCAAACACGTCCAGCACGCACCCCGCTAGCTGCCCCTGTTGAAGCTGCTCAAGCAGCGCCGCCTCGTCTAGGAGGCCGCCACGAGACAGGTTGACCACGAACGCCCCGCGGGGCAGCGCCTCCAGCACCGTCGCGTCGATCGCACCATCAGTTGCGCGCGTCTGCGGCGCCGCCAGCACCAGGACATCACTGTGACGGGCGAGGTCGACCAGATCGGCCGGTCCGCCCACCCATACCACGCCGGCCGGACGGCGACGCGTCGGGCGTCGCCGAGTGCCTCGCACTTCCATGCCCACCGCGTGGCACCGCCTCGCCACAGCTCGTCCGATCCCGCCGAGGCCCACGATTCCCACCCGCGTCTCCGCGAAGTCCTTGACCGGTACCGTGCCGTCGGTGAACTCGTCCTTGCCCCAGCGTCGTTCGCCCTGCGCTGCCACGGCCCAGTGGAATCCCCGCACGCAGTAGGCAACGGCCGTGAGCGCCCAGTCTGCCAGCGGCTCGGCGTGGATGCCCTTGGAGTTGGTGAGCGCGGCGCCGCTGGCGAGCAGCTCGGGTGTGAGAGAGGCGCGCGCCCCCGCGGCCACCGTGTGCGCCCAGCGCAGCGTGTCCGCGGCCGCGCTCGCCACGCCGGCCGGCACCCCCCAGCCGAAGTAGAGCTCCGCTCCGCGGGCCGCAGCCACCGCCTCGGCGGAAGCAGCCGCTCCATCGCCGTCGCTCACCGAGAGCGCGCCCACGCTCACGACGTCCCACGCACGGCCCAGCGCCTTCCGGATCGCCGCGACCGACTCCTCAGGCACCCGCCACACCGGGCGGGAAGAGGCGAGGTCGACGACCGCCCGTCTCACTCCTCGACCGAGATCGTGAGCGAGCCCGACGTGCGCAGCAGCTTGAGCTTCGCCTGATCGTGAAGCCGGGCCGGACCACTCATCGCCACGTGCACGACCAGACGGTCGCCCCGCTGCTCGGAGCGGATCTCGGCCACCTCGAGCCCGGTCTCACGTACGATGCGCTCGATGTCGGTCACCGCCTCGGGTCTGGGCTCCACTTCCACGGTGACCCGCACGATGCCGCCGTAGCTCGTGAGGTATCTCTCGAGCGGCCGCATCAACCCAAGGACGAGAAGCACGAAGAGGGTGGCACCGGTGGCCTCCAGGACGGCCCCGGCCCCCACCGCGACCCCGATCGCGGCGACGAGCCAGATGGTGGCCGCGCTGGTGAGGCCGCTGATGTGCGCCCGGCTGTGCAGGATCGTGCCCGCGCCGATGAAGCCCACGCCGGTCACGATCTGCGCGGCGATGCGGCCCGGATCCCCGTAGGGTCCCGCGACCTCGATGGAAAGCCAGGTGAACAGCGTGGAGCCGACACAGATCAGCACGTTCGTGCGCAGGCCCGCAGCCTTGCCGCGCAACTCCCGCTCCAGGCCCACCGCCGCGCCGAGCACGATCGCCATGGCGAGGGAGCCCAGCAGGTCGAGCCGCAGATCGCGGGCGAGGTCGACCCAGAAGTCGTTCATGTGCGCGCCGGCGCCACCGTTCTGCCAGGAAGAAGGCCCATCCGCTCCCGCACCTCACGCATCGTCTCCTGCGCAACCGCCCGGGCGCGATCGGCACCGTCGGCGAGCAGATCGCGCACCCGATCTGGATCGGCGCGCAGGGCGGCGGCACGCTCACGCATCGGCGCGAACTCAGCGGCGACGTTGTCGGCGAGAACGCGCTTGCAGTCGAGGCAGCCCCAGCCAGCCGAGCGGCACTTGGCGGCCACCTCCTCCACCGTTTCGGGCGGTGAGAACAGCTGGTGCAGCGCGTACAGGTTGCAGACCTCGGGGTTGCCCGGGTCCTTCTTGGTCACCCGCGCCGGGTCGGTTACCGCCGGCCGCAGCCGCTGCCAGATCGCTTCGGGCTCCTCCAGGATGCCGATCGTATTCCCCAGGCTCTTGGACATCTTGGCTTCCCCATCGAGTCCGACGATGCGGCGGGCCTTTCCGACGAGCGCCGATTCCGGCTCGGGGAAGAAGCCGCTGCCGTAGCGCGCGTTCCACTTGCGGGCGATCTCCCGCATGAGCTCGATGTGCTGCACCTGATCCTCGCCCACGGGAACGGTGTCGGCCTTGTAGAGCAGCACGTCGGCCGCCTGCAACACGGGATAGTCGAGCAGGCCCGCGAGAACGCTTTCTTGGCGTTGCGACTTGTCCTTAAATTGGGTCATCCGCTCGAGCTCACCGAGCGGCGTCACGGTCATGAAGACCCACGCCAGTTCGGTGTGCTCCAGCACGTGCGATTGCACGAACAGCACGCACTTCTCGGGATCGATGCCGGCGGCGAGCAGGCTCACCGCCATGTCGAAGGTGCGTGCCTCGAGCTCCTCCGGTTCGTAGTCCTGGGTGATCGCGTGGTAGTCCACGATGCAGATGAAGCAATCGTGGTCATGCTGCAGCGCCACCCAGTTCTTGACCGCCCCGAGATAGTTGCCGATGTGGAGCTCGCCGGAGGGCTGAATGCCCGAAAAAACGCGTGCCATCGCGCTCAACCTAGGGTTGGAGTGAAGGGACCGCAAGGTGAACCAGCATCGAGACTTACTGCACCTCGCCACCACCGCGGCGCGGCGCGCCGCCGAGTTCATTCGCACCATCGAGCGCCCCACCGAACCCGCGGACTGGGGGCTCAAGGGAGTGAGCGACTTCGTGACACGGGTGGATCGCGACAGCGAAGCGCTCATCGGCGAGACCCTGCTGGCCGGAGCGCCCTACGCCACGGTCCTGGGCGAGGAGCTCACCCCCGACGCAGGCGGCTCGGGGCTCGTATGGGTCGTGGACCCGCTCGACGGCACCACCAACTACTTGCACGAGTACCCGGCATATGCCGTGAGCATCGCGGCCATGGTGGACGGCGGGCTCGCCGCCGGGGTCGTCCTGGACGTGAGCCACGACCTGCTGTACCACGCCTCGGCCGGCGGCGGCGCATGGTGCGGCGAGCGCCGGCTGCACGTGTCTCAGGTGACCGAGCCGGCCCACGCCCTCATCGGCACGGGATTCCCGTTCAAGGTGCTCGACGTGCTCCCGGAGTACCTCGAGCAATTCACCACCATCCTCCGGAACACCAGCGGGATCCGTCGGGCCGGCGCCGCGTCGCTCGACTTCGTCGATCTCGCGCTCGGCAGGTTCGACGGCTTCTGGGAGCTGTATCTCGCACCGTGGGACGTCGCGGCCGGTGCGTTGATCGTTAGGGAAGCCGGCGGGGTGGTGACCGATCTCGAGGGGAACGAGCCGGTGGTGCGGCACGGTGCATTCGTGGCCGGCAACCGGGCGATCCACGCCTGGCTCCTCTCGATCCTGGGAGGGTAGCGGCGCGCGTCGCTAGGCCGGGGCGGTGGCCGGCACAGTCGTGATTACCCGGGGGCCGTCGGGCTCGATGACCACTGTGTGCTCGAAGTGGGCCGACAGCGACCCGTCCAGCGTCACCACGGTCCACTTGTCGTCCAGCGTGCGGATCTCGGGCCGCCCCATGTTGACCATCGGCTCGATGGCGAGGGTCATGCCCACCTGGAGGCGCGGTCCCCGCTTGGGACGGCCGTAGTTCGGAATCTGGGGTTCCTCGTGGAAGCTCGTCCCTATCCCGTGCCCCACCAGCTCGCGCACCACGCTGTAGCCAGCCCCTTCCGCGACCGCTTGCACGGCGTGGCCGATGTCGCCCACGTGATTGCCGGCAACGGCCTGCTTGAGGCCCACGCCCAGCGCCTCCTGGGTGGCCCGCAGCAAGCGCTGCACGTCCTCGCCGACGTCGCCCACGGCCGCAGTGGTGGCGGAATCGGCGTGCAGGCCCTCCAGGCACACGCCGCAGTCGATGCTGACGATGTCCTCGTCCTCGAGCACACGCTCCTGCGACGGGATGCCGTGCACGATCTCGTGATTGATCGAGGTGCACAGGGATGCCGGGAAGTCGTACAGGCCCTTGAAGGAGGGGCGCGCTCCCGGATGGCTCCGGATGAAGTCCTCAGCCACCTCGTCCAGCTGCCCCGTCGTGACCCCGGGCGCCACATGGCTCACGACCAGCGCAAGCGTGTCGGCGAGGATCTTCCCGGCCGCCGCCATCGTCTCGATCTCACGAGCGGACTTGATCGTGATCATCGCCCCACGGCCTCCTGGACACGTCCGGCAATTTCCTCGATGCTGCCCATTCCCGACACGTCGGTCAGCAGTCCACGCTCCGTGTAAAAGGCGATCAGCGGCGCTGTTTGTTCCGTGTAGACCGCGAAGCGCTGGCGGATCGTCGCCGGAGTGTCGTCGTCACGGCCTTCGCGCTTGGCCCGTCCCATCATGCGGCGCACCAGCTCGTCCTCCGGCACGTCGATGCAGACGACGCGATCGACAGTGGTCCGGCGGTCGGCCAGCAGCTGCTCCACGGCCTCAGCCTGCGCGACCGTGCGGGGGAAGCCATCCATGATGATGCCGCCTGCGGCCTCGGGCGACACCAGCACCTCTTCGATCAAACCGAGGATCACCGTATCGGGGACGAGCAGCCCCTGGTCCATGAACTGCTTGGCCTCACGTCCCAGAGCGGTATCCCGCTCCGCGGCATCGCGCAGCAGGTCCCCGGTGGAGACGCGGGGCAGTCCGGTGTGTCCGGACAGCAAAGCCCCCTGGGTGCCTTTGCCGGAACCCGGGGGGCCCAAGAGAATGATGTTCATACGGCCCTGACCCTACATGTAGCGGCCCCGCCGGCCGCGGAACTTCACCCGTCCCTGCTTCATGAAATCGTCGTAGTGCCGCAGGTGCAGGTGCTGCTGTACCTGGATCCACGTGTCCAGCGCCACACCGACCACGATCAGCAGCGCCGTGCCGCCGAACTGGAAGGGCACGCCGAACGTGTCGAAGATGAAGAACGGCAGCAGGGCGATGGTGGTGAGGAACATCGACCCCGGCAGGGTGACCCGCGTCAGCACTTCGTCGATGTAGTCCGCCGTGGCGCCGCCGGGCTTCACCCCGGGAATGAAGCCGCCCTGCTTCTTCAGGTTTTCCGCGATGTCCAGCGGGTTGAAGATGATCGACGTGTAGAAGTACGTGAAGAAGATGATGAGCAGCGCGTAGCTCGCGTAATACACCCCCGACCCCGGACGGAACATCTCCGACATGGCCCGCAGCGCCGGCAGATTGCTGAACGTGGCGATGGTTCCGGGCACGATGATGATCGCCTGCGCGAAGATGATCGGCATCACACCCGCCGAGTTGATCCGGATCGGAATGAAGGTCTTCTGCCCCTCCCGGATGCGGCCACGCCCCATCACCTTGCGCGGGATTTGAATCGGGATGCGCCGCGCTGCGACCGTCACCGCGATCACCCCGGCGATCACGCCGACCATCACGAGGAGCAGCGCGATGAGCGCCTGCGCCGTGATGACCCGCGTCTGCACGAACTGCAGGGTGCGGAAGCTGCCGGGCAGGAAGCCTTCCATGATCGAGAAGAAGATCATGAGGCTCATGCCATTCCCGATGCCGCGCTCGGTAATCCGCTCACCGAGCCACATAATGAACACCGCACCGGAAGTCAGCGTCATCATCGTGGTGGCGCGGAAGCCGATGCCCGGGTCGAGCACCGCGTTCTGTCCTTCGGCGAAGATCGCAAACCCGTACGCCTGGAACGCCGCCAGCACGACCGTCACGTAGCGCGTCCACTGCGTGATCCGCTTCCGGCCTTCCTCCTCCTTCTGGAGCTTCTCCACCATGGGGAAGACCGCGCCGGCCAGCTGGAACATGATCGAGGCGGAGATGTAGGGCATGATCCCCAGGGCAAACACCGTCGCCCGGGACAGTCCCCCACCCACGAACATGTCGTACATCCCGAAGAACGTCCCAGCACCCTGATTGCGGATGAAGTCGGCCAGTACCTGTACGTTCACGCCGGGGGTGGCGATGTGCGCACCGGCTCGATACACCGCGAGGCAGAGAAGCGTGAAAAGGAGCTTCTCTTTCAGCTCGGGAACGGCAAACAGATTGGGAATGCGGGGTGCCGCCATCCGCCTAGTCCTCGATCCTCCCGCCCGCCTGTTCGATCTTGGCGCGCGCGCCCTTGGAGACCGCGCAGCCCTGAATCACGAAGGCCCGAGTCACCTCACCGGTGCCCAGGATCTTGATGGGGTCGGCCGCCTTGCCCACGAGGCCGAGCTCCACCAGTACCGCCGGTGAAACGGTCTCGCCCGTCACCCGGTCCAGGTCTCGCAGGTTGACCGCCTGCGACGGCACCCGGAACGGGTTGGTGAAGCCGCGCTTGGGCACGCGGCGCGTGAGCGGCATCTGACCGCCCTCGAAGCCTGGCCGCACGTTGCCCGACGCCCGCGATCGCTGCCCCTTGTGCCCGCGACCAGCAGTCTTGCCGAGTCCCGAGCCCTGCCCACGCCCCTTGCGCTTGGGCTCTTTGTGCGCGCCCTCCGGAGCCGGCAGGTTGTGCAGCCCGAGCGCTTCCTTCTTCTGCTTCACCTTCGCCATCACGCCTCCTCGGGGGTCACGCGCACCAGATGGCGGACCTTGTCGAGCATCCCGCGCGCGGAGGGGTTGTCCGCGACCGTCGTCTCGTCCTGATGATGCTTCAGCCCGAGCGCCCGGAGCGTGCGCCGATAGGTCTCAGCGTGCCCGATGCCCGAACGCACCTGCCGAACCCGCAGCCGCCCCGTCATCGCCGGCGGGGTGGCGGCCGCCTGGGCCGCGGGCTTCTTGACGGCGGTCTTCGCCGCGGGCTTCTTGACAGCCGTCTTCGTCGCCGGCTTCTTGGCGGCCGTCTGCGCCGCCGACTTCTTGGCGGCCGCCTGCGCCGCCGACTTCCTGGCCGTCTTCTTCTTGGCGGTCGTCTTGGAGCCTGCGGCCTTCTTAGGCATTCGCCGCCTCCTCCTCGGACGGACGCTGCCGCGGACGATAGTCGATCTCCGACGGGTCCACGCCTCGCTGCCTCGCCACCGACTCCACCGTGAGCAGGCCCGTGAGCCCGTTCATCGTGGCCCACACCATGTTGAGCGGATTCGGCGACCCCAGCGACTTGGTGAGGATGTCGGTGATACCCGCACACTCCAGCACCGACCGCACCGGCCCGCCGGCGATGATGCCGGTTCCGGACGTCGCCGGCTTCAACAGCACCCGGCCAGCGCCGTGGGTCCCCACCGTCTCATGCGGAATGGTGGTGCCTTCCCGCGGCACGTCCTGCATGGTGCGGCGCGCCGCCTCGACAGCCTTGCGCACCGCCTCGGAGACTTCGTTGGCCTTCCCCGTGCCGACGCCCACCTTGCCAATGCCATCACCCACCGCAGCGAGGGCAGTGAACGAGAACCGCCGGCCGCCCTTCACCACCTTGGCGACACGGTTGATGTTGATCACGTTCTCGATCAGATCCGACTCGCGCTCGTGGCGCTGACCGCCACGTTGCCGTTCTTGGGCCATCGTCCTAGAACTCCAATCCGCCGTCGCGCGCGCCGTCGGCCACCGCCTTGACGCGCCCATGGTAGGGGTACCCACCCCGGTCGAACACCACGCGCTTGACGCCCAGCTCACCGGCGCGCTTGGCAATCAACTTGCCCACGCCGAACGCCGCGCCCACCTTGCCCGCCTTGCCGTGCTCGTATCCTTCCGAGCGCTCGGTGGCAGACGTCAGCGTCGCGCCGCGGTCGTCGTCCACCAACTGAGCGTAGGTGTATTTGAGCGAGCGGTACACCACCAGCCGCGGCCGCTCTGCGGTTCCCGAGATCTTCTTGCGGGCACGCAGGTGCCGCCGATAGCGGCGCTCCGCCCGCGTCTTGGGCTTACGTGGCGCCCTCATGCCTTCGCTCCTGTCTTCCCGGCCTTGCGGCGCACATGCTCGCCCACATACCGGATGCCCTTCCCCTTGTACGGCTCCGGAGGCCGGACGCGCCGCAGCTCGGCCGCCACATGGCCGACCAGCTCCTTGTCGATCCCCTCGACCTTCACGTTGGTGGGGTTCTCGACCAGAATCTTGACACCGTCCGGTGCCTCGTACTCCACCGGGTGCGAATAGCCCACCACCAGGCGAATACCGCCCGAGATCGACTCGGCCTTGTATCCCACACCCTGGATCTCCAGCTGCTTGGAGAACCCCTCGACGACCCCCAGTACCATGTTGTTCAGGAGCGTCCGCGTGAGGCCGTGCAATGCCTTGTGCCGGCCGACCTCGGACGGCCGCTCGACGCGCAGCTCCCCGTCTTCCTGCTTGACCTGCATCTCCGGATGCAAGGTCCGCTTGAGCTCTCCCTTGGGGCCCTTCACGGTGACATCATGACCCTCGATCGTCACCGTCACCCCCTTGGGCACCGGCACCGGCCTCTTGCCGACTCGCGACATCGTTCCCCCTACCAGAGCACCGCGACGAGCTCGCCACCCACGCGGGCGCGCCGTGCATCGCGGTCACTCATCACTCCACGAGGAGTAGACAGGATCGCCATTCCCAGACCGTTCTTCACACGAGGAATCTCCCGAGCGCGCACGTAGCGACGCAGCCCCGGCTTTGACACTCGCTGCACCTCGTGAATGACCGGACGATCCTTGTGGTACTTGAGATAGATCCGCAGCAGCCCGTGACGCCCATCATCCAGCACCGCGAAGTCCTGAATGAAGTGGTTGTCGCGCAGCAGGCGTGCGATCTCGGCCTTGAACTTCGAGACCGGCATGTCGACCCTCCGGTGACCCGCCTGGCAGGCGTTCCGGATCCGGGTCAGCATGTCGGCTACGGGGTCAGTCATCTCACCAACTCGCCTTCCGCACCCCGGGGACCTCGCCCCGAAGCGCCAGTTCCCTGAAGCAGATACGGCACAGTCCAAACTTTCGCGTGTACGCCCGCGCGCGCCCGCATCGCTGGCAGCGGTGATACGCGCGGACCTTGAACTTGGGCTTCCGCTTCGACTTCTCTACCAGGCACTTCTTCGCCATACCGGAGAACTCCCTCCTAGCCGATCTGAACGGGCGTCTCGCCACGGAACGGCATTCCCATCTCCCGCAGCAGGGCCATTCCCACGTCGTCCCGACCCGCCGTCGTGACGAACGTGATGTCCATCCCGTGGATCTTCTCTACCTTGTCGTAGTCGATCTCGGGGAACACCATTTGCTCACGGATCCCGACCGTATAGTTCCCGCGTCCGTCGAACGACCGCGTGGGGAAGCCGCGGAAGTCGCGAATCCGCGGCACCGCCACGTTGATGAATCGATCGAGGAACTCGTACATCCGCGTACCGCGTAACGTCACACGCACGCCGATGGGCATGCCTGCCCGCAGTGAGAAATTCGAGATGGCCTTCCGCGCCCGCGTGATGACCGGGCGCTGGCCCGTGATGGCCCCAAGCTCCTCGACGATGGTGTCCAGGATCTTGGGGTTCTTGGGCGCCTCACCGATCCCGACGTTGAGCACGATCTTCTCCAACCGCGGGAGTTCGTGAATGTTGTCGAAACCGAACTCCTGCAGGAGCTTTGGCCGGACTCGCTCCTGGTAATGCCCCCGCAGCCGGGGTGCCGGCGCGGGCGCTTCCTGCACCGCTTGTTCCGTCTTCGCCATGACTCTAGCGGCTCCTCGGGATCGGCTGGCCCGACTTCACGCTCAGCCGCTCCACCGTCCCATCCTGGTCTTTCTTGCGCCTGACCCGCGTCGGGTCGCCGGATTTCGGGTCCAACAGCATGACGTTTGACACGTGGATCGGCGCGGGGAACTTGATGATCCCGCCTTCCTCTCCCGTCTGCGTCGCCTTCCGATGCTTGGTGACGACGTTCACGCCCTCCACGACCACCCGGTTCTGCTTCGGCAGCACCCGGATGACCGTCCCCTCGGTCCCGCGCTCCTCGCCGCGGATTACGCGCACGCGATCACCCCTGGTAACGCGCATCTTGTGGCGCACCGGCGTGGACTCCTGCTTGTTCTTCCGCCTGGACTTCTTGTGAACCAGCGGTTTCATCACAGCACCTCGGGCGCGAGTGAGACGATCTTCATGAACCGCTTCTCGCGCAGCTCTCGGCCGACGGGCCCGAAGATTCGGGTCGCCCTGGGCTCACCGGCATCATTGATGAGCACCGCCGCGTTCTCGTCGAACCGGATGTAGCTCCCATCGCGGCGTCGGGTCTCCTTCGCCGTGCGCACCACGACCGCTTTGGCGACCTCACCCTTCTTCACCTGGCTGTTCGGCAGCGCGTCCTTGATCGCCACAACCACCACGTCGCCGACCCGGGCGTACCTCCGCCGGCTGCCGCCGAGCACCCGAATGACGAGCGCGCGGCGTGCGCCGGAGTTGTCGGCGATCCTGACGATCGACTCTTGCTGAATCACGTCGCCCTCACTTACTCAGCCCGGTTCACGATCTCGACGACGCGCCACCGCTTGGTCTTCGACACGGGGCGCGTCTCGAGGATTCGCACCGTGTCACCGGTGTGTGCCCCCTGCTTGTCGTGCGCTTTGACCCGCTTCGTCCGCGTGAGCCGTTTGCCATACAGCGGATGCGCGAACTGGCGGGTGAGCTCCACTACCACCGTGTCAGTCATCTTGTCGCTGACCACGATGCCTGTGCGCATCTTGCGCCGCGGTCGCGCGCTGGCTTCCTGACTCATGACTGCTTCCTTTCGCGAAGCACCGTCTCGATCCGCGCTATGTTGCGACGCAAGACCTGAAACTGACTCGGATTGTCGATCGCCTCTGTGGCGGACCGGAACTTGAGACGGAACCGCGCGTCCTTGAGTTGCTGCAGCTCCACCTGGAGGTCCTCGGTGCTGAGCTCGCGGAGCTGCACCCCTGTCAACGGCTTCTGCTCGGCGTCTTTCAGTGCCATGGGTCTAGCTTTCCTCGCGCGATATGAAGCGCGTGTTCAGCGGCAGCTTGGCCGCCGCCAGCCGGAACGCCCGCCGGGCCACATCGACCGGAATGCCCTCCGCCTCGAACAGCACTCTGCCGGGCTTTACGACCGCGACCCACGCTTCGGGATTGCCCTTCCCCTTCCCCATCCGGGTTTCGGCCGGCTTCTTGGTGATCGGCTTGTCCGGGAAGATCCGGATCCAGATCTTGCCGCCACGCTTCATTTCACGCGTCATCGCAACGCGTGCCGCCTCTATCTGCCGGCTGCTGATCCAGCCCGGATCGAGGGTCATCAGGCCGTACTGCCCGAACGCGACGGTATTCCCACGGGTCGCGTGGCCTCTGGTGCGGCCCTTCATCTGCTTGCGGTACTTCACTCGCTTCGGCGCCAGCATCCGCTATGCTCCCGTGCTGTATGTGCGGCCGTGGCCATCTTCCATCACTTCACCCTTGAAGATCCACACCTTGATCCCAATGGCGCCGTACGTGGTCTTGGCCGTCGCCACACCATAGTCGACGTCCGCGCGCAGCGTGTGCAGCGGCACGCGGCCCTCGTGATAACCTTCGGTCCGCGCAATCTCGGCTCCGCCGAGGCGCCCGGAGGTCTTGACCTTGATGCCCTGGGCGCCCATGCGCATCGCGCTCTGGAGCACGCGCTTCATCGCCCGGCGGAAGGACACGCGCTGCTGCAGCTGGTGAGCCACGTTGTCGGCCACCAACTGGGCGTCGAGCTCCGGCCGCTTGATCTCCTCGACGTTGATGCCCACCTCGTTCCCCGTGAGCTGGGCCAGCTCGTCGCGCAACTTGTCCACCTCGGCGCCGCGCTTCCCGATCACGACCCCGGGACGCCCGGTAAAGACCGTGACCGTTACTTTCCCGGGTTTCCGCTCGATGTGCACGTCGGAGACCGCGGCGTGCGACAGCCGCGTCTTCAAGTATCTCCGGATCAGCTCGTCCTCTTTGAGCAGAGCCGGGAACTCGCTCCCAGCGTACCAGCGGGAGCGCCACGGCTTGACGATGCCGAGCCGGAACCCGTAGGGATGGGTTTTCTGACCCACTACGCTCTCTCCTCCCTCGCCTGGACCCGAATCTCCACGTGGCTCGTCCGCTTCCGGATCGGGGCCGCCCGGCCCATGGCCGCGGCACGGAAGCGCCACAGCGTGGTGCCCTCGTTGACGACCGCATAATCCACGACGAGTTGATCCACGTCGAAGGCCTCGTTGTTGCGGATCGCATCCTGCTCCGCATTCGCCACGGCTGACCGTAGCACCTTCTCGATCTGCTGGGCCGCGTGCTTCTTCGAGAACTTGAGCAACGCGTACGCCTCGTTGACGTCCTTCCCGCGGATCGTGTCAATCACCAGCCGCATCTTCCGTGGGGATTGACGGACCCAGCGCTGAATCGCCCTGCCTGCCATCGTCGACTCTCCTTACGACGCCGGTGCGGCCTTCTTGTCCGCCGCCAGCTTGCCGCTGTGGCCACGGAACAGGCGCGTTGGTGCGAACTCGCCGAGCTTGTGGCCCACCATGTTCTCCGTGACATACACGGGGATGAACTTGTTGCCGTTGTGGACCGCGACCGTGTGGCCCACGAAGTCCGGCGTAATGGTGGACGCCCGAGACCAGGTCTTGATGACCCGCTTTTCGTTCGTCTCGTTGAGTGCACGGATTCTCGCAACCAGCGACTCCGCGACGTACGGTCCCTTCTTGATGCTTCTCGACATGCGATTCCCGTCCTACTTCGTTGCCTTCCCGCGCTTGCGACCGCGCAGGATGAGCTTGGTGCTCGCCTTCTTCTTCTTGCGTGTCTTCTTGCCCTCGGGCTTGCCCCACGGCGAGACCGGGGGACGGCCGCCCGACGCCTTGCCCTCACCGCCACCCAGCGGGTGATCGACCGGGTTCATGGCAACACCGCGCACCTTGGGCCGTCGGCCCATCCAGCGGGTCTTGCCGGCCTTGCCGACTTTCGCCAACTCGTGCTCGGCGTTGCCCACTTCGCCGATCGTAGCGACGCACTCGGCCCGCACCATCCGCACCTCGCCACTGCGCAGCCGGAGCGCCACGTTGTGACCTTCCTTCGCCATGACCTGCGCGCCCGTACCAGCCGAGCGGCAGAGCTGCGCACCCTTGCCGCGCTTGAGCTCGATGCAGTGCACCGTGGTACCGAGGGGGATCTCGGACAGCGGCAGCGCGTTGCCCGTACGGATGTCGCTGCCCGGGCCCGCAACCACCGCATCGCCCACCCGCAGCCCGCGCGGGTGGACGATATAGCGCTTCTCGCCGTCGGCGTAGACCACCAGCGCGATACGCGCCGATCGATTCGGATCGTACTCGATCTGCGCCACCTTGCCCGGCACGCCGTGCTTGTTGCGCTTGAAGTCGATCCGACGGTAGCGCCGCTTGTGGCCGCCCCCGCGGTGCCGCGCCGTCTGATGCCCCTGATTGTTGCGCCCGCCCCGCTTCTTCAGCGGCTCGAGCAGCGACTTCTCCGGCTCACCGCTCGTGACCTCCGCGAAATCGGAGACCGAGCGGAACCGGGTGCCGGGGCTGATCGGCCGGAACTGTCGAATGCCCATCGCTCTAGCCCTCGAAGATCTCGATCGAGTCGCCGTCTCTCAGTCGCACGTAGGCCTTCTTCCAGCGCTTCCGCCGACCTTCGGTGCGTCCGCGAGTGCGGCGCTTCGCTGGCTGCTGGAGCGTGCGAACCTTCGTCACGGTGACGTCGAACAGGGACTCGATCGCGTCGCGAATGTCGTGCTTCGTCGCCTTGGGGTGCACCTCGAACGTGTACTCCAATCGCTCGCCGTACACCGCTGACGACTTCTCCGTTACCACGGGACGAACCACTGCGTGATAGCGATCAGGCACGGCCGCTATCCTTTCTTCTTCGTCGTCTTGGCCTTCTTCGCCGACGACTTTGTCTTACTGGTGGATTTCTTGGCAGTGGCCCGCTTCTTGGACGCCGCCCGGCCAACCGCCTTCTTCTCGGCGGTGCCCTCCGTTGCCCGCTGGGCCCGCGTCGCTCGACCGGCCGTCTTGACAGCCTTGCCCTTGACGGCGTGGCCACCGATGGCGGCCTGCTCCACCACGACCGCGTCGGACCAGAGGATCTCGTACGGCGAGGCATCCGCATACCGCGTGACGTGCACGGTACGGAGGTTGCGCCCCGACAAGTACACCTCGGGCCGCGCCTCCGTGGTGAGCACCAGGACCTTGCCACCGGCCAGTCCGAGCTTGTCGAGCAGGTCGATCATCCGTCGGGTCTTTGGCTCCTCGAACTCGAGCGCCTCGATGACGTGGATCGCCCCTTCGTTGGCCCGGGCATTGAGCGCCGACTGCCGCGCCATCCGCTTCACCTTGCGCGGGAGGTCGGTCTGGTAGCTCCGGGGCCGCGGCCCGAACACCACACCACCACCGGTCCACTGCGCGGCGCGGGTCGTGCCCTGGCGGGCCCGACCGGTGCCCTTCTGACGCCACGGCTTGCGGCTGCCGCCCGAGACCTCGGCCCGGGTCTTGGTGGAGTGCGTGCCCTGGCGCAGGTTGTTCCGGTGAGCGCGTACCGCATGGTACAACACCGCCCGATTGACCGTGCCGTCGAATTCCTCGGGCAGCGCGTAGCTCCCCTTCTGCTTCGCTTCCGCCGTATAGAGCTGCGCCTCAAGCATAGCGGCTCCGGCCTCCCTGTTTGCGCACCTGCAGGATGCCTCGGGTCGGACCCGGCACCGCGCCGCGAATGAACAGCAGGTTCCGCTCGGCGTCGACCCGGACCACCTTGAGCCCCAATTCGGTGTGCCGGGTCGCACCATACTGACCCGGCAGCTTCTTGCCCTTGATCACACGGGACGGATCGGTGCCCGGTCCCATACTCCCCGGCCGACGACGGCGGGTGCTGCCGTGCGACGCCGGACCGCCGCGGAAGCCGTAGCGCTTCACCACGCCCTGGAAGCCTCGGCCCTTGGTCGTGCCCGTCACCTTGACGGTGTCACCGGCCTGGAAGATCTCGACCGTGACCACATCGCCGGGCTTGGGAGCCTCACCCTCCGCCTCGGGGAGCGGGAAGTCCCGCAGCACCCGCGGCGCGGCCTCCACCCCCGCCGTCGCCGTGTGGCCCGCGAGGGCCTTGCTCGTGCGCTTCGCTTTGCGCGCGCCGAAGCCGAGCTGCACAGCCCGCGACTGTCCCGTCGCGTCCTTCACCTGCAGGACGGGGCACGGGCCGGCCTCGATCACCGTAACGGGAACCGCGTCCCCCTCGTCACTGAAGATCCGGGCCATGCCCAGCTTGCGGCCGATCAGTCCATTCATCGTCACTCGACCTTGATCTCGACGTCCACACCCGCCGGCAGATCCAGCTTCGTCAGAGCGTCCACCGTCTGCGCCCGCGAATCGAGAATCTCGATCAGGCGCTTGTGCGTCTTGAGCTCGAACTGCTCGCGACTCTTCTTGTCCACATGCGGGCTTCGCAACACGGTCCAGCGCGACGTCTTCGTCGGCAGCGGGATCGGGCCCGAGACCGCCGCGCCGGTCTTCTCAACCGTACGCACGATGTCGGCCGCGGCCTGATCCAGGACCACGTGGTCGAACGCCTTCAAGCGGATCCGGATTTGTCCTGCCATGCTGGCCTCCGGCCGTCTACTCCAGGATCTTGGTGACCACGCCGGCGCCGACGGTGCGGCCGCCCTCCCGAATCGCGAAGCGCAAGCCCTCCTCCATCGCGATCGGCGTGATCAACTGAATGGTCATCTTCGTG